>NZ_JANUEX010000004.1:0-625440 GCF_024808755.1 Rahnella sp. BIGb0603 | reverse complement strand
CCCCATGCCGAACTCAGAAGTGAAACGCCGTAGCGCCGATGGTAGTGTGGGGTCTCCCCATGCGAGAGTAGGGAACTGCCAGGCATCAAATAAGTGGAAAGCCCTGTACTGATGTACAGGGCTTTTTGCTATTTAGAATTTGAGACGCGAAATGGCCAAAAACTGGCCAATAACTCTGATTTTGCAGCTATTAAAGAAAAGGCCATCCTCCCGGATGGCCTTTTCTTGCTTTTGTTTGCATCAAAATCAGTGATTAGAACTTTGCGAGATACCAATCCCAGTTTGTGAACGAACAAACTGAGGATAGAAACGCTCTCTCTCTTTTTGCCCCTCAACAGAATTGTCGGTAATTGAGAAGAACCAGGTTCCTGCAAAGGCAACAATCATTGAGAAGAGAGCCGGATATTCGTAAGGGTAGATTGGCTTCGCGTGTCCTAAAATCTGCACCCAAATCGTTGGGCCCAGGATCATCAGTATCACGGCCGTCAGTAACCCCAGCCACCCACCTATCATCGCGCCGCGAGTCGTCAATTTAGCCCAATACATCGACAGAAGAATAATCGGGAAATTACAGCTTGCTGCGATGGAGAATGCCAGACCCACCATGAACGCAATATTCTGTTTTTCAAACAAAATCCCCAAAGCGATGGCCACTATACCGAGAACGATAACGGTAATCTTTGAGACCCTCAGCTCATCGCGCTCCGTTGCCTTACCATCTTTAATGACGCTGGCATACAGGTCATGAGAAACCGCGGATGCGCCAGCCAGTGTTAATCCGGCCACGACGGCCAGTATTGTCGCGAAAGCCACTGCCGAGATGAAACCGAGGAAGAAGCTCCCGCCGACCGCATCAGCCAGATGTACCGCTGCCATATTATTACCGCCAAGCAATACGCCGCTGGCATCTTTGAATGCAGGGTTTGAACTGACCAGCACGATAGCGCCAAAACCAATAATGAACGTCAGGATATAGAAGTAACCAATGAAGCCAGTTGCGTAAAATACGCTTTTACGGGCTTCCTTGGCATCATTAACGGTAAAGAACCGCATGAGAATGTGCGGCAAGCCTGCGGTCCCAAACATCAGTGCAAGCCCCAGTGATAACGCCGATATCGGGTCGGAAACCAGTCCTCCCGGGCTCATGATTGCGATACCTTTTGAATGTACCGCGACGGCCTGTGTAAAGAGGGTATTGAAGTTAAAACCAACGGATTTCATGACCATAACAGCCATGAATGTGGCGCCTGCCAGTAACAGGATTGCCTTGATGATTTGTACCCAGGTTGTTGCCAGCATGCCGCCGAACAACACGTAAAGCACCATCAGGATCCCAACCAGGATGACTGCGACATGGTAGTTCAGGCCGAACAGTAACTGGATAAGCTTACCGGCACCCACCATCTGTGCAATCAGATACAGTGCAACCACAACCAGCGAACCACAGGCCGAGAGCAGGCGAATTGGCTTTTGCTTCAACCGGTATGACGCGACGTCGGCGAAGGTGTATTTACCCAAATTACGCAGACGTTCAGCAATCAGAAAAAGGATGATTGGCCAGCCGATAAGGAAACCGATGGAATAGATCAGGCCATCGTAACCGGAGGTATAAACCAGCGCAGAGATCCCAAGGAAAGATGCGGCAGACATGAAATCACCGGCAATCGCCATCCCGTTTTGCAGCCCGGTAATTCGGCCGCCAGCCGTATAATAATCCTGACGGGAACGCGTCCGTTTAGCAGCCCAGTAGGTGATATAAAGTGTCGCCCCGACAAACAAGACGAACATCACGATCGCTTCAATATTAAGAGGCTGACGTTTTACCTCGCCTGCAATACCTTCTGCTGCAAAAGCGCTGAAAGGCAAAACCAGAGATAACATCAGGAAAAAGAGGGAGCTACGGCGTGCGATCATGGCTTAACCTCACGGATAATATCAGCCGTCAGTTGGTCAAACTCGCTGTTGGCGCGAATGACATAGATGCCAGTGAGGATGAAAGAAATCACGATCAGCCCGACGCCAACCGGAATACCCCGCGTGATTGTGGCACCTTCATACAAGGGCGTCCCCAGCCATTGCGGATCGAACGCAATCAGCAAGATAAAAGCGACATACAGCACCAGCGTGATGCCGGACAGAAGCCAGGCAAAACGGCTGCGCTTTTGCACCAGTTCCCTGAAGCGCGGGTTACTTACAACTCTCTGATAAATGAGATCATTCATCTCAGTGACTCCTGTGAGGCATTGATAGAGTTCACCGCGCCAGGGCGGTGAAAATTATGACGGCACTTTCATTGATTGTTTTTCTTCCAACAATTTTTCGACTACGCCCGGATCCGCAAGCGTTGAGGTATCTCCCAGATTACTGGTGTCGCCGGCTGCAATTTTGCGCAGAATGCGACGCATAATTTTGCCGGAACGGGTTTTGGGTAATGAATCAGTCCAGTGAAGAACGTCCGGTGTGGCGATGGACCCTATTTCTTTACGCACCCAGTTGCGTACTTCCGTATAGAGTTCCGGTGAAGGCTCCTCGCCATGATTCAAAGTGATGTAGGCATAAATAGCCTGACCTTTGATGTTATGCGGAATTCCGACAACAGCGGCTTCTGCAATTTTTGGATGTGATACCAGTGCGGATTCAATTTCAGCCGTTCCCAGACGATGGCCGGAGATATTCAGGACGTCATCCACACGGCCTGTGATCCAGTAATAGCCATCTTCGTCACGACGCGCGCCATCACCGCTGAAATACATATTTTTGAAGGTGGAGAAATAGGTTTGCTCAAAGCGATCATGATCGCCAAACAGGGTACGTGCCTGGCCCGGCCAGGAATCGGTAATGACCAGATTGCCTTCGCAAGCGCCCTCCTGCGGGATACCTTCATTATCGACCAGCGCGGGTTGCACACCGAAGAAAGGACGGGTTGCAGAACCCGCTTTTAGCTCCGTCGCGCCCGGCAACGGTGTGATCATGAAACCGCCGGTTTCAGTCTGCCACCAGGTATCGACGATCGGGCATTGGCTGTTACCAATCGTTTTGTAGTACCACTCCCAGGCTTCCGGGTTAATCGGTTCACCCACTGAACCCATGATCCGCAGCGAGGCGCGGCTGGTTCCTTCGACCGCTTTGTCCCCTTCAGCCATCAATGCACGGATGGCGGTTGGCGCCGTATAAAGAATGTTTACTTTGTGCTTATCAATGACCTGGGCCATACGCGCTGGCGTCGGGTAATTTGGCACGCCTTCAAACATCAGGCTGACCGCACCACAAGCCAGCGGGCCGTAAAGCAGATAGCTGTGGCCAGTTACCCAGCCTACGTCGGCAGTACACCAGTAGATGTCGCCGTCGTGGTAATCAAAGGTGTATTTGAAAGTCAGCGCTGCATAAACCAGATATCCGCCAGTGGTATGCAAAACGCCTTTAGGTTTACCGGTGGAGCCGGAGGTATAGAGGATAAACAGAGGATCTTCCGCTTTCATTTCTTCCGCCGGACAATCAGCCGGAACATCTTTTATTGCGTCATGCCACCAGATATCGCGGCCTTCTTTCCATTCACCCTGTTTCCCGGTGCGTTTGAAAATAATGGAGTGTGTCACGCTGGTGACTGCCGGATTTTTCAGGGCATCGTCCACATTCTGTTTAAGCGGGATGGTTCGACCTGCACGCAACCCTTCATCGGCGGTGATCACGATTTTGGCATTGGAATCAATGATGCGGCCGGAAACGGCTTCCGGTGAAAAACCGGCAAAAATGACGGAATGCACTGCGCCGATACGGGCACAGGCCAGCATTGCCACGGCGGCTTCAGGCACCATAGGCATATAGATGGCGACAACATCGCCTTTCCTGACGCCAAATCCTTTTAATACATTAGCAAACTGGCAGACATCCTGGTGAAGCTGTTTATACGTGACGTGCTTATTTTCAGCATTGGGGTCATCGCCTTCCCAAATAAGCGCGGTCTGATCGCCTTTCTCTGCTAAATGCCGGTCGAGACAGTTAGCCGCCAGATTGAGGGTGCCATCCTCAAACCAACGAATATCGATATTTCCCGGTGCAAACGAGGTATTTTTCGCCTGAGTAAACGGTTTGATCCAGTCGAGGACTTTTGCCTGTTCTCCCCAAAAGGCTTCGGGGTCTTCAACAGACTGCTGATAATACTGTTGATATTTTTCAGGTGTGATCAGGGCGCGTTCTGCCACAGAGGCAGGAATAGAATGCTTATGAACTTGGCTCATGGTTTTTCTCCTTTATTTTGTTAAATATATGTCAATCAAAAGTTAAGTGTAGTTTGCGTTAGGGCTTTGTTTGCTTTCTGGGGGGCAGATCACGCAAGCGGAGAAAAAACAGCAAGATATCTGCAACAGCAGTGCGGGACAGGCCACAAAAGGCAGCGTGATGTCAGAAAGAACTGAGATATGAGCCAAAATGGAAACAGAAACTGTTCTTTCTCAATGAACACAGGGCGGTTTGAGAAGAATGAACGACTGAAAATGATCTGAAGAGAGATCCGGACGGACTTAGTTGAGGGCGTTCTTTTGATCTGAATGCAGAGTTTTCTCACTGATGTCGGCGAAAATGTATCAATAACCCTGAAAACGTAAATTTTAATTAAACGAAAAGTAAATTATTGGTTAACTAAAGCTTAACTTTTCAAATTAACAAGAATGATTTTTATTCAAGCCGGAACATTTAATGTTAATTATTTTAACTTTTAAGTTAATTTCCATTCATAAAGGTGATGTTTAAAGATTAATCTGAGATTAAAACTCTTAATATTTGCAATTGGCAAATTATTATAACGTTAAATTTAAAATATCAGTATATTGATCTGGCAAGAGAGGGGTGCTCTCTTCGGTACAGCGAAAAATATCGCCTGTGTGCGTATTTATCACTTAATAGCTACCGTTAAATCTCAAGGACTTACTATGTTTAACGCTAAGAACAAGACACTGATTATTGCTTTATCTACTTTAATTTCCGCTTCAGCTTTTGCTGATGACGTTACAACACCTCCGACCGGCGCTGACCAGGGTTCCGGCCGTATTCATTTCACCGGTACCGTTATTAACGCGCCTTGCTCTATTGCCGCAGGCGATGAAGACATTAATGTCGATATGGGTCAGGTGGCAAATAAGGTGCTGGCAAGCGGCAATAAATATTCTCAAAACGTTAACTACACCATCCATCTGCAAGACTGCGATTTGACCGCGCAAACTGCCGGCACCGTTGAATATCCGGCGATGTCTAAAGTTGCCGTATCTTTCGCGGGTACTCCGGACAGCAGCGCCACTGAACTGCTGGCGAACACCGGCAGCGCGAAAGGTGCAGGCATCCGTCTCATCGACGCTAACGGGGATTTGCTGAAAGTTGGCGATACCTCAAAAGACATTAATCTGGTAACAGGTAATAACGAGCTGGTATTTGCTGCGCGCGTTGAAGCCAACACCCAGCCAGTGTCCACCGGTACTATCGTTTCTCAGGCGACTTACGCCCTGAACTACAAGTAAAGATTGCTGTTATTAAGGGGAGTTATCTCCCCTTTATTTTCCGGGTGCATCGGGGTTCCGTGCTGGATTTATAAAAAATAAAAAGTGATTTTATTATGTTGTTTGCGATGGACAGAACATCGACAGGAATGAGAATAACAACAGGGGTTATTATTTTCTTGTCAGGATGCTTTATTTCATTCAAAAGTCTGGCGGTAGAATTTAACGTTAACTTTATTGATTCTGCCGATCGCAATAATGTAGACCTTTCACGTTTTCAGGTGGCGAATTATATCGCACCCGGTGAATATCTGCTGGATGTCGTGCTCAATGGCCGCACGCTGGGCGATCAAAGCTTGATTAAATATATTCCTACTGAAGATAATAAAAACAGCCGTCTGTGTGTGCCGCCTTCACTGGTGGATAAATTCGATCTGACCAAAGCCGCCCAGGAGCAGCTGACACTCTGGCATCACGGCGAATGCACTTCTCTGGATCGTCAAAAAGAAATCACCGCACGTTACGATCAGGAAAAACAGACGCTGAATATCAGTATCCCGCAGGCGTGGTTGACGTTTCACGATGAAAACTGGGTTCCGCCTTCCCAGTGGGACAACGGCGTGAATGGCGTATTACTTGATTACAACCTGCTGGGCAGCAAATACATGCCCCAGCAGGGCAACAGCTCGACCAGTTTTAGCAGCTACGGTACGACCGGATTTAACCTGGGTGCGTGGCGTGCCCGCGCTGATTATCAGTATTCCGCCGCCAGGACGTCAGGATCGCCTGCCAGCGATAAATTCACCTGGACGCAAACCTATCTGTTCCGTGCATTGCCTTCCATCGGCGCGCGTCTGACCGGCGGGCAGACCTATTTCAGCTCAGATATTTTCGATTCCTTCCGCTTTATCGGCGTTTCCGTCAACAGTGATCAGAGGATGTTGCCGCCTTCGCTGCGTGGTTATGCGCCTCAGGTAACGGGTATCGCCAAAACCAACGCCAAAGTCAGTATCAGCCAGAACGGCCGGGTAATTTATCAGACCAACGTTTCTCCCGGGCCGTTTGTCGTGCAGGACCTGACGGAAGCCGTGCAGGGTGCGCTGGACGTTAAAATTGAAGAAGAAAACGGCAGCGTAACGACATATCAGGTTACCACGGCGACGATCCCGTTTCTGACCCGCAAAGGTCAGGTGCGGTTCAAGACGGCGATGGGGAAACCGACCACCGGCAGCAGCAATCACGTTTTGCAGCCGGGTTTTTACAGCGGAGAAATATCGTGGGGCGCGCTTAATGATTTCTCAGTCTATGGCGGGCTGATTGCCACCACCGGGAACTATCAGGCGCAGGCACTCGGCGTCGGGCAGAATTTGCAAAAGCTGGGCGCGGTGTCTTTCGATGTCACGCGTTCTTCCGCTACGGTTCCTGTGGCGGGTAAGCAAACGGGTTTCAGCTATCGCGCCAACTATTCCAAACGTTTCGATTCCACCGGAAGCCAGATCACTTTTGCCGGTTATCGTTTCTCGGAAAAAACCTTCATGTCGTTCAACCAGTATCTCGACAAGGTGAACGGCGACGGGTATTCCCGCGACGATAAACAAACTTATACGGTAACCGCCAACCAGTTTCTGCCGTGGCCGGCGATCACGTTGTATCTCTCGGCGACACATAAGGTGTACTGGAACGAAAATCCCAGCAATAACTACAGCGTTTCCGTCAGCAAGATATTTGATATCGGGCGGTTCACCGGGATTTCCGGGACGTTGTCGGCCAGCAAGCTGAGATACCGCGATACCGATGAAAACCAGATGTTCCTGTCATTCAGTTTGCCGTTGTCTTCCGGGCAGCAGATCAGCTATGACGCTCAACAGGATTCCCAGGGCGGATTTTCGCAAACCGCCTCTTATTACAACAGCCAGGATCCGAACAACAGCTGGCGCGTAGGAGCCGGCGGAAGCAGCCCTGACCTGCAAAAAGGCGACGGCGTTTTCCGTGCTAACTACCAGCACATGTCTCCCTACGGTCAGTTAGGCGTGAACGGCAGCGTAAAAAATAACGATTACCGCTCGGTAAACGCCAATTGGTACGGCTCATTTACGGCCACCGCAGCCGGAGCCGCATTGCACCAGAGCAGCTCTGGCAGCGAGCCGCGCATGATGGTGTCGGCCGGAGTGAAGGGTATTCCGATCAGCGAAGGCGCGTCGGTAACGAATGATTACGGCATCGCCGTCGTGAACGGCGTCTCCAGCTATCAGACTTCTGATATCCGCGTTGACGTCAATCATCTGCCTGATGATGTAGAAGTTTACAGCTCGGTTGTCAGCAAAACCCTGACAGAAGGAGCAATAGGTTTCCGCAAAATCCGCGCGATTAAAGGCGAGCGCCTGATGGCCGTCATTCGTCTCGCTGACGGCAGCTATCCGCCATTGGGGTCGTCGGTGACGGATAACAGTTCCGGATTTGAAGCCGGTCTGATTGGTGATGGCGGTCTGGCGTATCTGGCGGGCGTCTCCGGCGAGAAATCGCTGACGGTACGCTGGGGCGAGGATCAGAAATGCCGGATACAGGTACCTTCGCAGCCCGTGACCCGTTCCGGCCAGGTGCTATTACCGTGTAGTTGAAAATTAACAAAGTGAATCAGGAAAGGAAGAGTCCGATGAAGAAGCAGATTTTACACACAGGCATGGCGTTACTGATGATGGCCAGCGTGGCTTGTCCGGCCATTGCAGCCATTAACCTTGACCGGACGCGTATCATTTTTAATGCCAATGACAAATCGGTCAGCGTCATGCTGGAGAACCAGAGCAAGGACTTGCCTTATCTGGCGCAGGTCTGGCTGGAGAATGCGCAGGGCGAAAAAATCACATCTCCGCTGGTGGCGCTGCCGCCAATGCAGCGGATTGATGCGGGCCAGAAAAGCCAGATCCGCGTACTTCAGTTACCGGAAACCGCCGCACTGCCGAAAGATCGCGAATCGTTATTTTATTTCAATGTGCGTGAAGTCCCGCCAAAAAGCGAAATGGCCAACGTGATGCAGGTTGCGATTCAGAGCCGCGTGAAGCTTTTCTTCCGGCCCACCGAACTGCGCAAATTGCTGAAAGGGAACTGGCAGGAACAGCTTCAGGTCAGCCGCCTTTCGGACGGGTTGAAACTGACCAACCCGACACCTTTCTATATCACCGTCGGCTATCTGGGTAAGGATAATAAAGGCAACGTGCCGGGGTTTGACAGCGTGATGCTGGCCCCGTTTGCGACAGAATCCCTGACCGGCGGTCAGTATGTCAGCAACCGGTACAGCCTGGGATATATGGACGACTACGGGGGTTTACAGGTGAACGAGTACCAGTGTCAGACGCCTCAGTGTCAGCTCATCAGCAAAGAAGGCAAACGCTAAGCTGTGTGTACGCCAGTATTTGAACCTGTTCATCTCCTCGATAAGGGATTGTTATGCCTGATATTTACCGGTTATTCGCTGGCAGGATGATATTGATTATTTTATTGCTCTGTTTTTCCCGCAGCGCGCTGGCGCTAGATTGCGTGGAAAAAGGAACGGGGATCGTCGATAAACCTGCGATCCCGGTCGGGCAGCTGGCGATACCGTCGAATGTGCCGGTTGGCACCAAAATCTGGGAATCCAATGACATTAACGTCACCGCATATTGCGATAATGTTCTGGGTTCAATCATTGATGTGGTTCATTTCTACTTCAACCCGAAATCCCAGTCGATTGGTGAGGGCTTACTGCTGGGCGTGAGCTATAACGGGCAGGATCTCGAGCAGAATGAACAGCGTCTCAGCACTAACAGTACGCCCATCAAAAAAGGCCAGAACGTTACGGTAAACGTCACTTTCCGCCTGTATATCAAGGTCAGCGGGAACGCGCCTTCCAGCGGTCATTATCAGGGGGCTGATCAGTTTACGGTATTCCAGCTTGATGGCAGCCGGGGCATCAACAAATCGCCGGGCGCTAAAAACCTGAAATATAACCTCTCCGGCTTACAGGGGATTCGTTTCCTGGCCTGTGGCTCCGATTTGAAGGTCTATCCGGAATCTCAGATTGTAGATTTCGGCCCGATCCAGAGCACCATTTTGTCCCGTTCTTCCGGTATTTCTCTGCCGTTTGCCATTAAAGCCGTTAAGCAGGGATGCCTGGATAATTTCTCCCTGCAGGCCGAGTTTTCCACGGCCAGTCCGTTGCTCGATAATACGGCCATAGATTTGTCGAATGGTGCCAAATTAATGCTCTACAACGATAAAGAACAGGCAATTACGTTCAATCGTTATGATGATTTTGCAGAACTCACTAACGTGAATGAAGTGACAAAAAACTTCACGGCGAAAGTGAGTGCGATCCCAGGGAGAGCACTTTCTCTCGGGCAATTTGATGCGTCAGTGATCGTCAAGATTAACTACTACTGACCGCGTCTGAAAGAGAGGGAGAACGACATGCTAAGAACGGCTAAACTACGGGCTCAGGCGCTTGAAGAACCGGTATATTCTACCCAGGCTCCGGAACTCATTGCTGAGACAGAAATTCATGCGTTGTTGCAAACCTTACGCGAAGATGCCGGATTAAATAAAACTGAGCTGGCCCGACGCCTCGGGATCACACCTCCGGCCATCACTCGCCTGGAAAAGCGTCCGGCACAGGCCAGTTTCAGTACGCTGGCCCGTTACGCTCAAGCCTGCGGATTTCAACTCTATCTGTATTATAAATAGACAAAAGCAGTGACGACCGGGTCTCACAGACTCTTACTGAAGATGCACAGCGTAAACGGTGACTGATTGTTTTCGATGAGCAGGGCGTTATCGTCGAACTTCTTTAAGACCAGCGTATCTGTGTGGCCCGTCAGAAAAAAACTGTTCATCAGTAAAAGTGAGGAAATACGCCAGTCAAAATCATCCACGCTATCGATATTGATCTGACTGCTGGTCATCGAGTAGGTATCCGTGGCCTTACTTTCATGGATATAATCATAATAGATATTACGCAGCAGCGTTTTTTTCTCAACGACGACATTTTCATTGTTATACAAATATCCTGTCCCGCTCAGAGAAATCAAAATTTTATTCTTGCTCAGAAAACTAAAGTACAGTGATGCCACCATCCTGGCTTTTTGATTATCATATTGTGCTTCTATGATCATGTTTCCCCGGCAAGGGATGTTAACCGGAAATGCCTCTTTGTCTTTTCTTAAAAAAATCTCGCAAAAAACAATGATCAGTAAAACAATAGTGGGCAATAAGAATAAAAGAAGGATCTTCTTTACTGAAGGTAAGCTTTTATTATAATTTGTCATTCGTGGTCCTGTCATTTGTATAATAACTTATGCAAATGTTCATCTTATGATTATCATCGGTATTACATTGCGTCATGAAATCGCGCACAGAACCCGTATTTATCGGGAGGGAAAATCGCTCACTTTGAAATATGAATATTTGACCGGGCTTGCAGGAAATATTGTTTTTTCGCAGGAAAATTTCGGCCAGACGCGCGAATTCCTCCTTTCGTGACGGAGTGACGGGCGCGGTTGAATACAGTTCGCAGACACCTATTCTCGCAATCTGCAAATGCGCCATCGGGTCACTCAGATTACGGTGAAGGATGAAAATCCCCCAGGCCGTAATCACTGTTGTGACTAAAATACTCATAAAAACAGAGTGTTTTGTTTCCCATCGGTGGTGCTCCGGTGTCACGGTTTCGGGCTGAACTGGCTCAGTCACCACCTCTGTGGAAGGCTGTTCTTCAGCGATGGGAAGAATGATTTCCGGTATTTCGATAACACTTCTGGACTCTTCCGTATTTTCTTTGGGAGATGCGATTTGCTCAAAATTCACCGCAATGGCGATCTCTTTCCTGATGTAAAAACCAACTTTGGGAACGGTGACAATGAATTCATCGGAATAACCCAGCATAGAAATCACTTTACGTAATTTGCTGATGCAGTGATTGAGGTTATTATTACTGGCAGTCAGTCCATAGTCATCCCATACTTTTTTAAAAAATGTTTCACGAGGAACAACAATGCCATGTTGCTCAATCAGCAATAATAAAATTCTCCGCGCAGGATTGGATACAGCGACCTTACTCTCAGCGTCGCTCAGCAAAGAAAGTGAGTTATCCTCTGGATTGAATACTATTTCATTTTCAATCAGATAAATCATTTGCATCCTCAGTCTCCCTGTTAAACATATCCTGTCTTACATTTGCATTCAGATAATTAGTACAGTGCTACCCTATCAGAATTTTACCCTGATATACCGTCGTTAAGGGGCAGTCAGTATAAACCGTACTATTTAAAAGTCAGATTGTTGTCAGAAATATTTACATGCTGGCAATGTATGGCCTTAACGGAGGGAGAAGAAAAAGGAAGGCTTGAGCCGGAAAGATATAAATCACGTACGGAATTTTAGTAGTACGTGATTTATAAGGTCATCAGGACAGGTACTGGCCGGCAATGTGAATCTGCTGCCGGTCAAAGTCGACAGCGATATCTACACCCAGCGGCAGGGTGAGCATCGGGTGAGTATGGCAACAGTCAAAGCCGTCGACTAACGGGATATCCTGGCCGTTAAGGATTTCCAGCAATACATCTGCGGGCTGTCTGCCGGCTCCGGCGTCATCGAATAATTCGTGCTTCCCGAGCACTATCGCACTGATGCGGTCGAAAACGCCATTGAGCTTAAGCATGGAGAATGAACGTTCGACGGTGGCGATATCTTTCAGGCTGTCTTCGATAAATAAAATGTCGCCCTGACGGATTTCGGGCATATAAGGACTTCCCCAGATCCCCGAAAGGGTATTCAGATTGCCGCCGATGACGCGCCCTTCAATACGCCCTTTGCCCAGAAAACGGCAGGTATTGGCATACAAATGCTTAGCCCGAACCGGAGCAATATCATCCCAGTTAAGCTTTTCATCCGTCCAGTGTGAGGGAAAAGAATAACGATATGGCGCGTCATGACGGTTCATCAAAACGTCAGCAAAAGACGCATAAGTCTCATCAACCAGCGGGGGAAATTCGCCGAAAGAGGCAACGAGCGCAGGGCCGTAAAAAGTAATCAGTCCGGTCTGTGCGTAAATGCCTGCCAGCAGCGCGGTGGTATCTGAATAACCAATAATGATTTTCGGGTCAGCGACCAGTGCGTCGTAATCGAGGTAAGGCAGCAGGGAGTTAGTGTTATTGCCCCCGATGGTGGACATCACACAGCGCACCTGCGGATCACGAAACAGCTGGTTTAATTCTTCAGCCCGCCGGGCAACGGATCCTGAACGGTAATGGTCTGACTCGCCGGTCAGCAACCCCGGTTTGAGCACAAAACCTTTTTCCCGCAAGTAGTCTTTCCCGCGCGCAAAGCGGTTTGGTGCCGTGGTGGTAACCGGTGAAGAGGCGGAGAAGAAACCAATAGTGTCACCGGTTTTCAATGCTGGCGGGAAAAGCGGAGTTCCGGACGAAGGCATTTCTATATCCTATAAATTTGCTCAATGTTCAACCTGCAATGTATCAGCTCAGTTGCAGGTTGAACATGACAAATCAAAGGATTAATGCTGCGTAATGACGTCTTCTGACGGGCTTTTTTTACCAAAAAGTTCATTCACTTTATTCTGGCGTACCAGTATCGCCATTGCGACCACGCCGACGATCGCCAGACCGCTCGACAGGATAAAAGCAGACTGATAACCGCCGCCGTACTGGATTAAAAAGCCGGTGATGCTGGGAGATAAAATCCCGGCCAGATTAGCCAGCAGATGCACAAATCCCCCCGCGGTTCCGATGCGATGCGCCGGCACGATATCCTGCAATAGCGACCAGCATGCCTGCGGGGTCATATACGCGAAGATACTGGCGACAGTGATCAGGGCGACGGCACCGGCCGTATTGCGGGTGTAAGCGGTCATCAGCACGCAACCTGCGGCGATGATCAGGCCGGTGAAAATGACGGCTTTGCGTGAAAAAAGGAAGTTGCCGGTCCGGCGGTATAGCATGTCCGCCACAATGCCGCCGCCAATGAAACCTGCGGTTGCGCCAAGCCACGGGAGAATGCCGATAATGCTCATGCTCCTGATGTCCAGATGCTGGAAATCCGTGAGGTAGCTCGGCAGCCATGACAGGAAAAAATACTGAATATAGTTGAAGCAGAAAAACGCGGCGGCCACGCCTAATACCGGTTTGGAAAAAACGTAATACCACAGGGTATGCACATCTTTTTCTTTCATCCCTGAAGTGACCGGTGTCGCGGGACGGTCGCTGGCAATCAGCGTTCTCTCGGCCTCTGAAACGCGCGGATGCTGTTCCGGTTTATCGCGGAAAAGAATCATCCAGGCTGCCAGCCACACGAAGCCCAGCGCGGCAATCACCACAAAGGCAATACGCCAGCCGAAGTGCAATCCGACCAGCCCGACAATCGGTGCAGCAATTGCTGCGCCCAGCGGTTGCCCGGCGTTGGTGAACCCGACCGCACGCCCGACTTCTTTACGCGGGAACCAGTTGGAGATGGATTTGTTAGTGGTGGTGCCCATCGGCCCTTCACCGATACCAAACATTACCCGCACGACCAGCAAATGCCCGAAACCTGTCACCAGCGCCGTAGCGCCGCAGAATACCGACCAGAAAGCTGCCGCCAGCCCGAACACTTTGCGTGGCCCGAATCTGTCAGCGCTCCAGCCCCCGATGAAACAAAACAGGCAGTAACCGATGAAGAAGGCGCTGAACAGAATCCCCATCTGCGCATCGTCAATGTGCAAATCGCCTTTGATCAGCGGTGCCATGACCGAAAGCGCGGCGCGATCGAGATAATTCAGCATGCCCGCAAAGAACAGCAGCAGGGCGATAATGACGCGGTAATTGGATTTATGCATGAGCCGCCTCCGTCATCAGGGAAAGAGTTTGTGAGCTGACAAGATATTTCTGAATGACGGCGGGAGAAGGCTCAAAACCCAGACCCGGCGCATCAGGTAAAACCATATGTGGCGTGAAGTCCAGCTGCGGATAAAGTTGTTCCTGCCACTGAATGAAAGGCACCTCCAGACTGACACTTTCATCAAGCAAGGCCACCAGTTGCGCGGTCGCTATCAGGCCGGCGCCATAATAGAAGCAGTGCGGAACAACCCGGACAGAATATTGTTTTGCTAACGCGAAGACTTTCAACATGGCGGTGATACCGCCAACTTTGCTGACGCTCGGCTGTGCGATGTCAATCGCGCCGCGTTCGAAATGCTCGACAAAACCCTGTACGCCCGCCGCATTTTCGCCAGCGGCAATTCGTGTGCCTTGTGTTCTGACCTGCGCCAGACCAGCCAGATCATCCGGCGGCCAGACGGGTTCTTCCAGCCATCCCAGATTCAGCGGGCGTAACTTCTGCGCCTGCGCGATGGCATCTTTAACACTCCACGGGCAATTTACATCGACCATCAGTTCAGCATCTTGCGGCAACACTTCCCGCGCGGTGGCAATGGCAGCGTATTCTGTTTCATGCAGTTTGATGGCGCGGAATCCGGCGTCATAAGTGCTCAGCACTTTTTCTGCCACGCGTTGCGGGTCATTCCCGTAACTCACCAGACTGGCATAAACCCCGATTTTATGGCGCTTCGCCCCAAGCAATTGCCAAAGCGGCTGGTTTCTGGCTTTTGCCAGCAAATCCCACAGCGCGATATCCACTGCCGACAGCGCAAACATCACCGGCCCCGTGCGGCCAAAGGCGTGGAAATTGATTTCTGCCTGTTGCATCAGCGAGGCAATTTCGTCAGGGCTTTGCGGACAGGTTTGCCCGAGGAAAAATCTGCCCACCAGACCGTTCAGCGCCGTTTCCGTCATCGGGTTTGAAAGATGCCCAAAACCTTCGCCCCAGCCGTGTAAACCGGTATCCGTGGTGATTTTGACCAGCAGCGTTTCCATACGGGTTAATGTCGGTGACGCCGCGTTGTAAGCGTCAGTGTTTTTCTCTTGTGATTTTTCCCTGCCGCTGCTGAAAGGAATAGCAACGCGCAATACCTCAATGTGGGTTATTTGCATCAGACAATCCTGTTTGTAGGGCTTTGAGTAAATTTTTTAGCCTAAGGAAACAGTCTAAAACGAGGAAATATGCCCGTTAACGGACGTTGGCCTAACTTTTAAACAGGATTGAACGGGAGTTTTGTGCAAATGAATGAAGGGGTGAGAAGTGAGTCACGAAAGGGAGAGGGCAGGATTTTTTTGGCCGAGGCCAGAAAGCAAAAAACCAGCCGTTAGGCTGGTTTCTTTAAATATGGTGCCCGGACTCGGAATCGAACCAAGGACACAGGGATTTTCAATCCCTTGCTCTACCGACTGAGCTATCCGGGCAACGGGGCGCATTAAACCGTATTGGGCATGTGCCGTCAACGGCTTTGTCATGTAAAACACATAAAAGACGTTCGTTTGCTGACTTTTCATTCAAAAATGGCGAAATGGCCTGTCTGCGGTCATAGAAAGTCAGGAAAGTGCGCCATGTTCACGGCAGCGGGCGACATTCAAAACATCTTCTGCCAGACGTCGCGCCACTTCCACATCGATGAGCTGACGTTTCACCAGCAACTTGCTCAGACAACCTTCAAGGATCAGTTCCATCTGCTGCGCCACCATTTCGGCGTCATCGGAACCCATTTCCTGGAGCAAAGACAGCGTGTAGTCGTAGGACGCCCGTTTCTGATTTTCGGCCAGTTGATGAATAGGCGCGTCGCTCTCAGGGAAAAATGTACAGGCCGCGATAAAGAGGCATCCCGGGTAACGCTGCTGGCGCACCTGCTGATCGAGCACTTTATACCGTGCCAGCAATTTTTGCGGCGGAGTGAGCGTTTCATCCAGCATCAGCTGACGCCGCCAGATCTCAATTTGTTCTCCGTGATAGCGCAGGCTGTCATAGAGCAGCGCTTCGGCGTCGGGCCAGAAGCGGCGAAGTTCATTGAGCGGAACGTCGACGAGTTCAGCGACGTTTTCCAGTGACAATGTTGCAAGGCCACGTTGTTCCAAGAGATTTAGGGTTTGATCGAGAACCTGTTCACGTAGCACGTTTGCCTCCTCACAATTCGCGTACTTCAAAATGTAGTGTCGTTTAAGGGCGGGCTTTCTGCAAATGCGTACTGAACTCAGTGGCATCCATAAAACCGGTGACCCGCGACTGCGGCAATTCATGGCCGTCGGGGCCAAAGAATAAAATCGTGGGCAAGCCCAGCACTTCAAGACGCTCTAACAACGCCTTCTGCTCCGCCGAGTTTTGCGTCACATCGGCCTGAAGCAACATAGTGTCGGCCAGCTCATTCTGCACCTCTGGCGCGGAAAATGTATATTTTTCGAACTCTTTACACGCCACGCACCAGTCCGCGTACAAATCCAGCATGACGCGTTTGCCCTGCGCGTCCTGCAAGGCGGCATTCAGTTCGTCAACGTTATGTATTTTCTGGAAGTTCAGCGCGTGCTGTGGCGCGGACTGACTGCTGGCGGGCGCAAAGGCCCAGTCCTGCAACGGACGGCTGACGATAAGCGCAGCGGCGAGGAAAATCAGTTGCAGAACACGCACGATACCGCGCTGGCTTTTCAGGCTCAGCAGTAACGCCCAGCCGAAGAATGCGATGCCCAGCAGGCTCCACAGGCGTAATCCCCAGGTATCGCCAATCACACGCTCAAGTAAAAACACCGGCAGCGCGAGAATGACAAAACCGAAGCCTTCTTTGACGTAATGCATCCACGGGCCGCTGCGTGGCAGCAGTTTATTCCCAAACAGGGTGACGATAATCAGTGGGATGCCCATCCCCAGCGCGTACAGATAGAGCGTGCCGGCACCGGCCAGCAAGTTTCCGCTCTGGGCAATATACAACAAAATGGCGCTCAGTGGCGCGGTGGTGCAGGGGGAACAAATCAGGCCTGCCAGCGCACCCATAATAAAGACGCCCGGCAGCGAACCGCCTTTTTGTTCATTACTCCACAACGCAAGCCGGGTCTGAACGGAGGACGGAAGTTGCAGGCTGAAAGCCCCAAACATCGATAACGCCAGCGCGATAAACATCACGGATAAAACGATCAGCACCCAAGGGCTTTGCAATGCGGCCTGGAACTGCAAGCCCGCGGCGGCGACCACCATCCCAAGGAGAGTGTACGTCAGCGCCATGCCCTGTACGTACACCAGCGACAGCAGAAAAATTCGCTTCATGCTGTGCGGGCGCTGGCGCCCGAGAATAATGCCGGAAATCAGCGGATACATCGGCAGCACGCACGGCGTGAACGCGATGCCAATACCAATCAGTAACGCCCAAAGCGGCGAAAACGGCAGCGGCGTGGAGACTTTCGCTGGTGTGGCCTCGACCGGCGGAAGGGCGGATCCTGCGACGCCTGAGCTGGCTTTAACCGGCTCTGAAACTTCACTGAGCGGCACTTCACGGGTTTCCGGCGGATAGCAGAAACCAGCGGCGGCACATCCCTGATAAGTTACGCGGACGGTTGCATCGGCGCTGGCTTGCTGTAACGGCACCGTGAGGCGCAGCGCGTTTTCGAATACTTCACTGTCGCCTAAAAATTCATCGTGATGTTCACGGCCCTTCGGCAGGATAAACGCTGCCAGCCGGGCATTCTTCGGTTCAATCTCAATTTTGCTGCGATATAAGTAGTAACCGTCGCGGATCTGCCAGTTCAGCTTGAGGTCATGGCCTTGTTGCTGAAAATCAAAGCTGAAAGCCTGATCAACAGGAACAAATTGCGTGGCTGCCGGTTTATCAAACAACGAGGCGTGCGCCTGCAAAGGCAAGATAAACAGGCTGCACAGCAGAAAGAAAATTCGAAGAATGCGGTGATCCATGCGGAGTAAAGTTCTCTTTGTCGCGGCAGTTAAACGGCCACTGGGTGATTCGACAGAAGATGCGGACGGCTTCATGCCGCAGCGCGTTAATGAAATGTGAGTATACCCCGTGCGAACGCGACGCAGAAAGCCTTGCAGGTACTTTACAAAAGAGTGAAGCGGAAGAACGCAGGAAAGGTGGGGGCCGTAGCCCCCGGAAAAACTGTCAGAGAATAATACTGCCGGCGGCGAAGCCGAAAAGAACCGACAAAAATACGCCGATCGTGCCCGGTATAAAGAACGGATGGTTAAAGACGAACCGGCCAATTCGGGTGGTACCGGTGTCATCCATCTGCACAGCGGCAACCAGCGTCGGATACGTCGGCAAAATGAACAGCCCTGAGACTGCCGCGAAAGAACCCACCGCCGTCAGCGGGGAAACGCTCAGCGCCAGCGCCATTGGTAACAGTGCTTTGGTCGTCGCGGCCTGCGAATACAGCAGGGCCGAACTGAAGAAGAAAATCACCGCCAGCAGCCAAGGATGTGCCTGAATAATGGTGCCTGCGGTTTCCTTAATCCAACCCAGATTCGCCTGTACAAACGTGTCTCCGAGCCAGGCAACGCCGAGGATACAAATGCAGGCGCTCATGCCGGATTTGAACGTGCTGGAGGTCAGAATTGAGTCGGTTTCGATGCGGCACAGCAGGGTGATTAATGTCGCCACGCTGAGCATAATAATCAGAATCGCGCTGTTGGTGGTCATCACCGGTTGAGCAACCCAGCCAAGGCTCGGGCTGTTAATCACGGCGTAGCCAACCACAGAAAAAACGCCCAGCAGGAACAGTAAAACGGAAAGCTTCGCGCCACGTTTTATTTCCACTTTTTTATCGCCACGCAGCTCAATCAGGCCTTCTTCATAGCGCTTGAGATAAACCGGATCGTTGGAGAGTTTCGAGTCAAAACACCAGCTGATAATCAGCGACATCACAATCACTGCCGCCAGCGTCGAAGGAATCATCACCATCAGCAGATGCAAATAACTGACGCCGTGGCTTTCCATCGTCGACGCCATATACACCACCGCGGCGGAAATGGGCGAGGCGGTGATAGCGATCTGCGCGGCCACTACGGCCGTAGAAAGCGGACGGCAAGGTTTGATCCCCTGCTCTTTTGCCACTTCAGAAATTACCGGGAGCGCAGAAAGTGAAATGTTGCCGGTACCGGCCATGATCGTGAGGAAATACGTGACGATCGGGGCCAGAAGGGTGATGTGTTTCGGGTTTCGGCGCAGCAGTTTCTCGGTTTGCTGCACCAGATAATCCATCCCGCCCGCGACCTGCATGGTCGAAATGGCGGCAATCACGGCCATGATGATTGAGATAACGTCAAAAGGAATCGATCCCGGTTTCACGCCGATTAAAGCAAGCACCAGAACACCCAATCCGCCCGCGAAACCAATTCCGATGCCGCCCAGACGGGCACCGAGAAAAATTGCGGCGAGTACAATAATAAGTTCGATGATTAACATGGCTGTCCGTCCATATATCCAGTAATCCTTAAGGAATTGAAAAATAATTGTTATGTAATTGTTGTTTGCAACTCAGTAAAAAGGCCCGCTGTTCCGCAGAACAACGAGCCTTTAAAAGGTCAGAAATGGAGTCTGTTACTGTTCATTTTCATCGGTATAGCGCTTCGCTTTGTAAGCCGGGTGCTTCAGGTTTTCGATAGAGAAAATGTCGTCCAGCTCGGCTTCCGTCAGCAAACCGCGTTCAAGCACGACTTCACGAACGCTCTTGCCGGTTTCCGCACAAATCTTACCGACGATATCGCCATTGTGGTGGCCGATGAACGGGTTCAGATACGTCACGATACCAATGGAGTTGAAGACGTAGAATTCGCACACTTCTTTGTTTGCCGTAATGCCGTTGATGCATTTTTCCAGCAGGTTGTAGCAGGCGTTAGTCAGGATGTGCACGGATTCAAACATGGCCTGGCCGATCACAGGCTCCATGACGTTCAGCTGCAACTGACCCGCTTCGGCGGCCATCGTGACGCACATGTCGTTGCCGATGACTTTGAAGCAAACCTGATTCACTACTTCCGGGATCACCGGGTTAACTTTGGCAGGCATGATGGAAGAACCGGCCTGCAATTCTGGCAGGTTGATCTCATTGAGCCCGGCGCGAGGCCCGGAAGAGAGCAGGCGCAGGTCGTTACAGATTTTGGAAAGCTTAACCGCCAGACGCTTCAGGGAGCTGTGAACCATTACGTAAGCGCCGCAGTCTGATGTTGCTTCAATCAGGTCTTCAGCCGGAACGCACGCCAGATTGCTGACTTCCGCCAGTTTCTGCACGGCCAGCTGCTGATATCCTTCCGGCGTATTCAGGCGCGTACCAATCGCCGTTGCCCCGAGGTTTACTTCCAGCAGTAATTCACCGGTGCGGATCAGGTTACGGGTTTCTTCTTTAAGCAATACGTTGAATGCATGGAATTCCTGGCCGAGCGTCATCGGTACCGCGTCCTGCAACTGCGTGCGGCCCATTTTGATGACGTTTTCAAATTCGACCGCTTTGCGCTCAAAGCCATCACCCAACTGAGAAATCGCATCAACCAGTTTCAGCAAAGAGGCGTAAACCGCGATACGGAAACCGGTCGGGTAGGCATCATTGGTGGACTGGCATTTATTAAGGTGATCGTTGGGATTAAGGAACTGGTAATCGCCTTTCTGGTGACCCATCAGTTCCAGACCGATGTTCGCCAGCACTTCATTCGTGTTCATATTTACCGAGGTTCCCGCGCCGCCCTGATAGACGTCGATAGGGAACTGGTCCATGCATTTACCTTTATCAAGCACTTCGTCGCACGCCTGAATGATGATGTCCGCGATATGGCGTGGAATGGTGCGCAGCTCTTTGTTTGCCAGAGCCGCCGCTTTCTTCACCATCACCATGCCACGAACAAACTCAGGCACATCGCTGATCTTGGTGTTGCTGATATAGAAGTTTTCAATCGCCCGCAGGGTATGAATGCCGTAATAAGCTTCTGCCGGTACTTCGCGCGTGCCCAGCAGGTCTTCCTCGATACGAATGGTGTTTGACATGAGAACCTTCTCTTCGGTACTGAATGCGTTATGCGATGTTTAAAATTATGTTACTAGCCGTGGTAAATTTAAAACGATCAACCGTTGTTTCCACAACGAAGGCGATCATATGCTGCTTCAGGCGAATTGCACGTACTAAGATCACTATCCTGCCCTATGATTGTGCAAGTTTTTAGTATCTGTGAGAATTCTCACAATTCATTTACCTGCTCAATTAAATCAGGTCTGGTGCTTGAAATCACCGGGACACAGCACCATCTCATTGTAGTCAGCCTGCATTTCTTTGATGGTAAACATCGGAAACAGGCACTTATTCAGGGTTTCGAACGGTTCTGAAAAAGAACTTCGGGGCCAAATCACAAGGAGAATGCGGTGCGCTGGTTACCGTTACTACTGTTATTCCTGCTGGCTTATATTGAAATCACCTTATTTATCAAGGTGGCTGCGGTTGTTGGCGTCGCCACGACATTATTGCTGGTGGTATTCACCTCCTGCGTGGGTGTTTCTCTGGTCAAAAATCAGGGAATGAAAACGTTCATGCAGCTTCAGCAGAAGCTCGCTGTCGGTGAAAGCCCGGCGGCTGAAATGGTGAAAAGTGTTTCACTGGTGATTGCCGGTTTCCTGTTATTGGTTCCGGGATTCTTTACCGATTTCCTCGGCTTGCTGCTCCTGCTGCCGCCGATTCAGAAACGACTGACGCTCAAGCTGATGCCGCACCTGAATATTGTTCGCTCTGGCGGTAACTGGGGGAGCAGTGCGCCCACCGGAAATACCTTTGAAGGCGAGTTCCAGCGGACTGATGAAACACCGGAACGCCTGGTTTCACCGAAAAAAGATGACGACACAGAGCACCGCGATCGCTAATCTCTGTGGCCTTGATTGTTAATACATTGTTGGGAAGTAGTTTTCAGGCTGGGTTTAGATGGCCTGAAAGCCAAAAGAAAAAGCGAAATTTTTTCTCTTCTTCCCCTTGAATGGGGGTGTATCGCCCCCATTAAACAAACCACGAGGCCAGGCAGGCATTTGTCAGGCATTCAACCCTAAAAATAGATATGGACCCGCTCACAGGAGAGTTATCAATGAAAATTCGTCCATTGCATGACCGCGTTATCGTCAAGCGTAAAGAAGTAGAATCTAAATCCGCTGGCGGCATCGTTCTGACTGGCTCAGCTGCTGGTAAATCTACCCGTGGCGAAATCCTGGCTGTCGGCCATGGTCGCATTCTGGAAAACGGTGAAGTTAAAGCGCTGGACGTTAAAGTTGGCGACATCGTCATCTTCAACGACGGCTACGGCGTGAAAGCTGAAAAAATCGACAATGAAGAAGTGTTGATTATGTCTGAGAGCGACATCCTGGCAATCGTAGAAGCCTGATCTTCCTCCGACCCACTTTTTTCTGAACTGAACGAATTGAAGGGAAATTAACAATGGCAGCTAAAGAAGTAAAATTCGGTAACGACGCCCGTGTGAAAATGCTGCGTGGCGTAAACATCCTTGCTGATGCAGTAAAAGTGACCCTGGGCCCTAAAGGCCGCAACGTGGTTTTGGACAAATCTTTCGGTGCTCCAACCATCACTAAAGACGGCGTGTCCGTTGCACGTGAAATCGAACTGGAAGACAAGTTCGAAAACATGGGCGCACAGATGGTGAAAGAAGTGGCGTCCAAAGCGAACGATGCAGCGGGTGATGGTACGACTACCGCAACCGTATTGGCACAAGCCATCATCACTGAAGGCCTGAAAGCTGTTGCCGCTGGTATGAACCCGATGGATCTGAAACGCGGGATCGACAAAGCGGTCATCCACGCTGTTGAAGAACTGAAAAAACTGTCTGTACCTTGCTCTGACTCTAAAGCGATCGCACAAGTTGGTACTATCTCTGCTAACTCCGATGAAACCGTCGGTAAACTGATCGCTGAAGCGATGGAAAAAGTCGGCAAAGAAGGCGTCATCACTGTTGAAGAAGGCACTGGCTTGCAGGACGAGCTGGACGTTGTTGAAGGTATGCAGTTCGATCGCGGTTACCTGTCTCCGTACTTCATCAACAAGCCAGAAACCGGTTCAATCGAACTGGAAAGCCCGTTCATCCTGCTGGCTGACAAAAAGATTTCTAACATTCGCGAAATGCTGCCAGTACTGGAAGCCGTTGCTAAAGCCGGTAAACCACTGCTGATCATTGCTGAAGACGTTGAAGGCGAAGCCCTGGCGACTCTGGTGGTGAACACCATGCGTGGCATCGTGAAAGTGGCTGCGGTTAAAGCACCTGGCTTCGGCGACCGTCGTAAAGCTATGTTGCAGGACATCGCAACCCTGACCGGCGGTACCGTAATCTCTGAAGAGATTGGCCTGGAGCTGGAAAAAGCGACTCTGGAAGACATGGGTCAGGCTAAACGCGTTGTGATCAACAAAGACACCACCATCATCATCGATGGCGTTGGCGAAGAAGCAACCATTCAGGGCCGTGTATCTCAGATCCGTCAGCAGATCGAAGAAGCAACTTCTGATTACGACCGTGAAAAACTGCAAGAGCGTGTGGCTAAACTGGCAGGCGGCGTAGCTGTTCTGAAAGTTGGCGCAGCGACTGAAGTTGAAATGAAAGAGAAAAAAGCCCGCGTTGAAGATGCGCTGCACGCAACCCGTGCTGCTGTAGAAGAAGGCGTGGTTGCTGGTGGTGGTGTTGCGCTGGTTCGCGTTGCTCACACTCTGGCTAACCTGACCGGCGACAACGATGACCAGAACGTGGGTATCCGCGTTGCTCTGCGCGCAATGGAAGCTCCACTTCGTCAGATCGTTGTGAACGCAGGTGAAGAAGCTTCTGTTATCGCAAACACTGTTAAAGCAGGTGAAGGTAGCTTCGGTTACAACGCTTACACCGAACAATACGGCGACATGATCGCAATGGGTATCCTGGATCCAACTAAAGTGACCCGTTCTGCTCTGCAGTACGCGTCTTCTGTAGCTGGCCTGATGATCACCACTGAGTGCATGATCACTGACCTGCCTAAAGACGATAAAGTTGATATGGGCGGCGCTGGCGGTATGGGTGGCATGGGCGGTATGGGCGGCATGATGTAATCATCATCCCCCTGCGTTCATCCGCAGGTACGGCAAATCAGCGGCAATTTTGTTGTCTGAGTTAACGTACTGAAGAAACCCGGTCTGAAAAGGCCGGGTTTTTTTATTTGACCATTTTTTATCGTGTTCAGTAAGATAAGTCTCAATGTCTTCCGGGTTTAACGTGTAGACTCATTTCTGCGTGGTTTTCGGATTTATACCGATAGCGCAGAACCTTGGGTATGCGTGGCAACGGATGCCTAAGAGAGCCAGGTGTTTTCTGATAGGCTTTATGTGATTACAAAAACAAATGGGGAAAGTGATGCGGATTAAAATGTTACTGGGCCTGTCAGCTATCGCGCTGCTTGCCGGGTGCAGTACCACTCATCAACTGGATGCAGCGGGACAGCAGGTGAAATTCACGGACGACAAACCAGGCGCAAATTGTCAGCTCCTCGGTGAAGTCACTGGTGCCCAAAGCAACTGGTTCTCCGGTACCGGCGGCGATGGCAGCTCAATGCGTGGTGCGGCCAACGACCTGCGCAACAAGGCAGCAGCGATGGGCGGCAATACCATTTATGGTGCTAACAGCCCGTCTCAAAATTTCCTGTCCAGCTTTGCACCGGTTGACAGCAAAATGGTCGGCCAGGTTTATAAGTGCCCATAGTCGGGCCGTTTACGCTTTAGCTGCGTGAACCTGCACAGAAATACGAAAGGGATGCCCGGTGGCATCCCTTTTTGCATTTCGGCATTCGCGTTTACGACTGTTTAAGGCGTAAATCCAAAATGGTTTTACTCGGTTCGCCGCCAATCTCGCGGGTCAGTTTCGGCACCATATAACCGGAAACTTTGCTCATCAGCCCTTTCATAATGATGCGCGCTTCATCGTCGCTCACCATGAAATGCGCCGCGCCCTGAACTTTATCCAGCACGTGGATGTAGTAAGGCAAAATTCCCGCATCAAACAGCGCATTACTGAGCGCAGCAAGCACATCGGCAGAGTCATTTACATCACGCAACAGCACGCTCTGATTGAGCAGCGTGACCCCATGACGTTTCAGTTTCGCCATGCTGGCGCGCAACGCGTCATCGATTTCATTGGCGTGATTGATGTGCGTCACCATCAGCACCTGCAAACGCGACTGTTCAAGGCGCTGGCAGAGCGTGTCCGTGATGCGCGCAGGGATCACCACCGGTAAACGGGTATGGATACGCAGGCGTTTGATGTGCGCGATCCCTTCCAGCTCACCGATCAACCAGTCGAGTTCGTGATCTTTCGCCATCAGCGGATCGCCGCCGGAGAAAATAATTTCATCGAGTTCGGGCTGTGTACGGATATAATCCAGCGCCTGAACCCAGTTGGCTTTATTCCCCTGGTTGTCCTGATACGGGAAATGGCGGCGGAAGCAGTAGCGGCAATTCACCGCACAGCCGCCTTTCACCAGCAACAGGGCGCGATTGTTATACTTGTGCAACAGACCCGGAACAACGCTGCGTTGTTCATCAAGCGGGTCGGTGGTAAAGCCCGGTGCGGCGATAAACTCTTCGCGTGCGGTCAATACCTGAAGCAACAAAGGATCCCGCGGATCGCCGTGCTGCATACGTGCCACAAAGGCGCGGGGCACGCGAAGCGGGAACAAACGACGGGCTTCATGGCCACTTTGCAGATCTGCATTGTCGTTAAGTGCCAGAAGAGTAAGCAGTTCATTCGGGTCAGTGATAACATCGCCGAGTTGATACAACCAATCTTCTCTAAATGGCGTGTTTAGGGTTACAATGTTTGCCATTTTTTGGCTAATACCAGTTTAAAATTAGAGGGCCATCATGGCGACTTATTCTAGCAACGATTTCCGTCCGGGTCTTAAAATCATGTTCGAAGGCGAGCCTTTCGCAATCGAAGACAGCGTGTTCGTAAAACCAGGCAAAGGCCAGGCTTTTGCACGTGTGAAAATGCGCCGTCTTCTGACCGGTTCCCGTGTAGAAAAAACCTTCAAATCTACTGACTCTTGCGAAGGTGCAGACGTTGTAGATACCAACATGACTTACCTGTACAACGACGGTGAGTTCTACCACTTCATGCACCCTGAGACTTTCGAGCAGCACGGTGTTGAAGCTAAAACCGTTTCTGAAGCCTCTAAATGGCTGCAAGACAACGCTGAATGTATCGTGACTCTGTGGGACGGTCGTCCTATCGCTGTCCAGCCACCGAACTTCATCGAAGCAGAAGTTGTTGATACCGATCCAGGCCTGAAAGGTGATACCGCAGGTACCGGCGGCAAGCCAGCAACGCTGAGCACCGGCGCAGTGGTTAAAGTGCCTTTATTCGTGCAGATTGGCGAAATCGTCCGTTGTGACACCCGCTCTGGCGAATACGTTTCCCGCGTTAAATAAGTTTCTTATTACGCTGGATGAAAGCTGCCACAGGGTAATGCCTGTCGCAGCTTTCCGGCTCAACCTGTTGAATGGGATTGTGTTTTCCATGTTGAAGAAGATGATGTTTATCGTGGTTTCAGTGATGTTGCTGGCTTCGTTATCCGGCTGCAACACGGTTCACGGTTTTGGTGAAGACATCCAGCATCTGGGTGGCGCGATTTCCAAAGCAGGCTGATTCCTTCAGCCTCGTTTTACCAACTGTCCTAAAATCCTGTCTTTTCCCTTCCGTATTCAGAAAATTAACTACACTTAGTGAGTCTTACTTTACATTCTCTTATAGGAAGGAATTTTATATGTTGAAGAAAAGTATCCTCGCAATCCTGTCTGTTCTTGTTCTGTCTTCTGCGTTAACTGCCTGCAATACCACGCGTGGCGTGGGTGAAGATGTCTCTGCCGGCGGCCAGGCAATTCAGAAAAGCGCTCAGTAACGGGCGTGTGAGTTGAAGTAAGCTGAAGTCTGCCTGCACATTGATGCAGGCAGTGTTGTTTCTGAAGGGGGAAAACTTACGGCTGTTTGACCCACACCAGCTTGCTGGTATCAAAGCCGTAGCCTTGCGCGGTTTTCAGCAGTTGCTGTTTTACGCTGTCATCCAGCGTCGGGGTTCGTGAGAGGATCCACAGATAGCTTTTATCCGGCCCGCAAACCAGCGCATAGCGGTAATCTTTATCCAGCTCGATGACGTTATAGCCACCATAGAACGGGCCAAAGAACGAAACTTTAAGCGCCGCACGTGACGTTGAACCGGTGAAATACCCTTTGCCTTCACTTTCCTGCCATTTGTTTTTCTCAGTATTAAAGCCACGGTTAATAACTTTCACACCGCCATCATCCCGCAAGCTGTAATTGGCCGTCACGCGTTCAAGCCCGCTTTCAAAGCTATGATCCAGCCTTGCCACTTCATACCAGGTTCCCAGATAGCGGTTAAGCTCGAAATTACTGACGACTTTGACGTCTTTGGGTGGCGTCACGCTGCAAGCGACCGATAAAAGTGCCGTAACAATCACACCGAGTTTTGACCAGATACGCATAAATGTTCCTTCCTGAGGTAATCACCTAAGTGTAGGTAACAATTGAGGAAAAGAGAAAAGGGAAGGCAGGAAAAAATCAGCGGTCACGGAAATGACCGCTGAAAAAGGGGATCTTGTCAGATCAGAGGCGGATCAACACGATAAGTGTGACAACGCTTAAGATCATTGCCAGACCGTAGAACACCCATTTACCGGCAGGAACGTGGATTTTCAGGTCGTGCATGGCATGATGGATCCTGTGCAGACCGCACCACAACGGCAGGACGATCATCAGCAGCAGAAACAGGCGACCAATCCAGCTTTGTGCAAATGCCAGTACGCGCGGATAGCTCAGCGCGTCACCGGGGAAAAACCCCAGCGGCAGCAGGAAGCACACCAGCAGAATCATCACCGGCGCAAAAATCGCACTCCACATGCCGCCTGCGCCAAACAGCCCCCAGAACACCGGCTCATCTGAACGTTTAGGAAGAGTATTTTTCATGTCGCCTCCTCAAAGAAACAGCGCGATGGCGAGGATCACCAGCGTCACAACGGCAGTTACGCACCAGAAACCGGTAATCACCGGCTCCGGCCCCATTTTCTTGCCTTTCACAATGACGATGGAGGCTTTCGGTGCCAGTTCAAACCAGGTTTTGGTGTGAAGCAGCGCAGCCAGTAAAGCAATCAGGTTGATCAGCATGACCACCGGGTTTTGCAGGAAATGTACAAATCCTGCCCAGCTTTCCGGCCCGTTACGTAAGGCGAAAATACCGGCCAGCAGCAAGATACTGAACCAGACTGCCGGAACGGACGTGCCTTCACGCAGCATATAGAAACGATAGAAAGGTGAACGTTGCCACCAGCTGGCGGGCATTTCGCGCACGTAAGGTTTACGTTTGCTGCCCGGGGTCTGAGTTCGAGTCGTCATATTTTCCTCCCTCATTGCGGTCTCAGCCTCGCTATCATGAAGTCTTTCGAACTTTCAACTTTGCCCTGCTGAATAGCGGCGGCCGGGTCGACGTGTTTCGGACAGACTTCAGAGCAGTAACCGACAAACGTACAGCTCCAGACGCCGTTCTGGCCGTTAAGCTGCGGCATACGCTGGGCTTTGCCGTGATCCCGGTTGTCCAGGTTGTAGCGGTGCGCCAGCGTAATGGCGGCCGGGCCGATGAATTCCGGATTCAGACCGAATTGCGGGCAGGCGGCGTAACATAAACCGCAGTTGATGCAGCCGGAGAACTGATGATATTTCTCCATCTGTGCAGGCGTTTGTTTGCCCGGGCCTTCCGCTACGGTACGGGTATTGCCAATGATGTACGGCTTAATGGATTCGAGGCTTTCTATAAAGTGGGTCATATCGACCACTAAATCGCGCTCGATCGGGAAGTTTGCCAGCGCCTCCACCTGCATTCCGTCCGGATATTCGCGCAGGAACGTTTTGCAGGCCAGTTTTGGCACACGGTTGACCATCATGCCGCAGGAGCCGCAAATGGCCATACGGCACGACCAGCGGTAGGAAAGATCGGCGGCGATATGGTCTTTGATATAGCCCAGTGCGTCGAGCAGCGACGTTGTTTCGTCGAAAGGCACGTCATACACAACCGGATGCGGCGCGTGGTCCGTCTCCGGGTTATAGCGCATGATTTCAACCTTCAGGCTTCGCATTTTAGCCACGTGATTGCTCCTTAT
This sequence comes from Rahnella sp. BIGb0603, assembly GCF_024808755.1. Lineage (NCBI taxonomy): Bacteria > Pseudomonadati > Pseudomonadota > Gammaproteobacteria > Enterobacterales > Yersiniaceae > Rahnella > Rahnella sp. BIGb0603. The sequence goes on along the minus strand of NZ_JANUEX010000004.1, from coordinate 595,886 downwards.
CTTTTTTATCGTGATTCTCAGCTTCCCCGCCATACATACGTTTTGCCGGTGGCAATGTGGTGATCTTCACATCGCCATATTCAAGACGTGGCGCGGAATCTGGCTGATAAAAGGCCAGCGTATGCTTAAGGAAATTGACGTCATCGCGTTCGGTACAGCCTTCATCCAGACGCTGATGTGCGCCGCGGGATTCCCGACGATGCAGGGCCGAATGCGCCATACATTCGGCCACTTCCAGTCCGTGTCCCAGCTCGATGGTGTACAGCAAATCGGTGTTGAAAACGCTGGAAGTATCTTTGATTTTGACGCGTTTGAAGCGCTCTTTCAGCTCGGTCAGCTTGTCGATGGTTTTCTGCATCAGTTCGGTGGTGCGGTAAATCCCGCAACCTTCTTCCATCGCCAGACCCATTTCGTCGCGGATGGCCGCCCAGCTTTCATCGCCTTCCTGTTTCATCAGCGCGTCAACGCGATTTTCGATATCACGAACTTGCGCGTCGAGAGCTTCGGTATTGCCGTAGTCTTTGGCTTCGGCGGCGCGTTCTGCTGCTTTTTCGCCGGCCATGCGGCCAAATACCACCAGCTCTGCCAGTGAGTTGGAGCCCAGACGGTTTGCGCCGTGCAGGCCAACCGATGAACATTCACCGACGGCAAACAGACCTTTGATGCGGGTTTCGCACTGCGCATCCGTTTCGATTCCACCCATCGTGTAGTGCGCGGTAGGGCGTACAGGGATTGGATCGGTAATCGGATCCACGCCGACGTAAGCTTTGGACAGTTCACAGATAAACGGCAAACGCTCGCGCAGCTTTTTCTCGCCGAGATGACGTAAATCCAGATACACCACATCGCCACGCGGAGTGGAAATGGTGCGTCCGGCGCGCCATTCGTGCCAGAACGCCTGCGAGACTTTGTCGCGCGGGCCAAGTTCCATGTATTTGTTTTTCGGTTCGCCGAGCGGGGTTTCCGGCCCCATGCCGTAATCCTGCAAATAACGGTAACCGTCTTTATTGACCAGAATACCGCCTTCACCACGACAGCCTTCTGTCATCAGAATGCCGGATCCGGGCAGGCCGGTCGGGTGATATTGCACGAACTCCATATCACGCAGCGGAATGCCATGACGGAACGCCATACCCATACCGTCGCCGGTGACAATCCCGCCGTTGGTGTTGTAACGGTAAACGCGGCCTGCGCCGCCGGTTGCCATCACGACTGCGTTAGCGCGGATTTGTACGCGGGTGCCTTCCATCATATTGATGGCGACGACGCCGCGAACCTGGCCGTCATCGACCAGAATATCGAGAACGAAATGCTCGTCGAATCGTTTGATTTGCGGGTATTTCAGCGAGGTCTGGAACAGGGTATGCAGCATGTGGAAGCCGGTTTTATCCGCGGCAAACCAGGTGCGTTCGATCTTCATCCCGCCAAAACGCCGGACGTTGACTGAACCATCTTCCTTACGGCTCCACGGGCAGCCCCAGAGTTCAAGCTGCGCCATTTCAGTCGGACATTGATGAACGAAATGGTCCACTACGTCCTGCTCACACAGCCAGTCGCCTCCGGAAACGGTATCCTGGAAGTGAAAATCAAAGCTGTCGTGATCTTGCGTCACTGCGGCAGAACCACCTTCGGCGGCCACCGTGTGGCTGCGCATAGGGTACACTTTCGAAATCAACGCGATATTCAGGTTGGGATTGGCTTCCGCTGCGGCTATTGCTGCGCGTAAACCCGCCCCACCTGCACCTATAATTGCAATGTCGGCGTTAAAGGTTTGCACTGCATTCCTCCACTATCATCAATGAGATCGGGTTTGAAACACCCGCGAAAAAGGTTTTGAATCTGAGGCTTAACCACCGCTGATGACATACAGGCGCTGTCCCAGAGGCTAATATTCTTATTATTTGTAAGGAAATTATTATACCTAATGAGGAGTAGTGGTAATTTGATGTGAATGCAGGTTTAGGCTTTATCTGTATATTGCTTCGCAAAATGAGGTATTTGTTTGCCCTGAGGGTTGCAGGTAGACTGCATGACTTTTCTGAATTCGGAGTAAATCACCATGAGCGAAACGGCAAGCTGGCAACCCAGTGCTCCTGTCGCCAATTTGTTGAAGCGTGCGGCCATTCTCGCTGAGATTCGACGTTTCTTTTCCGATCGCGGCGTGCTGGAAGTGGAAACGCCGGCCATGAGCCAGGCCACGGTGACCGACATCCATCTGGTGCCTTTTGACACGCGTTTTGTCGGGCCGGGTGCGGCTGATGGCATGACGTTGTATCTGATGACCAGCCCGGAATATCACATGAAACGTCTGCTGGCTGCGGGCAGCGGGCCGATTTACCAGATGGGGCGCAGCTTCCGTAACGAAGAAGCCGGTATCCATCACAACCCTGAATTCACCATGCTGGAATGGTATCGTCCGCGTTATGACATGTACCGCCTGATGAATGAAGTGGACGATCTGCTGCAACAGGTGCTCGATTGCGATACGGCAGAAACCCTGTCCTATCAGCAGGCGTTTACGCGCCATCTGGGCGTGGATCCGTTGTCTGCGGATAAAACCGAACTGCGTGAAGTTGCCGCGAAGCTGGATTTATCAAATATCGCGGATACCGAAGAAGACCGCGACACCTTATTGCAGTTACTGTTTACGATGGGTGTCGAACCGCATATTGGCCGCGACAAGCCGACTTTTGTGTATCACTTCCCGGCGACGCAGGCATCTCTGGCGGAAATCAGCACCGAAGATCACCGCGTTGCTGAGCGTTTTGAGGTGTATTACAAAGGCATCGAACTGGCGAACGGTTTCCGCGAACTGACCGATGGTCGCGAACAGCGCCAGCGTTTCGAGCAGGATAACCGTAAACGCGCCGCGCGCGGTTTACCTCAGCATCCTATCGATAACAATCTGCTGGATGCTCTGGAACATGGCATGCCGGAATGCTCCGGTGTGGCGCTGGGCGTTGATCGTCTGATTATGATTGCGCTGGGCGCGGGCAGCCTGAACGAAGTGCTGGCTTTCCCGGTCACACGCGCCTGAGTCGGTTTTCCCCAATCCTGGCCCTCGGGTCAGGATTATCTTTCTTTCTCGCCATGCCTCCTTTCCCTGCCCTGTGATTGTGCAATAACATTAAAATTGCTCCTTTAGTGAAACAAAAGTACCTAAATCGCGTAACACTGATTTTAAAGTTTCAGGGATGACACCCCGGCGCGAACCCGCAATCCTGCTGTCTCATCAACGATTTAACGCAAATTTTCTCTCCGCTGGCCTGATTTATGCATTACAGGATAACTACTCAATCAGCTCTGGGATCCCGTTATGTCTGAATCTGGCGACAAAGAACTTCTTTATGGTCTGGAGGCGCGTATTGCACCGGCACCGGCATTTTTCACGGCCATCCAGCATGTCCTCGCGAGCGTGGTGGGGATTATTACTCCGCCGCTGATTATCGGTTCGGTGCTCGGGCTGAATGCGTATCTCCCTTATCTCATCAGTATGTCGCTGCTGGCTTCCGGCATCGGGACGTTCATTCAGGCGCGTCGGTTTATGTCGGTGGGCGCGGGGATGATTTGCCTGCAAGGCACCAGTTTTGCATTTCTGGGTGTGATTCTGTCCGGAGGAATGCTGGTGAAAAGCCGCGGGGGCTCGCCTGAAGACATCATGGCGATGATTTTTGGCGTGAACTTTGTCGCGGCGTTTATTCCGCTTCTGGTCAGCCGGTTTATCGGGCAGATGCGCCGCGTGTTTACCCCGCTGGTCAGCGGAACGGTCATTGCCCTGATTGGCATCAGCCTGATTAAAGTCAGTATTACAGACTGGGCGGGCGGGCACGGTGCGGCGAATTTCGGTGCGCCGGTCAATCTGGCGCTGGGCGCGCTGACGCTGCTGGTGATCGTCGTATGTAACCGCATTAATGTACGCTGGCTGCGCCTTTCATCGATAGTATTAGGGATTATTGTCGGGTGCATCGCGGCTGCCCTGACCGGACATTTGCCGCTTAAACCGTTGCAGGGCGACGGGTTTGCGCTGCCGCAGTTGTTCCGTTTTGGTTTCAAGTTTGACTGGATCATCTTCGTGCCAATCGCGCTGGTGTCGTTTATCAGTATTCTGGAAGCGGTCGGCGATTTGACGGCGAACTGTATGTTGTCGCAGCAGCCAATTGAAGGGGAAAGTTTCCGCAAGCGCCTGAAGGGCGGGATCCTGGCCGATGGCGTCAGCTGCATTATTGCTGCGGCGTTTTCTTCCTTCCCGAATACCACTTTTGCGCAGAACAACGGCGTGATCCAGATGACCGGCGTCGCCAGCCGTTATGTCGGGATGTACATCGGAGGCGTTCTGGTGTTGCTCGGGCTGTTCCCGTTTATCGGCGAAGTCTTGCAGCAAATCCCTGCGCCGGTGCTGGGTGGCGCGACGCTGGTGATGTTTGGCAGCGTGGTCGCCGCGGGCATTCGTATCATGACGCAGTCGCCTGTTGGCCGCCGCGAAATGTTAATTATCGCGATTTCCTTTGGCATCGGTCTGGGCATTGAAGCGGTGCCCGATGTTCTGGCGCAGTTCCCGCCGATTGTGGGGAATATCTTCGGCCACGCAGTCACCAGCGGTGGCGTGATCGCCATCCTGCTGAATCTGCTGATGCCTGCAGAGCGCGCTATTGCCGTGGCAGAAGAGGTGAAAGTTCACTAACGTTCCCCGCGCGCGCGTGAGCCCCTGGATCAGCAGACAGGGCATAACTGAGCTGACTCACTTTTGAATTCATGAAGAGGAAGTCAGTTATGTCTTTGCAACGCACCTGGATTAAAAATCCGCTGGCGGTATTTACCGCCAATGAACTCGATGCCCGCGGCGGTATCGTCGTCGAAGGCTCCACGATCGCTGAAGTTCTGGCATGCGGCCAGTTACCCTCACAGCCGGTTGATCAGATTGCCGATGCCACCGGCTGTGTACTTATGCCCGGCCTCATCAATACCCATCATCATTTTTATCAGACGCTGACCCGGGCCTGGGCGCCCGTGGTTAACGTGCCGCTGTTTCCGTGGTTGCAAAAACTGTATCCGGTCTGGGCGCGTTTGCAGCCTGAAGCGCTGGGGCTCGCCAGCCGGGTGGCGATGGCCGAACTGTTGCTTTCGGGCTGTACCACCACGACTGACCACCATTATCTGTTCCCGCAGGGAATGGAAGAGGCGATTGATGTGCAGGTTGAGGTCGTCCGCGAACTGGGGATGCGTGCTCTTCTGACGCGCGGCTCGATGAGCCTCGGAGAAGAGCAGGGAGGTTTACCGCCGGAGCAGACGGTGCAATCGGGAGATACAATTTTGCACGACAGTCAGCGGCTGATTGACCGTTATCATCAGCGCGGCGACGGGGCGTGGATGCAGATTGCGCTGGCGCCGTGCTCGCCGTTTTCCGTGACCACGGACATCATGCGCGAAAGCGCCGCTATGGCGCAGCGCGAAGACGTCCGGCTGCACACTCATCTGGCGGAAACGCTGGATGAAGAAGCGTTCTGCCTGAAAATGTTCGGGCTGCGCACGGTGGATTATCTGGAAAGCGTCGGCTGGCTGAATGACCGGACGTGGCTGGCGCACGGCATTCATTTCAATGCGGACGAAATTCAGCGGCTTGGCGCTGCCGGAACCGGGATCTGCCATTGCCCGGTGTCGAATATGCGCCTGGCGTCCGGCATGTGTCCGACGCGCGACCTTGAAGCGGCAGGCGTCCCCATCGGTTTGGGCGTGGACGGTTCGGCGTCTAACGATGCATCGAATCTGATGTATGAAGCGCGTCAGGCGCTTTACCTGCAACGTCTTAAATATGGCGCGGAATACGTCACGCCGGAAAGAGTTTTAGGCTGGGCAACGCGCGGTTCGGCGAAGCTTATCGGGCGTGATGATATCGGGCAAATCGCGGTCGGGAAGCAGGCGGATCTGGCGCTTTTCCGGCTGGATGAATTACGTTTCAGCGGCAGCCATGATCCGGTTTCCGCGCTGCTGTTGTGCGGGGCAGAACGGGCTGATCGCGTGATGGTTGGCGGAAAATGGCGGGTGATTGACGGACAGATTGTCGGGATGGACATCAAATCGCTGATTTCTCAGCACCGTAAAGCAGCGGCGGCGCTGATCGCTGATCTGTAAAACAATGGATTCAGGGGCAGAGAAAATCTGCCCCGCTTATTTTTTAAAACCGGTATTACAAATCGCCCGGCGAACGCGAGCTGTTACCGCTGCGACCACTGCCGCTGCTGCTGGTAAACGTCGCATTATTGCCATTCTGCGCACGGTGCAGCGTCTCCATACGGACCTGGAATGGAGGGAACGGCAGCGTGATGCCGTGCTCGCGGAATCCGGCCAGAATCAGCTGATGGATTTCGTGGCGAAGCGGCATACGGTGCGCCATTTCGGCGGCATGCATACGCAGCTCGAAGATCTGAATACCCTGTTGTAAATCCACCAGGTACGCTTCCGGCGCAGGCATATCCAGCACCAGTGAACAACGGTGTGCGGCGTTAAGCAGGATTTGAGTCACTTCTTCACTGTTGGCCTCTGAAGGCGCCGGGACGGTCAGTACGACACGCGTGACGGAATCGGAAAGCGACCAGTTGATGAACTGCTCGGTGATAAAGGCCTTGTTCGGCACGATAATTTCTTTGCGGTCCCAGTCGGCAATCGTCGTGGCGCGCGTATTGATTTTCGTGATGCTGCCGGTCAGGTTGCGGATGGTGACGGTATCGCCGATACGGATCGGTTTTTCGAACAGAATGATCAGGCCGGAAATGAAGTTGGCAAAAATTTCCTGCAAACCAAAGCCCAGCCCGACACCCAGCGCGGCAACCAGCCATTGCAGTTTTGCCCATTCGATCCCGATAAGTGAAAAGCCCACCAGCCCGCCAATCAGCAGCAGAACGTATTTGGTGATAGTCAGCACGGCGTAACCGGTGCCCGGCGTCAGCTCAAGATGTTGCAGCAGCGCCAGTTCCAGCAGGGCGGGTAAATTACGCACCAGCTGTGTGGTAATAATCAGCACCAGAATGGCGATCAACACGGATCCGAGCGTGATCGGCTGCATGCTTTCCACGCCCTGAACGGTCGAGGAAACCTGCCACAGATGAATATTTTCCAGGAAAGAAAACGCGGAATGGATTTCCGACCACAGGAAGATCACCGAGATCAGCGCGATCAACGTCAGCAGGGATCGCACCAGCCGCAATGACTGCGCGGAGATCGCATCCAGATCGACCACCGGTTCTTCGATTTCCACCGTGCCTTCGTTACTGCTGCTGGTCTGATGTCCCTCTTCTTCACCGCGAGCGCGCTGGTTCAGCATTTCTGCACGGCGCTGTTTTGCACGCTCAAAAGCAATACGGCGGCGCTGAATGAGCATCCAGCGGCGGATAATGTGATAAATCACCAGCAGAACAAACCAGATGGCAACCGAGGTTTCCAGACGCGCCAGCAGAGCCTGTGATGTGGCCAGGAAGCCCATCAGCGAGGCCAGCGCGGCCACAACGGGTGCGCCCAGTAACATCCACCACAGCGTATTATTGAGGACGTTTTCGCTGTTGCCGTGTTTATCGTGGTACAGCGGAATGCCCGCGCGTTTCAGGCTGTGCGTCACCAGCGCAACCACCAGACAAAGAATAACGAAACACAGGCGACCCAGCGTATTGGAGAACTCGCGGTCATTGAGATTATCGAAGGTAATCAGCGCCATAATCAGCGGCACCAGTACCCAGATTGACAGGGCGTAATAGCGTAATGCCCGCGAAACGGCGCGCTGAGGCCAGCCAAAGTGCGCGACAAACAGCCCCTGAGGATGAGCAAGCGCGGCGCTGACCATAAACGCCCAGAGGATCGGCAGCGTTGCCGTCACGCCATCACCAATGGCGACCGCAATCGGATAAGGCCACGCACTTTGCAGCCCGAAGCCCAGCGCCGCCCACAGTACGGGCAACGGCATTGCGACCAGAATTGACCAGAACACCGTGCGCATCGTCAGTGAGAAATGGTCTTGGGTGACTTTTCCGACCTTGCTGCTGGCACGCGCCAGAAACGCGTAATAGTGTTTGCGTGAGCTGATACTGACAATCACCAGGATCAGCGCGCCAAACAGTGGCAGCAGCGTTTCTTTGCTGGTGATCATCATCATCGACGCGCCGCCCAGCTGGCTCAGGGAATCGAGCGACACCAGACGTTTCAGGTCATGTGCGACCTGCACCGGATAGGAAAAACCAATCGGGCTGACGTCGGCGACCCAGAACAGATAACGGTGCGCGGCGTCATGTACGTCATTCAGCGCTTCCACCAGCTGGCTGTTGGCGACTTTCAGTTTGGTCAGTTCAAGAATTTGCGTATCGCATCCGGAGAGCAGCGAATTGAGTAAATCACGCTGAGTCCGCAGCTGGGCATCAAGAATTTTTTGCTGCGCCGCCGTCAGCGGTTTGCCGTCGTCCTGACGTCCCTGACGGTAAATTGCCTGCTTATCCAGTAAATCTTCATAGTGCAGACGCTGAACGCGCAGCTGCGCCATATCGCGGTCAAGCTGTTGCGGTTTAGGCATATCCGGCAGACGGGAAACCTGCGCCCGGAGCGTTTCGCCCAGCAGATTCGACGCGCCCAGCCACTGCGCCTGTTCGCGGATAGTGTTAATCGCCTGGCGAACCTGTTGCGTCTGCGCGGCAGCCTGACGCTGCTGAGAGGAAATCAGATCCATGCGCTGCGCCTGCTGGTTCAGCGCCAGCGACAGCTCGCGGTTTGACTGCAACTGCTGGCTGATGGAATGCGGAAGCTCACCGCTTTGTTCAGCTAACTGCTCGGTTTTTTCCAGTGCCTGTTCAGCTTCGCGCTGGCGCTGGTTGTTGAGCATGTTGCGTAAAGCCTGCAATTGCTGATCGAGAAAATCGGCGCGTTTTTTGTAGAGATCGGCGCGAAGTCGTGACAGTTCCTGCCGGTTATTGGCAGAAAGCTGCGCCAGCTCCAGTTCATCAACCTTGGCTTTGCGTGCCGCCGATTCAGCCTGAAGCGCGCTGAGCTGAGCCTGCGCCAGGGGTGAAGATGGCGCCGCCGCCGTGGCCGCCTGCATGCGCTGCTCAATATCGCTGAGCGCATTCCGGGCTTCAGTTTGTTGTTGGGGGATCTGGCTGACCGAATCGCTGATATCGCGGAAACGATCCTGCTCCTGACGCAGCTGGCGGGTTTCTTCCAGCTGCTGGCTGCTGACCTGCAAAATTTGCTGCTCAAGCTGCGCGGCAGGAATGCTGTCATCAACGGCAGGCGGCTTTTCGGGCTGATTTTGCAGCTCGAGGCGCAGCGCCTGAGTCAGTTTCGGAAAATCATCGATGACCGTCTGATACTGCGTAGTGCGCCCGACCGAAACATTCATCTCATTCAGCCAGTTGAGCGCACTTTGCAGCGCCTCAACCACCTGCGTCTGATTGGCCATTTCTTTATTGGCTTCCGCCTGTTTCAGCTCTTGTTTGAGCTGATCTTCGGTCGGGGTTGCTGTCGCCACCAGAGGCAGAGCCAGCAATAAACTCATCAGCAGGGCGGGGATCAGGCGCACTTGGTCAATTCCTTTTCGGTGGTTTAACGCGTACTCAGTAGTCTTTAGGCGCTTGTGGTTCAGCTGTGGCCACACCTGCCGGCGTTTCTGCGATGACAGGTGCTTCCGGAGTGACAATTACTTCTGGTACCACAGGTTCAGCCGTTGCTGATGCCTGTGTACGCAGCGCTTCAGCAAACGGTTCGCCCATGCGTGTGACGGTGCCGTTGCTCAGTTGCGGCATAAAGCGGATCTGGTTTGCAGCAAACAGATTGATCACGGTTGAGCCCAGTTTGAAACGTCCCATTTCCTGGCCTTTTTCCAGCGCAATCGCGCCTTCTTCGCCAGCGGCCGGGTATGTCCAGCGTTTGATAATGCCTTCGCGTGGCGGCGTGACGCAGCCTGCCCACACGGTTTCAATGCTGCCCACGATGGTCGCGCCGACCAGAATCTGCACCATCGGGCCAAATTCAGTATCAAATACGCAGATGACGCGTTCGTTACGGGCAAACAGGTTCGGGACGTTGGCCGCCGTCAGCGGGTTCACGGAGAACAAATCGCCGGGCACGTAAATCATTTCGCGCAGCACGCCGCCGCACGGCATATGCACGCGGTGGTAGTCGCGCGGCGCCAGATAAATCGTGGCGAACTGGCCTTCTTTGAATTTTTCTGCCAGCAGATAATTTCCGGCCAGCAACGCTTCGAGGCTGTAGAAGTGGCCTTTTGCCTGGAACAGTTTGCCATCGGTAATCGCGCCTAACTGGCTGACTGCGCCATCGGCGGGCAGGCAAAGCATATCCAGACCGCTGACCACCGGACGCGCGCCATCACGCAGCGGACGGACAAAGAATTCATTGAAGGTGGCGTACGATTTGAGATCCGGGTTCTGCGCTTCTTTCATGTCTACGCTGTAGAAACGGGCGAAAGCTTTGATGACCCAATGCGTGAGCGTGGCCGCGCGTTTATCTGCGCCCCAGCCTGCCAGACGGGTTAATCCTTGTTTAGGAAGTAAATATTGGAGTTTGATTTTGATACTGTCCAGCACGGGAAAACCTCTTGGATGGTATGAATGACCGGTTTTATCCGGCCATTTTGCAGGAGGCCGTCTTTTTGACGGCCGCACAGTGTTTTAAGGTGGAGGATTGTAACGGGGTGAAATCATCGGTTCAACTTCCGTTAACTTCACCCGCTTGCCCTTAACCTTTTAGCTCAATGGCTTAACATTAAAGCGCGTCGAAGTTTTTACGCGTTTTTACGTCTTCCATACTTTCCAGAATGCGATGGTAGTTGTCGAAACGCTCTTCCGCGATTTCGCCGCGATCGACTGCATCACGGATTGCACAGCCCGGATCGCTGCCGTGTTTGCAGTCGCGGAATTTGCAATAGCCGAGGAAAGGGCGGAATTCGACAAAGCCTTGTGTGATTTGCTCTGGTGCGAGATGCCAAAGACCAAATTCACGCACGCCAGGGGAATCGATAACATCGCCGCCGCGCTGGAAGTGGTAAAGGCGGGCTGCGGTCGTCGTGTGCTGGCCCAGACCGGAGTTATCGGAGACTTCGTTCACCACGATCTGTTTTTCTTCCGGCGGAAGCAGAGCATTCAGCAGGCTGGATTTCCCCACGCCGGACTGGCCGGCAAAGATACTGATGCGGTCCGTCAGCGCGGTTTCAAACGCCGGCATGCCTTCACCGGTCTGGCTTGAAACTTCAAGCACGCGGTAATTAATCTTGCGGTAGATGTCCATCATGCCTTCGACGAATTTACGGCCTTCGTCATCAAGCAGGTCAATTTTGTTGAGTACAATCAGCGGCTCAACTTCTACGGTTTCGCAGGCCACCAGATAGCGGTCGATAATGTTCAGAGACAGCTCTGGCAGGATGGCGGAAACAATGACGATCTGGTCGATGTTGGCGGCGATCGGTTTCACGCCGTCGTAGAAATCAGGACGCGTCAGGACGGACGTGCGCTCATGTACCGCCTCAACGATACCTTTAACGCTGTCGTTTTCGCCTTTGCGCCAGACGACGCGGTCACCGGTGACCAGTGATCGGATGGTACGGCGGATGTTGCAACGGTGCTGGCTGCCGTCGGCCGCTTCAACGTCCGCATGCATCCCGAAACGGCTGATGACGATGCCGTCCTGCGGTTCGCCGTGCAGAGAATCGTCCAGCTCTTTCCGTTTGTCGGTCTGTGTCAGACGACGCTGGTGGTTAGTCTGAACGCGACGTTGTTGCCCTTTAGACAGTTTTGACTTAGTCACTGCGCCTCACTTGACTGGCTTTAATCGCTCGGTGCGACCAAAACGTCTATGATACCAGCTATATCTCTTTCATTGTAATAGGACGCATCATGGCTGCAAATGACTCGAATTTGATTTGGATCGACCTTGAGATGACCGGTCTGGATCCTGAGCGAGACCGTATTATTGAAATTGCGACGCTGGTCACCGACGCGCATCTGAACATTCTGGCTGAAGGCCCGGTGATGGCAGTGCATCAGTCTGACGCACAACTGGCGCTAATGGACGACTGGAATGTCCGTACGCACACCGGTAGTGGTCTGGTCGATCGTGTGAAAGCCAGTCCGTTTGACGATAATGCCGCGCAGCAAAAGACGATTGAGTTCCTGCGCGAGTGGGTGCCGGAAGGTAAATCGCCAATTTGTGGCAACAGCGTCGGGCAGGATCGTCGTTTCCTGTTTAAGTACATGCCGGAGCTTGAAACCTACTTCCACTACCGTTATCTGGATGTCAGCACCCTGAAAGAATTGGCGCGCCGCTGGAAACCGGAAGTGCTGAGTGGCTTTAAGAAGCAAAACACGCATCAGGCATTGGACGATATTCGTGAATCCGTGGCTGAACTGGCGTATTACCGCGATCATTTTATTAATCTCTAAAATACCTGAAATCTTTTTTACTGCGGTGCGAAGCACGAAATCACCGTGTTTCGCTTCTTAAATCGCCGGTTTGCTGTTTTAATCGGCACTTGAACAAAAAAAACGTTTTTTTGCTTTCAGGGGCTTGCGGCTAAAAGGATTTCTCGTATAATGCGCACCCCGTACCGATGAAGAATTTCGTTGAGTGCGCAGAGCGGGAATAGCTCAGTTGGTAGAGCACGACCTTGCCAAGGTCGGGGTCGCGAGTTCGAGTCTCGTTTCCCGCTCCAAATTTTTAAGTGTTTGTTTTAAGTGTTTTAGATTTATCATGTAGATGTAAAACATGCAGTGCCATGCGACGCGGGAATAGCTCAGTTGGTAGAGCACGACCTTGCCAAGGTCGGGGTCGCGAGTTCGAGTCTCGTTTCCCGCTCCAAAAATTTCAAAAGCTGTAAATTTACAGCGGATGCAATCAGCATCTCAATGCGGGAATAGCTCAGTTGGTAGAGCACGACCTTGCCAAGGTCGGGGTCGCGAGTTCGAGTCTCGTTTCCCGCTCCAATTTTCTTCTTCGGTTTACTTTCATTTCTCAGCAGCGTTTTCGTGCATATTTCGTGCGTGATTCAGACGATCATTACACGGTTTGTAGTAATTTTTTAAACAGACTTATCCACAGGTTTAGCTGTTTTTTTACACTGTCCGTTTTTTGTGCTGCACATATTGCCAATTCATAATCACTTGATTTTGTTAAGAATAAATTTATAACAAAACGTTATGACGATCACTTGCTCTTTTTTTTGCAATTGATTGGCAAAGCATTTTTATTTTTATGCACAGAAAATATAGCTTATCTGGTAATGTGATTTGGGATTTGTTATGCATCCCTTGGCAAGCCTTTTTCAACAGCACGAATCAGCCGTTTCTGCTGCGAAGTTTGCACTTCAATACGATGTTCATTTCTTCTTTCGGTTTGTTGCCGGATTGCCCATTCAATATGTTCATCCAGCAGCGGATTTTCACCTGCGCGTGAATTCAGCGCGTCCAGCACCTGTTCCGACCAGGGCGCATTGCCCAGCGCCACCGAAATATTCCGCAGCCAGCGCAAATGACCGATACGGCGGATAGGCGAGCCTTCGGTGATGCGCAGAAACTTCTCTTCCGTCCAGCCAAATAATGCGATCAGCTCCGGCGAATGCAACGCCGCACGCGGGCTGAAATCCTCTTCATCCGTCAGTTGTGAATAACGGTTCCACGGACAAATCAGCTGGCAATCGTCACAACCATAGATGCGGTTACCCATCATGGGCCGGAATTCTTCCGGTATCGCGCCTTCCAGTTCAATCGTCAGGTAAGAAATGCAGCGACGCGCATCCACGGTATAAGGCGCGATAATGGCGCCAGTCGGGCAGGTAGTGATGCAGGCCACGCATTTGCCGCACTTCTCTTCCTGTGGTTGATCAACCGGCAACGGCAGATCAATCAGCAGTTCGCCGAGAAAGAACCAGGAGCCGGATTCACGGTTGAGGATAAGTGAGTGTTTACCAACCCAGCCAAGACCGGCTTTGGCCGCCAGCGGGCGCTCCATCACCGGGGCGGAATCGACAAAAGGACGGAAAGTCACGGTCTGGTCAGCATGTTCAGTGCAATACGCCTGAATCATATCGCCGAGCTTTTTCAGCCGCTGGCGCAGCACTTTGTGATAATCACGGCCGAGCGCATACCGGCTGACATAGCCGAGCAGCGGATTATTCAGGGTTTTGGCGAAGGCGGCTTTGGCGGGCAAATAGTTCATGCGCACGCTGATTACCCGCAATGTGCCGGGCAAAAGCTCGTGAGGGCGTGCGCGCAACAGGCCATGGCGTGCCATCCATTCCATCTCGCCATGATATTGTTTATCAAGCCAGTCCTGGAGTTTGGGCTCTTCTGCGGATAAGTCTGTATCGCAGATGCCGACCTGCTGGAAGCCTAGCGATTGGCCCCATTGCTTGATATGTTGAGCCAGTTGAACGAGATCGAGAGGGAGTGTCATGACGAACCAACGTGAAAAACGAAACGAGGCGAGTTTACCACATTCCGTGTTTTCTGCTGACTGGCTGCGAAAAGCTGAGCGCCAGGCGGCGCAGGAAACAGGGATTTCTCTGTTTACCCTGATGCAGCGCGCGGCCAAAGCGGCTTTTTTGATGGCTCAGCGCCAATTTCCTGACGCGCGGCACTGGCTGATATTTTGCGGGCATGGCAATAACGGCGGTGATGGATATGAAGTTGCCCGTCTGGCTAAGCAGGCTGGAATTCGGGTGACGCTGCTGGCGGTCGACAGCCACAAGCCGCTGCCTGATGAAGCAGAATCAGCGCGTCTGGGCTGGGAGAAAGCGGGCGGAGAAAGCGGCGCTGCTGATACGCAATGGCCGCAGGATATTGATCTCATAATCGATGGTTTGCTGGGCACCGGCCTGACGTCTGCACCGCGCGCGCCTTACGACGGGCTCATCGAAAACATTAACGCGACGCCGGTTCCGGTTCTTTCTTTAGATATTCCCTCGGGTCTGGATGCCCAAACCGGGCAGGCCGCCGGACAGGCGGTTCACGCCACGCACACGCTCAGCTTTATTGCCCTGAAACCCGGCTTATTGACCGGTCAGGCGCGAGATTACGTCGGGAAATTGCATTGCGATCCGCTCGGGCTGCAAAGCTGGCTGGGCGGACATCTTCCGCACCTGCAACGGCTGGACGCAACGCAGCTGGCGCAATGGTTGCATCCGCGTCGCCCCTGTTCGCACAAAGGCGATCATGGACGTTTGCTGGTGGTTGGCGGCGACACAGGTTTTGCCGGTGCCATCCGCATGGCGTCTGAAGCCGCGCTGCGTAGCGGTGCAGGTCTGGTGCGAGTACTTACTCACATTGAAAACGCCGGGCCATTGCTGACGGCAAGACCTGAACTGATGGTGCAGGAACTCACGGCGAAATCACTGGAAGAAGGCCTGAAATGGGCAGACGTTCTGGTCATCGGTCCGGGGCTTGGACAACGCGACTGGGGCAGGCAGGCGGTAGAGCAGGCTGAAAAATCGGATAAACCGGCGTTATGGGACGCCGATGCGCTTAACCTGCTGGCAATCAATCCCGGGAAACGGCAAAATCGCGTACTGACACCGCATCCCGGCGAAGCAGCTCGTTTACTCGGGTGCAGTGTGGAGGAGATTGAGAGTGATCGCTTACTTTCTGCCAGAAAACTTACTGAACGCTACGGCGGCGTGGTCGTCCTGAAAGGCGCAGGCACGCTGATCGCCAGTGAACGCGGCGGGCTCGCCGTTGCCGACGTCGGTAATGCCGGAATGGCATCGGGCGGCATGGGCGACGTACTTTCTGGTATTATCGGCGGATTACTGGCTCAAAAACTCGATGTATATGATGCGGCCTGCGCGGGCACAGTAGTTCATGGCGCAGCTGCGGACGAAATCGCCCACCGGCAGGGAACGCGCGGTATGCTGGCGACTGATCTTTTAGCGGTGATTCCCCCGTTAGTTAATCCAGACCTGAAGAAACAGATATCTGAATGAATCAACTTAATATCTCTTTACCCGACGAAGCAGCGACGCTGCAATTAGGTGCTTCACTGGCGAAAGCCTGCGAAGGCTCTGCGGTTATCCATCTTTATGGTGATCTGGGCGCCGGTAAAACGACCTTTAGCCGGGGTTTTCTTCAGGCATTAGGGCATCAGGGCAACGTGAAAAGCCCGACCTATACGCTGGTTGAGCCTTATCAGCTGAGCAATATCGCTGTTTATCATTTTGATTTATATCGCCTTGCCGATCCGGAGGAACTGGAATTTATGGGGATCCGTGATTATTTCGCGCAGGATTCCATTTGTCTGGTGGAATGGCCGCAGAAAGGCGCAGGTATTTTACCCGAGCCGGATATTGAACTGACGCTGGACTATTCATCGCAGGAGCAGCCTCTGGCGCGCACGGCGAAACTGGTCGCAGTGTCGCAAGCCGGTGTTACGTTATTGCATCGTGTTCAACAGCAAGGATGACCGCGCGATGAACTTACGCTTCACCTCTCTTTTCCATTCAGCGGCAATACTTTTGTCGACGCTGCTGCTTTTTGTTGTTTTGATTCCGTCCGCCGCACTGGCGGCTGGTATGAAAAACATCAATGTTTCCAATGGCGCAATGCAGTCGACGGTGACGATTACCTTTGACGGCTCGCCGGATTATTCTTTTTTTCCGCTGCATAACCCCGAACGCGTTGTCATGGATATCCGTCAGGATGGCGTGATGAAAGGGTTGCCGCTGACATTTAACGGCCAGAATCTGGTGACCCGCGTGCGTGCGAGTACGCCGCCGAATGCGCAAAGTCAGCGTCTGGTTTTTGAACTGAATCAGAAAGTCAGAACCAACGCGACGAAACAAAAAGACGGCAGCCAGTACACCGTTGTGCTGACCATGAATGCATCGGCCGCACCGCGCCGCAATGCGCCGGTTTCCACGGTCACCAATACGCCGTCGCCGAATGCTACCGTCACGCCAGACGCCTCGCAAAAATCGAATCCATTTACCAATGATCAGACGAAAGTTATCGCTACCACCGTCGCGCCGGACAACTCACGTTCTTCCACTGTTTCCACCAGCGACAGTAAAATTATTGTCGCGATCGACGCCGGTCACGGCGGGCAGGATCCGGGCGCTATTGGCGGCGGCGGCCTGAAAGAAAAAAATGTCACTATCGCTATTGCCCGCAAGCTTCAGACATTGCTCAGCGCCGACCCGATGTTCAAACCGGTGCTGACCCGCGACGGCGACTATTTCATTTCCGTTATGGGGCGTTCTGACGTGGCGCGTAAGAAAAACGCCAACGTCCTGGTCTCCATTCACGCCGATGCGGCGCCAAGCCGCAGTGCGCGCGGGGCGTCGGTGTGGGTTCTGTCTAACCGTCGCGCGAACAGCGAAATGGGTAACTGGCTGGAACAACACGAGAAACAATCAGAATTACTCGGCGGTGCAGGCGATGTACTGGCGAATACCGCGTCTGACCCTTATCTGAGCCAGGCGGTTCTGGATTTACAGTTCGGCCATTCCCAGCGCGTGGGTTATGACGTGGCGACCCGCGTTTTACGGGAACTTCGCTCGGTCGGCTCGCTACACAAAGCCAAACCGGAACACGCCAGTTTAGGCGTACTCCGTTCTCCGGATATCCCGTCTCTGCTGGTAGAAACCGGCTTTATCAGTAACTCAACCGAGGAGCGGCTGCTGGGCAGCAGCGCGTACCAGGATAAAATTGCACGAGCCATTCACATTGGCCTGCGTAATTATTTCCAGTCGCATCCGATACAAAACGGCCCAAAGGTCGAAAACCGTCCGCTGCTGGCATCAGCATCGGCGGCAAGTGATAGCGCAGCGGGAAGCGATACATCAGCCAGTTCTTCCGTCAGTCAGCCCGGCCCGATTGAAGCCACTGCGGCTTCCGGCGGGGCAACGCAAATCCACAAAGTCACCCGTGGTGAGACGCTGACCGGCATTGCCAGTAGCTACGGAACGACCAACGCGGCGCTGCGTGACCTGAATAAATTGAAAAAAGATGGCGTCTGGGTCGGCCAGAGATTGAAAGTGCCAGCTGGCACCCGCACTTCTACAGCATCGTCATCGCGCGCTTCTGCTACGACGACCAAAGCAACGAAGAAACCGGCAAAACATACGGTGAAACGCGGCGACACGCTTTCTGCGATAGCGAGCAAATACGGTGTCAGCATGAATGACATCAAAACGGCGAATCACATGAAGTCTGGTGAGGTGCAGCTCGGCCAAACCTTAACGATTCCACAGTCATAACGGCGGTTTATAGCCGCCAGCCACAGGAGCCGATATGCCGATCAAGGTATTGCCGCCGCAGCTTGCTAATCAGATAGCGGCCGGTGAAGTTGTCGAAAGACCGGCTTCCGTGGTGAAAGAACTGGTGGAAAACAGTCTGGATGCTGGTGCGACGCGCATTGATATTGATATCGATCGTGGCGGCGCCAAACTCATCCGTATTCGTGATAACGGCTGCGGGATTGGTAAAGACGATCTGGCTCTTGCGCTGGCGCGTCACGCCACCAGCAAAATCACCTGCCTCGACGATCTGGAGGCCATTCTCAGCCTCGGTTTTCGCGGCGAAGCGCTGGCCAGTATCAGCTCGGTATCACGCCTGATCCTGACTTCACGCACCGCAGAACAACAGGAAGCCTGGCAGGCGTACGCCGAAGGCCGCGACATGGCGGTAACCGTCAAACCGGCCGCGCATCCGCAGGGTTCTACCGTTGAAGTGCTGGATCTGTTTTACAACACGCCAGCCCGGCGCAAATTTATGCGCACCGAAAAGACCGAATTTACCCATATCGATGAAGTCGTCCGTCGCATTGCGCTGGCGCGCTTTGACGTTTCCGTCAATCTCAGCCACAACGGCAAACTGATCCGGCAGTACCGCGCCGTGAAAGATCCGTCGCAGTCTTCCCGCCGCCTGGCCAGTATTTGCAGCCCGACGTTCGTTGAACATGCGCTGGAAGTTGAATGGAGCCACGGCGATCTGGCGATCCGCGGCTGGGTTGCTGACCCCGCGGGTTCGCGCAGCCTGACTGACATGCAATATTGCTACGTGAATAACCGTATGATGAAAGATCGTCTGATTAATCATGCGATCCGCCAGGCGTATCAGGATCAGTTAAAAGACGATCAGCAGCCTGCGTATGTGTTGTACCTGGATGTCGATCCGCATCAGGTGGATGTGAATGTGCATCCGGCCAAGCATGAAGTGCGTTTCCATCAGTCGCGGCTGGTGCATGATTTCATCTATCAGGCTGTCATGTCTGTTTTACAACAGGCAGGCAATCCGTTGCTTGAAGAACCGCAGTTGCAGGCAGAAGCACCGCGCTGGCAGCCGGAAAACCGGCAGGCGGCAGGGGGAAATCATTTCTCACAGCCCGCAGATAAAAAGCCGGCTCAGACCCAACGGGAAAATGTTTTTCCTGAAACTGCCCGAAGCAGCGCGCCGCGCGAACCGACATTCCGGAGTTCTGAACCGGCATACAACCGCAATGAAGCAAAGCCCTATCAGCAGCTTTTGCAGCCTGCCGCCGGGGATTTCTCTTTGCAGGAACCGGTTCCGGTCGTGGCACAACCCGCTAAGCCTGCGCCATCCGCCGCTCGTACACTGGCTGAACCGGCACTTGAAGCGCACAGCCAGAGTTTCGGGCGCGTACTGACGGTCTGTTCGGCGGAATATGCGTTGCTGGAACGCGGAAAGCAGCTGGTGCTTTTATCGTTGCCGGTGGCCGATCGTTGGCTGAAGTGGGCACAACTGACACCGCCGGAAGAAGGGCTTCGCCCGCAGCCTTTGCTGATCCCGCTAAAGCTGACGTTGAGTAAAGAAGAAATCGCCGCGCTGGCGAGATATCAGACGCTATTACAGCATTTTGGTTTAGAAATGCTCAGCGAGTCACAGCGTGTGACGGTTCGCGCGGTACCTTTACCATTACGCCAACAAAATTTACAAAAGTTGATACCTGATCTGTTAGGTTACCTTGCTGTTCAGCAGGAGGTGACTTCTGATGCGGTAGCTATGTGGTTTGCCCGCCACTGTGGCTGCGAACACGAGGTCTGGTCAGTTTCACAAGCCATACAATTACTCACGGACGTTGAGCGGCTTTGCCCACATTTGGTTAAAGCGCCTCCCTCCGGACTTCTGCAACCTCTTGATTTACAGTCCGCGCTGGCGGCTTTTAAGCATGACTGATTCTGAAAAACACACCGCTCCCCCGGCGATCTTTATTATGGGGCCGACCGCATCCGGTAAAACCGCACTGGCGATGTCGCTGATGAAACATCTGCCCGTTGAGTTAATCAGTGTGGATTCCGCACTGATCTACCGTGGCATGGATATCGGCACCGCGAAACCGACGGCGGAAGAACTGGCGCAAGCACCACATCGTCTGATTGATATTCTCGACCCGACCCGCGCATATTCTGCGGCTGACTTTCGTGCGGATGCTTTACGCGAAATGGCAGAAATAACCTCGCGCAATAAGATCCCGTTATTGGTGGGTGGGACTATGCTTTATTTCAAGGCATTGCTCGAAGGACTTTCACCGTTGCCGCCCGCCGATCCGGCTGTGCGCGAACGCATTGAAAAACAGGCCGCAGAGCTGGGTTGGGAAGCACTTCATAGCCAGCTGAGCGAAATTGATTCCGTCGCGGCTATGCGAATTCATCCGAATGATCCGCAGAGACTGTCCAGAGCACTGGAAGTTTTTTATATTTCGGGTAAAACTTTAACGGAACTGACTAAAATTTCGGGTGAAACGTTACCCTATCGCGTTCATCAGTTTGCGATTGCCCCGACCCGCCGTGAAACATTACATGCGCGGATCGAGGAACGTTTTAGTCAGATGTTGTCCAATGGTTTTGAAGACGAAGTCAGAACGCTGATAGCTCGGGGCGATTTGCATACCGATTTGCCTTCTATTCGCTGTGTAGGCTATCGCCAGATGTGGTCATATTTGTCTGGTGAATTCGATTACGATGAAATGGTTTATCGTGGTGTTTGCGCGACACGACAACTGGCCAAACGTCAGATGACCTGGTTGCGGGGTTGGGAGGGTGTCGAATGGCTCGATTCTGAGAAGCCAGAAGAGGCCTTAAACCGTGTAATTCAGGTTGTTAGTGCATAGGTTGGGTGATTGTGTACAATTGATGAGTACTCAGCGCGCAAATTTTTTATGTGATTTATTTTCGAGCCGATAGGCTCAAAGTTACAAACAACAAACTAATAAGGAAAAGATAGAATGGCTAAGGGGCAATCTTTGCAAGATCCGTTCCTGAACGCATTGCGTCGTGAACGTGTTCCGGTTTCTATTTACTTGGTGAATGGTATTAAGCTGCAAGGCCAGATTGAGTCTTTTGACCAGTTTGTCATTCTGTTAAAAAATACGGTAAGCCAGATGGTGTATAAACACGCTATCTCCACCGTAGTGCCTTCCCGCCCGGTGTCACACCATAGCAATAATCCAGGTTCGGGCAGCACCAACAATTATCACCAAGGTAGTACTCCGTCTGCGCAACAGCCGCAGCAGGAAAACGATGACGCTGAATAAAGCGCAACGTTGGTCAACCACGAAGGGGTTCATAAGTATTCCGATTATGCTTATGCACCCCCGGCTGGCGAATTTTTCCCAAATGAGAGGTCGCAAGCTTGTTTGACCGTTATGAAGCCGGTGAGCAGGCCGTACTGGTTCATATCTATTTCTCGCAAGACAAAGACACGGAAGACCTGAGCGAATTTGAATCGCTGGTTTCTTCTGCAGGTGTAGAGGCGTTGCAAGTCGTCACCGGGAGCCGCAAGGCACCGCACCCTAAATACTTTGTCGGTGAAGGAAAGGCCCAAGAAATCGCAGATGCCGTCAAAGCAACGGGCGCTTCTGTCATCCTGTTCGATCACGCTTTGTCCCCCGGCCAGGAACGAAACCTGGAAGCCTTATGCGAATGTCGCGTTGTCGACCGCACCGGTTTGATTTTAGATATTTTTGCCCAGCGGGCACGAACTCACGAAGGTAAGTTACAAGTAGAACTGGCGCAATTACGCCACATTGCTACCCGACTGGTTCGCGGCTGGACACACCTTGAGCGTCAGGGCGGCGGCATTGGTGCACGTGGCCCGGGTGAAACCCAGCTCGAAACGGACCGCCGTTTACTGCGGGACCGGATTACTTTAATTCTCAGCCGTCTTGAAAAAGTGGCTAAGCAGCGTGAACAGGGTCGCCGTTCGCGCGTTCGTGCGGATATTCCGACGGTGTCTTTGGTGGGGTATACCAACGCCGGAAAATCTACACTCTTTAACCGTATCACTCAGGCCGATGTTTACGTGGCCAATCAGTTGTTTGCTACGCTGGATCCTACGCTGCGCCGCATTATGGTGGCAGATGTCGGGGAAACAGTGTTGGCAGATACCGTAGGGTTTATTCGTCACCTGCCCCATGATTTAGTTGCCGCCTTTAAGGCAACGTTGCAGGAAACCCGACAGGCATCTCTGTTATTACATGTGATTGATGCAGCGGACATCCGTGTTCAGGAAAATATTGACGCGGTTAATACGGTGCTGGCAGAGATTGAAGCAGATGAAATTCCTGCGCTGTTAGTGATGAACAAAATAGATATGTTGGATGATTTTGCCCCGCGTATCGACCGCAACGAGGAGAATTTGCCGGTCAGGGTCTGGCTCTCAGCCGTGACAGGTGAAGGTATTCCGTTGCTCTTTCAGGCGTTAACGGAGCGGTTATCTGGCGAAATTGCGCAGCATGAATTGTGCCTGCCGCCGGAAGCTGGCCGCCTTCGTAGCCGTTTTTACCAGCTTCAGGCCATTGAAAAAGAATGGATTGAAGAGGATGGCAGTATCGGTCTGATGGTGCGAATGCCCATTGTTGACTGGCGTCGCCTCTGCAAACAAGAGCAGGAACTGGAAAGCTATGTCCGCAACCAGAGCCTGTCTGATTTAGCCTGAAGAACACCAATCATAGAATAATGGAGCTATAACATGGCGTGGAATCAGCCCGGTAATAACGGACAGGACCGCGACCCCTGGGGCAGCAGCAATAATAGCGGCAACTCTGGTGGAAATTCTGGTGGAAATAATGACAACAAAGGCGGCCGCAATCAGGGGCCTCCTGACCTGGACGATATCTTTCGTAAACTCAGCAAGAAGCTGGGTGGATTCGGTGGAAAAGGTTCAGGCAACAACAATAACAACAATGGCGCGCCAACCGGTTCTGGTCACGGGATGAGTGGTACCCGGATTGCGGGCATCGCGGTTGCCGCGGTGGTTGTGATTTGGGCGGCGACGGGCTTCTATACCATTAAAGAAGCTGAGCGTGGTGTGGTCACCCGTTTTGGTAAGTTCAGCCATCTGGTTGAGCCGGGCCTGAACTGGAAACCGACCTTCATCGATCAGGTTCGCGCAGTGAACGTCGAGTCGGTACGTGAACTGGCCGCGTCTGGTGTGATGCTGACTTCTGACGAGAACGTGGTTCGCGTCGAAATGAACGTGCAGTATCGCGTGACAAACCCTGAAGCTTACCTTTTCAGCGTTGCCAACCCTGACGACAGCCTGAGCCAGGCAACGGACAGCGCATTGCGTGGCGTTATCGGCAAATACACGATGGATAAAATCCTGACTGAAGGCCGTACCACGGTGCGTAGCGACACTCAGCGTGTACTGGAAGAAACCATTCGTCCGTACAAAATGGGTATTACTATTCAGGACGTCAACTTCCAGACCGCGCGTCCGCCGGAAGAAGTGAAAGCTTCCTTCGATAACGCGATTGCCGCCCGTGAAAGAGAGCAGCAGTCTATTCGTGAAGCAGAAGCTTACGCGAACCAGATCCAGCCTCTGGCAAACGGTGAAGCACAGCGCTTGCTGGAAGACGCGAAAGCGTATAAAGACCGTACCGTTTTGGAAGCACAGGGTGAAGTCGCCCGTTTCTCCAAACTGTTACCAGAATATAAAGCCGCACCGGAAATTACCCGTGAGCGTCTTTATATCGAAACCATGGAAAAAGTCCTCAGTCACACCCGTAAAGTTCTGGTGAGTGACAAAGGAAATAACCTGATGGTATTGCCACTGGATCAGATGCTGCGCGGAAATAACGCGGCAGCGAACGACACCAGCAAAAATGATGACGCAGGTTTGTTACCTTCTGTGCCGGGCTTGACCAGCAGTAATGGCAAAAGCAGTGCCGATAACAGCAGTTCCCGTTCGTCTGGCAGTGTCATGGACCAGCGCCGTGCTAATGCACAGCGTGACGATACACTTCGCGTAGGGAGAGAATAACAATGCGTAAGTCATTTTTACTTATCGTCGTTGTGGTGCTGGTGGCGCTTTATGCTTCACTGTTTGTGGTTCAGGAAGGTCAGCGCGGTATCGTGCTGCGTTTCGGCAAAGTCCTGCGCGACAGCGATAACAAGCCTCTGGTGTATGCGCCGGGTCTGCATTTCAAGGTTCCGTTTGTGGAATCTATCAAAATGCTCGACGCGCGTATCCAGACCATGGACAACCAGGCTGACCGTTTCGTGACCAGCGAGAAGAAAGACCTGATCGTCGATTCCTATCTGAAATGGCGTATCAGCGATTTCAGCCGTTACTATCTGGCAACGGGCGGCGGCGACGTCTCTCAGGCCGAAGTTCTGCTGAAACGTAAATTTAGTGACCGTTTGCGCTCTGAAATTGGTCGTCTGGATGTGAAAGACATCGTGACCGATTCCCGCGGTCGTCTGACGCTGGATGTGCGTGACGCGCTGAACACCGGTAGTGCAGGTGATGAGCCGGAAGCGACAACCGAAGCTGATGATGCGATCGCGTCTGCGGCGAAACGTGTTGAGCAGGAAACCAAAGGCAAACAGCCTGCGGTGAACCCGAACAGCATGGCGGCGCTGGGTATTGAAGTGGTTGACGTTCGTCTGAAACAAATCAACTTGCCGGAAGAAGTGTCCAGCGCGATTTTCGACCGTATGCGCGCAGAGCGTAATGCGGTGGCATTGCGCCATATTTCTCAGGGTAAAGAAGAGGCGACTAAGATTCAGGCAGCGGCGGATTACGAAAGAACCCGTACAGTGGCTGAAGCAGAACGTACTGCCCGTATCACCCGCGGTGAAGGCGATGCTGAAGCGGCGAAACTGTTTGCTGATGCATTCAGCCAGGATCCGGACTTCTACGCATTCATCCGTAGCCTGCGTGCTTATGAGGCCAGCTTCAAGAGCGGGAACGATGTCATGGTGTTAAGCCCTGACAGCGACTTCTTCCGCTTCATGAAGTCACCTGACCAGCTAAGAAACAAATAATTGCTGATGCAATTTCCAAAAGGCCCTTCGCGGGCCTTTTGTCATTTCTGAAACTCCTTTTCCTGTTGAAGGGAATCACTGAGACACATTCACCATGAATTCGACAATCTGGCTGGCGCTGGCCTTAGTTTTGGTTCTGGAAGGCCTGGGACCGATGCTTTATCCAAAATCGTGGAGAAAAATGATCCTCACTCTGGCGAATCTTCCGGACTCCGTTTTACGTCGTTTTGGCGGGGGTCTTGTGGTCGCAGGCTTCGTAATTTACTACATGTTGCGTGGTCGTCTGGGTGGTTGAGGTTTTGTTACGTTCAGCGTGTCACGTCCTGTTGAGACCGGTAGCACGCAATTAAAATTTTTCCCGCAAACGTGTGCTAAAAGTACTGGAAAGCACAGAATGAGATGTTAGAATCCTTTTTTAAGCAACCTGGTGATTCTTGAGATGGGTAAGAACGTCGTCGTACTCGGCACACAATGGGGTGATGAAGGGAAAGGCAAGGTCGTAGACCTGCTTACTGAACGGGCTAAATATGTTGTGCGCTATCAGGGCGGTCACAACGCCGGTCACACTCTGGTTATCAACGGTGAAAAAACCGTTCTTCATTTAATTCCGTCTGGCATTCTGCGTGAGAACGTGATCAGCATCATCGGCAACGGTGTTGTTCTGGCACCTGACGCTTTAATGAAAGAAATGGGCGAACTTGAAGCTCGTGGCATCCCTGTACGCGAACGTCTGTTACTGTCTGAAGCTTGCCCGCTGATCCTGCCTTACCATGTCGCACTGGACATGGCGCGCGAAAAAGCGCGTGGCGATAAAGCTATCGGCACGACCGGTCGCGGCATCGGCCCGGCTTATGAAGATAAAGTTGCCCGTCGCGGTCTGCGCGTTGGCGATCTCTTCAACAAAGAAACTTTCGCTATCAAGCTGAAAGAAATCATCGATTATCATAACTTCCAGCTGGTTAACTACTACAAAGTAGAAGCCGTTGATTTCCAGAAAACGTTGGATGATGTCATGGCTATCGCCGACATCCTGACGGCTATGGTTGTTGACGTGTCTGAGCTGCTGGATGGCGCGCGTAAGCGTGGCGATCTGATCATGTTCGAAGGCGCACAAGGTACGCTTCTGGACATCGACCACGGGACTTATCCGTACGTAACTTCTTCCAACACCACCGCTGGAGGCGTTGCTACCGGTTCAGGCATTGGTCCGCGTTATGTTGATTATGTTCTGGGTATCGTCAAAGCCTACTCCACCCGCGTGGGGGCAGGCCCGTTCCCGACTGAATTGTTCGACGAAACCGGCGAATTCCTGCGTAAGCAAGGTAACGAATTTGGTGCGACCACCGGTCGTAGCCGTCGTTGCGGCTGGCTGGATATCGTTGCCGTACGTCGTTCTGTGCAGATCAACTCCCTGTCTGGTTTCTGTCTGACCAAACTGGACGTGCTGGATGGACTGAAAGAAGTGAAGCTGTGTGTCGGTTACCGCATGCCTGATGGCCGCGAAATGACCACCACCCCGCTGGCTGCAGAAGGCTGGGAAGGCATCGAGCCAATCTACGAAATCATGCCAGGCTGGACCGAAACCACCTTCGGCGTGAAAGAAGTCGAAAATCTGCCGCAGGCAGCGCTGAACTACATCAAGCGTATCGAAGAGCTGACTGAAGTTCCGGTTGATATCATTTCGACTGGTCCGGATCGTAGCGAAACCATGATCCTGCGCGACCCGTTTGACGCATAACAGCCTGAGCTGATTGTGTAAAAACGTCATAACCGGGCAAATTTGCCCGGTTTATTTTTTTCTGACCTTCCACGCTTGTTTACTTCCCGCGAAGCATCCACTATCTAAATGATTAGCTGCAAAGTTCGCGGCTGGTTTATCATCAAAGTGTCATAATAAACAATCATCTTCACCCTGTTGTCATTGCTGACGTGGAAAGACCGGGTAAACAACTACCCAGAGGTATGTGTGCAGTTAACGAGTTTTACTGATTATGGTCTGAGAGCGTTGATTTATATGGCATCCCTGCCAGGCGATCAGATGACCAACATTTCGCAGGTCACCGAAGTTTATGGTGTATCGCGCAACCACATGGTGAAAATCATTAATCAGTTGAGCCGTGCGGGCCTGGTCACCGCTGTCCGTGGAAAAAACGGGGGCATTAAACTGGGGAAACCCGCGGAAACAATCCGCATTGGCGATGTGGTTCGCGAACTCGAGCCGCTTTCACTGGTTAACTGTGACAGTGATTTTTGCCATATCACGCCCGCTTGCCGGCTAAAACAAGTCCTGCACACTGCTGTAGAACATTTTCTTGATGAGCTGAATCAGTACACTCTGGCCGATATGGTCAAAGATAACTCAACGCTCTACAAATTATTGCTTGTTGAATGAAAGACTTTCAACAAACTGCTGATGACAACGGAGGAACCGCTATGTCACAAGATCCATTCCTGGAACGAGAAGCAGAAAAATACGAATCACCTATTCCCAGCCGTGAATTTATTCTGGAACATCTCGCGAAACGTGAAACCCCGGCCAGCCGGGAAGAGATCGGTAATGAACTGAATCTGTCCGGAGAAGAAGCGCTCGAAGCGCTGCGTCGTCGTCTGCGCGCGATGGAGCGTGACGGACAGCTGGTCTTCACCCGCCGCCAGTGCTATGCGCTGCCGGAGCGTCTGGACCTGCTGAAAGGGACGGTTATCGGCCATCGCGATGGTTACGGTTTCCTGCGTCTCGAAGGTGTGAAGAAAGACGATGTCTATCTTTCTGCTGAACAAATGAAAATGTGTATCCACGGCGACGTGGTACTGGCACAACCGGTCGGTACTGACCGTAAAGGCCGCCGTGAAGCTCGCATCGTGCGTGTTCTGGTGCCAAAAACCAGCCAGATCGTGGGCCGTTACTTTACTGACGCCGGTGCCGGTTTTGTGGTGCCTGACGACAGTCGTCTGAGTTTTGACATCCTGATCCCGGCCGACGCCATTAACGGCGCGCGCATGGGTTATATGGTGGTGGTCGAGCTGACACAACGTCCGACGCGCCGCACTAAAGCGGTCGGTAAAATCGTTGAAGTCCTCGGCGATAAAATGGGCACCAGCATGGCGGTGGATATCGCGCTGCGTACTCACGAGATCCCGCACGTCTGGCCACCACAGGTTCTGAAACAGGTCGAAGACCTGAGTGAGCAGGTGCCGGAAGAGGCCAAAAAAGGGCGGGTGGATTTACGGAGCCTGCCGCTGGTCACCATTGATGGTGAAGATGCGCGCGACTTCGATGATGCCGTGTATTGCGAGAAAAAACGCGGTGGCGGCTGGCGCCTGTGGGTGGCTATCGCTGACGTGAGTTATTACGTCCGTCACGGCACGGCGCTGGACGACGAAGCACGCAGCCGCGCCACTTCAGTCTACTTCCCGTCGCAGGTTGTCCCGATGCTGCCGGAAGTGCTGTCCAACGGCCTGTGTTCCCTGAACCCTCAGGTAGACCGACTGTGTATGGTCTGTGAGATGACGATCTCCTCGCAGGGCAAGCTGACCAGCTCTAAATTCTACGAAGCGGTGATGAGCTCCCATGCACGTCTGACGTACAACAAAGTCTGGCGCATCATTGAAGGCGATCCTGAGCTGCGTGAGCAGTACAGCCCGCTGGTTAAGCATCTGCTTGAACTGCATACCATGTACAAAGTGCTGGATCAGGCACGTGCGGAACGTGGTGGTATCGCATTCGAAACTGAAGAAGCCAAATTCATTTTTAACGCCGAGCGCCGCATCGAACGTGTCGAACCGACCGTGCGTAACGACGCACACAAGCTGATTGAAGAGTGCATGATCCTGGCGAATATCGCTGCCGCACGTTTTGTTGAAAAACATAACGAACCTGCGCTGTTCCGCGTACATGACCGTCCAAGCGATGATCATATTTCCGCGCTGCGAAGCGTGCTGGGTGAACTGGGTCTGGTCATGGGCGGCGGTCTGAAGCCTGAGCCGAAAGATTATGCGCAGATCATGGATGAACTGGCGGATCGTCCTGACCGCGAAATGTTGCAGACTATGCTGCTGCGTTCGATGAAACAGGCGATTTATGACCCGGAAAACCGTGGTCACTTTGGTCTGGCGTTGCAGTCCTACGGGCACTTCACGTCACCAATCCGTCGTTATCCGGATCTGGCCCTGCACCGTGCAATCAAATACCTGCTGGCGAAAGAGCACGGCACGCTGAAAGAGCGCTGGACGCCAACCGGCGGATGGCACAGCGATTACGAAGATATGTTGCAGCTCGGCGAGCATTGTTCGATGGCAGAACGCCGTGCGGATGAAGCGACGCGTAACGTGGCTGACTGGCTGAAATGTGACTTCATGCAGGATCACGTCGGCGAAGTCTTCACCGGCATTATCGCCAGCGTGACCGGTTTCGGTTTCTTCGTGCGCCTTAACGATTTGTTCATCGACGGTCTGGTGCATGTGTCCTCGCTCGACAACGATTATTACCGTTACGACAACATCGGTCAGCGTCTGGTCGGCGAATCTTCCGGCGCAGTTTACCGCCTGGGCGATACTGTTGAAATCCGTGTTGAAGCCGTACATATGGACGAGCGTAAAATCGATTTCGCACTGGTTTCCAGCACCCGTAAAGCGCGTGGTGAAGGCAAAACCGCACGTGACCGCGCCAAAAAAGGCGGTGAGCGTTCCATGCGTTCCACTGCGCCTGCCAATGCGGGGCGTCGTCGTACCGGTAAGAAAAACGTGAACTTTGAGCCGGACAGCGCCTTCCGTAAAGATGACGCGAAACCGGCCAAACCGAAGAAAGAGAAAACGGTCGGCGCAGTCGGTAAAGACGGCAAGCCGAAGAAAGCCAAAAAGCCTTCTGATAAAACGGCAAAAATTGCGGCGGCCACCAAAGCCAAGCGCGCGAAGAAAAAGTCGACTGACAGCTAATCCTTTCCGGCGATTCTTCTATGGTAGAATCGCCTGTAACCTTATTAAATTGCGGACAGCTTGCTGTCCGCAAGTCTATTTTAAAGAGCATCATGAGCGAAATTATCTACGGTATCCATTCCGTTAAAGCCTTACTCGACAACGATCCGCAACGCTTTCTGGAAGTTTTTATTCTGAAAGGCCGCGACGATAAACGCCTGAAACCGCTGATCGACGAACTGGAAGCCAGCGGGATCGTGATCCAGGTGGCGAGCCGCCAGTGGCTGGATGAAAAATCCGAAGGCGCAGTGCATCAGGGCATTATCGCGCGCGTGCGCGAAGGCCGTCAGTATCAGGAAAATGACTTGCCGGCATTGCTGGAAAGCCTCGATTGCCCGTTCCTGTTGGTGCTGGACGGCGTCACTGACCCGCATAACCTCGGTGCTTGCCTGCGTACCGCGGATGCGGCCGGTGTTCACGCGGTGATCGTGCCTCGTGACCGTTCTGCCAAACTGAATGCGACCGCCAAAAAAGTTGCCAGCGGCGCGGCTGAAAACGTGCCGCTGATCAACGTGACCAATCTGGCGCGCACGTTGCGTGTATTGCAGGAACACAATGTCTGGATCGTCGGCACTGCCGGTGAAGCCGATCATGACCTGTTCCAGAGCAAAATGACCGGCCCGATGGCGCTGGTGATGGGCGCAGAGGGCGAGGGTATGCGCCGTCTGACCCGCGAACATTGCGACGAACTGATCAGCATCCCGATGGCGGGCAGCGTGTCTTCGCTGAACGTTTCAGTTGCAACCGGTGTTTGTCTGTTCGAAGCGGTACGTCAGCGTGGCCTGAAGAAAAGCTGATTACTGCTTTCTTTGTTGCTGATGAAACGGGAGCCTCAGGGCTCCCGTTTGCATTTCTGCCTTTGTGATCTGCCCGCCTGTTAATTCCCCGATTTTTACCATACTTACGCCATGTCCTTTGAACAGGGAGCAGGCGATGAACTGGGAAACACACCGGGTTTTTAATCAGCCCAAACCACTGAGTAACAGCAATTTATTCCTTTCCGACACTCCGCTTCGCGAGGCGGTTTCCCGTCAGCAGGCTGGCTGGGATGCTGATGTACTGGCGTCGCTCGGGCAACAGTTAGGTTCTGCCGAATCGCTGGAGCTCGGAAGGCTGGCGAATACTCATCCGCCAGAACTTTTACGTTATGATCCTTGCGGTGAACGCCTCGACGATGTGCGTTTTCATCCGGCCTGGCACTTGCTGATGCAGGGGCTGATTGCCAACCGCGTGCATAATTTGCCGTGGCAGGAGGATGCACGCATCGGCTCGGCGGTCGCCCGTGCAGCGCGCTTTATTCTTCACGGCCAGGTTGAAGCGGGAACGTTATGCCCGGTGACCATGACCTTTGGGGCGATCCCTTTACTGCAAAAAACGCTGCCAGCGGAATTCAGCGGCTGGCTTAAACCCCTGTTATCCGATCGCTATGATCCGCATCTGCAATCCGGCGACCAGAAGAAAGGCGTGCTGATCGGCATGGGCATGACGGAAAAGCAGGGCGGATCCGATGTGCTCAGTAACACCACACGGGCGACAGCGCTGGAAGGGCGTGGCAGCGGAAAGCCTTATCATCTGGTCGGTCATAAATGGTTTTTCTCCGTACCGCAAAGTGATGCGCATCTGGTACTGGCGCAGACTGACGGCGGGCTGTCCTGCTTCTTCCTGCCCCGAATTCTGCCCGATGGAACCCGCAATGCGGTCCGCATTGAGCGCCTGAAAGACAAACTGGGCAACCGGTCGAACGCCAGCAGCGAAGTGGAGTTTCAGAATGCCACCGGCTGGCTGCTGGGCGAAGAGGGCGAAGGCATCCGACATATCCTGAAAATGGGCGGCCATACGCGCTTTGACTGCGCGCTGGGCAGCCACGCCATGATGCGCCGGGCGTTGTCGGTTGCGCTGTATCACGCCTTCCAGCGGCAGGTTTTTGGAAAGCCTCTCATCGAACAACCGCTGATGCGCCAGACGCTGAGCCGCATGGCGCTGATGCTGGAAGGTCAGACGATGGTGCTGATGCGACTGGCGGCGGCGTCCGGCGCACAGGATACTCCTGCGGAAATCTTACTGTGCCGGTTGCTGACACCCGCCGCTAAGTTTGAAGTATGCCGTCAGGGGATGCCTTTTGTTGCTGAGGCGATGGAAGCGCTGGGCG
The DNA here is from genome assembly GCF_024808755.1 of Rahnella sp. BIGb0603. Lineage (NCBI taxonomy): Bacteria > Pseudomonadati > Pseudomonadota > Gammaproteobacteria > Enterobacterales > Yersiniaceae > Rahnella > Rahnella sp. BIGb0603. The sequence continues at coordinate 563,502 of NZ_JANUEX010000004.1, read as the reverse complement.
GTCTGGGTTATTGCGAAGACAGCGAGTTACCGCGTTTGTACCGTGAAATGCCGGTCAACAGCATCTGGGAAGGGTCGGGGAATGTGATGTGCCTGGATGTTCTGCGCACGCTCAAAAAACTACCCGCCAGCGGAGAAATGCTGCAACAGGTCTTGTATCAGGTGCGCGGCCAAAACCGCATATTTGACCGGGCATCCCGCCAGTTTTTACAGCGCCTGCGCTCATCGGAAGAAGCGCATGGCCGCTGGCTGACAAGTCAGTTGTTTAACCTGATGACAGCAACTCAGATGCTGGAATTTGCTTCGCCACCGGTGGCAGACGCCTGGTGCAGAATGGTGCTCGATCCGCGCGGTGAAACGCTGTTGCCGGAACGTTTGTGCCAGCTATTGCTCAACCGCGCGATCGGCGCTGAATAATCAGCGGTAGAGTGTGGCCTGCGAATACCAGCGGCCGGGAATAATGGTTTCGCTGTTAAACATGATGACGTAATAATGCGCCCCCGCCGCATCGGCGCGGCGCTGAACTTCTGCTTCTGCATCCATCGGGCTGCCAATCACATCGACGGTGATGCTGCCAATTTTGGTGAGAGTGGAGGTCTGCGCACGGGTAATTTCCTGCGCTTTAGCTGTTATGGCAGGCGGCGCAACCGGCGTGGTTTGCATCAGATTACTGCAACCGCTCAGCGCAACCAGTAACAGCAGCGCAGCGGAGATTCGGAGGGATTTCATTGTGATATCCGGTAAAAGGGCGATGCCTGAAGTGTAGCCCTTTCACCGGTCTGCTGGCGAGTCTGCGCGGCGTTTATTGCCGCGCATTTCACGTCTTACCGTTCGGAAATTTTAAAGACGCTCACCAGTTGTGAGAGATGACGCCCTTGTTCGCTGAGCGCCGCCGCGGTTTGCTGTGAATTTTCCACCAGCGTGGCATTTTCCTGCGTCGCTTTACCAATCTGCATGATGGCAATGTTCACCTGCGAAATGCCGGAAGACTGCTCGTGCGAAGCCACATCGATATCGCTCATCAGCACTTTCACCTGGCGGATCCCTTGCAAGATATTGCTCATATTCGCCTGTGTTTTTGCCGCGCTCTGATGGCCATCTTCCACTTTACTCAGGGAATCGGCCACCAGCATTTCGATTTCTTTCACCGCATTCGAACTGCGCTGTGCCAGTGCCCGCACTTCCGAGGCGACAACGGCGAAACCACGACCATGCTCACCCGCTCTGGCGGCTTCTACAGCGGCGTTCAGCGCCAGAATATTGGTCTGGAAGGCGATGCCTTCAATCACCGTGGTGATATCCGCAATGCGCGTTGAGGCATGTCTGATGGCTTCCATGCTTTCGACGGACTGATTCACCGCATCCGCGCCGACCGTGGCGGCTTTATCGGTTTGTTGCACCAGTTGTGTTGCCTGTGAGGCGTTGTCTGCGGTGTTCTGCACGGTGGCGGTAATTTGCTCCATGCTGGCGGACGTTTCTTCCAGACTGCTGGCCTGCGTGCCGATCTGCTGATTAATCTGCTGGCTGTCGTGCGCCAGCCCCTGCGTGTTGAGCATGATTTCAGACGAAACCTGCCGTACCTCGCCGACAATCTTCTCCAGACCATGACCGATGCCGTCGATGGCGTGCATCAGCGCGCCGATTTCGTCCACACGCTGCGTTTGTGCCCGGGCGCGCAGATCGCCGCTGGCATATTGCTGGGCGATATGGACCACGTCACTGAGCGGGCGGCTGACCAGTTTGCGCGTCAGCCAGATGAAAAATGCGGCAAAGCACGCCAGCGCCAGCAGGCTTATCAGCAGGAAGTGATTACGGGTGCTGTTCACCTGCTCCATCAGGCTGTCTTTATCCGTGCTGCCGACCACGACCCAGTGCCATGCCGGAACACTGGCATACACCATGAATTGCTGGTGCTGGCTGGCAGTGTCTGTGTACTCGCGCTGGCCTTTTGGCTGCGCCATCACCTGTTGCAGTTCGCCTTCAGGCCAGGCCGGTGTTTTGCCTTCATCAGTGGAATGCACCAGATATTTACCGAGATCTTTACCGGGCGCGCTATTGAGCACAAAGAAATACCCATGGTCACCAATGCGTTTGGAAAGAATTTTTTCCCGCATGTTTGCATATTCTTTGGTGATATCTACCCCGACAAACAGGATGCCAATCACGCTGCCTTGCGCGTCGCGAACCGGCTGATATTTGGTGATGTATTTTTTGCCGAATAGCGTCGCCAGACCGCTAAAAGGTTGTCCTGCCATAATTTGTGCGTAAGCGGGGCTGGTATTGTCGAGCAAAGTGCCGATGGCGCGGTTGCCGTCCTGCTTTTTCAGCGAAGTGGTCACGCGGATAAAATCATCGCCACGGCGGGCGAAAACCGTAGAGATCGCGCCGGTGCGTGCCAGAAAATCATCGGGGATACGCGTATCAAGATTCAGGGGATTGCCGCCTGCTTTAATGACAGGGGCAGACTCACTGCCGATCATCACCGGGCTGGCGGTATCCAGCTCGAAATTCTCTGGCAGAAAATGGCTGAACAGGCGCGTGTAGCTGTCCACTTCGGCATTCAGGCTGGCGTTATACATGTCAATCATGTCAACGACGCCGGTCACCTGTTCTGAAATGGCGTTAACGGCCAGTGCATTAACCTGTCTGCCCGCAGAGTGTGTCAGTGACAAAGTGAAAATAATAAACAGGGTGCCGACCAGCAGCGAAGCGATACTGGCCAGTTTTGCGCCTATGCTCCAGCGGCGAAATGAGCGTTTTGATGCCGTTTTCATGGTGTTTTTCCGTTTGCTTCTGATAGCGCACTAACGGCGGCAAACGGGAAAGGATTAACGTTCAAATGTAACCGGTTATTTCATAAAAAATTGATCTGAATCAATGAAATCATTCTCGATGTGTGAATTTTCATTTTATGAAAAGAGCTGATTTTACTTTCACTTCAGTAAATGGTTATAAATCATACGAAAAAGGTTGTGGTCGGCTGGCCGCAGGCCGGTAAAATGAAAACCAGACCGAAGCCAAATTCATTTGCCAGAAAGCGTAAAGGGAGTATCCGATGGTTGAGATGTATGAAGAAAATATTGACGGGATCCAGGTTGTTCACGCCGTTCCTGCCGGGCAATATCAGCAGCAGCTCCCGACGATATTTTTCTATCACGGTTTTACCTCTTCGAAAGAAATTTACTCCTATTTTGGTTACACGCTGGCGAAGGCCGGTTTTCGCGTTATTTTACCCGACGCCCGCCTGCATGGAGCACGCGCGGACGGGGATGAAGCCCGGCTGCTGGCGAATTTTTGGGGCATTTTACAGGGCAACGTCGAAGAGTTACCGGTCCTGAAAGATCACTTCGTCGGCAAAGGTCTGGCTGATTCTGAAAGATTGGGCGTCGGCGGCGTGTCGATGGGCGGAATGACGACGATGGCCGCGCTGGTAAAATTCCCGTGGGTAAAAGTGGCGGCTAATTTGATGGGTTCCGGTTATTTTTCAAAATTATCGCACCATCTTTTTCCGGCTTACGACACGCAAGACACCGCGCAACGCGACGCGTTTGAACGTGAATTTGCACCGTTACTCAGCCTTGATTTCAGCGGGAAAGCGGCTTTAATTGCCGGTAAGCCGTTGTTTGTCTGGCATGGTGAACAGGATGATGTCGTCCCGTTCGGCGAAAGTCAGCGCCTGCGGCAGGAACTCGCAGAGAATAGCGCGGATGCAAACCTGACGTTTATTTCAGAAGCGGATGCGAAGCATAAAGTGTCGGTGAATGCGCTGGCGAAAAGTACGGCATTCTTCGCCGCAAAGCTGTAGAGAAATTAATCTGCCTTTATCCTTGAGTTTCCCACAGGCTGTACATATAATTGCGCGTCATTTTTTCGACCGCACACAAACACGTTCCTTGCTTCCATGGGCCGCGGTTGACCCTGACAGGAGGCTGAATAATCCGTAAGGAGCAATTCGATGCGTCATTACGAAATCGTTTTTATGGTTCACCCTGACCAAAGCGAACAGGTTCCGGGCATGATCGAGCGTTACAGTGCAGTAATCACTAACGCTGCTGGTCAGATTCACCGTCTGGAAGACTGGGGCCGCCGTCAACTGGCTTACCCGATCAACAAACTGCACAAAGCTCACTACGTTCTGCTGAACGTTGAAGCTCCGCAGGAAGCGATCGATGAGCTGGAAACTAACTTCCGCTTCAACGACGCCGTTATCCGTAGCATGGTTATGCGTACTAAACACGCGGTAACTGAAGCATCTCCAATGGTTAAAGCAAAAGACGAGCGTCGTGATCGCCGTGAAGACTTTGCTGAAGCTAACGATGATGCTGAAGCTGGGGATTCTGAAGAGTAATTGCCGTGACGGCGAATCGTCTGGTGTTGTCAGGCACTGTGTGCAAGACCCCCATTCGTAAAGTCAGTCCTTCGGGCATTCCTCACTGCCAGTTTGTGCTTGAGCACCGCTCGCAGCAGCAGGAAGCCGGATTTAGCCGACAAGCATGGTGCAGAATGCCCATCGTTGTCAGCGGACAAGCGTCACAAGCATTAACTCACAGCATAACGGTCGGCACGCAACTCACTGTTTCCGGATTCATTAGTTGCCATCAAGGGCGCAATGGACTGAATAAAGTGGTGTTACATGCCGAGCAGATTGATTTGATAGATTCTGGAGACTAGCCTAATGGCACGTTATTTCCGTCGTCGCAAGTTCTGCCGTTTCACCGCGGAAGGCGTTGTAGAGATTGATTACAAAGACATCGCTACGCTGAAAAACTACATTACCGAAAGCGGTAAAATTGTCCCGAGCCGTATTACCGGTACTCGTGCAAAATACCAGCGTCAGCTCGCTCGTTGCATCAAGCGCGCACGCTACCTTTCTCTGTTGCCATACACTGATCGTCATCAGTAATCGGCAACTGTCAATTAACGACTCTGAGAGGATAAGGTAATGCAAGTTATTCTGCTTGATAAAGTAGCAAACCTGGGCAGCCTGGGTGATCAAGTTAACGTTAAAGCGGGCTACGCTCGTAACTTCCTGGTACCACAGGGCAAAGCTGTTCCTGCTACCAAGAAAAACGTTGAGTTCTTCGAAGCACGTCGTGCAGAACTGGAAGCCAAACTGGCTGACGTTCTGAACGCTGCTGAAGCTCGCGCAACTAAAATCAACGAACTGGGTTCAGTAACCATCGCGTCTAAATCAGGCGACGAAGGCAAACTGTTCGGCTCTATCGGTACTCGCGATATCGCTGATGCAGTAACTGCTGCTGGTGTTGAAGTTGCTAAAAGCGAAGTTCGTTTGCCGAATGGCGTTCTGCGTACCACTGGTGAACACGAAGTTGAGTTCCAGGTACACAGCGACGTATTCGCTAAACTGAACGTAGTTGTGGTTGCTGAAGCGTAATACGCTGCAGTTAACCTGTAAAACGCCGGCCTTGTGCCGGCGTTTTGCTTTTCTGCGTCCGGCAAAATACGCTAGTCTGAAAAGGCATTCATGGAGCAATTCGATGGCAGACATTACTCTTCAGCGCGTTTACGATTTCCACGGTCCGGCACAACAACATTGCTATCTGACGGATCGATTATGGCCGCGTGGTATCAGCAAAGAAAGATTGCAGGGCGTCGTCTGGCTCAAAGAGGTAGCACCGAAAACTGAGCTACGTCAGTGGTTTCATCATCACACCGATCAGTGGGATGCGTTCACCGCACGTTATCGTCAGCAGCTAGAAGTCAGTGAGCACTGGAAGGGATTACTGGAGATAGTGCAGCAAGGCCATTCGCTGACCCTGCTGTTTGGCAGCAAAGACGTACACCATAATCAGGCCGTCGTGCTGCGCGAGTTTCTACTGGAAAAACTGCATAAAAAGCTCAATGCTTAACCGCCACGCTGGAAACTGCCGTCCGGCTGGCGCGTAAACGTCACCGTCACATTCTGATCCGTCGTCACCTGTAATGCGGTTACCACGCCCTGCGCATCACGCTGAATCTTCACCTGCTGACCCGTTTTGAGCGTGCTCAGCGGCTTGTCAGCACCTTCAACCCGCGCCATCGCGAACACATCATTCACGGCCATATTATTATCGCGGAACAGCTGAGCCAGCGTCTGCCCTGACTGAACCTGATAATTGCGCCAGGTGCCGGTGCTGTCGTTCACCTGCGGCTGTACCGGGTCCGGTTCAGCCATTTGCGTGGTCCGGCCCTGATCGTTACGCAAATCGGCCTGCATCGGAATGCTGGTCGGCTGCTGCGGTTGTGAAGGCGCGTAGGTATTTTCCGGCGTATAAGGCCAGAGCAGTGCCAGAAGGATCACCAGTACACTGATAATCATGCCACGGCGGTGCGCATAAGGCAGGGGCGACATCCAGTGGAAATCGTCGCTCATATGCCAGATTTTGCTGAGCAGCGTTTTGCTTTTCGTCACCGCAGAAGAAGCGCGACCGGTTTGCCCGACGTTTTCTTCCTCTTCGTTTTCAGTTTGCGCTGTCGTGTCTTGCATCGGCCTTTTCATAATGGCAATCCAGGATCTCAACATGGGTTGATAAATACGGACGGCTTTCCTTCTCCTGGGCGGGATTCTGCCCATGACAACCTCTCTTTTTCACTGTCACAATTTCGACTGCCTGTTGCTGCCTAGTATAGCCGTTTAACTGCTTGATGCGGAAAGGGGCAAAGCATAAATATCACTCAAACGATGTGTTAAATAGCGGCAAATACGAAAAATTTATCGAAAAGTGGAAGGAACTGCGTCAGGCGTCAAGTTGCCTCACAGAGAATTTTACCCAAAAGCGTTGCGCTGCTATGCTGCGCGTTCGACATTTTTAAGAGCTAAGGAAAATTCATGACTACCCCTTCATTTGACAGCGTAGAAGCGCAGGCAAGTTACGGCATCGGCCTGCAGGTCGGTCAACAGTTGCAGGAATCAGGTTTGCAAGGCTTAGAGCCTGACGCACTGCTGGCAGGCTTACGTGACGCGCTGGAAGGGAATACGCCAGCCGTTCCTGTTGATGTGGTTCACCGCGCACTGCGTGAAGTCCACGAACGTGCTGATGCTGTTCGTCGTGAACGTCAGGAAGCCCTGGCTGTTCAGGGCCAGGAATTCCTGGCTGCAAATGCACAGCGCGCAGGCGTGAGCAGCACCGAATCTGGTCTGCAATTCTCTGTTATCACTCAGGGTGAAGGCACTATCCCGGGCCGTCAGGACCGCGTACGTGTTCATTACACCGGTAAACTGATCGACGGCACTGTGTTCGACAGCTCCGTACAACGTGGTGAGCCGGCTGAATTCCCGGTTAACGGCGTGATTGCTGGCTGGATTGAGGCACTGACTCTGATGCCAGTGGGTTCTAAATGGGAACTGTACATCCCTCATAACCTGGCTTACGGCGAACGTGGTGCGGGTGCTTCCATTCCTCCATACAGCGCGCTGGTCTTCGAAGTTGAGCTGTTAGAAATTCTGTAATTCCGCGCGGAAACCAGAACCCAAAAGGGCGCATTTGCGCCCTTTTTTCATCTTTGTCTTTTAGGGCGTGTCACTTACGGATAGCGAAATTACTCGCCGCGTAATGCCCGCGGGAACAGCAGATTATTTTCCAGATGGATATGTTCCATCAGGTCGGTAATAAACTCGTTAATCCCGGCATACAGCGCACGCCAGGTGACACAGGCGCCTTCCGGCGGCGTCACGTTATTGGTCAGTCGTTTGATCTCTTCCAGAATATCTCCCGCATCATCATGTTCACGTTCCATCACTGAAATCGGACCGGCGGCCTGACGTCCCATTCCGCTGCGGATCATCGGGAACAGGATCTGTTCTTCTTTCATCATATGTTGGGTCAGTTCGTCGAGGATTCGTTGCAGCTGGATCGCCAGACCGTGCGGGCAGGGCAGTTTGTCACCGTGAACGCGTTCGACTTTTTCCGCCATCAGTACCAGTTCCGGCAACTCCTGACGGTGACGATCGTGATAACGCGGAATAATGAAATCGATGATCTCTGCCAGCGGCGCGGTTTTCCAGTCCGTCGAAGTGTCCGGTTGCTGTGCAATTTCAGCAAGTTGCTGTTCGATCGCATCAATATCCAGCTCTTTTTTGGTTACGGCGCGCAGAAGCGTTTGTTTGCCACCACAGCAGAAATCTAAATCATACTGACGAAAAAGACGGGTTGCGCGCGGAATGGCAACAGCCAGAGCGCCAAGAGGTTGGTCGCGATAGTCCATGATGAAGCCTCGTTAAATGAATTAATTTATAACATGCATTATAAATGCATCTTTAAGGCAAGGCTATAGCTCAAAAGAAGTACAGAAAGAAAAAACGCCCCCGGAGGAGCGTTGAGTGAAGGGCTATTTTTGCAAATCGACCTGATAAACCTCGAAGCCAATATCGTCCGTGCCTTTGGCGGTGACCGGATATTGCGCGTGAGATTTGATGAAGGCTGCGGCTTTGTCGCCCGGCGATGTCTCGAAGCGGATATCCAGCGGCTGCGGCGCTTTAATTGTTGCCAGCTTCCAGTTGTTGTCCCCCGTTGGCGTAACGGCACCGTGCTTTTTGGTTTCTGCGCCGATGTATGCAGCCACTACAGAACGGTTCTCATCCGGCGAAGCGAAGGCAATATGTTTATCGCCGGTGCCCGCAAATTTTCCGCCGTAGGCACGGTAGTTGTTTGTGGCAACCAGGAATGTCGCTTTCAGATTGATAGGCTTACCGTTAAACGTCAGGTTTTTAATGCGCTCAGCATCTTTGTTGATGAGCGTACATTCGCCGTCATATTTCGCCGGCTGGCTGACATCAATCTGATAATTCACGCCATCGATCACGTCGAAGTTATAGGTACGGAATCCGTCCCAGTTGATCAGCGACTGCGGTTTAGTGCTGTTCACGTCAATCTGATTAAACTGACCCGCAGAGCATTCCAGCCAGTCTTTCACTTCCTGACCGGTGACTTTCATCACCACCAGCGTATTCGGATACAGGTATAAATCTGCCGCATTACGGAAGGTCAGCTCACCTTTTTCCACTTCAACATAGCTGGTCGGATCGTTTTTACGCCCGCCCACTTTGAACGGTGCTGCAGCGGATAATACCGGCAGATTCGCTAAATCCGGATCACCCTGAATGAAATGCTCGGTATAGGCCTTCTGCGCATTATTGACGATTTGCACGGTCGGGTCATCCTGAACCAGGGCCAGATAGCTGTACATGTTGTCATTAGATTTGCCGATCGGCTTGCTGACAAATTCGCGTGTGGCATCGTGAGAATGCGCGAGGACTTTCACCAGCTCCTGATCTTCAGCGGCCAGCGATTTCTTCTGCACCTTATCATAAATCGGGCGCGCTTCGGCCTTCGCGGTTTCAACTTTCCAGCCGTTGCCGTCGTTATTTAAAACCATATCCACCACGCCCAGATGGTCGCCCCACATGCCCGGCATCACCGCAGGAATGCCATTCAGCGTCCCCTGTTTGATGTCAGCGCCTTTGATATTGGCAAACTCTTCGCTGGGGAAAACAGCATGCGCGTGACCGAACATAATGGCGTCTATGCCTTTCACCTGGCTCAGGTAATACACCGAGTTCTCGGCCATCGTTTTATACGGATCGCCCGACAGGCCGGAGTGCGGAATGGCGACAATGATGTCGGCGCCCTGTTTACGCATCTCCGGGATCCACTTTTTCGCGGTTTCGGTGATATCGGCGACCGTCACTTTGCCTTGCAAATTAGCCTTGTCCCAGACCATGATTTGCGGAGGTACGAACCCGATATAACCGATGCGCAGATTATGCGTTTTGCCGTCGCGGTCTTTGACTGCGTTATCGGTTATCAGGAAAGGTGTGAACAACGGCTTACCGGTTTTGTCGTCAATGACGTTGGCATTCACGTACGGGAATTTCGCCCCGGCCAGCGCTTTTTTCAGGTAATCCAGACCATAGTTGAATTCGTGATTCCCCAGGTTACCGACCGCGTAATCCAGCGTGTTCATGGCCAGATAAACGGGATGAACATCGCCCTGTTTCAGCCCTTTTGATGCCATGTAGTCGCCCAGCGGGCTGCCCTGAATGATGTCGCCATTATCGACTAACACAGAGTTGGTCACTTCGTTACGCGCCGCGTGGATCAGGCTGGCGGTGCGCACCAGCCCGAATTTGTCCGTCGGTTTATCTTTGTAGTAATCGAAGTCCATCATGTTGCTGTGCAGATCCGTGGTTTCCATGATGCGCAGATCCACCTGTGCCGCGCCCGCAGATGTTGCGACCAGCGTAGCCAACAGGGATAACGTCAGATGACGCTTATTCATTGCCTTGCCTCCAGAGAACGGGCGACGCCCGGAAAAGAAAAACCGGATATGTATCTCAAAATTTGCTGAGACTGTAACCAGTTGCCATAAATAAATGTGAGTTGTAACAACTTTATGACGTCTTTAAACCGTCATTACGCTGGCCCGGTAACATTACGGGATGGCTATTCACGGTAAAAAAAACTAGGCTTGAGAAATGAGAATCAAAGCATTGAGGTAAACGATGTTAGAACAAATTTGTCAGTTAGCGCGCGAGGCGGGCGACGCCATTATGGCGGTCTATGACGGCGAGCAGCCGCTCGATGCGCGTCATAAAAAAGACGATTCCCCGGTCACGGCGGCCGATATTGCGGCGCATAACGTGATTAAGGCCGGTTTGCAAAAGCTGGATCCGCAAACGCCGATGTTGTCGGAAGAGGATCCGCAAAGCTGGAGCGAGCGTCAGACATGGACGCGCTACTGGCTGGTCGATCCGCTGGATGGCACCAAAGAATTCCTGAAGCGTAACGGTGAATTCACTGTGAATATCGCGCTGATCGAAGACGGTGTTCCGGTGCTGGGCGTGGTGTATGTGCCGGTAACCCGAGTGATGTACAGCGCAGCCGAAGGCAAGGCGTGGAAGGAAGACCAGGGCGAGCGCCGGCAGATTCAGGTGCTCGAAGCGCATCCGCCGCTGGTGGTTGTGAGTCGCTCACATTTCAGTAATGACCCGGAATTGCAGGATTATCTGGCGCAGCTGGGCGAACATCAGACCGTGGCTATCGGCTCATCGCTGAAATTCTGTCTGGTGGCCGAAGGTTCTGCGCAGCTTTATCCACGCTTCGGGCCGACCAATATCTGGGATACTGGCGCAGGACACGCCGTGGCGCTGGCCGCCGGTGCGCAGGTGCATGACTGGAAAGGGCAGACGCTGACGTATACGCCGCGTGAGTCTTTCCTGAATCCGGGCTTCCGGGTTTCTCTCTTCTGATACAAAAACCCCGGTTTCACGCCGGGGTTTTCTTCATTACTCTTTCACCAGCTGATCTACCAGCGTAATCACCTGCTGCACTTCCTGCGGCGTCAGTTGCCCGTCTTTGGCAAATTTGATCACGCCATTTTTATCCAGCACGACGACCGCCGAACTTTCCGGTTGCAGTTCCCATGCTTTTTTCACTGCTCCGTTGCTGTCGACAATCACCTGTGACCACGGGAATTCACGCTTGCCGCTTTCAATGCTTTTACGCACGAACAGGCCTGTGCCGATGATTGCGTCGTCAGTGTTAACGATAGTGGTGGTCTGGTAACGATCGTGCGGCAAATTTGCGGCGCGGATGGCGGTGATCAGCGGTTCATTGAGCGCTTTGGCGCTGCTTCTGCCCGCCATGTGCTGCACGATGCGGACTTTGCCCGGCAATTTCGCGCTGTTCCATTTGCTGTAGCTGAACTGGTCATTGACGTCACTAAGCTCGCCTTTATCGTCTACGCCAACAGGAGCCACGCGCTGGCCGACGGTAAAATTATGAGCGGAAGCAAAAAGCGAAAATGTCATAAAAGTGATCACAAAAAGACTTCTTAAAAGCATAGATTCTCCGGGGCGCAAATGAACAGTCCACTCCATCATAGGATCGCCCAAGTGGTCTGTCCTGTTGGGTTGTTAAATTTGTGTTGCAGGTTACAAAATTGCCACATAAAGCAGGGTTATACTGCCATTTAGCGTCAAGACTTAGGACAATACTGAAAAGCAATGTAAAAGCAGTTAAATACACTGGCAATACCTGACTGCCCTGCTATGTTATAGGTCTCTTCACTGCAATCGACCTTTTTCTGCCCCAGTATCTGTCGCCTTGCGACGTGGCTGGTGCATGCAGTGATTTAACGGAGAAAAGTAGAAAAATGAGAATCTTCCAGCGTTACAATCCGATGAAAGTCGCAAAGTACGTCAAGACACTGTTTCGTGGGCGTTTGTATATTAAAGACGTCGGCGCGTTCGAGTTTGACCAAGGCAAAATCCTGTTGCCAAAGGTCCGGGATAAGCGCCATTTCAGCGTGATGTCTGAAGTTAACCGCCAGGTGACGCACCTGCAGGCGGAAATGGGCTGACAGCCCTGCGCGTTGTCGCTGCCGCCTTTTGCGAGCAGCTTGCGCAAACAATAACGGCCCCTTTTGGGGCCGTTTGTCTTTCCGGAGAACAAAGAACGGATGGCGTTACGCCTGTGCCTTCTTCTCGTCTTTAATTTCCTGCGGTGTTTTTGGCAGCAAAGGAGCAGCAGGCTGATCGATAATCCGTGTCACCAGCAGCTGATCAATTTTGTAGCTGTCGATATCCACGACTTCAAATTTATAACCAGCGAATTTCACGAAATCCGTACGCTTTGGAATTTTACGCAGCATGAACATCATGAAGCCGCCAATGGTTTCATAGTTGCCGGACTGCGGGAATTCTTCGATATGCAGCACGCGCATGACATCTTCAATTGGCGTACCGCCTTCAATCAGCCATGAATGCTCGTCACGGGCCACAATCTGCTCTTCCATGCCCTGACCGACAAGGTCGCCCATCAGCGTCGTCATCACGTCATTGAGCGTGATAATACCCACGACCAGCGCGTATTCGTTGAGGATCACCGCGAAATCTTCGCCTGCCGCTTTGAAGCTTTCCAGCGCTTCGGAAAGCGTCAGGGTATCCGGCACAATCAGCGCATTACGGATTTGCACGCCGCTGCTCAGCATCAGGCTCTGATTGCCCAGCACGCGGTTCAGTAAATCTTTGGAATCGACATAGCCGACGACCTGATCGATATGACCATCGCAAACCAGGAATTTGGAATGTGGATGCGTGGCGATTTTCTCTTTAATACTTTCTTCGCTTTCGCGAAGGTCAAAATAGATCACGCTTTCACGCGAGGTCATGGACGACGGAACGGTACGCGATTCGAGTTCAAACACGTTTTCAATCAACTCATGTTCCTGTTTACGCAGCACGCCAGCCAGCGCACCGGCTTCAAACACGGCATAAATGTCGTCTGTCGTAATATCGTCATTACGAACCATCGGCAGTTTGAACAAACGGAAAATCATGTTTGCCATGCCGTTAAAGAACCAGACCATCGGGCGGCAAATCATCAGACAGAAACGCATCGGGTTGACTATACGGACGGCAACCGACTCAGGTGAAATCATACCGATGCGCTTCGGCGTAAGGTCAGCAAACAGAATAAACAGGCTGGTGACCAGTGCGAATGAGCAGATGAAACTGATTTGATCCGCCAGTTCAGGCGACATAAAGCGAACAAAGAAAGTTTGGAAAGCGGGGGAGAACGCGGCATCACCGACGATACCACCGAGGATGGCGACGGCATTCAGGCCAATCTGAACCACCGTAAAGAACAGGCCAGGGGTTTCCTGTAATTTCATTACGCGTGCGGCATTGACGTCTCCTTCGTCTGCCAACTGTTTAAGTTTGATTTTGCGGGAAGCTGCCAGCGATATCTCTGACAGCGAGAAAAATGCACTGATCGCGATGAGTAAAAGAATCAGTAAAATACTGTTTAACATAATCTATCCGTTTAACACCGGGGTAAACCGGCAGGGAAAGGCTCTCATTATTTTTGTTGCTTAAAAGAACATCTTTTTAAATGAAGCCGTAAAAAGCAGTTCATAAGAAAAAAGCGTAAGGATGAAAAACAAAGATAATTGCCAGAAATAGTTTTAAAGGGCCACATTTGTGACCCGCATAGTATAGCAGCAGCACTGAGACTGCCGCCAGCGCTTAAAAATCCCGCATTATTGCGGCGGTAAACAGACGCCGATGCCGCCTAATCCGCAATAGCCTTCCGGGTTTTTATACAGATATTGCTGATGATCGTCTTCTGCATAATAGAACGGCAGGGCTTCAGCAATTTCTGTGGTGATGGTGCGCTTATCGTTCGCTTCATCCATCGCCTGCTGGAAACTCGCCAGGCTGGCCAGCGCCTGATCCTGCTGGTCTGCGCTCAGCACATACAATGCAGAGCGATATTGTGTCCCGATATCGCCGCCCTGACGCATCCCCTGAGCCGGATCGTGATTCTCCCAGAAGATTTGCAGCAACTTCGCGTAGCTGATAACTGCCGGATCAAACACCACGCGGACGACTTCGGCGTGGCCAGTCTGGCCGGTACATACTTCGCGGTAAGTCGGGTTCGGTGTGAAACCGCCGCTGTAACCGGAGGCTGTGCTGTAAACCCCATTCTGCTGCCAGAATAAACGCTCAACGCCCCAGAAGCAGCCCATCGCAAAGATGGCGACTTCCATATTATCAGGCACATGCGTCATTGAATGGCCGTTTACTGCGTGAATCGTTGCAACCGGCATCGGGGTTGTACGGCCAGGTAACGCATCCTCATGACTGACGGGTTGCGCTTTATCGGAAAGTTGCACCACGGAAAACTCCAGTTGTTGCTTTAATGAACAAGGTTTGTAACTAAAGGTCTTAGTGAATATCAGTGACCAACAGGCCACTCTTAGTTGTATCTGATTGCGTCTTTGCACACAATACGGGGAACGTTGCTTCGTCGTTGAACATTTTCAGGGTATTAGCACTAAAATGCTGTCATCTGACTTTGGAAAGATGAATCTGCCAGAAACGAACAGATACGCCCCGGCGGGTAACGAATTTTTTAACAGGACAGCAAAATTAGCAGGAGTGCGTGTGCCACGATATCGTGAACTGGGTTTGTTATGTGTACTGCTGGCCCCCTCACTCTCCATGGCAGCGAAAGTGCGTTTGCAGCTGGAAGGCCTGGATGGCGATTTGGAAAGGAACGTTCGCGTTCGCTTATCTTCAATTCAAAGTGATGAAGTCGGGGCTAACGGGCGGTTTCGCGCGCGTGTCAGCGCCGCCATTGAGCAGGGGTTGCGGCCATTAGGCTATTATTCGCCAACAATCGATTTCGATTACCGCGAAACCCCTCCGCCGGGCCGCCCGGTATTGATTGCCAAAGTGACGCCGGGTACGCCGGTAAAAATCGCTGGCACGAATGTCGTTATTGAAGGTCAGGCGGCCAAAGATGATGAGTTTGAGAAACTGAAGAAAGAGCAGGTTCCTGCGGTAGGCACCATTCTGAACCACGGCACCTACGACAGTTTTAAAAGTTCTCTGACCGGCGAGGCCGTGCGCAAAGGGTACTTCGATGCCAATATGCGCAAAAGCCAGCTGGGCGTGATTGAAGATGAACACAAAGCGTTCTGGGATATCCAGTTCGACAGCGGTGACCGCTATCGCTTTGGCGGCGTTCATTATCAGGGCTCGCAAATCCGCGATGAATATTTGCAAAATCTGGTGCCATTTAAGCCGGGTGATTATTACACGTCTGCGCAACTGGCTGAGCTTAACCGCCGCCTGTCCGCCACGGGATGGTTTAACTCGGTCGTTGTGTCACCAGATTTTACTGATGCCAAAGCCACAAAAACGCTGCCGCTGAATGCGCTGGTGTCACCGCGTACCGAAAATACGATCGAAACCGGTGTCGGTTTTTCCACGGATATCGGTCCGCGTCTGACGGCTAACTGGAAAAAACCGTGGGTTAACGATCGCGGTCAGAGCTTTGAAACTTCCACGACGCTCTCCGGCCCTGAACAATCGCTGGATCTCAGCTATAAAATTCCGCTGCTGAAATCGCCGCTCGAACAGTATTACCTGGTTCAGGGCGGCTTCAAACGTGAAGACCTGAACGACACCAACTCCGATTCCACCACGGTGAATCTGGCCCGTTACTGGGATTTGTCCAGCGGCTGGCAGCACGCTGTTAACCTGCGCTGGAGCCTCGACCACTTTACCCAAGGCAGCGTCACTAACACGACGATGCTGATTTATCCGGGTGTGAGCCTGAACCGTACGCGTCAGCGCGGCGGACTGATGCCGACCTGGGGCGATTCCCAACGTTATTCTCTGGATGTCTCGGATACGACCTGGGGCTCGGACGTCGATTTCGCCGTGATTCAGGCGCAGAACGTCTGGATCCGGACGCTGGCTGAAAAACATCGTTTCGTATTCCGCGGCAATCTGGGCTGGATTGAAACCAATGACTTCGAGCGCGTGCCGCCGTCCCTGCGATTCTTTGCCGGTGGTGACCGCAGCATTCGTGGTTACAAATACAAATCCATTTCCCCGCGCGATGATGACGGCAAACTGACCGGCGCCTCGTATCTGGGCACCGGTTCGGTGGAATATCAGTACAACGTGACCGGAAAATGGTGGGGTGCGGTGTTTGTAGATTCCGGCGAAGCGGTGAACGACATCACGCAAAATGATTTTAAAACCGGTGCGGGCGTAGGCGTGCGCTGGGCTTCACCGATCGGCCCGGTGAAATTAGACGTTGCCGCCCCCGTTGGCGACAAAGATGAGCATGGATTGCAGTTCTACATCGGTTTAGGTCCGGAATTATGAGTGTATTTAAGAAAATCTGCCTGGGTTTCCTGATCTTCCTGCTGCTGATCATCAGTCTGGTGGCGTTTTTAGTCGGTACGCAAACCGGTCTGCATCTGATGATCAATGGCGCGAACCGCTTCGTGCCGGGGCTGAATATCGCCAGCACCGAAGGCGGATGGCGCGATCTGACCCTTAAAGGTGTGCATTACGAAATGCCGGGCGTTGACGTGAAAGCGGGAGAATTCCATCTTTCGCTCGATTTTTCGTGCCTGAAAAACAGCGCGCTGTGCGTTAACGCGCTCCGCGTGAAGGACGTCAATGTGGTGGTGAACACCAAAGAAATGACGCCGGCGGCGGAGCAACCTCAGCCAGAAAACAGCGAGCCGCTGACCAATCTCAGCACGCCCTATCCGATTACGCTGCGCGTGCTGACGCTGGATAATATCAACGTGACGCTCGATGACCGGGCGATTTCTCTGGCGTCATTCCGCACCGGCGCGCACTGGGAAGGGCGGGCGATTCAGCTGATGCCAACGCATATCGGCGGGTTGCTGATTGCCTTGCCGAAAACGCCGGTCAATCCGTTACCGGAAGTTGTTCAGGCGGCGCAGGACAAAGCGGTCGAAAAGGCTACCGGAAAACCGGCAGAACCGGCCGTTATGGTGCCTGAAAAACCACTGGGTGAGACTTTACAGGAGCTGTTTGCCAAACCGCTGCTGCCTGAATTACCGGATTTCCGTCTGCCGGTCGATCTCGATATTCAGCAAATTCTCGGTGAAAACCTGCGTCTGACCGGTGACACCGATGTGCTCATCACCCGTTTCGAACTGAAAGCCAGTACGCAAAATCAGATCGTTAAGCTCGATAAATTGCAGGTGCGTTCGCCACAGGGTTCGCTGGACGGCATCGGGCAGGCAACGCTGAATCAAAACTGGCCGGTGGATATGACGGTTAATACCGCCGTGAATCTCGATCCGCTCAAAGGCGAGAAGATCAAACTTAAAATTGCCGGGGGGCTGCGCGACAAGCTTGATGTGGGGCTGAACCTTTCCGGCCCGGTGCGTGCCCAACTGGCGTTGCAGACTCAGCTGGCGGAAGCCGGACTGCCGCTGGATCTGAAACTCAGCAGCGATGCATTGCAGTGGCCGCTGACCGGCACGCCGCAGTATCAGGTGAAAGGCTTCAAACTGAATTTCAGCGGTAAAGCGACGGATTATGCGCTTTCGCTGCGTTCTGATTTCAAAGGCGATCAGATCCCGCCCGCCACGCTGACCGTTGACGGTAAAGGGAACGTGGAGCAATTCAAACTGACGTTGCTGCGCCTGGCGGCGCTGGAAGGCAATACAGACCTGACCGGCGTGGTCGACTGGAGCAAAGCAATAAGCTGGAACAGTGAACTGAAACTGACGGGGATTAACACCGCCAGACAGTGGCCGGACTGGCCTGCGAAGTTGCAGGGTAAAATTACCACGCGCGGCAGCCTGTATGGCGGCACGTGGCAGATGCAGGTTCCGGTGCTGGATCTGACCGGTAACGTCAAACAAAACGCGGTCAAAGCGCAGGGCAACGTACGCGGAAACAGCTACGGGCAGTGGGATATTCCACAGCTGCACCTTGAGCTGGGGCGCAATAATCTGGACGTGAAAGGCAAGCTCAGCGACACCTGGAATCTGGACGCTAAAGTGGATGCGCCGCATCTTGATGGCGCATTGCCGGGGCTGGGCGGCGTGATGAAAGGGATGCTGCAACTGCGCGGTGATTTGAAAGCGCCGAAGTTGCTGGCCGATCTGACTGCCACCGGCCTGAAATGGCAGGCGCTGACGGTGCGTCGCGTGGATGTGAAGGGCGACGTCAGTTCCACCGATCAGATTCAGGGCAATCTTGCTGTGCGCGTCCAGCAACTTAAGCAGGATGCGTTGGATATTTCAGATATCAATCTGGAAGCCAAAGGCAATGAAAAGCAGCATCAGCTGACGCTGAAAGTGGAGGGCAAACCGGTCTCGGGGCGCATGGCGCTGACCGGCAGTTTTGACCGCGCAACCGAAGAATGGAAAGGCACTATCAACAATACGTCGTTTGATACGCCGGTCGGGCAGTGGCGTCTCAACCGTTCTATCGCGCTGGATTATTTCAATAAAGAGCAGCGCATCACCGTCGGGCCACACTGCTGGCAAAATCCGAATGCAGATCTGTGCGTACCGAAAACCATTGATGCCGGTGCCAGCGGGCAGGCCAGCGTGGTGCTGAACCGCTTTGATCTGGCGATGATCAAACCTTTCCTCACTGACGATACGCAGCTGAGCGGGACATTCAGCGGCAAAGCCGACGTGAGCTGGAAAGCCGAAGGCGGTCTGCCGCAGGCCAGCGTTTCGCTGGTGGGTAAAGGCGTGAAAGTACAGCAACTGGTGCAGGGGAATCCGCTGCCGGTCGCGTTCGATACGCTGAACCTGAACGCCGGGCTGAACAATGGTCGGGCAAATCTCGACTGGCTGATCAAAATTACCCACAACGGCCAGCTCGACGGCAATATCCAGATCGCCGATCCGCAAGGGAAACGTAATCTCAGCGGGAACGTGAATATCGCCCGTGTTTCTATGGCATTGCTGCAACCCGCACTGATGGATGGTGAGAAAGCCTCCGGCATCCTGAATGCGAATCTGCGGTTGGGCGGTGATGCGCAAAAACCGCAGGTCTTCGGCAAACTGGCGCTGACAGGCGTCGATTTCGACGGGCAATTTATGCCGTTTGATATCACGGATGCCAATATCAACATCAACTTCAACGGCATGTCGTCGATTATGGAAGGCGTCATCAAAACCGCTCAGGGTCAGCTGGAGCTGAACGGCAACGCCGACTGGAGCGAAATCAACGCCTGGCGCGCCCGTATTGCCGCGCGCGGGAATAAAGTCCGCGTTTCGGTGCCGCCGATGGTGCGGCTGGATGTTTCGCCGGACCTGGTGTTTGATGCCACGCCGCAATTGTTCTCCCTCAACGGCACCGTCGATATTCCTTGGGCGCGCATTACCGTGCAGGAACTGCCGGAAAGCGCTGTGGGCATTTCGTCGGATGAAGTGATGCTTAACGATCAGCGTCAGCCGATCGCACCCGTTTCGGCTTCGATTCCGATCAATAGCAACCTGATGGTCAATATCGGCCCGGATGTGCGTCTGGACGCGTTTGGTCTAAAAGCCCGTCTAGAAGGTGCGTTGAAAGTGGCTCAGGACAGCCGCGGGTTGGGTCTGAACGGACAAATTAATATTCCGTCCGGGCGTTTCCATGCGTACGGTCAGGACTTAATTGTGCGCAAAGGTCAGCTGTTATTCTCCGGTCCGGCGGACCAGCCACTGCTGAATCTGGAAGCCATCCGTAACCCTGAAGCGACAGAAAATGACGTTGTAGCCGGTTTACGCGTTACCGGCGAGGCAGATGCACCTAAACTTGAAATATTCTCAGATCCGGCGATGTCGCAGCAGGAAGCCTTGTCCTACCTGCTTCGCGGGCAAGGATTAGACAATTCTGGAGGTGACAGCGGTGCTATGACCTCAGCTCTTATCGGGTTAGGGGTTGCGCAAAGTGGTAAACTTGTGGGTAAAATCGGCGAGGCATTTGGCGTCAGCAATCTGGCGCTGGATACTCAGGGCGTGGGAGACAGTTCTCAGGTCGTGGTCAGTGGCTATGTTTTACCGGGTTTACAGGTGAAATATGGTGTCGGGATATTTGACTCGCTGGCAACCCTGACATTGCGCTATCGGTTGATGCCGAAGCTTTACCTGCAGGCGGTATCGGGCATCGATCAGGCATTGGATTTGCTCTATCAGTTTGAGTTTTAATTCATGTGACTTTTACTATACGAATATAAACATGCGAATAATTGTTTACGGTAGTCTGCGACGCAAGCAAGGCAACAGTCATTGGATGACGAATGCTCAATGGTTGGGTGACCATGAGCTGGAAGGGTATGCGCTTTATAATCTGGGGCACTATCCGGCAGTCATTCCAGGGGACGGGAAGGTCTATTGCGAAGTTTACCGCATTAACTCGTCAATCATGGCTGAGTTGGATGAGCTGAAAAGCAATACGAAAGATTACCGTCGCGAGCTGATCTCGACGCCTTACGGCAGTGCCTGGATTTACCTCTACATTCGCTCACTGGATGGTGTGCCGAGAATTGAGGGTGGCGACTGGGTGAAGCGTAACGAACCGGTCAGCGAGTAATCTGAGCAAGGTCGTCAGAAATAGTCGTTGCTAGCCAACGCGTTATACATAAAAAAACACCGCCCAGTGGACGGTGTTTTTTTTCGTGTCGCAGAAAACAATTACTTGTTTTTAGCGCGCTCGAAGGAGCTCACGATTTCAGCTTTTGCAGCAGCGGCATCAGCCCAACCTTCAACTTTCACCCATTTGCCTTTTTCCAGCGCTTTGTATTGCTCGAAGAAGTGAGTGATCTGGCCGCGCAGCAGCTCTGGCAGGTCGTTCACATCTTTGATGTGATCGTATTCTTTGCTCAGTTTGGTGTGCGGAACCGCAACAACTTTCGCATCTTCACCAGATTCGTCAGTCATTTTCAGAACGCCAACAGGACGGCAGCGGATCACAGAACCTGGTTGCAGCGGGTATGGCGTTGGAACCAGTACGTCAACCGGGTCGCCGTCCAGAGACAGGGTATGGTTGATGTAACCGTAGTTCGCAGGGTAGAACATTGCGGTAGACATGAAACGGTCTACGAACAGTGCACCCGTGTCTTTATCAACTTCGTATTTGATAGGATCCGCGTTTGCCGGGATTTCGATAACAACGTAGATATCTTCTGGCAGTTCTTTGCCTGCCGGCACGTTCAGTAAGCTCATTGTTGGTTTCCTTCATTGAACCAGGAATAGAGTGCCGCACATTATAGCCAACTCTCCCGTGATTTCCCGCCCTTTTCGTCGTATCGCCTTTGCCAATTTTCCGGCATGACCTGCTGCTGAGGATTAGCAAAATCTTCAGAATCGGCAGTAAACATTACGCATGTACCTCTTTACCGTGTAACTGGCTGTTTTTGCTTTTCTTATCAAGAGATTCAGTGGATTGCCGATAACAATATTCATACAAAAAATCAGGCAAACCTGATCCCTACCTCATTCGCAGTTTCTCCTTTTCACCTGAATAGCTGGATAACACCGTATGTTGAATAAGTTGAGCGTAAAAGCCGGTCTGATTGGCTTACTGGTCGTGATGACGTTGATTTTGTTGCTGGTTAGTGTCCTTGGCGCCAATGCCATCCGGCAAAGTGCCACTTCACTACAGAAAATTAACCAGCTTCAGGGAGATGAACTGGGATCGCTGGCAGACAGCTACAGTTTCTCGCTGCGCACGCGTGTTGCCAGTGGTGTTGCGGTGCGTCAGCTTGAAATTGGCATGATGGACGACGCCAAATCCACCACCGACCGGATTGCCGGTTACATCAAACAGGCTGATGCAGATCTGGCGAAATTCAACAGCATTCAGGATGACACCGAGCGGGGCCGTGAATTATCGGCGGCGGTCAGTAAAAGCTACGAAGCTTATAAGGCTAACGGCCTGGTGCCACTTCTGGCCGCACTTCAGGCGCAAAGCGCCGACGGTTATTACGACGTACTGGAAAATAAAATCACGCCGTACAGCAATGCTTACGACAAAGCGCTGGCAGATTTCCGGGCGTACGCCACCGATAATACGGCCCGGAGAATCGAACAGGCACGTACTAATGCCCGCATTCAGGTGACCGTGATTGTGATCGGTTTTCTTATCGCACTGGCGATTGCGCTGATCGCCTGGTTTGCTCTGCAAAAAATTATTATGCATCCGCTGAATTTCTCTATAGCGCAGCTCGAATTCATTGCCAAAGGCGATCTGACGCATGAAATCGATGATTCACGTAATAATGAAATGGGACGCCTGCTCAAGGCCATGAAACAAATGCAGGATTCGCTGGTGCTCTCAGTCGGGCGCGTCCGCGATGCCGGGAATCAGATTGATGTAGGCTCCCGCGAACTGGCCGCCGGTAACGTTCATCTGGCGCAACGTACGGAAGAATCCGCCGCTTCTCTGGAAGAAACCGCCGCCAGTATGGAACAGCTGACATCAACGGTGCGCATGAACGCGGCGAATTCCGAGCAGGCTAATCAGCTGGCGCAAAGCGTCTCCGTCATTGCCGATAAGGGCAGCGAAGTTGTCCATCAGGTGATGGATAAAATGCAGGGGATTACCGACAGTTCGAAACGTATCGGTGACATTATCAGCGTCATTGACGGCATTGCATTCCAGACCAACATTCTGGCGCTGAACGCCGCAGTGGAAGCCGCCCGCGCCGGTGAGCAGGGGCGCGGTTTCGCGGTGGTGGCCGGTGAAGTTCGCAGTCTGGCGCAGCGCAGTGCGCAATCCGCCCGTGAAATCAAAGAGCTGATCGGAGATTCAGAAAGCCGCGTGTCCGAAGGTTCGGCGATGGTGAAATCTGCGGCGGATACGATGGTTGAGATTTCCAGCGAAGTAACGCGGGTGACCAGCCTGATGCGTGAAATTTCCATCGCAACTACTGAACAGACGCACGGCATCGAACAGGTGAATGTGGCGATTACGCAGATGGATCAGGTTGCGCAGCAGAATGCGGCACTGGTCGAGCAGGCCACGGCGGCCACGCGTTCTCTGGAAGAGCAGGCGCAACTGCTGGCGGAAAGCATGGCGGTGTTTAAGCTAAACCGCGCTGAGCATTACTAATACGTTGAATGTGACGTTGAAGACAATAAAAAGGTGGCTTTAAAAGCCACCTTTTTGCGTTTGAGAAACGCTAAGTTACAGAGGTATCACGTTCATTCTTAGATGATTTTTGAGTCGGGTACTGGTTTATTCATCGGGGAATTCAGCGATAAAGCGTTCTGCATCTTCAACCATTGAGCTGTTACCGACGAAGAACGGCGCGCGTTCGTGCAGCTTTTGCGGAATGATATCCAGAATGCGGTTTTTACCGTCACTGGCTTTACCACCAGCTTGTTCGGCCAGGAATGCCATCGGGTTGCATTCATACAACAAACGCAGTTTTCCGTTCGGATGGCTGGCTGTGCTCGGATAAATATAGATGCCACCTTTCAGCAGGTTGCGGTGGAAATCTGCAACCAGTGAACCGATATAACGTGAGGTGTAAGGGCGTTGCGTCGCTTCATCCTGCTCCTGGCAATACTTGATGTATTTTTTAACGCCGAGAGGGAATTTGATGTAGTTGCCTTCATTAATGGAGTACATGTTGCCCTTTGCAGGGAAACGGACTTTTTCGTGAGAGAGGCAGAATACACCGAGTGAAGGATCATAAGTAAAGGCATGAACGCCTGCGCCGGTGGTGTAAACCAGCATGGTGGAAGAGCCGTAAACCACGTAACCTGCGGCAACCTGACGGTTCCCCGGTTGCAGGAAGTCAGCTTCCGTTACGGGCTGGCCGAGCGGAGAAGTCCGGCGGTAGATCGAGAAGATGGTTCCGACTGAAACGTTCACGTCAATGTTTGAAGAGCCGTCTAACGGATCCATCAAAATAACGTATTTCGCATTTTCAGCACGTTCGCCATCGAAAATGACAATTTCATCTTCTTCTTCAGACGCGATACCGGCAATTTCTCCACGTGCTTTCATCGCCGCTTTCAATTTTTCATTTGCGTACAGATCGAGTTTCATCTGTACTTCACCCTGCACATTTTCTGCACCGCTGGTGCCGAGAATGTCAACCAGACCCGCTTTGTTGATATCGCGGTGAATGATTTTAGCGCCGAGTTTTATTGCTGACAGCAAGGCGGTGAGCTCACCGGTTGCATGAGGAAAGTCTTGCTGTTTTTCAACAATAAATTCGCCTAACGTTTTCATAACACGTTCCCTGAATCTAGGATGGATAACGGTTCGTTAATAAAACCTTCACAAGAGCATGGGCAGTTTAGCCCAAATATATGGACGAATCATAGGCAAATCCATTTCTTCTGGGCGATTCTGAGCGGTAGAATAGCGGCTGACTTAAAGGCATTAATGGAAAATATATGCGCATTCATATTCTTGGGATTTGCGGCACGTTTATGGGCGGGCTGGCGATGCTGGCACGTGCACAAGGGCATCAGGTAACCGGTTCGGACGACAACGTTTATCCACCGATGAGTACGCTGTTGGAAAAACAAGGGATCGCGCTGATCCAGGGTTACGATCCGGCTCAGTTAGATCCTCAACCGGATCTGGTAATTATCGGCAACGCGATGACGCGCGGAAACCCGTGTGTCGAAGCCGTGCTCGAACTGGGGATCCCGTATGTCTCCGGCCCGCAGTGGCTGCACGATCATGTTCTGCCGGAGCGCTGGGTTATTGCTGTCGCGGGTACGCACGGCAAAACCACAACGGCGGGAATGGTTACGTGGATCCTTGAAGCCTGCGGCTACGAGCCGGGCTACGTCATTGGCGGCGTGCCGGGCAACTTCGAGGTTTCTGCTCGTCTTGGAAACAGCCCGTTTATGGTTCTGGAAGCGGACGAATATGACTGCGCGTTCTTTGATAAGCGCTCCAAATTCGTTCACTACAGCCCGCGGACGTTGATCCTGAACAATCTCGAATTCGATCACGCGGATATTTTCGATGATCTGAAAGCGATCCAGAAACAGTTCCACCACCTTGTTCGTCTGGTGCCAGGTAAAGGTAAAATTATCCTTCCTGAGCATGACACGCCGCTGAAACAAGTGATGGCGATGGGCTGCTGGAGCGAACAGGAATTTGCCGGTGAAGCAGAAAATTGCGCCTGGGATGCAAAAAAACTGACACCAGATGCCAGCGCTTTCGAGGTTTATCTTCATGGCGAAGTGGTCGGTCAGGTGAACTGGAATCTGGTGGGCGAACACAATATGCATAATGCGCTGATGGCGATTGCGGCTGCGCGTCATGTTGGTGTGAAACCTGAAGATGCCTGCAAGGCACTGGGTGATTTTATCAATGCCCGTCGCCGTCTTGAACTGCGTGGCGTTGAAAATGGCGTCAGCGTGTATGACGATTTTGCGCATCACCCGACGGCTATTCTGGCAACTCTTTCTGCATTGCGCAGCAAAGTGGGCGGGACGGCACGTATTCTGGCTGTTCTCGAACCGCGTTCAAATACCATGAAAATGGGCATGAGCAAAAATGAGCTGGCGCCTTCTCTCGGTCGCGCCGATGAAGTGTTCCTGCTTCAGCCGCAGCATATTCCATGGCAGGTTGCTGAAGTGGCAGAGCGCTGCATCCAGCCTGCGCACTGGAGTGCGGACGTCGATTCACTGGTCGATATGGTGATCAAGGCTTCACAGCCGGGCGATCATATTCTGGTGATGAGTAATGGCGGTTTTGGTGGCATTCACGGGAAGTTATTGACGGCGCTGGCTGCCAAAGCGGAAGCCGCTCAGTAACAGTTATACCCGCAGCGTATAAACTGAAAGCACAGCGATGGCTGTGCTTTTTTTTGCCTGGGATTTGGCTATGCGGCGATTTGCAGACAAAAAAAGGCCCTCAAAAAGTTTGAGGGCCAAAGGGTGTCGTCGGACAGGACGACGAGGGTTACGTTAGCAAGAGAGCGGCAGTGGCAGTGTCTTCTCTCTTCCCAGCCTCAACAGCGCATTAATTTTCGCTGGTATGTGGCTGTTGAAACCCGGTAACGCCAATTCAAATACTCAGGCAGTGGTTTTGTATCAGGGACTGACTCAGAAATCTTATTGATAGATTTCTGCGGTTGCGTGATAAGCACCGTCGTTATGTGCTTCGATCACACGATAAGATTTTGCGCCCTTGCTGTCGGCTTTATCGGACAGCTCCTGGCGAATGTCTGTCGGGACGCCATTGACGCCGCTGACGCTGATAGTGCCCATAGGCTGAAGATTCTCTGCCTGCTGATTAGAAACCAGTTGTGCGGCAGACGCGCCGAAAGAAACAGCAGACAGCAGGCTAAGAGCGGCAATAGTGGTCATGATTTTCATGATAATTTCCTAATTTCATAGACGTTGATGTTAAAAAATGAGAGAGCAACGCCGGTTGAGATTTGGATTCATCAGTTCTGGAATATCTGAGTCCGGCAACGCGAAAAGCGTGGAGGAACGTTGATGATGGCAGAGACAAATCCGTCTTGATGCGCTTTGCGCGGGCCTGAATCATTCAGGCCCCTTCGCTTCATTTACCCAGGTTTATTGGTAAATTTCTGCGGTAGCGTGGTAGTTACCTTCTTCACGCACTTCGATAACACGAAATGCTTTAGCCCCTTTGGCATCCGCTTTATCAGACAATGCCTGACGGATATCAGAAGGTGCACCGGCAACGCCGCTTACGCTGATCATCCCGTGTGACTGAAGATGAGCGGCCTGATCCTGAGAAACAGGTTGTGCTGCAAAAGCACCGAATGACAGAGCAGATAGAATGCTTAATGTTGCAATTTTAGTTTTAACGTTCATGATTTTGACCTCGTCGATTTTATTATGTTTTCAACAACTGGTGTTTCACACCACGGAAATGAGTATACATCTAGTCACTCGGAATATTAATAGTTTGCTAATAGTTATTTTGGTGGTTATGTGGGGGCTATTTGAATTTTTAATAACAAAAAGGAATAAAAATTGCTCGAAAATCGATCTTTTGGTGTTAATTTTTCGTAAAATCAACGGATTGAGTGAATTTGACTATTTGTGCTTAATTTTGCAGTCAATCA
Source organism: Rahnella sp. BIGb0603 (assembly GCF_024808755.1). Classification (NCBI taxonomy): domain Bacteria; kingdom Pseudomonadati; phylum Pseudomonadota; class Gammaproteobacteria; order Enterobacterales; family Yersiniaceae; genus Rahnella; species Rahnella sp. BIGb0603. The sequence goes on along the minus strand of NZ_JANUEX010000004.1, from coordinate 536,135 downwards.
CACCATGGAAATGTTTATGTGACGGGAAAGTGCTTCGTGTGAACAGAATTAACAGGGATAACGACGTGAGGCGTGTATTTAAAACGACGGTATAACGTTAGAGAAGGGTAACTGATAGTTGGATAAGGCAAGGAAGGCTGAGGCCAGAAATTATTTTCTTCTGACCTCAGGCACAGAACTGAAGCAGGAAACAGCGCAATATATCGCCGTATCAGAGTTCCTGTTCAAACAAACTGAGGATTGCGTCGTGAAGTTGTCTGACGCTGAAACCCCGTGCGGGCGTGGTAAAAATTGTGTCATCGCCGGCAATGGTGCCCAGTATCCCTTCGGATTTGCCCAGAGAATCAAGCAGGCGCGCGATCAGCTGTGCCGCGCCCGGACTGGTGCGGATAACGACGACGGCGTCGTTATGGTCAATATCTAAGACCAAATTCTTCAGTGGGCTGGTCGTTGTCGGCACGCCGATTTCGGCAGGCAGGCAATAAACCATCTCCATTTTTGCGTTGCGGGTCCGCACCGCGCCGAATTTTGTCAGCATCCGTGAGACTTTTGACTGATTGATATTATCGAAACCGTCTTCCTGAAGTGCGACGACAATTTCGCCCTGAGAGCTGAATTTCTCTTCCTTCAACAGTGCTTTGAAGGCTTTGATCAAATCTTCCTGTTTAGCAGGATTACGCATTTTGCACCCTGGTCTCTGTATCATCGTTTTGTTGATTATGCAGATATTTGAATTTTTATGCAACACGGGGTCGGCACGTAACATAAGAATTGTGCACTCAGACGGGTATGACAGCGGCGAAGTATACATCTGGACGTCATGAATATGCCGAAATAGTGCATCGCGGGGAATGATTCGCCGGATTGCTGTTAATCAGATGATCTCGATTCAGCTCTCACATTGAATTGAATTTAACCATTTTTTAACCTGGCGGGTTTTGTGGTGCTACTTTTAAGGTGTAGCTTTCCGATAAAAAGTCATAAAAGACCGGAAAAATGGCGCTAAGCGGTGTTTTTTTACTTTCTTAACGACCAAGCTCAGTTTCCCAGCAGTTGAGCGATTGTTTTTAGCTGTATAAGTGATTAAGGTCACACCCAAAATAATTCCACGACACTTATAAGTTAGTGATAAAAAAGGAGTATAGGATGAAAGTTGCAGTTCTAGGTGCTGCGGGCGGTATCGGTCAGGCCCTCGCGCTTCTGCTCAAGACCCAGCTACCTTCCGGTTCCGAACTGTCATTATACGATATCGCACCTGTTACTCCGGGTGTCGCCGTCGATCTGAGCCATATCCCTACTGCAGTAAAAATTAAAGGCTTCTGTGGCGAAGACGCAACGCCAGCGCTTGAAGGCGCGGATATCGTTTTGATCTCTGCCGGTGTGGCGCGCAAACCGGGTATGGATCGTTCCGACCTCTTTAATGTTAACGCCGGTATTGTACGTAATCTGATTCAGCAGGTTGCGAAAACCTGTCCGCACGCATTAATCGGTATTATCACCAACCCGGTCAATACTACGGTTGCTATTGCTGCCGAAGTTTTGAAAAATGCAGGTGTGTACGACAAAAACAAACTGTTCGGCGTCACCACGCTCGATGCAATCCGCTCGAACACATTTGTGGCTGAACTTAAAGGTAAGCAGCCTGAGGAAATTGACGTGCCCGTGATTGGCGGACACTCTGGGGTGACAATTCTTCCTTTATTGTCTCAGGTGCCTGGTGTGGTATTTAGCGATAGTGAAATCGCTGCGCTGACCAAGCGTATTCAGAATGCAGGAACCGAAGTGGTCGAAGCCAAAGCGGGTGGCGGTTCTGCTACTTTGTCTATGGGGCAGGCGGCAGCACGCTTCGGGCTTTCACTGGTTCGTGCCCTGCAAGGTGAAAGTAACGTTGTTGAATGCGCCTATGTAGAAGGAAAGGGCGATTATGCCCGTTTCTTCGCACAGCCTGTTCTGTTGGGTAAAAAGGGCATCACTGAGCTCATTGATATTGGCAAGCTCAGCGCTTTCGAACAGCAATCACTGGATTCGATGCTGGATATCCTGCGTAAAGATATCGAATTGGGAGAACAGTTTATCAATCACTGATAAGCCTCAAGTGAAGCCGCCGGTATCTCCGGCGGCATTCTCTATTGGCATCATTTATGCTCATTGGGAATGCGGCACCGGCGTTCGATGATCTGAAACGTGGTGGCATCAAAGTAACGGCTTGGCCAGATAATTGACGGGTGAACGCCCAGCGCCCCGGCGATGAGCAATTCTCCTTTTGGCCAGGGCCGGGAGAGTGCATTAGAAAGCGTTGAAGAGCTCAATCCGGCGGATCGTGACACCGCTGCGAGTGTCGTCCCTTTCTTTCTCAGGGCTGCGATAATATCAGCCTGATGCCAGTCATCATTCCTTGTCATCATGGTATTTTCCTTATTTTTAAATCGCTTTTATAAGACTTTCTTTGAAAACATATATTCAATGATTGCTTAGTTGTGTCCAGTTCAATCCTATCAATGTTTCCTAAAAAATATTTTTTGCTCGGATTAAGAAAATACATTCTTATTAGAATTAAAACAAACAAGTAAATTCAGTTTGCTTTTTTGCCTGATACTCTTTTTTTATCCTATATTTCGAGTTCATTTAATACGAACGCGTTATTGAAGTGTTGATAATTTGAACGCAATTATAGATCTGAATGATTTAAGAGAAGAAAATAACGATTTGTGTTAATGAATGATGAAGAGGATATGCACTTCACATAAGGTTAAAGTGACACTATTGATTGTTTATTATAGGGTTTTTATTTTATTGCGCATGCGGCCTGTCAATTTGATTACATAACTTTCTAAAAAAGACTTTCAAGGGAGATATTCTGTTGTTGATAAACATATTTCATGGAAACATTGTGCGGCAACAGTAGACTCATTCCGAAAAATTGAATATCTTCTTTCCGTTAAATAGGCGTTTTCCTAAATAGTCTGTTTTAATATCTTCTCTAAAATGGGCTTGCAGCGAAAAGGGAAAGCATCCGCAGAATTCTCATGGATTTATAACAGCAACCTTTCTTATTGGATTATATGAGAAAGACAAGGATCGTTATGAAAAAAGAGTGGTTTGCAGCAAAGGAACTGACCGGAAAAGATGGCCTTCCTACCTCAACACAGGGCGTGCACGGCATGGCGCGCAGATTATGTTGGATCAAACGGCGCAGACGTGGTGTCCAGGGACGTGCAGTGGAATATCACATTGACAGCCTGCCGGGTAATACCGTCGCCAGTCTCGCGATGAATGAACATTCTGCTGAATATGTTTACACGTCACATCAGGATCCGCTGGCGATCTGGATCGAAAGTTATAAGCAACTCAAGGAGCCTGAGCGCGAAACGATGATCTCTTTTATCGTGAGGGAAGGGGTATCGGAAATACTAAACAGGCTGCGTAAGTCTGACGATTCATAGATTTGCCAGAACTGACGCGCCTGTGCAGACAGGCACGTCAGGAAACATGAAACATCAGAAATCGCGTTTAACAGCCAGATGCGCCAAACCTTCAAGCGCGGAGCGGTATTCAGATTCAGGCAGTACTTGAAGAGCCTGAATCGCTTTGTCAGCTTCCTCTTCAGCACGCTGACGAGTATAAGCCAGAGAACCCCACTGATGCATGGCGGCCAAAACGGGCTCCAGCAAATGGCGTCCGTTGCCTTCTTCGATAGCTTTGCGGATCATTGCTGACTGCTCAGCGTCGCCGTGTTGCATTGCATGCAGCAGAGGCAGGGTCGGTTTGCCTTCATCGAGGTCGTCACCGGTATTTTTGCCCAGCGTTTCGCCATCGGCGTCATAATCGAGCAGATCATCTATCAGCTGGAATGCCGTGCCCAAATAGCGACCATAATCCTGCAACGCCGTGATTTGTTCGGTGTTCCCGCCAGCCAGCATGGCAGAAGATTGTGATGCCGCTTCGAACAGGCGGGCGGTTTTGCTATAAATGACCTGCATGTAGCTTTCTTCGGTGATGTCGGGGTCATTGCAGTTAATGAGCTGCTGCACTTCACCTTCTGCAATCACATTCACCGCTTTGGCCATCAGAGCCAGAACCGGCAGTGATTCCAAATCTGTCATCATCTGGAAAGCGCGGGTGTAGATAAAATCACCGACCAGCACGCTGGCGGCGTTTCCGAAAGCGGCGTTGGCCGTGGCTTTTCCACGGCGCATATCGGACTCATCAACTACGTCATCGTGCAGTAATGTCGCGGTGTGAATGAACTCAATCAGAGCGGCGACTTTAATGTGTTTATCACCGTCGTAGGATAGTGCTTTGGCTGCCAGTACTGCTATCATCGGACGGATACGTTTGCCGCCGCCACTGATGATGTAGTATCCCAGCTGATTGATGAGAGAAACCTCTGAATTCAACTGCTCAAGGATGGATGCGTTGACCGCAGCCATGTCATCCTGGGTAAGATCGATAATCTGTTCTAGGTTCATTGTGTTTTTTCGGCTGTTTTTCTCTTCGCCGCAATGAGGTCTGGCTCACATTGGCACATGGCGCTAACTGTAATGGGGATTGTACTTAAAAAACAGTGTAGATAAATGATATCGAAAGAACTGCGCTTTTTTTCTTCTTTTGTCGTCATTGTGCTCTTGTCTTATGCTGATTTTTTGCGTAGAATTCGCGCCCTATTGTGAATATTTATAGCGCCCTCTGGACTATACAAAGTTGAGTGCGCGGAAAGCGGAGTTTTATATGTACGCGGTTTTCCAAAGTGGTGGTAAACAACACCGTGTCAGCGAAGGGCAGACTATTCGTCTCGAGAAGCTGGACGTTGCAACTGGCGAAGCTATCGAATTCGATCAGGTTCTGATGATTGCAAACGGTGAAGAAATTAACATCGGCCTGCCATTAGTTGCTGGCGGTGTAATCAAAGCTGAAGTCGTTGCTCACGGTCGTGGCGAAAAGGTCAAAATCGTTAAGTTTCGTCGTCGTAAACACTATCGTAAGCAGCAGGGCCACCGTCAGTGGTTCACTGACGTTAAAATCACCGGCATCAGCGCTTAAGATTAGGAGAGCGGAACAATGGCACACAAAAAGGCTGGCGGCTCCACACGTAACGGTCGCGATTCAGAAGCTAAACGTCTGGGCGTAAAACGCTTTGGCGGCGAAGCAGTACTGGCAGGCAGCATCATCGTTCGTCAGCGCGGCACCAAATTCCACGCTGGTATCAACGTGGGTTGCGGCAAGGACCACACTCTGTTTGCTTTGGCTGACGGTAAAGTCAAGTTCGAAGTTAAAGGCCCGAAAAACCGTAAGTACATCAGCATCGAAGCTGAATAAGTTTTTCGCGTCTTAGTAAATAGATGTAAGCCCCGCAATTCGTTGCGGGGCTTTTTACATTCTGGTTAGCCCATTCTGGCGGGATATGGACACAAAATCACAGGCATCTGTTGGTATTCTGTTAGCACTAATTACTGCTATGAGCTGGGGTTCTTTACCCATCGCCATGAAGCAGGTCCTGGTGGTAATGGATCCTTTTACTGTGGTTTGGTATCGGTTTTCTCTGGCTGCTATTGTGCTGGGGTGCATTCTGGCAGTTAAACGCAGATTGCCGCCCAGAGCGATTTTTAGCCGCCCACGCTGGCTGATTTTAGTGTTGATCGCAACGTGCGGGTTGCTGGGGAACTTCGTACTTTTTAGTTCCTCCTTGCAATTCCTAAGCCCGACAGCCTCGCAGGTTATCGGCCAGCTCTCGCCGGTCGGTATGATGTTTGCGAGTGTGATTATCCTGAAAGAAAAGATGCGGATCACGCAGGTTATTGGCGCCATTATGCTGATTTTCGGGCTGGTATTATTCTTTAATACCAGCCTGATTGAGATTTTTACCCGGCTGACAGATTACACTTTGGGTGTGATTTTTGGTGTCGGGGCAGCCTCGGTTTGGGTGATTTATGGTGTGGCACAGAAAGTATTGTTGCGCCAGCTCGCCTCACCGCAGATCCTGTTTTTGCTGTACACTTTATGTTCTATCGCATTGCTCCCGCTGGCCAGCCCGGCGGTGCTTTCACAGCTCAGCGGCTGGCAGTTTGCCTGTCTGTTGTTTTGCGGCGCGAATACCTTAGTAGGATATGGCGCCTTAGCGGAAGCGATGGCGAGATGGCAGGCGGCCCAGGTCAGTGCAATTGTGACGCTGACTCCGCTGTTTACCCTGCTATTTTCAGATTTACTGGCACTTGCCTGGCCCGACTTTTTTGCTGCACCCGTGCTCAATTTTATTGGTTATATCGGGGCAATTGTGGTGGTGGCGGGGGCAATGTTTTCCGCAGTTGGCCATCGCTGGTGGCCGCGTCGGACAGGGCAAAACCTGGTAGCTAAACACTAGCTGCCCGGTGAATGATTTACGGAGACGGTACAAATGAAGTTTGTTGATGAAGCCACGATTCTGGTTGTGGCCGGTGATGGCGGTAACGGATGCGTCAGCTTCCGCCGCGAAAAATATATCCCTCGTGGCGGCCCTGATGGCGGCGACGGCGGCGACGGCGGTGACGTTTACCTGCTTGCTGATGAAAACCTTAATACGCTGATCGATTTCCGCTTTGTGAAATCTTATCGTGCTGAGCGCGGCACCAACGGTCAAAGCAGCGACTGTACGGGGAAACGCGGTAAAGATATCACCATTAAAGTGCCTGTCGGAACACGCGTTCTGGACCAGAGCACCGGTGAAGTGCTGGCCGATATGACTCAGAATGGTCAGATCAACATGGTCGCCAAAGGCGGTTTCCACGGTTTGGGTAACACCCGCTTCAAGTCTTCCGTGAACCGTTCTCCGCGCCAGAAAACAATGGGCACCAAAGGTGAGGAGCGTGATATCGCGCTCGAGCTGATGTTGTTAGCCGACGTGGGGATGCTGGGTCTTCCGAACGCGGGTAAATCTACATTTATCCGTTCAGTGTCTGCCGCAAAACCGAAAGTTGCTGACTATCCGTTTACGACTTTGGTTCCAAGCCTGGGCGTTGTGCGTATGGATCACGAACAAAGCTTCGTGGTTGCCGACATTCCGGGTTTGATCGAAGGCGCTTCTGAAGGTGCCGGCCTCGGTATCCGCTTCCTGAAGCACCTTGAGCGTTGCCGCGTTTTGTTGCACCTGATTGACATTGCGCCAATCGACGAATCTGATCCGATCGAAAATGCTAAAGTTATTATCAACGAACTGAAGCAATACAACGCTAAACTGGCTGAAAAGCCGCGTTGGTTAGTATTCAACAAAGTTGATCTGATCGAAAAAGAAGAAGCAGAAGCACGTGCTAAAACGATCGCTGAGGCTTTAGGCTGGGAAGGTAATTACTACCTGATTTCCGCCGCGAACCGCGAAGGCGTTAACGCACTGTGCTGGGATGTGATGAAATTCATCAATGAAAATCCTAAGCACATGGCCGTTGAAGCTGCTGTGCCAGAGAAAGTTGAGTTCATGTGGGATGATTATCATCGTGAACAGCTGGCTGAAGTGGAATCTGAAGCCGACGACGACTGGGATGATGACTGGGATGAAGATGACGACGAAGGCGTCGAAATCATTTACGAACGTTAATCCCCTGCACTGGCGTTGTGCGTATAGCGAAAAGGCTGCCTGTTATGGCAGCTTTTTTAATGGTTTTTTTTCAAAGAGAAGGGAGAGTAAGCGAATTCTGTATTGCCACATGTGGCAACCAGCATTGGGCGCTGAGCCCTTTTGCCCCCAAGCGATTGCGGAGCGCCAGGGTTCCGCCATGTAAATTCGCAATGCGTATAACGATATTTAGTCCTAATCCACTGCCGCCATACCGCTGATCGCCTCGTTTGAAGGCTTGCGTCAGTTCACTGGCTTTGGCTTCATCGATCCCCGGACCTTCATCATTAATCTGTACCAGAAAGCCGTTGTTCTGAGGCTCAATCACGATGGCAATTTCGCTGTTCTCCGGCCCGTACCGGTAAGCATTTTCCACCAGATTTCGCACCATAAGCCGGAGCAGTACCGCGTCACCCTGAATCTCAGCACGGGCAGGCATCTGTATGATCAGCTGCTGCTGACGATCGGCAAGCATCTCACTCAGCTCTTCCCGGAGAGGTTCGACGACGTTACTCACCAGATCAACCTGCTGGTATTCACCTTTTGCAAAATTTTGCCCAGCGCGCGAAAGCATCAGCAATTGTTCGATGGTGTGCATTAACAAATCGATGCGGCTTATAAGCGTATCGCTGCCATCCACACCATTTTTTTGCATGATTTCAAGGTGCAGTCTGACGCCGGCCAGCGGAGTTCTCAGCTCATGTGCAGCATCGGCGGTGAACAGCCTTTCCTGCTGGATGGTATTGGAAAGACGGGAAAATAGTTGGTTGAGTGTGTTGGTCACCGCCACCACTTCACGGATTTCTGTATTGAGTGGCAGGGGCGTCAGGTTATCCGCAGAACGGGTTTCCAGGCGCTTTTGCAACTGATTAAGTGGCCGGATGATCCAACTGATGGCCCAGAAAGATAAAACCAGGGTAATCGTCATCATCAGCAAAGAGGGCGCAATGAGGGACGCGATAGCTTCCGCAATCTCTTTCTCAACGTGAGCATTGCGGACTTTTGCGGAAAGCGTGTCATTCACCAGCAGGTTTATCTGCTCCTGACTTTCATGCCAGAGCCAGAAAACGCTGGTGAGCTGGGTGACGAAGAGGATCAGGGCCAGCATAACAAGCAGGCGGCGGCGCATACTGGTCATGGTAAAACTTCCAACCGATAGCCAATACCGCGAACTGTGCGAATCAGCTCTTTACCCAACTTCCGCCGCAGATTATGCACATGAACTTCCAGCGTATTGGATCCCAAATCGTCCTGCCAGGTGTAGAGATCTTGCTGAAGCAATTCGCGATTGACGGTCTGCCCGGCTCGCATCATCAGACGGGATAAAATGGCGAATTCTTTAGGTGTGACTTCTACCGGAGAATCGCCCAGATAGGCCTGCTGAGACGAAAGGTTAATGGTCAGGTTTCCGACAGATATCTGATTGTCGCTTTGCCCCTGATAACGACGAATGAGTGCCCGGACGCGGGCCTGCAATTCCACCAGAGCAAAAGGTTTGATCAGATAATCATCCGCACCGGCATCGAGGCCATCAACGCGGTCTTCCAGCGCATCGCGGGCAGTGAGAATCAACACGGGGAGGGAAATATTTTGACGTCGCCACTGACGCAACAGCGTTGCGCCATCTTTATCCGGCAATCCTAAGTCCAGGATCACCAGGCTGTACTGGCTGGTTTGAATCAGACTTTGCGCTTCAGCGGCTGTAGAAGCGCAGTCGCAAACATAATTATCACTGGTAAGTGCCAGAGATAATCCCTGCCGTAAAAGTTCATCATCTTCAACTATCAGCAGTTTCATCGTCTGGCACGGCTCCGTGGTTAATTATTTTGGTAGATGTCCCTGTAGAGACGGCTCTCAAAGCGCACCAGCGGAGCACGCCGTGTGCGCTGGTCTTCAGGCGGAACCGCGTAACCGGAGAGGAACTGGACAAATGCCATGCGTTGTCCGCTGGCCGTGGTGATAAAGCCCGCCAGATTATAAACGCCAGCAAGTGAACCGGTTTTCGCTGACACTTTGCCATCTACGCCCGCTTCATGAAGACCGCCGCGATATTGCAAGGTTCCGTCATGGCCCGCTAAAGGCAGCATAGAAATAAAGTCTAACTCTTTATCGTGCTGCGCGATGTATTGCAGCACCTGCATCATGGTAGCCGGAGACAATAAGTCATGACGGGAGAGACCGGAGCCATCAACCTGAATTGAGTTGCCCAAATCCACGCCTGCTTTCTGACGCAGAATCTGACGAACTGCATCCGAACCCGCACGCCAGGTTCCCGGAACGCCAAAACGCTGATGACCGATTGTACGGAAAACAGTATCGGCGATCATGTTGTCAGATTTTTTCAACATCTGATGCAGTAAATCATGCAACGGAACGGACTGCGTTTGAGCGAGCACAGTTCCGGCAGGGGTTTGCTGAGTCTGGCGTTTTAACGTGCCATCAATCTGGATATCCGCTTGCAGCAATTCGTCTTTCAGAATTGCGCCCGCATAACTGGCCCCATCCTGAATGGCGAATGCCAAAGGCAAAGGCTCGCTGCGCTGGGTCAGACAGCCTGTCAGGGTATAACGGTTAAACTCACCCGGCACTACGTCCAGCTCACAGTACTGGGCATCTGGCGAGCCTTTTGCCAGAGTGCGTACTTCGCTAAACATATGAACAGGGTAATAAGATGCCACGCGGATAAAGGCATTTTCGTCCGGTTTCGGGGCGCTGTAGAGGGACACGGAGAAACAGTTCCTGTCGACTATTGCCGCCGCCGGTGGTGCGCTGAAGCACTGGGTGATGTCGTTCCAGGGCCAGCCGGGCGCTTTATCGTGGCTGGCAAATACAGATGTGTTAATAACCACATCGCCACTGATCTCTTTGATGCCCTGTTTTTTTAGCACCGCGACCATATTCCGAATATTCTGACGTTTCAGTGTCGGATCGCCGGAAAAACGAGCAACCAAATCACCTTTCAGCACGCCATCAGAAACGGAACCCGGAGTTTCGAGTGTGGTAGTGAAGCGGAAATCGGGGCCGAGCTGCAAAAGAGCCGCCAACGCGGTGAGAATTTTCATTGTACTGGCAGGCAGAGCCATCTGCGAACCGTGATAATCAAGCACGGGTGCAGGGGCACCGATTTTCTGTACCAGCACAGCCAGATTCGTGCCGTCCGGCAGATATTCTGTGTAATTCTCGATCTGGGCCGCATTTGTATTCAGTACAAACGCGCATGCTAATCCACTGACAATTCGTAAAAAACGCATTATTTTGAGTAAAGGCTCTGGGTAACGGCAGGATAAAGTGGTGCCATACTACGATGCTACGAACCAAGGCGCAACGTGGCTGAAAGTAAACAATGATCCTCAAGGAACTCTACGTTAAAATACGAATCATAATGCAAAATGAATCCTGGCCTGGTGGCAACCCCGGGTGAGGTTTTTTTTGTTTTTCGCCAGAGAGAGTCGGTCAGAAGAGCTGGCTTAATTTCTTACCTGATTCAATCAGGACGGTGTTTACCGAAAGGACAAAGTTAGAGGTAATAATATATGAAACCGATTCCGATGACGTTGCGTGGCGCAGAAAGATTACGTGAAGAACTGGACCATCTGAAAGGTGTCCGTCGTCCGAAAATCATCGCAGATATTGCCACTGCACGTGAGCATGGCGACCTGAAAGAAAATGCTGAATACCACGCCGCCCGCGAGCAGCAGGGTTTTTGTGAAGGTCGCATCCAGGAAATTGAAGCCAAGCTTTCAAATGCTCAGGTTATTGATGTCACTAAAATGCCGGCAACTGGTCGTGTCATTTTTGGCGCAACAGTGAAAGTGCTGAATCTGGACACAGAAGAAGAACAGTCTTACCGCATTGTGGGTGATGACGAAGCTGATTTTAAGCAGAATCTGATTTCTGTGAACTCACCGATTGCACGGGGTTTAATCGGTAAAGAACAGGATGATGTGGTCGTTATCAAAACGCCTGGCGGTGATGTTGAGTTCGAAGTACTGAAGGTCGAATATCTCTAAAAATCTGCATTAAAAAGGGCGAAACACGTTGTTTCGCCCTGTAATTCTCACATTCATGCAGTGAATTGCTTCACAGTAAATTGAAAACTAAAGTAAAAAGGCCACCTGAGGCCTTTCCCTGAACGTGATTTCGTGGCACCTTTCCGAAAATCTAAAGCGCTTTTCGTTAAACCTTAACAGATTAACGCGGTAAGATAATTTTGCGGTCTTCGGTAGAAGGGCGATAAAGTACCAGCATATTGCCGATGACTTGCACATTACACGCCTTGGTTTCACGCACGATTGCGTCTACGATCAAGGTCTTCGTTTCGCGTTCTTCTGCCGCGACTTTTACCTTGATCAGCTCGTGATGCTGCAGCGCCTGTTCAATTTCGGCCAGCACGCCTTCAGTCAGGCCGTTGTTACCCAGCATGACAACCGGTTTTAGTGGATGTGCCAGACCTTTCAGGTACTGTTTTTGTTTATTGTTAAGATTCATCGTCTTTTTTGCTTAAGTTGGGATTGAAAACGGGTCATTCTACCGCCATCTCATGTATATCACCAACCCGGACTGCTCCGGGAAGGGAATTATACTGACTTAGCCATAGACGTCATGATGCTAACAGCTTGTTCCAAAAGCTCTAACTCAGGGTGGTTGGAAAACTATATGGTTATTAAATAATGTCTAATAAGAAGCGTTCTGCAAGTTCCAGTCGCTGGTTGCAGGAACACTTTAGCGATAAATATGTGCTACAAGCACAGAAAAAAGGCCTACGTTCCCGTGCCTGGTTTAAACTTGATGAAATCCAGCAAGGCGATAAGCTGTTTAAACCGGGTATGACAGTCGTCGATTTAGGTGCCGCACCGGGCGGTTGGTCGCAGTTTGCGGCGACCCAAATCGGCAACAAAGGGCGAATTATTGCTCTGGACCTTTTACCTATGGATCCTATTGTAGGAGTCGATTTCCTTCAGGGGGATTTTCGTGATGAATTAGTTCTCAAAGCGCTGCTCGAACGCGTGGGAGAAAACAAAGTTCAGGTGGTCATGTCCGATATGGCCCCGAATATGAGCGGTACTCCGGCAGTCGATATTCCAAAATCGATGTATCTGGTTGAGTTAGCGCTGGATATGTGTCGGGATGTATTAGCACCAGGCGGAAGTTTCCTGGTGAAGGTGTTTCAGGGAGATGGCTTTGATGAATACCTGCGGGAAATTCGCTCCCTGTTTACGAAGGTGAAGATTCGTAAGCCAGACGCTTCCCGAGCACGTTCGCGAGAAGTGTACATCGTAGCGACAGGGCGGAAAGAGTAGTACCCTAACGCTGTTTGTTAACACAGTTGTAATATGAGGTTAATCCCTTGAGTGACATGGCGAAGAACCTGATCCTCTGGTTAGTCATCGCGGTTGTATTGATGTCTGTATTTCAGAGTTTTGGGCCCAGCGAGTCGAATGGCAGTAAGGTGGATTACACTACCTTTACTACCGAAGTGGCCCAAGACCAGGTTCGTGAAGTACGTATCAATGGACGTGCGATTGACGTAACCAAAAAAGACAGCAGCAAATACACAACCTATATCCCGGTAAATGACCCTAAATTACTGGATACGCTGCTGAGCAAAAACGTGAAAGTTGTTGGCGAACCGCCTGAACAGCAGAGCTTCCTCGCAACTATCTTTATTTCATGGTTCCCGATGCTGCTCCTGATTGGCGTCTGGATATTCTTTATGCGACAAATGCAGGGTGGCGGTGGCAAAGGCGCAATGTCCTTTGGCAAAAGCAAAGCCCGCATGCTGACGGAAGACCAAATCAAAACCACATTCGCTGATGTTGCAGGTTGCGACGAAGCGAAGGAAGAAGTGAGCGAACTGGTAGATTACCTGCGCGAGCCGAGCCGTTTCCAGAAATTGGGCGGTAAAATTCCTAAAGGCGTTCTGATGGTCGGTCCTCCGGGTACCGGTAAAACCTTGCTGGCTAAAGCCATTGCAGGTGAAGCTAAAGTTCCATTCTTTACTATTTCCGGTTCTGACTTCGTTGAAATGTTCGTGGGTGTGGGTGCATCTCGTGTGCGTGACATGTTCGAACAGGCGAAGAAAGCCGCTCCATGTATCATTTTCATCGATGAAATTGACGCCGTTGGCCGTCAGCGTGGTGCAGGTTTAGGCGGTGGTCACGATGAACGTGAACAAACGCTGAACCAGATGTTGGTTGAGATGGATGGCTTCGAAGGTAACGAAGGGATCATCGTTATTGCCGCGACTAACCGTCCAGACGTTCTTGACCCGGCATTGCTGCGTCCAGGCCGTTTCGACCGTCAGGTTGTGGTTGGCTTGCCGGACGTTCGTGGCCGTGAACAGATTCTGAAAGTTCACATGCGTCGTGTTCCTTTGGCCACTGACGTTGATGCTTCTGTGATTGCCCGTGGTACACCTGGTTTCTCCGGTGCTGACCTGGCAAACCTGGTCAACGAAGCTGCGCTATTCTCCGCACGTGGTAACAAACGCGTGGTGTCTATGGTTGAGTTCGAAAAAGCCAAAGACAAAATCATGATGGGTGCAGAACGTCGTTCCATGGTGATGACAGAATCGCAGAAAGAATCGACCGCGTATCATGAAGCAGGCCACGCCATCATTGGCCGTCTGGTTCCTGAACACGACCCTGTGCATAAAGTGACGATTATTCCTCGCGGTCGTGCATTAGGTGTGACCTTCTTCCTGCCTGAAGGCGATGCCATTAGCGCCAGCCGTCAGAAACTCGAAAGCCAGATTTCTACCTTGTACGGTGGCCGTCTTGCTGAAGAAATCATCTACGGCGTGGAAAAAGTGTCTACCGGCGCGTCTAACGACATTAAAGTTGCAACGTCGATTGCCCGTAACATGGTGACGCAATGGGGCTTCTCAGAGAAATTAGGTCCGTTGCTGTATGCAGAAGAAGAAGGCGAAGTCTTCCTCGGTCGTTCAGTGGCGAAAGCTAAGCATATGTCTGATGAAACAGCCCGCATCATCGACCAGGAAGTAAAATCACTGGTTGAGCGTAACTATGTGCGTGCACGCACTTTGCTGATGGAAAACATGGATATCCTTCATTCAATGAAAGATGCCCTGATGAAATATGAAACTATCGATGCACCACAAATTGACGACCTGATGAACCGTACAGAAGTTCGCCCGCCAGCAGGCTGGGACGATGCAAACGGTAAAAACGGTAACGGCAATTCTAACGACGGTGGTGCGCCTAAAGCCCCAACGCCAGTTGACGAACCTCGTACACCAAATCCTGGCAACACGATGTTTGAGCAATTCAGCGGCAAATAAGCAGCTGGTTGGAAAATAACGCAGATAACACTCAACCCCGGGCTTGCCCGGGGTTTTTTATGCGTGCATTCTTTGTCTCGGAATTTGAAACTGCCTCACGAACGACCAGAAGGGACATGATTTATGCACCTCACAGCCAGAGAGTCGATACTGGATCTCACTTTTCCCCAGGTGATGGGGATCCTGAATGTTACCCCGGATTCTTTTTCCGATGGCGGGCGACACAACACGCTGGATCTTGCGCTTCGACACGCTCAGGCGATGGTTGATGCTGGCGCGACAATCCTTGATATCGGGGGCGAATCAACGCGTCCGGGCGCAGCTGAAGTGAGCGAAGATGAAGAACTGGCCCGCGTGGTACCGATCGTTGAGGCGATAGCCCGGCGTTTTGATGTCTGGATTTCTGTCGATACCTCGAAGGCTTCAGTGATCCGCGAATCCGCGAATGCGGGCATGCATTTGATTAACGACATTCGTTCGCTTCAGGAGCCGGGAGCATTGCAGGCTGCGGCAGAAACCGGGTTACCCGTTTGTCTGATGCACATGCAAGGAGACCCGAAAACAATGCAGTATTCTCCGCATTACGGGGATGTAGTTGCCGAAGTTGAGCAGTATCTTGCCGGGCAAATTTCGCGTTGTGTGAACGCCGGTATTCCTAAAAATAAATTGTTACTCGACCCCGGCTTCGGTTTCGGTAAAAATCTGGAACACAATTACCAGATGCTCGCCCGACTGGCAGAATTCCATCATCTGGGATTGCCGCTTCTGGTGGGTATGTCGCGAAAATCTATGGTGGGACAACTGCTGCATGTGTCACCTGAAAAGCGGGTTACCGGGAGTGTCGCCTGTGCAGTCATCGCGGCTATGCAAGGCGCTCAGATAATCCGGGTACATGATGTCAAAGAAACCGTTGAAGCGATGCGTATCGTCGAAGCCACACTTTCTGCAAGGAATAAAAAATAACTATGAGCAACCGTAAATACTTTGGGACAGATGGCATCCGCGGAAAAGTAGGCGATAGCCCGATTACACCTGATTTTGTTCTGAAACTCGGCTGGGCTGCCGGCAAAGTGCTGGCACGACACGGTTCGCGCAAAGTTATTATCGGCAAAGACACCCGCATTTCCGGTTATATGCTGGAATCTGCACTGGAAGCCGGGCTGGCTGCGGCCGGTCTGTCGGCTTCTTTCACCGGGCCTATGCCAACGCCAGCGGTTGCTTACCTTACAAGAACATTCCGCGCAGAAGCGGGGATTGTTATCTCTGCATCGCATAACCCTTACTACGACAACGGCATCAAGTTTTTCACCATCGACGGGACGAAACTGCCTGATGAAGTTGAAGAGGCTATTGAAGCTGAGCTGGAAAAACCGCTGACCTGCGTAGAGTCTGCCGAACTGGGCAAAGCCAGCCGGATCGTTGACGCAGCAGGCCGTTATATCGAATTTTGCAAAGGTACATTCCCGAGCGAACTGAGCCTGAATAGCCTCAAAATTGTGGTCGACTGTGCCAATGGCGCAACCTATCACATTGCCCCAAGCGTGCTGCGCGAACTGGGTGCTAAAGTGATTGCGATCGGCTGCGAGCCTGACGGCATGAACATCAATGAAGAATGCGGTGCGACTGATGTACGTCAGTTGCAAAAACGCGTTCTGGCAGAAAAAGCTGACCTCGGTCTGGCATTTGATGGCGACGGTGACCGTTTGATCATGGTTGACCACGAAGGCAACAAGGTCGATGGCGACCAGATCCTTTATATCATTGCGCGCGAAGGTTTGCGCCAGGGGCAGCTGAAAGGCGGCGCCGTGGGCACGCTGATGAGTAATATGGGGCTGGAACTGGCGCTCAAACAGCTGGGCATTCCTTTCACCCGCGCTAAAGTCGGCGACCGCTACGTGCTGGAGAAAATGCAGGAGAAAGGCTGGCGTATCGGTGCAGAAAACTCAGGTCACATTATCCTGCTGGACAAAACCACCACAGGAGATGGCATCGTGGCAGGTTTGCAAGTGCTCACTGCGATGGTTCGCAACCATATGAGCCTTCACGATCTTTGCAGCGGCATGAAATTGTTGCCGCAGATTTTGGTGAATGTTCGCTTTGCCGGGGAACACGATCCGCTGGAATCCGACGACGTCAAAAAAGTGACTGCTGAAGTGGAAAAAGAGCTGGGTGGTCGCGGCCGTGTGCTGTTACGCAAATCAGGCACCGAACCGTTGCTGCGCGTGATGGTTGAAGGCGAAGACGCGGCACTGGTCGAAAAACTGGCGAACCGTATCGCCGATGCCGTAAAAGCCGTGAAGCCGTAAGCCGATAAAAAACGGTGAATTTTCATTTTTTTACGCCGCCGCTTTATTTCCGGGGAGCGGCGTAAAATTAATCACTTTGGTTGTTTTGACGGATATTTGACGATTTTTTCCGCAAACGAACAATCTGATGAAAATTGCCCTTGCGCGGTAATACGGCTTTGGTTAGTATTCACACCCGCTTCAGTGGGTCCTTGAACGACCTGCTAAATTGGTGAGAAGCAATTGGCATGCGGTGAACCCGCGAGGATACAGGTACTACTATGTACGACGCTCTTCTGGTGATTTTCCTTATCGTAGCAATCGGCCTTGTGGCTCTGGTTATGCTGCAACAGGGTAAAGGCGCTGATATGGGAGCCTCTTTCGGAGCAGGTGCTTCTGGCACATTGTTCGGTTCGAGTGGTTCCGGTAACTTCATGACCCGCATGACAGGCATTTTGGCCGCACTGTTCTTTATCATTAGTTTGATTCTTGGGAACATGAGCACCAATAAAGGCCAAAAAGGTAGTGAGTGGGAAAACTTAAGTCAGCCAGCACAAACTGAGCAGACAACTGCACCGGCCGCTCCAGCAGCGCCTAACAGTGACGTTCCTCACTAAGCAGTAAACTTCTTATCAAAAGAAGCAGAGTTTTAAACAGTGGCTTGTGCTTGGACAGTATGAGCGATTGTGAAAAAAAGAGTGCCGAGGTGGTGGAATTGGTAGACACGCTACCTTGAGGTGGTAGTGCCCGAATGGGCTTACGGGTTCAAGTCCCGTCCTCGGTACCAATCTTTATGATAACTTGCTTTTAAGCGGTTATCGGCGTAGTATTTGCCACGTTTTCGGACGCGGGGTGGAGCAGCCTGGTAGCTCGTCGGGCTCATAACCCGAAGGTCGTCGGTTCAAATCCGGCCCCCGCAACCACTTTCCCTAAGTGTTTATTTCAAATAGACTTTCAGTATCTTCCTGTGATGTTCTGCAGCTCCAATTTGAAAGCTTCAATTTGAAAATAATACTTTGCGAAAGTTGCACCGAAGCCGCCTGTGCGGCAAATAGGGTCCAGTTGCATAAAGCCCCGATTTATCGGGGTTTTTTGTTATTTGGCAACAGAATCACTGGGCTATTTAGCCCTTTTTTTATGTCTTGGGGGTGGGCTTGTCCACATTAGAACAAAAATTAACAGAGCTGATTACAGCACCAGTCGAGGCACTTGGCTTTGAGCTGGTGGGCATCGAGTTCGTTCGGGCTCGCCAATCGACGTTGCGCATCTATATTGATAGTGACGCCGGGATCAATGTTGATGATTGTGCTGATGTCAGCCACCAGGTGAGCGCTGTGCTGGACGTAGAAGATCCAGTCACCGTCGCCTATAACCTGGAAGTTTCCTCTCCAGGCCTTGATCGTCCTATGTTCACCGCTGAACATTATCAACGTTTCCTCGGTGACGAAGTTAGCATTGTCCTGCGAATGGCTGTGCAGAACCGTCGCAAATGGCAGGGCATTATTAAGGCTGTCGAAGGCGAAATGATCACGGTGACAGTGGAAGGGAAAGATGAAGTGTTCGCACTGAGCAACATCCAGAAAGCGAACCTGGTACCCCACTTTTAAAGAGTTTGGAAGAGGCAACTAGGATGAACAAAGAGATTCTGGCTGTTGTAGAAGCAGTTTCTAATGAAAAATCCCTCCCGCGCGAGAAGATTTTTGAAGCGCTGGAAATTGCATTATCAACAGCGACCAAGAAAAAATACGAGCAGGAAATCGAAGTCCGCGTCAGCATTGACCGCAAAACCGGTGACTTTGATACCTTCCGTCGTTGGGTTGCAGTCGACGAAGTGACTCAGCCTACCCGCGAGATCACCCTCGAGGCCGCACAATACGAAGATCCGTCCATCGAGCTTGGCGGATACATCGAAGACCAAATTGAGTCGGTCACTTTCGACCGCATCACCACGCAGACTGCTAAACAAGTTATCGTACAAAAAGTACGTGAAGCGGAACGTGCAATGGTGGTTGAGCAATTCCGCGAACAACAGGGCGAAATCGTCACTGGTGTCGTTAAAAAAGTAAACCGCGACAGCATCGCACTGGATTTAGGCAGCAACGCTGAAGCCGTTATCCTGCGTGAAGACATGCTTCCGCGTGAAAACTTCCGCTCTGGCGACCGTATCCGTGGCGTGCTGTATGATGTTCGTCCGGAAGCACGTGGCGCCCAGTTGTTTGTCAGCCGTTCACGTAATGAGATGCTGATCGAACTGTTCCGCATCGAAGTACCAGAAATTGGTGAAGAGCTGATTGAGATTAAAGCGGCAGCCCGTGATCCCGGTTCCCGTGCAAAAATCGCAGTGAAAACCAACGATAAACGTATCGACCCGGTAGGTGCCTGTGTCGGTATGCGTGGCGCACGCGTTCAGGCCGTATCCAGTGAACTGGGCGGTGAACGTATCGATATCATCCTTTGGGATGATAATCCTGCGCAATTCGTGATCAACGCTATGGCGCCGGCAGATGTCGCTTCCATCGTTGTTGATGAAGATAAATGCACCATGGATATCGCCGTCGAAGCCAGCAACCTGGCACAGGCGATTGGCCGTAATGGTCAGAACGTGCGTTTGGCCTCCCAATTGTTGAAACAGCATCGTGGTGATGACAAGTGGGAACTGAACGTGATGACAGCAGACGACCTGCAAGCCAAGCATCAGGCTGAGGCACACGCTGCGATTGATACCTTCACGAAATACCTGGCCATTGATGAAGATTTTGCCACGGTTCTGGTAGAAGAAGGTTTCTCTACGCTTGAAGAACTGGCTTACGTGCCAGTCAACGAACTGCTTGAAATCGACGGCCTGGATGAAGACACCGTGGACGCGCTGCGCGAACGTGCAAAAGAAGCGCTGACCACTATTGCTTTAGCCCAGGAAGAAAGTCTCGGTGATAAAAAGCCTGCTGATGATCTGCTGAACCTGGCGGGTCTGGAACGTAGCATGGCATTTAAACTGGCTGCCCAAGGGGTTTGTACGCTGGAAGATCTTGCCGAGCAGGGTGTCGACGATCTGGCTGATATTGAAGGTCTTACTGACGAGCGGGCTGGTGAACTTATCATGGCTGCGCGCAATATCTGCTGGTTTGGCGACAACGCGTAATAAACTGTAGCAGGAAGGAACAGCATGACAGATGTAACTGTAAAATCGCTGGCGGCAGAGATTCAGACACCGGTAGATCGCCTGGTACAGCAATTTGCTGATGCAGGGATCTCGAAGTCCGAAGCTGACTCTGTGACCCAGCAAGAAAAAGAAACATTGTTGGCGCATCTGAATGGTGGAAACTCAGGTGCGACAAACAAACTGACGTTACAACGCAAAACGCGTAGTACACTGAATATTCCGAGCACCGGCGGGAAGAGTAAATCGGTGCAAATCGAGGTCCGCAAGAAACGCACTTATGTTAAACGTGATATGACCGAGGCAGAGATTGCCCAGGCCGAAGCGGAAGAGCAGGCGAAGCGTGACGCGGAAGAACAGGCACAGCGTGTAGCAGCAGAGCAAGCCCAGCGCGAAGCTCAGGAAAAAGCCAAGCGCGCCGCCGAAGAGCAAGCTAAACGTGAGGCCGCTGATAAAGCTAAGCGTGACGCAGCGGAAAAAGATAAAGTGACGAATCAACATACCGATGAAGTAACCAAACCAGCTCAGGCAGAGAAAGCACGCCGTGAAGCTGAAGCCGCAGAGCTGAAACGCAAAACGGAAGAAGAAGCCCAGCGTAAGCTTGAAGAAAACGCCAAGCGCATTGCAGAAGAAGCCCGTAAAATGGCTGACTCTGGTGTCTGGACTGAAACTGCCGCGCCAAGCGAATCAGAATCTGCTGACTACCATGTCACCACTTCTACCCACGCCCGTGCTGCTGAAGACGAGAATGACGCCAAAGTTGAAGGCGAACGTCGTAGCCGTACCCGCGGTGGCAAAGCGACCAAACAGAAGAAAGGCAACAAGCTGTCCGAATCTAAAGCGGATCGCGAAGAAGCCCGTGCTGTTGGCCGTAATGGTAAAGGCAAACGCAAACCAAGCACCCTGCAACAGAGCTTCAACAAGCCTGTTATCGCGGTTAACCGTGATGTCGTGATTGGCGAAACCATTACTGTTGCCGAACTGGCAAACAAAATGGCAGTGAAAGGTTCTCAGGTCATCAAAACCATGATGAAACTGGGCGCCATGGCCACCATTAACCAGGTTATTGATCAGGAAACTGCTCAACTGGTTGCGGAAGAAATGGGCCACAAAGTTATTCTGCGTCGTGAGAACGAGCTGGAAGAAGCGCTGATGAGCGATCGTGATACAGCTTCTTCTGCTGCCGCTGAGCCACGTGCTCCGGTTGTGACCATCATGGGCCACGTTGACCACGGTAAAACCTCTTTGCTTGACTACATTCGTTCTACGAAAGTGGCAGCAGGCGAGGCCGGTGGTATTACCCAGCACATCGGTGCTTATCACGTTGAAACCGAAAATGGCATGATCACCTTCCTGGATACACCGGGACACGCCGCGTTTACTTCAATGCGCGCTCGTGGTGCTCAGGCTACGGACATCGTGGTTCTGGTTGTTTCTGCTGATGATGGCGTGATGCCACAAACGATCGAAGCAGTTCAGCATGCGAAAGCTGCTGGTGTGCCAATCGTCGTTGCAGTCAACAAAATTGATAAGCCAGACTCTGATCCGGATCGCGTTCGTACCGAACTGTCTCAGTACGGCGTTATGCCAGAAGAGTGGGGCGGTGAGTCTCAGTTCATCCACGTTTCTGCTAAAGTCGGTACTGGTATCGACGATCTGCTGCAAGCCATCTTGCTGCAAGCTGAAGTTCTGGAACTGAAAGCTGTTCGTACCGGTATGGCGAGTGGTGTTGTGATCGAGTCCTTCCTGGATAAAGGTCGCGGCCCGGTTGCTACCGTTCTGGTTCAGGAAGGTACGCTGAATAAAGGCGACATCATTCTGTGTGGCTTCGAATACGGCCGTGTCCGTGCGATGCGTGACGAAATGGGTCGTGACATTCTGTCAGCAGGTCCTTCAATCCCTGTCGAAGTGCTGGGTCTGTCCAGCGTTCCTGCTGCAGGTGATGAAGTGACCGTTGTTCGTGACGAGAAGAAAGCTCGTGAAGTTGCTCTGTATCGTCAGGGTAAATTCCGCGAAGTTAAACTGGCTCGTCAGCAGAAATCTAAACTGGAGAACATGTTCGCGAACATGACCGAAGGTGAAGTTTCTGAACTGAACATCGTTCTGAAATCTGACGTACAGGGTTCTTGCGAAGCGATTTCCGATGCATTGCAGAGCTTGTCTACCGACGAAGTGAAAGTCAAAATCGTAGGCATGGGTGTAGGTGGTATCACCGAAACTGATGCAACGCTGGCTGCTGCTTCCAACGCGATCATCCTCGGCTTCAACGTCCGTGCAGATGCTTCTGCCCGCCGTGTCGTAGAAAGCGAAAGCCTGGATCTGCGTTACTATTCCGTTATCTATAACCTGATTGACGAAGTTAAGCAGGCGATGAGCGGTATGTTGGCGCCAGAGTACAAACAGCAAATCATCGGCCTGGCTGAAGTTCGTGACGTGTTCAAGTCACCTAAATTCGGCGCAATTGCAGGTTGTATGGTTACTGAGGGTATGATCAAGCGTAACAACCCAATCCGTGTACTGCGTGATAACGTGGTGATCTACGAAGGCGAGCTGGAATCCCTGCGTCGCTTCAAAGATGACGTTGCTGAAGTTCGTAACGGCATGGAATGTGGTATCGGCGTTAAGAACTACAACGATGTGCGTGCTGGCGATGTGATCGAAGTCTTCGAAATCATCGAGATCAAACGTACTATCGCTTAACGTTTGCGAAGTAGCTGATATCCAGATGGGGGCCTTGCGCCCCCTTATTTGTCTGGATCAAGTGAGGAGAAAAGCATCATGGCAAAAGAATTTAGCCGTACTCAGCGCGTCTCTCAGGAGATGCAAAAAGAAATCGCTATTATCTTACAGCGCGAAGTCAAAGACCCGCGCGTAGGAATGGCGACAGTTTCAGGCGTTGAAGTTTCACGCGATCTGGCTTATGCCAAAGTATTCGTGACCTTCCTGGACGTTCTGACGACTGACAATCACGATCCTGATCGTGTCAAAAATGGCATCAAAGCTTTGCAGGACGCATCCGGTTTCATCCGCACGCTGATCGGTAAAGCAATGCGTTTGCGCGTCGTGCCGGAACTGACTTTCGCTTACGACAACTCTTTGGTTGAAGGTATGCGCATGTCTAACCTGGTGACCAACGTTGTGAAGAACGATGCCGAACGTCGTTCAGCTGCAGGCGATGACGAGGAAGTATAAATGAGCCGCCCACGTCGCCGCGGCCGTGACATTCACGGCGTTCTGCTACTGGACAAATCGATTGGCTTGTCGTCCAACGATGCTCTGCAAAAGGTTAAACGTCTTTATAACGCTAACCGCGCAGGGCATACCGGTGCGCTGGATCCTCTGGCTACCGGCATGTTGCCGTTGTGCTTAGGTGAAGCCACCAAGTTTTCCCGATTCCTGCTCGATTCCGATAAGCGTTATCGTGTTATCGCCCGTATGGGACAGCGCACGGACACATCTGATGCTGAAGGCGCGATCATTTCTGAACGTGAAGTGACCTTCAGTCAGCAGCAACTGGATGACGCACTCAACAGCTTCCGCGGGGAAACCCAGCAAATTCCTTCCATGTATTCTGCACTGAAATACGAAGGGAAAAAGCTGTATGAGTACGCGCGCCAGGGCATCGAAGTTCCGCGAGAATCGCGCAGTATTACAGTGTATGAACTCAAGTTCATCCGCTGGGAAGGTTTTGAAGTTGAGCTGGAAATCCACTGCTCAAAAGGTACTTACATCCGTACGATTGTCGATGATCTCGGCGAGAAGTTGGGGTGTGGTGCGCACGTGACTTATCTGCGTCGTTTGCAGGTCGCAACCTATCCTTCTGAGCGTATGGTCACCATGGAAAAACTCCATGAATTGATTGCTCAGGCTGAAGAGCAGGGCATAGAGCCTCGTCTTTTGCTGGATCCTTTGTTGTTGCCGATGGACAGCGCATGTGAAGACTTCCCGGAAGTGAATCTGCTGCCTGTGGTGGCCGGATATGTTAAGCAGGGCCAACCTGTTCAGGCATCTGGCGCGCCGGCGAGTGGCATGGTTCGCATAACCGAAGGCGAAGAACGTAAGTTTATCGGTGTGGGCGAAATAGATGATGATGGGCGCATTGCGCCGCGTCGTTTAGTCGTCGAATACACGGATTAAGCGCTTTCTGCTCACCTTGCGATCACATATAGCAAAGGGTAGAATAGCGCAGCTTATGCATTGGGTAGCTGAATTAGAGATCGGCTCCCGTTTAATTATCTATAATATTTTGGAGTAAGATTATGTCTCTAAGCGTTGAAGCTAAAGCTCAAATCGTTTCCGACTTCGGTCGTGGCACTAACGACAGTGGTTCTACCGAAGTTCAGGTTGCTCTGCTGACTGCTCAAATTAACCATCTGCAAGGTCACTTTGCAGAGCACAAAAAAGATCACCACAGCCGTCGTGGTCTGCTGCGTATGGTTTCTCAGCGTCGTAAACTGCTGGACTACCTGAAGCGTAAAGATGTAGCACGTTACACCAGCCTGATCGAACGTCTGGGTCTGCGTCGCTAATCAAGCGAGTTTCAGTGTAAAGGGGCCAATAGGCCCCTTTATTCTAGGAAGCATCAGCAAATCAGGTTACTGTATGGCTGCTGTTTCTATTGTTATTCTAAGAACATGAACTTCCGTTACAGATGTTTTCGCGCGGCTAATGAGAGACTTTATTGCCACAACGTCAGGCCAATAAGGATTGTCATTAGTCGCGAGAATGTAGTGAGAAGCTCGGATATTTATCGGTGTGAACTGCTGTCATAACAGCTGCGCGCCACAAACAAGGATATTACATTGCTTAATCCGACTATTCGTAAGTTCCAATACGGCCAGCACACCGTTACGCTGGAAACCGGCATGATGGCTCGTCAGGCTACTGCAGCTGTTATGGTTAGCATGGACGACACCGCGGTATTCGTTACCGTTGTTGGCCAGAAAAAAGCGAAACCAGGTCAGAGCTTCTTCCCGCTGACAGTTAACTATCAGGAGCGTACTTACGCTGCTGGTCGTATCCCGGGTAGCTTCTTCCGTCGTGAAGGCCGTCCAAGTGAAGGCGAAACGCTGACTTCGCGTCTGATTGACCGTCCGATCCGTCCTCTGTTCCCGGACTCTTTCCTGAATGAAGTTCAGGTTATCGCGACTGTGGTTTCCCTGAACCCACAAGTTAACCCTGACATCGTTGCGATGATCGGTGCGTCTGCTGCCCTGAGCCTGTCTGGTATTCCATTCAACGGCCCAATCGGTGCTGCACGCGTTGGTTACATCAACGACCAGTACGTTCTGAACCCAACCGCAGATGAGCTGAAAACAAGCCGTCTGGACCTGGTTGTTGCCGGTACTCAGGGCGCGGTGCTGATGGTTGAGTCTGAAGCTGAAGTGCTGAGCGAAGATCAGATGCTGGGCGCGGTCGTATTCGGCCACGAACAACAACAAATCGTTATCGACAACATCAACTCACTGGTTGCTGAAGCCGGTAAGCCAAAATGGGACTGGCAGCCAGAAGCGGTTAACTCCGAGCTGCACGCTCGCGTGGCTGCACTGTCTGAATCCCGTCTGGGTGATGCGTACCTGATCACTGATAAACAAGATCGTTACGCTCAGATCAACGTCATCAAATCTGACGTTGTTCAGGCTCTGCAAGCTGAAGACGACTCTCTGGATGCGGGCGAAATCTCCGACATCCTGGGCAGCATCGAGAAGAACGTGGTTCGTAGCCGTGTTCTCCGTGGCGAACCGCGTATCGATGGCCGTGAAAAAGACATGATCCGCGGTCTGGACGTGCGTACTGGCGTTCTGCCACGTACCCACGGTTCTGCGCTGTTCACCCGTGGTGAAACTCAGGCTTTGGTTACCGCAACTCTGGGTACTGCACGTGATGCGCAGAATCTGGATGAGCTGATGGGCGAGAAGACTGATAGCTTCCTGTTCCACTACAACTTCCCTCCGTACTCTGTTGGTGAAACAGGTATGGTTGGCTCGCCAAAACGTCGTGAGATTGGCCATGGCCGTCTTGCTAAACGTGGCGTGCTGGCAATGATGCCAAAACCAGAAGACTTCCCGTACACCGTACGTGTAGTTTCTGAAATCACCGAATCTAACGGTTCATCTTCAATGGCTTCTGTTTGTGGTGCTTCTCTGGCCCTGATGGATGCAGGTGTTCCGATTAAAGCCGCTGTTGCGGGTATCGCAATGGGTCTGGTTAAAGAAGACGACAGCTTTGTCGTTCTGTCCGACATTCTGGGTGACGAAGATCACCTGGGCGACATGGACTTCAAAGTGGCCGGTAGCCGCGACGGTATCACCGCGCTGCAGATGGACATTAAAATCGAAGGTATCACCCGCGAAATCATGCAGGTGGCTCTGAACCAGGCTAAGGGTGCGCGTCTGCACATTCTGGGCGTAATGGAACAGGCTATCAGCACACCACGTGGCGATATCTCTCAGTTTGCTCCACGCATCCACACCATCAAGATCAGTCCAGACAAAATTAAAGACGTGATCGGTAAAGGTGGTTCTGTGATCCGTGCTCTGACTGAAGAAACTGGCACCACTATCGAAATCGAAGATGACGGTACTGTTAAAATCGCAGCAACCGACGGCGAGAAAGCGAAATACGCTATCCGTCGTATCGAAGAGATCACTGCAGAAATCGAAGTGGGTCGTATCTATCAGGGTAAAGTGACCCGTATCGTTGACTTTGGTGCGTTTGTTGCCATTGGCGGCGGTAAAGAAGGTCTGGTTCACATCTCTCAAATCGCTGATAAGCGCGTTGAGAAAGTGACTGATTACCTGCAGATGGGCCAGGAAGTTCCGGTTAAAGTTCTGGAAGTTGACCGTCAGGGTCGTGTGCGTCTGAGCATCAAAGAAGCTACCGCACCAACTCAGGACGATACAACTGAGCAACCTGCAGCAGAATAATCTGTAACAGAAGTTTTACAGCTCCTTTCCAGCTGGAAGGGGGCTGTTCGTCTCACGAACGTAGGATGCGTTTGTGTTAAGCAAGCGGATGACAGGATGTTCATCCAATGTTTGTCTCCGGGAGTAGAAATGAAGCCTTTCTTGCGCTGGTGTTATGTTGCGACAGCACTTATGTTGGCAGGATGCAGCAACCATGATTGGCGTAAAAATGAAGTTCTGGCGATTCCGTTGCAGCCGACGTTGCAGCAGGAAGTCATTCTGGCACGCATGGAACAAATACTTGCCAGCCGGTCATTGACTGACGATGAGAGAGCACAGCTATTATATGAGCGCGGTGTGCTGTATGATAGTCTCGGGCTAAGAGCACTGGCGCGAAATGATTTTTCACAAGCGCTGTCTATTCGTCCTGATATGCCAGAAGTTTTTAACTACCTGGGGATTTACCTAACGCAGGCAGGCAATTTCGATGCTGCCTATGAAGCGTTTGATTCTGTACTAGAGCTTGATCCAACTTACAACTACGCGCGTTTGAACCGAGGTATCGCACTGTATTACGGTGGCCGATTCTCGTTAGCGCAGGATGATCTGCAGGCGTTTTATCGAGACGATCCAAATGATCCCTTCCGTTCGTTATGGCTTTATCTTGCGGAGCGAGAAATCAATCCGAAGAATGCCGAAGTAGCGCTCCAGGAGCGTTATGACAAAGCGGACAGAGGGCAATGGGGATGGAATATCGTCGAATTCTACCTGGGCAAAATCAGCGAATCTACGCTGATGGAACGCCTCAAGGCAGAAGCAACGGATAACACTTCGCTCGCTGAGCATCTCAGTGAAACTGACTTCTATTTAGGTAAGCATTACCTAAGTCTGGGGGACAAGAACAGCGCCGCGGCACTGTTCAAACTGACGGTAGCTAACAACGTCCATAACTTCGTTGAGCACCGCTATGCATTGTTGGAATTGGCGCTTTTGGGCCATGAGCAAGACGACCTATCAGAATCGGACCAGCAATAGCTGACGACACCAATCAGCCTTTTTAATCATGGTATCTGCCATTTTTAAGCGCCTTAACGGGCGAGGGTTGCTTTGTTCGTTTTATAATCTAATTTGAGCCGGTTCACACTTTTCAATGAAAATGACTGAAAATTTTCTCGACGAGTTATGTAGACTGGCTGCCATTATTAATGAGGCACGTGTACATGACTACTGAGCTTGAAACCTCTTTTGCTGACCTGGGGCTGTCTGCTCCGATCATTTCTGCCCTGACTGATTTGGGCTACGAAAAACCTTCACCAATTCAGGCTGAGTGTATTCCTCACCTGTTAAATGGCCGCGACGTTCTGGGCATGGCTCAGACAGGTTCCGGCAAAACTGCAGCGTTCTCTTTACCGCTGCTGCATAACATCGATGCTTCACTGAAAGCACCACAAATTCTTGTTCTGGCACCAACCCGCGAACTGGCGGTTCAGGTTGCTGAAGCAATGACTGATTTCTCTAAACATATGCATGGCGTGAATGTGGTTGCCCTTTATGGCGGCCAGCGCTATGACGTTCAGCTGCGCGCACTGCGTCAGGGACCACAAGTTGTTGTCGGTACCCCGGGCCGTCTGCTGGATCACCTGAAACGCGGCACCCTGAACCTCTCTAACCTGAGCGGCCTGGTGCTGGACGAAGCTGATGAAATGCTGCGTATGGGCTTCATCGAAGACGTCGAAACTATCATGGCGCAGATCCCGGCTGAACATCAGACCGCGTTGTTCTCTGCAACCATGCCAGAAGCTATCCGTCGCATTACCCGTCGCTTCATGAAAGAGCCTCAGGAAGTGCGCATCCAGTCAAGCGTGACAACGCGTCCGGACATCAGCCAGAGCTACTGGTCTGTATACGGCCTGCGTAAAAACGAAGCGTTGGTTCGTTTCCTGGAAGCAGAAGATTTTGATGCGGCGATCATCTTCGTTCGTACCAAAAACGCAACGCTGGAAGTGGCAGAAGCACTGGAACGTAGCGGCTACAGCAGCGCTGCACTGAACGGTGACATGAACCAGGCCCTGCGTGAGCAGACTCTGGAACGTCTGAAGGATGGCCGTCTGGATATTCTGATCGCAACCGACGTGGCAGCACGTGGTCTCGACGTAGAACGTATCAGCCTGGTTGTTAACTACGACATCCCGATGGATTCAGAATCTTACGTTCACCGTATCGGTCGTACCGGTCGTGCTGGCCGTGCAGGTCGCGCATTGCTGTTCGTTGAGAACCGTGAGCGTCGCCTGCTGCGTAACATTGAACGCACCATGAAGCTGACCATTCCAGAAGTTGAAATCCCAACTGCGGAAGTTCTGGGCGAACGTCGCCTGGCTAAATTCGCAGCCAAAGTTCAACAGCAACTGGAAAGCAGCGATCTGGATCAATACCGTGGCTTGCTGGCAAAACTGCAACCTGCAGAAGAGCTGGACATCGAAACGCTGGCCGCTGCACTGCTGAAAATGGCACAGGGCGAACGCCCTCTGATCGTGCCTGCTGATCAGCCGTTCAAAAGCCGTCCACCACGTCGCGAATTCGAAGATCGTGGCGACCGCGGTGACCGTGGCGATCGTCGTGACCGCCCGGCGCGTAACAGCGACCGCCCTGCACGTGATGGCGACAGCCCACGTCGTGAGCGTCGTGATGCTGGCGATATGGAACTGTATCGTATCGAAGTGGGCCGCGATGATGGTGTTGAAGTTCGTCACATCGTTGGCGCTATCGCTAACGAAGGCGATATCAGCAGCCGTTACATCGGTAACATCAAACTGTTCGGTACGCACTCCACTATCGAGTTGCCGAAGGGTATGCCGGGCGAGATTCTGTCTCACTTCACCCGTACCCGTATCCTGAACAAACCGATGAACATGCAGTTGATCGGTGATGCGCAGCCACAAGCTCCGCGTCGCGACCGTCCGGCAGGTGCTGGTGGTGAGCGTCGTGGTAACGGTGCTCCGCGTCCGTTCAATGGCGAACGTCGTGAAGGTGGCCGTGGTAACGGTGCTCCACGTTCTTTCAACGGCGACCGTCGTGAAGGTTCTTCAGCCGCTGGCGACCGTCGTCCGCCAAGCCGCGCACCACGTCGTACTACCGACGCATAATATTCTGATTTCAGTTCGCTGAATTTCAGATAATAAAAAACCAGCCTTTTAACAGGCTGGTTTTTTTCGTCTGCCATTTACCGCAACGTTTATCCGATGCGCTGTTCTTTCACCAAATCCCCCTGAAGCTGAGAGACAATCTCGAACGAATGCAGACGCGCCTGGTGATCAAAAATCTGACCGTTGATCATCAGCTCATCGGCCTCAGTTTCACGCAGAATATTTTGCAGCCCCTGACGCACCGTCTCTTTATTACCGACCACTGACATGCGCAGTGCGTTGTCGACGCCAAAGCGTTCCTGTGCTGACCACAGGCTTTCAATGTTATCGACCGGCGCAGGGAGTTTACCCGGCATCCCGCGGCGCAGATTAATGAACTGCTGCTGATTGGAGGTAAACATCCGGCGCGCCTCTTCATCGGTATCGGCCGCAATCGCGTTGATGCACACCATCGCGTGCGGCTTTTCGAGCTGCGCAGAAGGCTGGAATTTGCTGCGATAAATCGCCAGTGCCTGATAGAGCATATCTGGGGCAAAATGGGAGGCGAAGGCAAATGGCAGACCTAGCGCCGCCG
Source organism: Rahnella sp. BIGb0603 (assembly GCF_024808755.1). NCBI lineage: Bacteria > Pseudomonadati > Pseudomonadota > Gammaproteobacteria > Enterobacterales > Yersiniaceae > Rahnella > Rahnella sp. BIGb0603. The sequence goes on along the minus strand of NZ_JANUEX010000004.1, from coordinate 505,189 downwards.
CCAGTTGCGCGCTGTACAGGCTGGAACCCAGCAGCCAGATTGGCACATGCAAACCTTGTCCCGGCACGGCCTGAACGGCCTGCTGCGGCTGAACGTCGCCGAAATACATCTGCAATTCCTGAACATCCTGCGGGAAATTATCAATCTCCCCGGAAAGATGACGGCGCAGCGCAATCATCGTGCGCTGATCGGTTCCCGGTGCGCGGCCCAGGCCGAGATCGACACGGTTCGGATACAGCGTCGCCAGCGTTCCGAATTGTTCAGCAATCACCAACGGCGAATGGTTTGGCAGCATCACGCCACCGGAACCCACGCGTATTGTTTTCGTCCCGCCCGCAATATAACCCAGTAAAACGGACGTCGCGGCACTCGCGATGCCGGTCATGTTGTGGTGTTCTGCCATCCAGTAGCGCTGATAGCCCCATTTCTCGGCGTTTTGCGCCAGACTCAGAGAACATTGAAAAGCCTTCGCCGGATCAGCACCTTGCGGGACGGGTGCCAGATCGAGCACGGAAAGGGGAACGGTGTTTTTATCAGACATAATCACGGCTCACTCGTTGATGAAGAGGAGGGGAAAGGGTGCATTCCGCTCATAATTAAACCGAGTATTACCCATTACGCGTTCATTGAATACGGCATTTGTGCCCTTAATTTCCGTTTGAACATGCTTAAAATAGATTGGAATCGCCTAAACTATAATTTTAGCCAATATGTTGTTTTGTGTTAAAAAGTCTCTGCTCATCCCGCTATGATTTCATTGAAGTAAAAAATGCGCCTGAAAAGGCTGCGAAAGCAGGCAGGGAAAATGATGGAAGGGAAAACCAATGCCGGTAAATAATTCAGGCGAACAAAAAGGACGTGGTATCAATGAGTAAACGAATGTTATTAACCCTGCTGCTGGTGGCGGTTGCGGTTTCTTTGGCTGTTTTATTTCGTGCGCATAACGAAGATCTCCTGCTTCAGGGCGAAGTCGATGCGCCTGAAGTCATTGTCGCGTCGAAAGCCAAAGGCCGCGTGATTGAACGTCATGTCGAACGTGGCGATGACGTAAAAGCGGGCCAGTTGCTGATTACCCTCGACAGCCCGGAAATGATGGCGCAGCTCCGCGCGCTGGAAGCCGCACGCGATCAGGCCAAAGCCCAGCTCGAACTTTCTGTTAACGGGACGCGTGAAGAAAGCATCCGCAACCTGAAAGCGACACTGGCGCAATCTCAGGCCGAATACGTCAACGCCCGCGATGAATACAACCGCAATGCGAAAATCGCCGGGAAAGGCTTTATCTCCGCCTCCGACTTAGAAGATTCCCGCCGTGCGCGTGACAGCGCTTATGCACAAGTTCTCGTTGCTAAAGCCAATCTTGATGAAGGCATCAACGGCGACCGCGTGGAACAACGCGAGAGTTACGCCGCGCAGCTGCGTCAGGCGGAAGAAGATTTACTGGAAGTGAAAGCTCAGACCGATGATTTACAGGTGAAAGCGCCGGTAGACGGCGAAGTCGGGCCGATCCCGGTGGAAGTTGGCGAGCTGCAAAGTGCGTCCAGCCCGTTGCTGACGTTAGTCCGTCTGCCTGATGCCTATTTCGTTTTTAACCTGCGTGAAGACATTCTGGCGGGCGTGCGCAAAGGCGACAAAGTGCAGATGCGCGTGCCTGCGCTGAATAATGAAATGATTGAAGCCGAAGTGCGTTATATCGCGCCGCTCGGTGATTACGCCACCAAACGTGCAACGCGCGCGACCGGGGACTTCGATTTAAAAACCTTTGAAGTGCGCCTTTATCCTGCCAAACCGGTTCCCGGATTACGTCAGGGCATGAGCGCACTTTGGCAGTGGAAGGCGAAGTGAAGCCGGTCAAAGCGCCGCGCAGTGAAAGGATAAAAGCCGCATGGCGCTGTTTCAGTCGTGCTTTTACCCGCGAGGCAAATTACGCCTTTCGTAAGCCGGTGATCCACTGGCTGTGCTGGATTTTCCCTTTACTTCTGTTTGGCCTGATCAGCAGCAACTTCTCCGAAGGCACCTTGCTGGATTTGCCCGTTTCGGTGGTGGATAACGATCACAGCACGCTATCCAAAACGCTGACCCGTAAACTCGACGCGGGTTCTCATGCGCACGTTCAGGCCTTTGAAGGCGGATTGCCGGAAGCGGAATACCGTCTGCGAACCGCGCAGGATTACGCATTATTGTATATTCCGGTGAACTTCGAAGCGGACGTACTGGCCGGTAAACAGCCGAGCGCGGTCCTGTATTACAACGCTCTGTTTTACGGTGCCGGGTTGTATTCCACGCAAGATTTCAGCGGGCTTATCACTGAGCTGAACACCAGCTACCGGTCGATTATTGCGACAGAAATCGGCAAAACGTTACCGTCACTGGCCAGCGTCGACCTCTCGTACGGTAGCCTTTTCAACGCCAGCGGCAGCTACATTTATTATCAGCAATTTGCCGCCACCATCCACCTTCTGCAACTTTTCACCGTCACCTGCATGATTTACGTGATGGCGCGCAGTCAGGCGCTGCTCAGTGCGCCGTCATTTACACTCGCGCTGCTCGGGAAACTCGCGCCGTACACGCTGTGTTTCACCACCTTGCTGATGGTGGAAATCGCCATGCTCGTGGGCTTTTTCGACGCACGGGTGAGCGGTAATCCGTTGTATATGCTGGTGATCGGCTTCTTTTATGTGATTGCCGCGCAAAGCCTGGGGCTGCTGTTATTTACCTTCACGAAAACGACCATCACCGCTTATACCATGATGGGGATTTTCGTCAGTATTGCGCTCACCTTCTCCGGGATGGCCGTTCCGGTGTTATCAATGCCGCTGCCGGCGCGTATTATTTCCGGCATCGAACCCCTGAGTTACGCGCTGGCGGCAATGTTTGATGTTTTCCTGCGTCAGGTATCGCTGCGCGGCATTCTGATGGTGTGCTGCATTCTGCTGATTTATCCGTTGCTAACCGGTGTGCTGGTGCGCAAGCGTCTGTATATGCGCATGAAACAACAGGAGCCAGGACAATGACCCGTCGTGAGTGGTTCAAAACCTGGTGGGGAACCTTCAGCAAAGTGCTTACCGGTTTGCTTGATAAACCGATGTGGATGATGTTGCTGCTTTCGCTATGTGTGATGAGCCTGGTTTACGCTAACCGCACAGTCTGGGATCTGCCAGTCGCTGTTATCGATCAGGATCACAGCACCGCCAGCCGCATGCTGACCCGTCAGCTGGATGCCACGTCGAAAGTTGAAACTAACCACTACGATAATCTCGCCGATGCCGAACGCGATCTGGCGTTGCGTAAATTGTTCGCGGTGATCATCATGCCGGTGGATCTTGAGAAGAAGATCCTCGCCGGGCAAAACATTGTGATCCCGGTGTACGGCGATGCGACCAACCGGCTGGCGAACGGGCAGATCCAGCAGGATGTGCTGGCGGCGTATCAGGCGATCCTCACGCAATACAACACAGATTTACTGCTCAGCAACGGCTTCAGCGAGCGGCAGGCCAGCGTGGTGTTGTCGCCGATAATCGGGCAGTCGCTGGATGTCTTTAACCCCGGCATCAGCTTCGCGGCGATTATCTTTCCCGGTCTTCTGGTTATGTTATTGCAGCACTCACTGCTGATCGCCAGCGTACGTGTCAGCATTGTGCTCAACAGCGGGCCTTCCGGAAAACCGGCGATACCGGCCTTTCTTGGCGGGATTTCAGCGCTGATCCCGGTCTGGTTATTCCTGTCGATTGTCCTGTTCGTGCTGTGGCCTTGGGTGTTGGGATACCGGCAGACGGCCAGCATTCCTGAAATTCTGCTGCTGACGTTCCCGTTTTTACTGGCCGTGCTCGGATTAGGCAAACTGGTCACGGAATGCCTGCGCAGCGTGGAACTGATTTACCTGACGCTGGCCTTTGTGACGACGCCGGTCTTTTACATTTCCGGCACCATCTGGCCGTTGCAGGCGATGCCCGCGTGGGTCAGGGCGGTATCTTCGATGCTGCCCTCGACCTGGGCGACCAAAGCGATTGCGGGGGTGAATCAGATGGGGCTGCCGTTTAAAGATGTTGGCGGCGACATCCTGATGCTTCTGCTTTTATGCGCGTTTTATACGTTCATTGGTATCGCCGTGGGGATGCTGCGCGACGGCGTGCGTCTGCGGGCGATTTTCAGGCCGCGGCGAAAAGGCGTCTGATCAAAAAAGGGATATTACCGAAAAGTAATATCCCTTTTTCATAGTGTCATTTTAGCGCTCAGCGACGCAGTTCCAGCCCGGCAATGCGCTGCCAGTAACCGTTGCAGTCGGCTTTGTCTGTCAGCATTAACGGATGCAAACCCCGTTCATTGGCGCGGAATTCCTCGAGAGTGGAAAGCGTCTCGTGAGTTTCCGGCGACAGCCGCACGATATCAACCAGCCCCTGCATCGACGTCAGTTCATTGCCCAGATTGTAGCAATAGCCACTTTGTGTCTGGATGCCGTTGAGGATAAACACCTGCTGATTTTCCTGCGACAGCATTTTCCGGCCCTGCGGATAATTGATGCAGCAGGTTTCGCATTCATCTTTCCCACGGTTTTCAGAACGAGCCGTGAAACAGCGCGCGGAATAGGCCAGTGGCAGATGCCCGTAAGACAGCACTTCCACTTCGAACTTATCCCGGATGCCCAGCTCCTGGCACTGATTCAGCAGATTCACCAGCCAGTCGCGGGAAAGCTCAACCGGCATACACCAGCGCACCATCCCCTGTTTTTGCAGCAGTTTCAGCGTGACGGCGTTGTAGCAGTTCAGCGCGTGGCCGACGACAAACGGGAGCCTGCGCTCAGACGCCATATTGACCGCGCCAAAATCGTTGGCTTCCAGCAGGAACTCACCGTTCTCGACGTAGCGTTTCAGCTCATTAAGTTCGGACGGCGCCTGCAACAACGCCAGTGTGGAAATCACCACCTGCTTTCCGGCTGACGCCAGTTCACGGGCGACATCCATCCAGTCACTGACCTTCATTTCGCGCCGTTTGGTACACACATTCTCGCCGAGGTAAATGATGTCGGCGCTGCTGTTTGCCGCTGCCTGATAAAAGTCTTCAACCTGCGCTTTCGGCCAGTAATAAAGGATGGCTCCTAATGAATATTTCATGATGATCTCTTTAATTACTGCCATTTACGGTGATAGGCACCGAGCGTCGTTTGCGTACCCTCAGACATCGCGCCCAGCGCTTTCATCCAGGCTTCGTCGGTTTTGTAGTTTTGCGGATCGGCCATGCAGCGGTCTATAGCCATGCGCCACACGCGTGCCACCTGGCTGACATACGCCGGGCTGCGCTGGCGCCCTTCGATTTTCACCGAAGCAATATTAGCGGCGAACAGCTCCGGCAGTAATTCCAGCGTATTCAGGCTGGTCGGTTCTTCCAGCGCGTGGTATTTCGCGCCATCCACCAGATACCGGCCTTTGCACAGTGTCGGATAACCGGCGTTTTCGCCTTCGTCATAGCGGTCAATCAGCACGTCATTCAGCCGTGATTCCATGCCCTGTGCGGTTTGTTGCCAGCGCACAAAACGCGCCGGAGAACAGGCACCCACGGTATTGGGCGATTCGCCGGTGAGATAGGAAGAAAGGTAACAGCGGCCCTCGGCCATAATGCACAGGCTGCCGAACGCGAATACTTCCAGCGGCACGACGGTGGTGCGAGACAACTGGCGTACCTGGTGCATCGAAAGCACGCGCGGCAGCACCACGCGGGCGACGTCAAAATTGTTTTTGTAGAAACGGATTGCTTCGTCGTTGGTGGCGGAAGCCTGAACGGAGACGTGGCGCTCGACGTGCGGATATTTCGTTGCGGCGTAATCCAGCATGGCAATATCGGCGAGGATCAGCGCATCGGCACCGAGCTGCGCGGCCATATCCACGGCGCGTTCCCAGCGCTGATAGCCGTCAGGGTGCGCAAATGTATTGATGGCGATATGCAACTTACGGCGGTGGCGGTGAACGTAATTTGCCGCCTCCTGCAATTTCTTCTCCGTGAAGTTCAGGCCTGCAAAGTGGCGTGCATTGGTGTCATCTTTCAGGCCGATATATACCGCATCAGCACCGTTATCGATGGCCGCTTTTAGCGCAGGTAAATTCCCTGCCGGGCAAAGTAGCTCCATTCTCGTTCCTTACTGCAACCGCACGCTGTGGCGAAAGGGTTGTGGGTGATGAAAAGCCAGTTGCCGACGTTATTCATTCATCAGTCAGGGCTTTGATTGGCGAACTATTTTAGAGAAGCTATAGATGCAATATTTTGATTTGAGGCAGTTTCTGGGGTGTTGAAGGCGCAGCAACCGTCGGGGAGGTTGTACGGGAGGTTTTTCTGTTGCAGTATTTATTGATGTAGACCGCTGAACGTTACGGGCGATGTGGCAAAATAGTACAAATAGTTGCCAATAAATTGCCGAAAATGTTACCGAAAGGAGTAGTGCCAGTGTTGCAAAAACTACGTGCACGTTTGGTTCGTCAGGGACCATCCCTGTTGAGTGTGCCTTTGAAATTCACGCCTTTTGCGCTACAGCGTCAGGTCTTGCAACAGGTACTGAGCGGGCAGCTTCGTCAGGCGCTGGCCGATGGCGAACTGGATTTCCTCGAAGGCCGCTGGCTGAAAATTGACGTCAGCGATCTCAGCCTGAGCTGGCTGATGTCAGTGGACGAAGGCAAGTTGATCGTTGCAGAAAAAGGCGACGCGGATGTCAGCTTTAGTGGTAACGCCAACGATCTGATTTTGATTGCTGCGCGCAAAGAAGATCCGGATACGCTGTTCTTCCAACGTCGTCTGCGTATTGAGGGTGACACGGAACTCGGTCTGTACGTGAAGAATCTGATGGATTCTATCGATCTCGATACTATGCCGCTGCTGCTGAAAAATGGGCTGCTGCGCCTGGCCGATTTTGTCGAAGCGGGACTGCAAGAGGACCGTGAGCCGAAAGCTCCGGTAGCTGAGCCATGCTAATTCGCACTGAAATTCCGGTAGATGCCGCGGGCATTGACCGTCTGTTGCGCCGCGCGTTTCCCGGTGGTGCCGAAGCCGACCTGGTGCAGCAATTGCGCGAAGACGGCCTGCTGACGCTGGGCGTTGTTGCCACCGATGACGAAGGTGGCGTGGTCGGTTATGTCGCCTTCAGCCCGGTTGATATTCAGGGCGAAGATCGCAACTGGGTCGCGCTGGCACCGCTGGCGGTTGACGAGTCTTTGCGTCGTCAGGGATTGGGCGAAAAGCTGGTGTACGAAGGGCTCGATTCCCTGAACGAATTTGGCTACGCCGCCGTCGTGGTGCTTGGCGACCCGGCGTATTACGGGCGTTTTGGTTTTAAACCAGCGGCAGTTCATAATTTGCAGTGCCGCTGGCCGGACACCGAAGCGGCATTCCAGCTCTTCACCTTGTCCGACGATGCCCTCATCGACGCCAGCGGGCAGGTGGAATTCTCCCCGCCGTTTGACCGGTTCTGATTTTCAGCGGGTCTGACTTCTAACGGGTCTGATTTCAGGCCCGTTAGTTTTCTTCCCGCGCCTTGTGTTCCTGACTCCCGCTATCCGGCAATCCAAAATAATGTTGCAGGGATACCGGTGCGGATTTCACCAGCAATTCCTTCTGAGGCTTACTCAGCTTTTTCACCCGGATTTCCAGCTTTGAGGCCAGAGAACGATCCCCCGCCACGCAGTGGAACACCAGCTCCAGTGCACCTTTTCCGCGTAATGCTTTCGCCCCTTTACCGGTCTGATGCCGGGCAAGACGCCGCGTCACGTCGGTCGTGATGCCGGTATAAAGCATGCCGGTGGGCGTTCTCAACATGTATAAAAACCAGACGGGAGAAGTGGACATAGACGCATCGTATTTGGAAAAGTTTGCGTAAGTTTACCTGAACCGCACGGCAGAATGACGTAAAACATCGGTGTGTCACGGTACACTGCGGGAAAGACGACAAGGATCCTCCGATGAATAACCCCGACGACCTGAAACACATTCTTAAATTCCTGACCAAAAATCATGTGCTGGCGCTGTGTGCCGCCGCCGACGGCGAGATGTGGAGCGCTAATTGCTTTTACGTCACCGATGCTGAAACCCTGTCTTTATACTTCATGACCGAACTGAAAACGTTGCACGGCACGCTGATGGCAAAATCGCCGCAGGTGGTGGGCACGATCGCGCCGCATCCGAAAACCATTGCGCTGATCAAAGGCATTCAGTATCGCGGTGAGGCGACGATCCTTTCCGGTGAAGAAGAGAGCCACGCGCGCCGTCTGTACTGCAAACACTTCCCGGTGGCGATCGCCATGAAAGCGCCGGTCTGGGCGCTGAAACTTAACAGCATCAAGATGACGGATAACGCCCTGGGATTTGGCAAAAAGCTGCTGTGGGATCGCGCGCTTTCTGATAAGCCTGAGTAACAGGAACTGTCTTATAGCGGGGAATTTACAATCGGGTAACACTTGAACTTATCTGTTTCTGAAATTCCATGTAAAGGCCGTTTTTTAAAAGGAAGTGATATGGCAAAAGTTCTTCTTCTGGGCGGAAGTGGTCTGATTGGGCGTGAGCTTTTGCGTCTGTTGCAGCTGGATCCGCGCGTTAGCCGGATTGTTGCGCCGAGCCGCCGCCCGCTGCCGCCGGGTAATAAACTGATCAACCCGCTCGGGGCGAATCTCACGTCGCTGGTGGTCGCGCTGGATGAGCCGATCGACCTGCTGTTCTGCTGCCTTGGCACCACGCGTAAAGAGGCGGGCAGCGCGGAAGCGTTTCGCGCTGTAGATTACGATCTGGTGGTGGATTGCGCCAAAGCCGCGAAGGAACTCGGTGCGCGTCATTGTCTGGCGGTCAGCGCCAACGGTGCGGATGCGCACTCAAGATTTCTCTATAACCGGACGAAAGGGGACATGGAACAGGCGCTGATGCACCAGGGCTGGACTTTGCTCACGCTGGTCAGGCCGTCGCTGCTGGTCGGGAAACGCCATCCGCCGCGCCTGCTTGAACAACTCAGTGCGCCGCTGTTTAAACTGTTGCCGGGAAAATGGAAAGCCATCGATTCGGACGTTGTCGCCAAAGCGTTGCAGGAACAGGCGTTTAACGCAGGACTGGGCGGCGTCACCGTGCTGGAATCCGATCAAATCGCCGCCAGCATTGAAGAACTTTAATCCGCGTTCTCTGCTGACAGGGATCCTTATGATAAGGTATCAGCAAAAAACGCGAATTTTGCCCCGTAAGGATCGTCCCGATCCTTACAGATATTTCTCCGCAAACACATCCAGATTTCGAAAATCCGGCATTCTCTCTTTCAGCGTCTCGTGATCCCAGTTCCACCACTGGCTGTTCTCGATCTTTTCGATCATTGAATCATCAAAACGCATGCCGATCTTTTTCGCGGCCACGCCCGCCACGATGGAATACGGCTCAACGTCTTTAGTTACCACGGCCGATGTCCCGATCACCGCGCCGTTCCCGACGCTGACGCCCGGCATAATCACGGCGTTATGGCCGATCCACACGTCGTTGCCGACGGTGACGTGATGTTCACGACGCCAGTCGAAAAAGTCCTGATCGTCTTCACCCAGCCCGTAAACCGAGCTGCGGTAGGTGAAATGATGCTGCGCAACGCGCTGATACGTCGGGTGATTACCCGGATTGATCCGGACATAGGTGGCGATCGACACAAACTTGCCGATGGTCGCGTAGAAGATCTGATTGTTGCCCGCCGTATACGAATAATCGCCGATCTGCGTTTCTTCGATGATCGCGTTATCGGCAATATGCACGTATTGCCCGAGCTGCGAACGGTTCAATTCGACCTGCTGGCCGATTTTCGGACGTGAATAATCCTGTTCTTCAGCTAAAGAAAACGGGGAAATAATGTCTGTCATAATCTCGCTCATGTTGAAGTGACGGAATAAAAAGAGGCGCTGACCGGCAGAGAAAGAATGGCCAGCAAATGCCGTAACGTGTCCTGTAACGCACCGTCGTTATTCAGCCGGTGGCAGCTCGCGGGCAAGGCGCTGTCATACTCACGGGCACGCGCCAGACGGCAGGCAATTTGCCCGGCGTCTTCGCGTCCGCGCCGCAATAAACGCGCAGCCAGCACTTCGTCTGAAACCTGCAAACACACCGGCACCAGCCGCTGGCCGTAACGCTGTTGCGCTTTCTCCAGATGCGCCCGCGAACCGTTGACCACCACGTGGCAACCGAGCTGCATCCAGGTGTCGATTTCGATTCCCACGCCGTACCGGCACTGATGCGCGTGCCATTCCAGCGCAAATAATCCGTGCTGGCGGCGCTGAATAAATTCGGCATCGCTCAGTGCAATATGATTCTCAGATCCTGCGTCAGCGGGGCGCGTAATGTAGCGATGCGCCACGGCGACATCCGCCGGTAAATGCTGGCGCAGCGCGTCCAGAAGACTGTCCTTTCCCGAACCTGAAGCGCCCATCAGATAAAGTAAACGACTCATTTTCTCTCCGTTTAAAATACCTGAATGCCCTGACGCCAGACGTTTTGCACATAGTGATGATCGCCATGCGCACGTGCCAGAACCAGATCGGCGCGTTTGCCTTCAGCAATTTCACCGCGATCCTGCAAGCCCAGCGCGTTCGCCGGATTGCGCGTTACCAGTTTCACCGCCTGCGGCAAACTGAAGGCATTTGTTTCATCATTGGCGATGCGGAAAACGGCGTCCATCAGGCTGGCGGGATAATAGTCGGAGGACAAGATATCCAGCAGGCCCAGTGATGCCAGTTTATGCGCAGCGACGTTGCCCGAATGCGAACCGCCGCGCACGATATTCGGTGCACCCATCAGTACCGCCAGCCCGCTGGCGTGTGAGGCGCGTGCCGCTTCTTCGGTAGTCGGGAATTCTGCAATCACGCTGCCGAGCGCCAGAGATTCCTCAACGTGTGCCGCCGTGGCGTCATCGTGGCTGGCCAGCGAAATATTCCTGGCGCGGCAATGGGCGGCAATCGCTTCGCGGTTTGGCTGTGCCCAGCGGCGCGACAGGGCGATTTGCTCTTCCTGATACGCGTCCATCTGCTCATCGTTCATGTGATATTTGCCCTGATAATACTCGCGGTATTTCTGTGGAGTGGCGAACTGGCGCTGGCCCGGCGAGTGATCCATCAGGGAAACCAGCGAGAGAACTGACGTATCCATCAGCTTTTCAAACAGCGGCAACGTGGTGTCGTGCGGCAGTTCGCAGCGCAGATGCAGACGGTGTTCAGCGCGGTTCAGCCCGGCGTTCTGACTGTTGACGATGGCGTCGATCATCTTTTGCAAATTCTCCAGACGATGGCCGCCGTCGCGCACATCGCCCACGGCCACGGCGTCAAGCACCGTGGTGATCCCGCTGGCGACCATCAGCGCGTCGTGGCTGCTCATGGCGGAATGCGCCGGCCAGTCCACTTTCGGGCGCGGCGTGAAAAACTTATCCAGATTATCCGTATGCAGCTCGATGAACCCCGGCAGCAGCCAGCCGCCCCGAGCATCCAGCGCCTGCGGCAACTGACTGCGGCTGTCGGCAAAGGCGCTGATCACGCCGTCTTGCATTTCAAGCGATCCTTCAACAACCTGATCGTCGAGGACCAGTCTGACGTTATTTATGATCATGCGGACATCTCCGGAGCAGTTTCTGGACTCATTTCATACAGCCTGTCGGCAACGCGTTCGCGGACATCTTCGTCATGGAAAATCCCGACCACAGCGGCTCCGCGGGCTTTCGCCTGCTCAATCAGCGTGACGACGGCGGCGCGATTAGTGGCGTCCAGCGAGGCGGTCGGTTCATCGAGCAGCAGCACCGGATAATCGACCACGAAACCGCGGGCGATATTCACACGCTGCTGTTCACCGCCGGAAAACGTGGAAGGCGCGAGATGCCACAGACGTTCCGGCACATTCAGATGGCGCAGCAGGGCACTGGCACGGGCTTCGCTTTGTGCTTTATCCACGCCCAGCTCCAGCAGCGGCTGCATCACCAGATTCAGCGCACTGATACGCGGAATAACGCGCAGAAACTGGCTCACCCAGCCGACGGTATGACGGCGTACGGACAAAATTTCACGCGCCTCGGCGCTGACCATATCAATCTGCTGGCCCTGATGTTCCACCCAGATTTTGCCGCTGTCCGGCAGATAGTTGCCGTACAACGAGCGCAGAAGGGTGGATTTTCCGCTGCCGGAATGCCCGTGCAGCACTACGCATTCTCCGGCATTCACTGTCAGGCTGGCGTTGCTGAAAACCGGTAATCTGGCGCTGTTCTGGTTATGCAGAACGAAAGTTTTACTGAGATTTTCGACCCTGAGCTTCGTCGTCATTTTGGTCACTCTTTCTCTGAAATTAGGTTAGGACAGCACGGAAGAAACGAGCAACTGCGTATACGGATGATGCGGATCGTCGAGCACGCGGTCTGTTAAACCACTTTCCACTACCTGACCTTGCTTCATCACCAGCAGACGGTGCGCCAGCAGGCGGGCGACACCCAGATCATGGGTGACGATCACCACTGCCAGCTGCATTTCCACCACCAGCGTGCGTAGCAAGTCCAGCAACCGCGCCTGAACCGAAACGTCGAGGCCGCCGGTCGGCTCATCCATAAACACCAGCCGCGGATGTGTCACCAGATTGCGGGCGATTTGCAGACGCTGCTGCATACCGCCGGAAAACGTGGTCGGCAGGTCATCGATGCGCGAAACCGGAATTTCGACATCTTCCAGCCACTGACCGGCTTTCTTGCGGATATCGCCGTAATGCCGCTCGCCGACCGCCATCAGACGTTCGCCGATATTGCCACCGGCAGAAACCTGACGGCGCAATCCGTCCATCGGATGCTGATGCACCACGCCCCAGTCGGTGCGCAACAGACGACGGCGGTCGCTTTCGGCCATGTCATACAGCGACTGCGCGCCGACCTGCCCGTTGTTGTAAATCACCTGCCCTTGCTGAGGCGCGAGGCGGGCAGAAATCGACTGCAACAGCGTGGTTTTACCCGAACCGGATTCCCCGACAATGCCCAGCACTTCACCCGGATACAGGTTGAAAGACACATCGCTGAAACCTTTGCCCGGCGCATAAAGATGAGTCAGGTTATTCACCGACAGCAGCGGTTCGGCGGCGAGATTTAAGGGAGTGTTCATCAGCGGTTAACCTCGTTGGAAGCCTGTTGCTCAACCTGCTGAGCACAAAAATCGGTGTCGGAGCACACGAACATGCGGTTGCCCTGATCGTCGAGCACCACTTCATCAAGATAGCTTTGGTGCGAGCCGCATATCGCGCAGGGTTCATCCCATTGCTGGACGGTGAACGGATGATCGTCAAAATCCAGACTTTCGACTTTGGTGAAGGGCGGCAGGGCGTAAATGCGTTTTTCGCGTCCGGCACCAAACAGTTGTAAAGCGGGCATCATGTTCATTTTCGGGTTATCAAATTTCGGGATCGGCGACGGATCCATTACGTAGCGATCATTCACTTTTACCGGGTAGGCATAAGTCGTGGCGATATGCCCGAAGCGCGCGATGTCCTCGTAAAGCTTCACCTGCATCACGCCATACTCCTCCAGCGCGTGCATTTTTCGGGTCTCGGTTTCGCGTGGTTCGATAAAGCGCAGCGGTTCAGGGATCGGCACCTGGAAAATCAGGATCTGATCTTCCTGCAGCGGCGTTTCCGGAATGCGGTGACGGGTCTGGATCAGGCTGGCATCTGCCGTTTTCTCGGTGGTTTTCACCCCCGCAACGCTCTGGAAGAATTTACGGATCGACACGGCATTGGTGGTGTCATCCGCTCCCTGGTCGATCACTTTCAGCACATCTTTTTCGCCGATTACGCTGGCGGTCAGCTGGATCCCACCGGTGCCCCAGCCGTACGGCATCGGCATTTCACGGCCTGCGAACGGAACCTGATAACCGGGGATCGCGACGGCTTTGAGGATCCCGCGGCGGATCATGCGTTTGGTTTGCTCGTCAAGATAACCGTGGTTGTAACCCGTCAGGGTTCTGGCGGCATTATTGTTCATTGTCGGAGTCCTGTTCTTTCGCGGCGCGCAGGCGTTTGAGCAATTCCAGTTCGGCCTGGAAATCGACGTAGTGTGGCAGTTTGAGATGCGAGACAAAACCGGCAGCTTCGACGTTATCGGCGTGGGACAGGACAAATTCTTCATCCTGCGCCGGACTGCTGATCTGCTCGTTGTATTCGCGGGTTTGCAGTGCACGATCGACCAGCGACATCGACATCGCCTTGCGTTCGGCGCGGCCAAACACCAGTCCGTAACCCCGGGTAAAGTGCGGCGGCCTGTCCTGCGGATCGACAAAACCGTTCACCATTTCGCATTCGGTCAGCAGGATTTCGCCGATATCAATCGCAAAGCCCAGCTCTTCAGGCACGATTTCGACGGTCAGCCAGCCGGTACGAATTTCCCCGGCGAACGGATGATTACGCCCGTAGCCGCGCTGGGTGGAATAACTCAGCGACAGCAGAAAACCTTCGTCACCGCGCACCAGTTGTTGCAGGCGTGCCGCGCGGGAAGCCGGAAACACCGGCGGTGTGCGGGTGATATCTTCCGGCTCAGCGCCATCATCTTCTTCACGCACTGCCAGCTTTTGATTTGCCAGTAAATCAAACACATGGCCACAATTCTCCGGCTGCGGTTCATCGGCAATCGGCGTGAACGGCGCTTCGCCTTCGGCCAGCAGTGCAAAATCCAGCAGACGGTGGGTGTAATCGTAAGTCGGGCCGAGTACCTGTCCGCCCGGCAAATCCTTATAGATGGCGGAAATACGGCGCTCAAGGCGCATCGCCTGAGTGTTCAGCGGCTCGCTGGTTGCCAGACGCGGCAAGGTTGTGCGGTAAGCGCGCAGCAGGAAAATGGCTTCCACCAGATCGCCGCCGGACTGCTTAATCGCCAGCGCAGCCAGTTCGCGGTCGTAAATTCCGCCTTCGCTCATCACGCGATCGACTGCCAGACCCAGCTGTTGCTCAATCTGTTCGCAGCCCAGTTCATTCACTTGCGTATTGCCACGGCGTTCGTGCGCCAGCAGCTGATGGGCGGCGGCAATGGCCTTCTCACCCCCTTTAACGGCGACGTACATCAGAACACCTCCACGCGCGTGGTGCGCGGTACGGCAATCAGTTCTTCGCCGCAGGTGAACATAAAGTCCAGGCCGAGCGGGAAACGGTGAGGGCGGTTGAGCAGATAATCCCGGACACAATCAGGCAGCTGCGGGGAGATCATGCGGCTGCTTTCAATGCCCGGCCCGCGCAGACGCAGCGGCGTGCCGCCGGTCAGAGCTTCAAGCTGAACAATCACGCTGGTCGCCAGTTCCGGCGACATTTCATCACCGCACGGGAAAGCCAGTAACGTCGCGCTGTCGAGCGCCGGATCCGCCAGGGCAAAACTGACAACGGAAGGGGCATCGGTCAGCACCGCGCCGGTATGAAAGCGCAGATTTTTCCGCAGGATTTCATCGTTGAGTGAAGCGCTAAGCCAAAGAGGGGTGTCGCTGTCGATAAGCGTCAGCAGCACGCAGGCGCTTGCGGAACCTAACGCCCCGAAGCCGGGCATGGCGGGCAACTGCACGCTGACACCGGGTTCGCTGAGTGCTTTGAGAATTCGACGGAAGCTGAACTGTGCATCGGCGACCGGATTTTGAAAACTGGCAACAAGTGACATGAATTATTCTCCGCGAACCAGAGTAAAGAAATCGACGCGACTGGCAGCGACTTCACGTGCGCGCTGCTGACGACGTTCCTGTTGCAGTGCAGCCAGCGGGGCTATCACGCGTTTATGCAGCAGTTCGTCCATGCCCTGCATTTGCAATAAACCATCGATAACGGCGCACAGCTCAGCGTGGGCTTTATTGCGTCCGCTGACGTAGCTGTAGCCATAGATACCGCCTTCCAGCTGAATGACGGCACGGGTGACGGTCATATCGCCCATCACAAAACGTTTGCCGGTACCGCCCATGCGACCCTGAAGTTGCGTCAGGCCGGTTTCGGCGGCGCGGATGCGTTCAAATTGCGGAAACAGATTCAGCGGTTGCCAGTGCGCGAGCAGTTCATCCGGGCGGCTGTGAGCCAGCACCGACATCCAGCGCTGGCGGGTTTGCAGGTGATCCATTCAGTGCTCCATGGTCAGTTCGATCATGTCGGCGCGCGTCAGGCTAACGGAATATTCCGCCACCGACTCGCTGCCTTCACAAATGTTCAGGGTGCGGACACACAGCAGCGGTGCCTGCGGGACGATTTCGAGCAATTTGCTCTCTTTTGCCAGCGCGCGGCGGGCATTGATGCGGGTGGTGCGGCGGCTGAGCTTTTGCTTTATCTCTTCTCGGATAAAATCGTGCAGCGAGCCGTTATGGAAGTTTTGCAACGCAGGCCACCAGTCGAGATCAGGTAAATAGTGGTCAATCACACAGACCGGTACACCGTTAACGCGGCGCAGCGTGCGCAGGTGAATAACGGTGTCGCCTTCCTGACGGGACAACGCCGCCGCCACGTGATCGGTCGCCGGACGCAGCACCGCCAGCAGACGTTCGCTGGTCGGGTGACTGCCCTGATCCAGCAGGTTCTGGCTGAAACGTGCCTGTGAATGCAGCGGGTAATCGTAAGGGCGCATCAGCACCAGCGTGCCAATGCCCTGACGGCGTTGCAGCCATCCGCGATCAACCAGTTCATCCACCGCACGGCGCAGCGTGTGGCGGTTGACCTTAAAGCGCTCGGCAAGCTGCTGTTCCGGCGGCAGATAATCGCCGCAGCGGTAACCGTTGCGCAGTTCCTGTTCCAGTTCAGCAGCGATTTGTTGATAAACCGTGGTGTGACTGGTCGGATGTCTAGATAAGTTCATCACAATGAATACCTCGCACGGGATAAACGGGCAGTGGCAGGGGAAAATTGATAGCGGTCAGAAAGGGTCATGATGCAAACCTCGGTGTGGCGTTGGCATCATCTTGGGCGTGCTAAGTGACAATTGGGTGAAGGTCTGGTTGCAGGAAAGTGAAGAGTTGGAAGATGTCTCGCAGGAATACATATCGGCGGTTTACGGCGTGAAAGCGAAGGAATACACTTTTTAAGTCGTGCAAGTTTTAACCGTTAATCACATAAGGATTATGTATGTCAGAAGCAAGAATAATGGAATTCAATGAGTTACCCGTTCAGGTAATGCCTGAAACACCGACTGAAATATGGGCGCGGGAGAACAGGAAAGGGATTGAGGCCATAAAGAAATATGCAGAGGAATATGGGGCTTTTTCTGACTATCAGCGCGCATTTTGATGGATCAGTACGCCATCTATACCAACAAGGGGGGAGGAAAAGCAGCCTATCCCTTTCTGCTGAATATTCATCATCCGTCAGCCGTGGGCTATCACCATACTGTCATGGTACCGCTGATTCCGTTGACACGGCTTATCGATTTTCCGCCTAAAAAGCTTTGTCCGTTGCTCAAAATCCAACATCAGCATTATGTTGCCATGACGCACATGTTGGGAGGTGTTTCCCCGAAAGAAATCGGTGAGTGGATAAAACAGCTCGACGGTGAAATCTATGAAGTGAAAAACGCGTTTGATTTTTTGCTGAATGGAATTTAGAGAAAAGAGGGGGATGATTTCCCCTCTTAAAAGCGTCTATCGTAAATAATGAATCACCTGATTGCCGCTGCCGCGCCAGATGAGAGACGGGTCTTTCAGTTCCTGCACGAATTTCCCGTCGACCAGCACGTTGATCAATGCCGTCATTTCCTGCTGTTCAGCACTCAGTTCGCCGAGCGTATAACCGGTCCACATCCACACGTCTTTACCCGGACATTCCGCCTGTACGCGTAACAAAAGCTGACGCACCGCAGACAGATTCTGCGGATGCAGCGGGTCGCCGCCGGAAAGCGTCAAACCCTGACGCGGGATCACCGTGTTTTGCAGATCGGCGATGATGCGGTCTTCGTCTTCCTGCGTAAAAGGCTTGCCGGAATCCAGCCGCCAGGTGCTTTTGTTATAGCACCCGCGGCATTCATGGACGCAGCCGGAAACGAACAGCACGCAGCGTGTTCCCGGCCCGTTGACCACATCTATCGGGTAATACTGATGAAAATTCACTGCATTATCCCAGCTGTCCGTTACCCAGATGTTTAATCCGGCGCTTCACTTCTTCCTGCTTGCCAGCGTTAAACGGACGCGCATCCGGGCTGCCGAGATAGCCACAGACGCGGCGGGTGACTGACACGCGTGAAGGTTCGTGATTGCCGCATTTCGGGCAGGTGAAACCTTTGCTGGTGCACTCGAATTCGCCGGTATAGCCGCAATCGTAGCACTCATCAATCGGCGTATTGGTGCCGTAATACGGCACGCGGGTGTAACTGTAATCCCACACATCTTCCAGCGCTTTCAGGTTGTGTTGCAGGTTCGGATACTCGCCGTAGCAAATAAAACCGCCGTTGCTCAGTGGCGGATACGGTGCTTCGAAGTCGAGTTTTTCATAAGGATTCACCTTCTTCTCGACGTCCAGATGGAAGCTGTTGGTGTAATAACCTTTATCGGTCACACCTGCCACCAGCCCGAATTCGGCTTTATCCAGACGGCAGAAACGGTCGCACAGGTTTTCGCTTGGCGTACTGTACAGGCTGAAGCCGTAGCCGGTTTCGTCTTTCCAGCTTTCTGTGGCGGCTTTCAGACGGGCAACAATCGCCTCGGCTTTTTCGCGTAACTGGCTGGCATCGAACACGTGCGTCTCGTCGCCGAACAGCGCGTTAATGGTTTCATGCACGCCAATGTAGCCGAGCGAAATCGAGGCGCGGCCATTCCTGAAGATGCCGGAAATATCATCGTCGGCTTTCAGGCGCACACCGCACGCGCCTTCCATATACAGGATGGGTGCGACGCGGGCTTTGATGCCTTCGAGACGCGCAATACGGGTCATCAGCGCTTTCTTGGCCAGCAGCAGACGTTCGTCGAGCAGCGTCCAGAATGCGGCTTCATCGCGGTTCGCTTCCAGCGCAATACGTGGCAGGTTCAGGCTGATCACGCCGATGTTATTGCGGCCTTCGTGGATCATTTCCCCGTTTTCTTCATACACGCCCAGGAAGCTGCGGCAGCCCATCGGCGTTTTGAACGAACCCGTGACTTTCACCACCTGATCATAATTGAGGATGTCCGGGTACATACGCTTGCTGGCGCATTCCAGAGCCAGTTGCTTGATGTCGTAGTTGGCATCACCGGCTTTATGATTCAGGCCGTCGCGGATGGCAAACACCAGTTTTGGAAACACCGCCGTTTTGCGGTTTTTACCCAAACCGGCAATGCGGTTGCGCAAAATGGATTGCTGGATCAGGCGCGATTCCCACGACGTGCCGAGACCAAAACCGAAAGTAACAAACGGGGTCTGACCGTTGGCGGTGTGCAGCGTGTTGACTTCATATTCCAGCGACTGAAAAGCGTCATAACATTCTTTTTCTGTGCGGTTACGGGCAAAAGCATCCGCATCGGCAATTTGCCATTCTCCGGCAGTCTGGCGATGTTTGTTAAAACTGGCGGTGACGAACGGAGCCAGCACTTCATCGATACGGTTAATGGTGGTGCCGCCGTAAATATGGCTGGCGACCTGCGCGATAATCTGCGCGGTAACGGCGGTTGCGGTCGAAATTGACTTCGGGGTGTCAATCTCCGCATTCCCCATTTTGAAACCGTGATTCAGCATGCCTTTGAGGTCGATCAGCATACAGTTGAACATCGGGAAGAACGGCGAGTAATCCAGATCGTGGTAATGGATTTCACCGCGCTCATGCGCCAGCACCACGTCACGTGGCAAAATATGTTGTTTGGCATAATGCTTGGCGACAATCCCCGCCAGCAGATCACGCTGGGTCGGGATCACCTTACTGTCTTTGTTGGCATTCTCGTTGAGCAGCGCCATGTTGCTTTGTTCAACCAGGCCGCGGATTTCCTGATTCAGGCGTCCCCGCATTTCGCGTTTCACATCACGGTCGTGGCGGTACTCGATATAGGCGCGTGCCAGTTTTTTATGCGGGCCCGCCATCAGCTGATTTTCGACCGCATCCTGTATGTCATGAATATCGACGCGCGTCTGATCTTGCAGACTTTCAGCCACGACGCGGGCGACCTGCGCACAATAATCCTCGCTGTCGATACCGGCGGCAGCGGCTGCGCGTTGCACGGCTTGTTTAATCAGAACTTCATCGAAAGGGACCTGACAACCATCCCGCTTGATCACGATGGGTTGCATTTTGTTATTGGATTTTGCGGGTACGGATTCCAGTCTGTCTGCCTTCACAATGACACTCCTTTTACGCTCATTCCCGCGCCCCGCAAGGCTTACAGGCCGGTTGTGGGTGATAGGCGAGAAATCGCTACATATTGGGTTGGGTGTGTACTATACACACTAGATGTAGGATCTGCGCGAGCGTTAATTGTCATTTTATTGACCTGAAACAAAGAATTTTTTCGTCGGAAGAATAGGTGAACAAATGTTAATTCTGGCCTGTTTTTTGCGTGTTGTTTTTAAAGGAGATGCATAAAAAACAAACGGGTCAGCCACTGATGTGACTGACCCGACAAAGATGAAAATTCAGATTATTCGAGGAGTTGCCAGCGGCATTCATAAGGACGAAGGCTGCCGGAAACCGGTTCATCACCATAGTTGCTCAGCAGCGTTTTGCCCCCGAAATCGGGCAGACCGGCGGCCTGATTTTCACCGCTCAGATTCGCCATCACCTGCAACGTTTGGCCGTCAGCCTCACGCTTATAGCACCACAACTGCGGATGCTCAGGCAGCAAATCCTGATAATCGCCCTCCGTCAGCACCGGCACGGTTTTGCGCAGCGCGATCAGTTGCTGATAGAGATAGAACACCGAATCTTTATCCGCCAGCGCCTGTTCGGTATTAATATCCTGCGCATTATGGCTGACAGAAATCCACGGCGTGCCGGTGGTAAATCCGGCTTGTTCCCCGGCGTTCCACTGCATCGGTGTGCGGCTGTTATCGCGAGATTTCTTTGCCAGAATTCGCAGCAGCTCTTCGTTGCTGCGCCCGTCGGATTTCAGTTCGGCAAACATATTCAGGCTTTCCACATCGCGGTATTGCTCGAGGTGTTTAAAGCCCGGATTGGTCATGCCGATTTCTTCACCCTGATAGATGTACGGCGTGCCCTGCAAACCGTGCAGCACCATCGCCAGCATTTTTGCGGACGTCGTGCGCAGTGCGCCTTCATCGCCAAAGCGCGAGACAATGCGTGGCTGATCGTGATTACACCAGAACAACGCGTTCCAGGCGTGGCCGTGCATTCCCTGCTGCCACTCGCGGAAAATCTGCTTGAGCTGCACGAAATCCGGCGGCGCGTCGGTCCATTTTTGCCCGTCAGGGTAATCAACTTTCAGGTGATGGAAGTTAAACGTCATCGACAGTTCGCTGCCGTCATTGGCGGCGTACTGGCGGCAATGTTCCAGTTTTGTCGATGACATTTCACCGACTGTCATCAGCCCGAGGGGTGTAAACACATCGCGGCTGAATTCCTGCAAAAACTCATGAATGCGCGGGCCGTCGGTGTAAAAACGGCGGCCATCGCCGGTGTCGTCAGCCGGAAAATCCTGCTGTTTGGAAACCAGATTGATCACATCCAGACGCAAACCGTCGACGCCTTTATCTGCCCAGAACTGGCAGACTTTTTTCAGCGCCTCGCGTACCGGCGGGTATTCCCAGTTAAGATCGGCCTGTTCGGTGGCGAAAAGGTGCAGATAATATTGTCCGCTGGTTTCATGCCACTGCCAGGCGCCGCCACCAAATTTAGAACGCCAGTTATTTGGCGGGCCGCCTTCGGCTGCGCTGTCGCGCCAGATATAAAACGGGCGGAATGCGCTGCCCGGATCCTGTGACTGGCGGAACCACTCGTGGTGAGTCGACGTATGGTTAAACACCATATCCATCACGATGCGGATCCCGCGCTGATGCGCCCCGGCGGTCAGCCGCTCGAAATCGTCCAGCGTGCCGTAAGCCGGGTCAATCGCGCAATAATCTGCTACGTCGTAACCGTTATCAATCTGCGGTGAAAGGTACATCGGCGTCAGCCAAATCGCATCGACGCCCAGCGTTTTCAGGTAATCCAGACGCTGCGTGATGCCGTTAATATCACCAGTGCCGCTGCCCGTGGTGTCCTGAAAACTCTTTGGATAAATCTGGTAAATCACGCCGTTTTTCCACCACGGCAATTCGCTGTTCATTCCATTTTCCTTCTTAAATGTCTTACACCACTGCCAGTTCGCCACGGCGGGCTTTACGCTGATAAACCAGCACAGTCAGGATAATCGGCACCACAATCGCCACCAGCATCGCCAGCGCGTAGATACTCCAGAACTGCGGCTTGATGGACAAAATGCCCGGCAATCCGCCGACACCAATGCCATTAGCGGTCACGTGGAACAGGCCGCAAATCAGACCGGCAAACGCCGAGCCAATCATCGCGCACAGCATCGGGAAGCGGTATTTCAGGTTGATCCCGTACATCGCCGGTTCAGTCACGCCCAGGAACGCGGAGATGGCGGCAGGCACGGAAATCTCACGCTCGTTGTGTTTACGGCTGACAATAATCACGCCGACAACGGCCGCGGCCTGCGCAATGTTGGACAGCGCGATCAGCGGCCAGACCGGGGTTCCGCCCGTGCTTTGTACCATCTGCATGTCGATGGCGAGCGTGGTCTGATGTACACCGGTGATCACCAGCGGCGCATACAGGAAACCAAACAGCGCGGCACCGACTGGCGCGAGGCTGCCGGTCATCACGAATTTCACCGCAAAGGCCACGCCGTCGCCGATCATACGGCCAAACGGTCCGATCAGCGTGTGCGCCAGGAAGACGGCAATAATCAGCGATGTAACAGGCACAATCACCAGATACAGGTAATTTGGCACGATGCGTTTCAGGCCATTTTCAATCATCGCCAGCGCCATACCGGCGAGAACGGAAGGAATAACCTGCGCCTGATAACCGACTTTTTCGATGGTGAACCAGCCGAAATTCCACACTTCAGGAATTTGCTGACCGAGGTTGTAGGAGTTCATCAGCTGCGGCGAAACCAGCGTGATCCCCAGTACGATGCCGAGAATTTCCGTTCCGCCCATTTTCTTCACGGTTGACCAGCATACGGCCACCGGCAGGAACATAAACACCGCCTCGCCCAGCAACCACAGGAAGTCGTAAATGGATTGCCAGAGCGGGTGCATCTGCGCCAGCGTCTGCCCGCCGCTCATCGGAATATCGCCGATAACGTTACGGAAACCGAGGATCAGACCGCCGCTGATCAGCGCCGGTAACAGCGGGAAGAAGATTTCTGCGAAATGCGAAATGCTGCGTTCGAACCAGCTCATATTCTGGCGTGCGGCCACTTTCGCCTGTTCTTTGCCGGCTTCGCTTTTGCCGGTGCTGGCGATCAGCACTTTGTAGTAATCGTCCACTTCCGGGCCGATGACGACCTGAAACTGACCGGCGTTGGTGAAGCAACCTTTCACCATCGGCAGGGTTTCTAGGCCCTTCGGATCAGCTTTGGACGGATCATTGAGGACAAAGCGAAGACGCGTGATGCAGTGAGTCACCATGGCGATATTGTCACTGCCGCCCACGAGGGCGATCAGCTGATCAACATCCTGTTGTTTTACCTTACTCATAGGAGGTGGCCTTTTATCGATATGCGTAAATTTGTTGTTGAGGTAGGGAACGGTTCAAGCATAGCGAAGCCGGTGGGAACTTGTCCGGGAACGTTCCCGGTTTTGCCGGGACGATCACAAAGTTTCTGTTATTCAGAAAATCAAAGAGGGGAAAATCAGACGGCGAGCTGGCAGGGAATAATCAGCTGTTGCAGCGTCGCGGAACCGTCGAGCTGCGCCAGAAGCTGCTTCGCGGCGGCTTCTCCACCCGCGCCATAGCCGAGTTCAACCGACAGGGATTGCGGAAATAGAAAATGCAGCAACGGGTTATTCCCGATACCGCAAACCTGTACGTCGCGGATTTGCTGTTGTTGCAGGTATTTCTGCGCACCAATTGCAATGGTGTCGGAGGCGCAAATTACCGCCTGAATATTGCGGCCGAGCAGTTGCGAGATCAGCTCAAAACCGCTCTGATAGGTGAGTTCACCCAGCGCAATGTGCGGCGTGAGATGATGTTCCTGACAAAAAGCCCGGTACGCCTCGCTGCGCCGTTGCCCGGTGGTGGTGTCGTGCGGCGAAACGCCGATAAAGCCAACCGACCGGATATCCTGCGCCAGCAATTTTTGCATCAGCAGCTGAACCGCGCCCGCATCGTCGTAGCAGACCGAAGACAACCCCGGCATATCGCGCGCCAGCATCACCAGCTTATCTTTCCACGGCGACAGCATTTGCGCGGACAATCCGGTAAAACCAAACAACACCACGCCGTCGATATTACGCTGCTTCAGCACCTGCAAATGCTCTTTCACGCGTTCGGCGCTGAACTGGCTTTCCAGCACAATTGGGTCGTAGCCCTGCTGATAAAACAACGGCAGCATGGCGCGCACCGCCTGATTCTCGGAAGGGGAATCCAGACGCGAAACGATAATTGCCACAATTTTGTCGCTGAAACCGCGCATAGCGCGTGCCGATTTTGACGGGCTGAAATGCTCCTGCTCAATCACCTGCAAAACGCGCTCACGGGTTTGCGGGCTGACATTGCCTTCATTATTCAGCACGCGCGATACCGTGGATTTTCCGACGCCGCTCAGGCGGGCAATGTCATTGATGGTCAGGCGATTTTGCATAGTTATTTAGTATGGTTGTTTGATGAATGATTAATAACTTGATCAGGTTTAATTTTGGTTGCAGTTCACCAGCGTATACTGCGCGAATTATCGAAGGTATATCCACTTATTCCTGATTACCCTAACGGATTTTCCTGCCCAACGGCTATGAATTTCCAAATTGTTCCTTACCGGAGGTGAAAACCTGATGGAACCCGACCCCAACTCAGTAAGTCCGTTGTGATCCGGTAAGCACCCGCCTTTTGCTGCTGCTTGCCGTGACGTTATCTGGTGAGCAGTGGTGCACGTTTTTTCGTTCGCCCTGTTTTTAGAAATCCTTTTGCCATGCTTATGGCGGCTTAGCCGTGGGCGCAACAAAGGTGCGAATGATGTTCAAAAATATAACTTCCCGGTTGCTCGATGCGCTCAGCCGCAACCTTCCGCGTCGTTTAGTTCGTCGCGACCCGATGCTTGAAACCGTTCCAGGCCGCGCCGCACAGGCGGTACCTGCGGCGATGGCCGCGCATTGTCAGGCCTGTGCCCGTGCGACAGAAGACCAGCTTTACCTGCAGTTTGACAGCCATCCTGAAGGGCTGACCGAGCAGGAAGCTGAGGCGATCCGCGAAGTCTCCGGCCTGAATCAGACCGGCGATCAGCAACCTGCGCCGTGGTGGCTGCACCTGTGGCACTGCTACCGCAACCCTTTCAATTTGCTGCTGACCGTCCTCGGCATGGTGTCTTACGCCACCGACGATCTGACCGCCGCGCTGGTCATCGGCGCGATGGTGTTTATCTCGACGTTCATGCACTTCATCCAGGAAGCGCGTTCCAATAAAGCGGCCGATGCGCTGAAAGCGATGGTCAGCAACACCGCGACCGTGCTGCGCAGTGATGCGCAAACCGGCCGCAGTGAAACGGTCGAAATTGCCATCAGCCACCTGGTGCCGGGCGATCTGATTAAGCTGTCGGCGGGCGATATGATCCCGGCGGATTTGCGTATTCTCTCCGCCAAAGATTTGTTTATCAGCCAGGCCGCGCTGACCGGTGAATCCCTGCCGGTGGAAAAACACGCCTGCGAAAAGAAACCCATTGCTAACGATCCGCTTGAACTGAATACCCTGTGCTTCATGGGCACCAACGTGGTGAGCGGCACGGCAATCGCGATGGTGATTGCGACCGGCAACAAAACCTGGTTCGGCCAGCTTGCCGAACGCGTTGTGCAGGAAGATACCCAGCCGAACGCTTTTCAGGCGGGTATCAGCAAAGTCAGCTGGCTGCTGATCCGCTTTATGATGGTGATGACGCCCGTCGTTCTGGTGATCAACGGCTACACCAAAGGCGACTGGTGGGAAGCGGCGCTGTTTGCGCTGTCCGTCGCGGTCGGGCTGACGCCTGAAATGCTGCCGATGATTGTGACGTCCACGCTGGCGAAAGGGGCGGTGAAACTGTCGCGCCAGAAAGTCATCGTCAAACGTCTGGACGCGATCCAGAACTTCGGCGCGATGGACATTCTCTGCACCGACAAAACCGGCACGCTGACACAGGATAAAATCGTCCTCGAACGCCACACCGACGTGCTTGGCGTGACCAGCGATGACGTGCTGCACCTGGCGTGGCTGAACAGCCATTACCAGACCGGCCTGAAAAATCTGCTCGACGTGGCAGTGCTGGAAGCCGGTGATGCCAGCCAGGCACACAATTCCCTGAAAGTTGATGAAATTCCGTTTGATTTTGACCGCCGCCGTATGTCCGTGGTGGTGGCAGAAAACGACCAGAATCACCGTCTGATTTGTAAAGGCGCGCTGGAAGAAATGCTGTCGATTTGTACCCTGGTGCAGCTCAATGGTGAGATTGTGCCATTGACCGACGTGCTGCTCGCGCGCATCCGCCGTATTACTGACGACCTCAATCAGCAGGGGCTGCGTGTGGTCGCGGTTGCTCATAAAGTCATGCCTTCCCGCACGCAGGGTTACGGCGTGACGGACGAATCCAGCCTGATTCTGGCCGGATATATCGCGTTCCTCGATCCGCCAAAAGAGAGCACTGCACCGGCGCTGGAAGCCCTGCAACGCAAAGGCGTGACCGTCAAAATTCTTACCGGCGACAATCCGCTGGTGGCACGTAAAGTCTGTAAAGATGTCGGCTTAAAGGCGGATAACGTACTGACGGGCAGCGATATCGACGAACTCGACGACGTACAGCTGCTGCACGTGGCACGTCAGACCACGGTGTTTGCCAAACTGACACCAATGCACAAAGAGCGCATTGTGCGCGTGCTGCGCGGTGAAGGGCATGTGGTCGGATTTATGGGCGATGGCATTAATGATGCACCGGCGCTGCGTGCGGCGGATATCGGTATTTCTGTGGATTCCGCGGTGGATATCGCCAAAGAGGCCGCCGACATTATCCTGCTGGAAAAAAGCCTGATGGTGCTGGAACAGGGCGTGACGGAAGGGCGCAGAACGTTCGCCAACATGCTGAAATACATAAAAATGACCGCCAGTTCTAACTTCGGTAACGTCTTCAGCGTGCTGGTTGCCAGCGCCTTCCTGCCGTTCCTGCCGATGTTGCCGCTGCACCTGTTAATTCAGAACCTGATTTACGATGTGTCTCAGGTCGCGATCCCGTTTGATAACGTCGATGAAGAACAGCTGGCGAAACCGCAGCGCTGGAACGCCGGGGATATCGGCCGCTTTATGGTGTTCTTCGGGCCGATCAGCTCCGTGTTCGACATTCTGACCTTCAGCCTGATGTGGTGGGTGTTTAAAGCCAATACCGTTGAAGCGCAGACGCTGTTCCAGTCCGGCTGGTTCATTGAAGGGCTGCTTTCACAGACGCTGATTGTGCATATGATCCGCACGCGCAAAGTGCCGTTTATTCAGAGCCGCGCATCCTGGCCGCTGTGCATCATGACGCTGATGGTGGTGATTACCGGTATCGCGCTGATCTACTCGCCGGTCGCCGGATTCCTGCAATTGCAGGCTCTGCCGCTGAGCTACTTCCCGTGGCTTATCGCGATTCTGGCGGGTTACATGGTGCTGACACAGTGCGTGAAAGGCTGGTTTGTGCGCCGCTACGGCTGGCAGTAAAACCTGAGCGGTAACCGGAAGACGGTGATTGTTAACACAGTCACCGTCTTTTTTTATCCGTCGTCTATAGTTATTCCTTTACGTTTCAGCGGGCTATGAAGGCCAGCTTTTATCTTTGAGGAATTTCACCGATGTTATTGCCTTTTCGCCGTACCCTTCTCGTGACTTCATTATTTCTGACCGCCTCCGCTTTCGCTGCTCCGGCAGGGGATCTGCCGCTGATGCCGTGGCCGCAGCAGGTAGAAATAACCTCGCCTGCGGGCAAATTTGTGCTTAACGATGCGCTGCAAATTCAGGTTAAAGGCGACGCACTGATGCCGGAAGTGAACCACTGGCGCGAGCGTCTGGCGCAGCAAACCGGCTGGTATCTGTTGCCGCAAAATACCGGCAGCGCGGGCGAACATCCCGCAATCAGCATTGAGATCAAACAGAAAGTTGTCGCGCAGCCTATGCCGGACAGCGACGAAAGTTACCAGTTAACCGTGACGCCGCAGGGCGCTACGCTCACCGCCAATACCCGTTTCGGTGCGATGCGTGGCATGGAAACGCTGCTACAGCTGGTGCAGAACGACGGTGAAAATACCTTTATTCCGCTGGTTACCGTTCACGATCAGCCGCGCTTTGCCTGGCGTGGCGTTCTGCTCGATTCCGCCCGTCATTTCCTGCCGGTCGCGGATATCAAACGCCAGCTCGACGGCATGGCGGCGGCAAAATTTAACGTCCTGCACTGGCATCTGAGTGACGATCAGGGCTGGCGCTTCGAATCGCAGAAGTATCCAAAATTGCAGGAACTGGCCAGTGACGGGCAGTTTTATACCGTCGCGCAGATGAAAGACGTGGTGGCTTACGCCACGCAGCTTGGGATCCGCGTGGTGCCGGAAATCGACATGCCGGGTCACGCGTCGGCAATTGCGGTGGCGTATCCGGAACTGCTCAGCGCGCCGGGGCCGTACAAAATGGAACGATCCTGGGGCGTGCATGAACCGACACTCGATCCGTCCAATGAAAAAGTCTATGCCTTTGCGGATGCCATCGTCGGCGAACTGACGCAGATCTTCCCCGATCCGTATCTGCACATCGGCGGTGATGAAGTGGACGCCACGCAGTGGAAAACGTCCAAACCGATCCAGGCATTTATGAAAGAAAAAGGCATCGCTGATACGCACGCGTTGCAGGCGTATTTCAACACCCGGCTCCAGACGATCCTGCACCAGCATCAGCGCAAAATGGTCGGCTGGGACGAAATCTTCCACCCTGATCTGCCGCACGACATTGTGATCCAGTCATGGCAGGGCCCGGATTCCCTCGGAGCCAGCGCGCAGAAAGGTTATCAGGGCATTCTGTCGACCGGCTTCTATCTTGATCAGCCGCACAGCGCCGCGTATCACTATCGCAATGAAATTCTGCCGCAGCCGCTTGGCGTTGATCAGAACGTTGCTGACGGTGAAAAAGCGCAAAGCTGGAAATTCAACATGCCGCGCCTGAAAGGCAAACCGGTGGACGGCAGCTTTACGCTGATTGAAGGCAAAAACAGCTGGCGCGGATTCATCGATTTCACCGGAAAAACCCGCCGTGCGGTGCGCGATATTGTCTGGCAGGACGACGGCAAAGTCAGTTTCGCCGTCGATACCTGGATGGGCGACACGCGCCCGGTGCTGACCCTGAAAGACGGTAAATTCAGCGGCTATTTAATTATTGGTAACGCGCGTTATCCGGTGACCGGTGGCCCGCTCAGCACGGTGCCGGACGGCCAGCCGCCGGTGGTGCCAGACGCTGAAAATATGAAAAATATTCTCGGTGGCGAAGCGGCGCTGTGGCAGGAAAACATTACGTCGCAAATTCTCGATCTGAAACTCTGGCCGCGCGGATTTGTGGTCGCAGAGCGCCTGTGGTCGGCGCAGGACGTCAAAGATACCCGCAACATGTATCAGCGTCTGGCGAAAATCGACGCCTGGTCGGTGGTGTCGGTCGGGCTGCAACAGCACGCCGAGGCGGCGCGGCTGATGACGCGGCTTTCCAACAGCACGGACATTGCACCGTTGCTGAGTTTCTCGACCGCGCTCGAACCGGCGCAGTATTACACCCGCCAGCACATCAAATTCCAGGCCGGACATTATACGCAGGCCGAACCGCTGAACCGTCTGGCGGATGCATTACCGGCGGAAAGCAATGCGGTACGCGAGTTCGCCGCGCAGATCGAAACGCTGGTGGCGGATCCGAAAAATCCGCAGGCAGCTCACGCGGCACGCGGGCAGTTAGAGAACTGGCAACGCAGCGCGGAACAGGTAAAACCGGTGCTGGTGCAAAACTCTGTGCTCAGACCATTGCAGCCGGTGGCGGAACAGCTGGGTGCGCTGTCTTCGCAAGGGCTGGTCTGGCTGGAGAAACTGCAAAAAGGGGAAACGCTGAGTGTGCAGGAACGCCAGCAGGCGCAGGCCGCGCTGGACGATGCCGCCAAAGTGCAGGATGAACTGGTGCTGGCGGTAGTCTATCCGCTGGAGAAATTACTGGGCGCGGTACCGGTTCAGAAGTAATCCCATAAAAAATGCGCGACCGGTGAAGCGGCCGCGCTTTTGTTTTATTCCGCCTGAATCTTACGACTGCGCTTTGTTTTTACGGTCGTTACGACGGTTCACCCAGGTGTTGATGAGCAGGGTGATAATCAGAATCGACGCGATCACACCGAGCGAAATCCCTACCGGAATGTGGAACACATCCAGCAGCAGCATTTTGATACCGATGAAGATCAGGATCACCGCCAGACCGTATTTCAGCATGGAGAAACGTTCCGCCACGCCCGCCAGCAGGAAGTACATTGCACGCAGGCCGAGGATCGCGAACAGGTTAGACGTCAGCACGATGAACGGGTCAGTGGTCACGGCGAAGATGGCCGGAATACTGTCGACCGCGAAAATCACGTCGCTGAGTTCAACCATAATCAGCACCAGCAACAGCGGTGTGGCGAACAAGATACCGTTGCGGCGTACGAAGAATTTCTCGCCCTGCAGATCGTCGGTCATACGCATCTTACTGCGCAGCCAGCGGATCATCGGTTTCTCGCCCACTTCGCCGTCATCGTCTTTCGCCAGCGCCATCTTGAT
Organism: Rahnella sp. BIGb0603; assembly: GCF_024808755.1. NCBI lineage: Bacteria > Pseudomonadati > Pseudomonadota > Gammaproteobacteria > Enterobacterales > Yersiniaceae > Rahnella > Rahnella sp. BIGb0603. The sequence goes on along the minus strand of NZ_JANUEX010000004.1, from coordinate 474,286 downwards.
ACCGGTGAACAACAGGAACGCGCCAAACACGTACAAAATCCAGCTGAATTGCCCCACCAGCCAGCTGCCGGCGAATATCATACCGGTACGCAGAACGATGGCGCCGAGCACGCCGTAAACCAGCACACGGCGTTGCAGGTTAGCCGGGATGGAGAAGTAGCTGAACAGGATCAGCCAGACGAAGACGTTATCCACTGCCAGCGCTTTTTCCAGCAGGTAACCGGTCAGGAACATCGTCGCCTTGGCATCTGCCACTTCACGGCCAAACTCGCCGTTCAGATACCACCAGAAGCCGAAGTTAAACAGTAATGACAGGCCAATCCACACCAGCGACCACATCGCAGCACTTTTCATGCTCATGGTTTGCGCGCCTTTGCGACCTTGTAACAGCAGGTCGAACGCGAGCATAATTATCACGACCACGGCAAAAGAGCCCCATAACATCGGGTTGCCAACGGAGTTCATCATTGCGGTATCCTCGAAAAAACATCAAAAAAAAACGGCCAGCGTCGGAAGACGTTAGCCGCTCTCTCTGAGCTGTAAGCAAACCTCGCCTTCCGGCAAGGTCTCACTTACAACGAGATGTATTCATGAAGAATACAGATCTGGTTGCCCGGTAACCGGGTGGCTGAGACGGCGCTAAGCGCGGGTCCAGACACCGTAATGACGATTATCCGACGAAGAAGTTACTCCCCTTTGCAGCTCGCAAATTAATGCAAAATGTGTCGAATGTCAAACATTCAGAAACATTATGGGTCATTATCCCGCCAGTGCCTGACGCTTACCGAGCGCCCCCACGAAGGAGAGCAGCAGCCCCTGACTGAGCGGCGTTTCGCTAAGTTGCTGAGCCTGATGAGCAAAGTCCACGCGATCATCTTCTGCAATGGAACCCAGCCATGACAGATACGTTTTCATCACCGCCAGACTGAACTCCGGATGGAACTGGGTGCTGACTGCATTCGGGCCGTAACGCAGGATCTGATGCGGATCATGCTGCGTTTTCGCCAGCACCGTCGCCGTGGCGGGCGGCGTAATAACGGTTTGCAGATGGATCAGATTGGCCGCGAACTGCGCCGGAAGCTGCGACACCAGCGGATCGAGATGTCCCGCAGGCGTCAGCGTGACTTCATGCGTGCCAACTTCAATGCCCTGCGGATGGTAATCCACCTCGCCGCCCAGCGCATACGCCATCAGCTGATGGCCGTAGCAGGCACCGAACATCGGTAATTCCTGCAACATGCCCAGACGTACCCAGTCGGCGGCTTCTTCGCTCCACGCCAGATGTTCCGTCACCATGCTGCGCGAACCGGTAATGATGGCTCCGCAATAGTTTTCCGGCGGCAGCGGACGTTCGCCCGCCTGCAAATCCACAATCACTACCTGCTGCGGATCGATATCCCCCTGACGGATAAACATCTGCGGGAAGTTATCGTGCGCGCGGCGGATGGGCTCCGGCGCGTGGCCGGTTTGTAAAATCAACAGCGGTTTCTGACCGGGTGCTATCATCTGTTACTCCCGTGACCTGCGGAACATTAAGGCTGATTATCGGCCGGAAACACCACACCGGTCTGACGACGGATTTCCGTCAGCACTTTGGCGGTGATGCGCGAGACTTCCAGCCCCGGGTGCGCGACGAACTGGTTATCGACCAGAATCGCAAAAGTTTCTGCTTCATACAGCATGGTATTGATGTGTTGTGGCTGCGTCAGATCCAGCTTCTGGCCGCCGCGTGGCGTCAGGGTGAGCGTCTGGCATTCTGACAGTTTCTCCATCTGCAACGTTCCTTCTTCGCCCTGAATTTCACTCGGCAGAAGGGAATCACTGATTTTAGAATGGTTAATCACCACTTCGAAATCATCCGCATAAGACAAAATCACCGTGCCCTGACCGTCGACGCCGCTTTCCAGCAGGACGGCGGTGGCGGTCACGGATCCCGGCTCGCCAAACAGCGAAATGGCGCTCGCCAGGCAGTAATAACCGATATCCATAATCGACCCGTTAGAAAACGCCGGGTTGAAAGTATTCGGGTTTTCACCGGCCAGATAGCGCGGATAACGTGATGAATACTGACAGTAATTCAGAATGGCTTTGCGCAGCGTACCGATACGGCTGAGCGCGCCTTTCATGTGCAGGAAATTCGGCAGATAGGCGGTTTTAAACGCTTCGAACAGCACCACGTTATTTTCTTTCGCGCAGGCAATCAGGCTTTCGGCTTCTGCCAGATTTGAGGCCAGCGGTTTCTCGCAAATCACGTGTTTTTTATGGCTGAGAAACAGCAGGGATTGCGGACAGTGCAGGGAATTCGGGCTGGCGATGTAGACGGCATCAATTAAGTCAGACGCGGCCATTTCTTCAAGGGAATCAAAATAATGCTCAACCGGATAATCCTCGCCGAGCTTTTTAGCGCCTTCCAGCGTGCGGGAGTAAATCGCGGTCAGTTTCATCTTACCGCTTTCGTGTGCGGCATCAATGAAACGCTGGGTGATCCAGTTGGTGCCGACGACTGCAAAGCGAATCATATGTATTCCCTATAGATAAGTGGATAATTCATTATTGATATAACTTGCCGAATATTTCGAGATGCGTCAGATACATGCGCGTATCAAATTCTAACTGATGATAGTCCGGCGTCATGTGGCAGCAAAGGCTGTAGAACGCTTTGTTATGTTCTTTTTCTTTCAGGTGCGCGAGTTCGTGAACCACGATCATTTTGAGGAAAGCTTCCGGCGCGCTTTTAAAAACGGTGGCGACGCGAATTTCCGCTTTGGCTTTCAGTTTGCCGCCCTGAATGCGGGAAATCGCCGTATGCAGGCCCAGCGCATGCTTCATCACGTGGATTTTATTGTCATAAGCCACTTTGCTTAACGGCGACGAACTGCGCAAAAACTGGTTTTTCAGGTCCAGCGTATACTGATAGAGCGATTTGTCAGTGGTCAGCTCGTGCGGCTCGGGGTATCGCGTCAGCAACACTTTACCTAAACGTTCCTGTTCGATTAACTGGCGCACCTGAGCCTGAAGATTCTCGGGATAGCCTTGCAGATAGGTCAATTCAGGCATAACTGTTTGCTTTGTCTCTTATTGACGGGGAAAAGATGCCATACCGGTAAGCGGGGTTTTCGTTACGATCGCGCCAGTCCGGCAGATAAACCCCTTTTTAACTGAAAAAACGTTTTACTGATAGACCAAATTAAGGGATAAACAGCGCAAATTGAATATTGAGGAGGGCCAATGAGCCAATTTGAAACCGAAACAGGTGGTCAGTTATTGCAACTGCGTCTGGAACGTTATCCGCTGGAAGAAGCGGCAACGCAGTTGCAGGCATGGGAAGCGGCTGATGAGTATCTGCTGCAAAACCTGAACACCGGCGCGCTCAACGGCCGTCCGCTGCTGATTTTTAACGATGCGTTTGGCACGCTGGCCTGCGCCTTGCAGCCATACAATCCGACCAGCATCAATGATTCTTTCATGAGCCAGCTGGCGATGCGCCATAACCTGCGCATTAACGGTTTTGACGAAGACAGCGTGGCGGCGCAAAGCAGTCTGGTGCCGTTGCCGATCAATCCGGGTCTGGTCATCATCAAAGTGCCAAAAACGCTGGCGCTGCTGGAACAACAACTGCTGGCGCTGCGTGAAGTCGTCACGCCGGACACCCAGATTATCGCCGGTGCCAAAGCCCGTGATATTCACACCTCGACCTTGCAGCTGTTCGAGAAAATCCTCGGCCCGACCAAAACCAGTCTGGCGTGGAAAAAAGCCCGTCTGATCCATTGCGAAGCAACGTTGCCTGCGCAAACCGCTGAACCGGTGATTTCCGAATGGGCGCTGGATGACAGTGAATTCCGTATCTCCAACCATGCGAACGTGTTCTCACGCGGCGGGCTGGATATCGGCGCGCGCTTCTTCATGCAGCATTTGCCGGAAGGCATCGAAGGCCGCATGGCAGATCTGGGCTGCGGCAACGGCGTAATCGGCATGACCGCGCTGGCGCTGAACCCGGATGCTGAAATGCTGTTCGTCGATGAGTCTTATATGGCGGTGGAATCGAGCCGGATTAACGTCGAAAACAATTTGCCGCAGGATGTCAGCCGTTGTCATTTCGAAGTGAACAACATGCTGGCGGGAGTTGAACGCGAAACCCTTCACGCCGTATTGTGTAACCCGCCGTTCCATCAGGGCACAGTTATCAGCGATGACACCGCGTGGCGCATGTTCTGCGACGCAAAACGTTGTCTGCAAACCGGCGGTGAACTGCGTATCGTGGGCAACCGTCATCTGGATTACTACCAGAAGCTGCGTCGTCTGTTTGGCAACTGCACCACTATCGCCACCAACCAGAAATTCGTGATCCTGCGCGCGGTGAAAACGGCAGCTCAGCACTGATTTAAGTCAGCCCCTATGAAAAAGCCGCTCTCGCGGCTTTTTTTTCGCCTGAATATTCGTTCAGATCTCGAGTGCCAGTTTCGTTCCCTGACCGATAGCGCGCCGCGCATCCAGCTCTACCGCGACGTCCGCGCCGCCAATCAGATGCACGGTTTTTCCGGCGTCCACCAACGGCTGATACAGCGCGCGCTGCGGCTCCTGTCCGGCGCAGATAACGATGTTATCCACTTCCAGACACACCGGTTCGCCATTCATGATGAGGTGCAAACCCGCGTCATCAATGCGTTCGTAACTGACGCCGCTTTGCATTTTTACGCCGCGCTGTAACAGGCTGGCGCGGTGGATCCAGCCGGTGGTTTTGCCCAGTCCTGCGCCGACTTTGGTGGATTTACGTTGCAGCAAAACAATATCGCGCGCGGCAGGTTCCGGCTGCGGGCCTTGTGGCGCAAGGCCGCCGCGATGCGTCAGTGTCTGATCAATGCCCCATTCTTGGCTGAACGTGCTGCTGCTCAGGCTCGGTGAAGGGTCGTTGTGGATGAGGTACTCGGCGGTATCAAAACCAATCCCGCCCGCGCCGATAATCGCCACCCGCTGGCCGACCGGTTTTTTATCGCGCAGGACGTCGAGATAAGTCAGTACGCGCGGATGATTGATCCCCGGTATGTCCGGCAGGCGCGGCGAAATTCCGCAGGCGAGGATCACTTCGTCATAACCGTTTAGCTGGCTGGCATTCACGGTTTCACCGAGGCGTAGTGTGACGCCCAGCAGTGTCAGCTGGCGCGAGTAGTAGCGCAGCGTCTGATAAAACTCTTCTTTGCCGGGGATTTGTTTGGCGACGTTAAACTGGCCGCCGATTTCAGTATTGGCGTCAAACAGCGTGACGTGATGCCCGCGGCTGGCGGCAGTTGTCGCAAAGGCCAGACCGGCCGGGCCAGAGCCGACCACGGCCAGGCGTTTGAAATGCTGCGCACGTACGACCGGCATTTGTGTTTCGTGGCAGGCACGCGGATTCACCAGGCAGGATGTCACTTCGCCCGCAAAAATCTGATCCAGACAGGCCTGATTGCAACCGATGCAGGTGTTGATTTCGTCCGCACGGCCTTGCGCGGCTTTCTCAACAAATGCCGGATCGGCGAGGAACGGGCGCGCCATTGAGACCATATCGGCGCAGCCTTCGGCGAGAATTTTCTCCGCGACGTCAGGGTCGTTGATGCGGTTAGTAGTGATGAGCGGGATGCTGACTCTGCCCATGAGTTTTTGCGTCACCCAACTGAATGCGCCGCGCGGCACCATTGTGGCGATGGTCGGAATGCGTGCCTCGTGCCAGCCGATGCCGGTATTGATAATGCTGGCCCCGGCCTGTTCGATGCGCTGCGCCAGCATTTCGACTTCCTGCCAGTCCGAGCCTTCCTCCACCAGATCCAGCATCGATAAGCGGTAAATAATGATGAATTCCTCACCGCAAATCTGACGCACACGCCGGACGGCTTCCGTGGCGAAACGCATTCTGTTTTCCACGCTGCCGCCCCAGCGGTCGGTGCGCTGATTGGTGCGGACGGTGAGAAACTGATTAATCAGATAGCCTTCTGAGCCCATGATTTCCACGCCGTCGTAGCCAGATTCTTTCGCCAGACTGGCGCAGCGGGCGAAATCCTCCAGCGTCGATTCAATTTCTTCTTCGCTCAGGGCATGCGGCGTAAAGCGGTTAATCGGCGCCTGAAGGGCAGACGGCGCGACGGGGTGAGGCTGATAGCTGTAACGGCCGGCGTGCAGGATTTGCAGCGCAATTTTACCGCCCGCGTCGTGAACGGCCTGCGTCACCACGCGGTGATGCGTGATGTGTTCCTGCTCCGCCAGAACCGAACCGCCTTGATAAACGACGCCCCGGGCATTCGGTGAAATCCCGCCGGTGACAATCAGCCCGACGCCCGCCGCCGCGCGTTCGGCATAAAAGGCCGCCAGACGCTCCGGCCCGTCTTCCAGCTCTTCAAGGCCGGTGTGCATGGATCCCATCAGCACGCGGTTTTTCAGCTGCGTAAAACCTAAATCCAGGGGCGCCAGCAGGTGCGGATAAAACGGCAACGCGCGTTCAGTCATGGAATTCTCTTAAGTGGTCGGATGAGATAATTTCAATTTAGCGTCTGGCAGGGCAATTGGAAAGTTAGCGCGCAATGATTGTGATAGGCGTCACTCTGAGGCTCTCGCTGAGAGTTAATTAACTATTGCGTATATTATTAAGGTGGGCTCTTTAATTAGCCGGGTTATTAAGGCGACCGGTAAACACCAGGTTGTAGCAGATAAAATAAATATTTCTTTGTTTTTACACAATATTGATTATGCGCAGGTTGTTTATTTTTAACATTTTTTTCCTGAGTCGTTACGACTAGGATTATTTTTATAAAAGGATCTCGAATCGATTCAGTTCGGGTTAGAGCTGGACTAGGCTGGAGCTGCTTCACCCTAAAAATTCATTTCTAACCTGGATATATACTATGAATCTTAATGACCATACAGCCTGCCGCCCGTTTACCGAAGCCGGGCATTTGTCCCAGATTGCAGCCTATTATGAGGAGGGCCGTAATGTCATGTGGATGATGCTCAGGTCTTATCCACGTCCTTGTTTTAATCAGGAGCTTATTGAAGACATCATGACGCTGACTTACGCCGCGAAGGCATCGGGGCTGCGTTTTGATTTTTGGGTGACCGGATCGCTTGTGCCCAATATGTACAACGTGGGGGGTGATCTGAGTTTCTTTGTTGAAGCCATCATCAATAACAAACGTGAGGCCTTACGTTCGTATGCCCGCGCTTGTGTTGACTGTGTCCATGCGGCGGCGCGGGGCTTTGATGTTGGCGCAATCAGCTTGTCGATGATCGAAGGCACCGCGCTGGGCGGCGGATTCGAGGCGGCGCTGGCGCATCATTACGTTCTTGCACAGAACACCGCGCGCATGGGGTTCCCGGAAATTGCGTTCAACCTGTTTCCGGGAATGGGCGGTTACTCGCTGGTATCGCGCAAAGCCGGAATGAAACTGGCGGAGGAGCTGATTTCCACCGGCGAATCGCATACGGCGGAGTGGTTTGAAAGCCGCGGTCTGGTGGATGTTTTGTTCCAGCCCGGCGAAGGCTTCAACGCCACGCGTACTTTCATGGATGTCCTGAGGCCAAAACTCAACGGGATCAGGGCGATGATCCGGGCGCGTCAGCGCGTGTTGCAGCTGTCCCGTTCAGAGCTGATGGATATTACGGAAGATTGGGTGGATGCCGCATTTACGCTGGAGGAGAAGGATCTGAGTTATATGGAGCGTCTGGTCATGCTGCAAAACCGGCACACCGCATCATTGCGTAAAACCGGTTAATAACAGACAGAAGCAGCCCGTCACTGGCGCTATTTCTGTTTTGCTTTATGTTTAAAAACATTGGGTGAAGCAACTCTTTTTTCCTCAAGCCAGTGCTCCAGCTCAATCGCGGGCATTGGCTTGGCGTAAAGAAAGCCCTGTTTGCTGTCCACACCGATTTCATCCACCAGCTTTTCTTCTTCAGCCGTTTCCACACCTTCCGCGACCACCGTCAGTTGCAGGGTTTTTGCCACCGCGACAATAGCCCGGACCAGCGCCTGTGAAACCGGATTGTCATTGATTCCACGAATAAAACTCTGATCCAGCTTGATGCAGTCGAGCGGAATACGCGCCAGTTGCGACAGCGAGGAATAACCTGTACCGAAATCATCCAGATGCACTTGCGCACCCAATTTATGCAGCTGATTAATCATGGTAACGGCAGCGCTTTCATCTTCCACCAGGCAGCTTTCTGTCAGCTCGAAATCAAGCATGCAGCCTTTCATTCCGGCTTTTTTCATCGCATCAGACAGCGTGGTGATGAAGGAACCGTTGTTAAGCTGGCGACCGGAAAGATTCACCGCAACGCGCAGGTTCAGACCTTTTTTTTGCCATTCTGTCGCCTGACGCGTCGCCGTTTCAATGACCCATTTTCCGATGGGAGTAATCAGGCCGGATTCTTCGGCGTAAGGGATAAAGCTTTGCGGCTGGATCAGCCCGCGTTCCGGCGAATTCCAGCGCAGCAGCGCTTCCACGCTTTGCACGGTGCCATAAAGCGAGACTTTCGGCTGATAGTGCAAAACCAGCTGATCCTTTACGGCCAGCGCTTTACGCAGATGGGTATCCAGCCACATGTATTCTGAGGCTTTTTCATTCATGTCCGGCGAGAAAACGCAGTGCGCGTTTTTGCCTTTTTCCTTTGCCACATACATGGCGGTATCGGCGTTTTGCAACAGCGTATCGCCGTCAGTGCCGTGTTCCGGGCAAATCGCAATCCCGCCGGAACAGCCGGTGTAGACTTCAATCAGCCCGATGCGGAAGGGTAAGCCCAGACGGCGCAACACGCGCTGGCTCAGTGCTTCGAGCGTGTCGATTTCGGCATGCGTGCTGAGAATAATGAATTCATCGCCGCCTAAACGCGCGAGCTTATCGTTGGGCGACAGGCAATCCTGAATCGCATCTGAAACCGCGCGCAGCAGATGATCGCCAAACATATGCCCGTAGGCGTCGTTGACCTTTTTGAAGTTATCCAGATCCAGATAAATCAGGCCGACTTTGTCCTCACCGCGCTCTTTCAGCGCCTTTGCCAGCGATTCCTGCAAGGCGTTGCGGTTAGCGAAACCGGTGACTAAATCGGTGTTGGCCAGAACGCGTAAACGCTCCTGCGCCTTGCGTTCATCGGTAATGTCGGAACCGGAGCAAATGAGATATTTTTGCTGTTTGCCGCTGCCGCTGTGGACAAATTTATTGCGAAACAGGAACAGCCGCTGACCTTTAACCGTATTGATCCAGCGTTCGACTTCATAGGATTGCTGATGCTGAAAAAAACCGTTGATGTTCTGGCGCGACGCCAGACCTTCTTCCATCGACATAAACAGGTCATAGGCGCTGCGCCCGATGACATCTTCTTCGCGCAGGCCAGTATATTCTTCGCTTAAGCGGTTGAAACGATGGATTTTTCCTTCCTGATCGATAATCACGATGACCGAGTTGGCCTCAGACACCACCTGCTCGGCGAACGTCAGGCCGACTTCCAGATCGTGCGCGACGGATTCAGTATCCTGATAAGCCGACGCGGTGCCTGCCCAGGCTTTGCTGTCAATTTTGCGGCCCACCAGATACAGGCGAACGGGAGATCCGAACAGCGTGATATCGAGTGTGAAACTTGAGGTGATCCCGGTCAGTTGCCTGATTTTTCCTGCCTGCCATTGGGTCAGGGAAATCGCGACGTTGACGATGCCTTTCTCAGCGGACAGCTCCAGTGCATTGCTGTCGGAACCCAGCCGCCAGTAGGGGCGGGGTGTGCCGAAATGTAGGTACAAAATGGAGGCATCTTGAGAATCGACCATGAAATGTTTCTCCGCAAAGAACGCTATACGCCGCCAGTGTGGCGACAGGGCAACAGTCAGCACAGACGGAGCTTACTCTGTTCAGCACATTCGCAACGCTCCGTAACGAACGGATAAAGGGCGAGGGCGCGTAACACATTGAATTTAAGGTTAGCAACTGTCGGTTAGATATCCAGTCGCCAGGCAGAAATTACTGCTCAGAAGAGGCGGGTGCCGTTACCGGTAACCCGCCTGTGCGAGACTCAATTTCAGACTTCACGCCGGGCTCCAAACAGAGCCCGGAAAATCATTTCAGCAGGAAGCTGGTTTGTTTCACGTCCTGAGAATCTAAACCTACGAATACGTTGAACTTTCCGGGTTCAGAAGCCCATTTCAACTTGTCGTTGAAGAAACGTAAATCCTTTTCATTGATCGCAAATGTAACGATTTTCTCTTCACCCGGTTGCAGGGTGATCTTTTCAAAATTCCTCAGCTCTTTAACCGGGCGGCTGATTGAAGCTGCGACGTCCTGAAGATACAGCTGAACCACCGTTGCGCCGCTGACTTTACCGGTGTTTTTCACCGTCACGCTGGCGGTCAGCGGGTGTTTGGCATCCATGGTGGTAGAAGACAAACTCACGTCAGACACGCTGAAACGGGTGTAGCTCAGGCCATAGCCAAACGGGAACAGCGGACCATTGGTGATATCAAAATAGCGGGTGGTGTATTTGTCCGGATGCTGCGGATTAAACGGACGCCCGGTATTCAGGAAGCTGTAATACAAAGGAATCTGGCCGACAGCGCGCGGGAAAGTCATCGGCAGTTTGCCGGATGGATTGTAATCGCCAAACAGAACGTCGGCGATCGCATGGCCGCCTTCGGTACCGCTGAACCAGGTTTCCAGCATCGCATCAGAGATTTCGTTTTCCCACGTCAGCGTCAGTGGGCGACCGTTCATCAGCACGATAACCAGCGGTTTTCCGGTGGCTTTCAGGGCTTTCAGCAGGTCGCGCTGGCTTTGCGGAATGTTCAGCTCAGAACGGCTGGAAGCCTCGTGCGCCATGCCCTGTGCTTCACCGACCACGGCCACCACGACATCGGCTTTCTCAGCAGTTTTCACCGCTTCGTCGATCATGTCCTGTGGTTTTCTCGGGTCGTTGATCACCTGTTTTTCGTAGGAATTGAGGAAATCGACCATTGCCTGATCGTCGGTGACATTTGCCCCGCGCGCGTAGAGAACGGTGCCTTTATCGCCGAGCACATCTTTCATGCCCTGCAATACGGTCACGGCCTGATCGGCTTTACCGGCGGCAGACCAGCTGCCCATCACGTCACGTTTGCTGTCAGCCAGCGCACCGACCACGGCGATGGTGCCTTTCTTCGCCAGCGGCAATGTCTGGTTGTTATTTTTCAGCAGAACCAGAGAAGTGCGTGCGACTTCGCGCGCTTCGCTGCGGTGCAGGCGGCTTTCGGCATTGGTGTCGGCCGGGTCGCTCGACTGTGGCCCTAAATGGCGGTACTCATCGACAAACAGGCCCATGTCCCATTTGGCGGCCAGCACGTCACGCACGGCGCGATCGATATCCTGCTGGCTGACCAGACCGTCGGCGAGTAATCCTTTCAGATACTTACCGTACATGTTGTCGGCCATGTCCATATCCACGCCCGCTTTCAGCGCCATCGCGGCGGCCTGGCGATCGTCTTCGGCCACGCCATGTTTCACCAGCCCGCCAATCGCGCCATGATCGCTGACGGTCAGGCCTTTAAACTGCCAGTCATCGCGCAGAATGTCTTTCAGCAGCCAGGTATTGGACGTCGCCGGGATCCCGTTAACGCTGTTGAGCGCAACCATCACACCACCGGCACCGGCATCAATTGCGGCTTTGTACGGCGGCATGTAATCGTTGAACATGCGGGTCAGGCTCATATCGACGGTGTTGTACTCGCGGCCACCTTCGACCGCGCCGTAGAGCGCGTAGTGTTTCACGTTAGCCATGACGGCATCGGGTGCAGAGGGATCTTTGCCCTGGAAGCCGGTGACCATTTCGTGCGCGAGGCGTGAGGTCAGATAAGTGTCCTCGCCAAAGCCTTCGGACACACGGCCCCAGCGCGGATCACGGGTGATATCCACCATCGGCGCGAAGGTCATGTTCAGGCCATCGGCGGCGGTTTCCACGGCAGCGATATGTGCGCTGGTGAAGACGGCCTGCATATCCCAGCTGGCGGCGAGGCCAAGGCTTATCGGGAAAATCGTGCGCTGTCCGTGGACAACGTCATAGGCATAAAAAGGAGGAATTTTCAGACGGCTGTTTTTGACTTCATCCTGCATACGGCGGATGTCTGGCTTCGTGACCGTATTAAATACCCCGCCGACTTTACCGGCCTGAATATCCGCCATGATGGCTTCTTTTTTATAATCCGGACCAACGGTGACCAGATTCAGCTGACCAATTTTTTCATCAAGGGTCATTTTCTTCATCAGATCGGCAATGAACGCGTTGCGTTCTTTTACCTGATCCTGCGGGATACCCGTTGTTTCAACGGCGAGTGACGAGGCAGAGCTTACCAGTAACACTAACGCGCCAAGCACGTGATGCGTATTCATCGGAATTCCTTCAGCCATAAGCAGGGGTGCCAAAATAGTGGAAATTCAGCAGCCTGAAGCAAACAAAACAATGATCATTCTGGGAAAAGTATAGTGTGAGAATCTAATACGACCGTTCAACTATTAGCAATGAATAGTTTAGGGCGTTCGCACATTATCTTTTTATCCTTCGGGACAGTGCGCAATTTACAGGTAATCATGCAGATAGGTACAAAAAGACAGTCGATGCATCCCGCAAATTTTAAAATTTAGGATTAGATGAGGGAACGGTGCGCAAATAAGCGACAAAATCGCGGCAGGGTGAAAGAAAAGGCGAAATAAAGAGGGCAGAACATGACGTTCTGCCCTCTTTAAATCGTAAATACCGATCAGAGAATAAGATTAATAGTAGTAAGACATATCGGTAGGGGTTTTGCTCATGACGTCAAAGAACACCTCTTTCGTCGTGGACCAGAACTGAGCAATCGCCACGGCGTTATAGCTCATTCCCATCAGGCTCATCACGAAGAAACAGGTGACGGTGAGGCCGATACCACTGCAAACAAACGCCATGGTATTCCGGCTGGACTGGCGGCAAACAATATTAAGCTGGCTGGTGCAGAACATTAAAAAGGCGCTCAGCAGTTCCCAGCGCATCATGATGAATCCGGCAGTTAAAGTACCCATCAATATAAATCCTTACTCACTACAGCCGTTTGCACGAAGCCAAATCAGCCTGAAGGCTGCTACCGCTGGTTGGCAATGGGCTTTACTGAAGAAAATGGTGAAGTTAAATAGTGTGACGACGGTCACATTATATCACCGGTTTTTCGTCGTGAGCAAAAAATGTTCGCCTGTACTCATGCAAAATAGGCATAACACACCGCCATTAATAGTCGGTGTGTTATGAAAAGTGGGAATGAAGGGATTTCAGGCGCCGTAGCCCATGACTTGCAGCAGATGCTGAGCCTGCTGAACGGCTTCCTGACGGTGGGCGACGCCCAGTTTTTGGTACAAATTGCGGATATGCGTTTTGATGGTGGTGGAGGCAACGTCCAGCTCGCCGGCAATCTGATCATTGCTGTAGCCGGAATAAATTAACCCGAGCACCTGCCATTCACGTTGGGTCAGCGGGCTGGTGCGGATGAGCTCCGGCACCTGCGGATGGGTCAGCAATTTATTCACGAAACCTTCGTCGAAGTGCGCAAATTTATGGCGATGGTGCTGATTAATTTCCCGCAAGATTTGCTGCGCACGGCGCTGTTCCAGCTCCGGCAACAGATTGAGCTGAATCAGCTGACGCAGCTGTTGCGCCATCATTTCCCCTTCAATCACGAAATGGCTGACAAATCCGGTGCGGTTTGCCAGCCCGAGCGCTTCAATCAATACGCGCTGCGCGTCACTTTTGCGCCCGGTGTGCCAGTAAAGCAGGTTACTCAGCAACAGGTTACGGTTCAGATCGCTGGTCAGGCGCAGCTGACGGGCGTTCTGATTCAGCTCGTCGAGCACCACTTCGGCTTCATCAAACTGTTCCAGCAAAATCTGCACGCGGGCAATATTACGCCACTGACCCTGCTGGAAATGGTTGTCCGCCATGTCCGGTTTACGCGCCTGTTGCAGCCACTGCCGCGCGGCGGTTTTATCTCCGATCATCTGCCAGTAAATTACCCGCGGCTTATCGGTATTGGTCATCCAGTCGATGTGATACTGGCCGGTTTTGAGCAGGCTTTCACAACGCTGCAAATGATGATGCGCATTGTCGAGCTGACCGCGTGCCAGAGAGCATTTCGCCAGCATCGCCAGACACTGCAATTGCTGCTGTGGCTGGAAGTTGGTCAGCACGTCCAGCCCCTGACGCGCCGCGTCTTCGGCATCATCGAGACGGGACCACGACCACAACAATTGCGAACGCAGACGCAGTAAAAATTCATGCATCGGCAGCTGTTCAAGGTGCTGTTCGCGCACCAGTTCAAAAGCACGATCCTGCATTTCAAATGCGGCCTGCAAAAAGCCCTGAGCAATCAGAATTTCGCTCTGTTGCAGCAGCGCCCATAAGGCGTAGTGATAGGCCTCGTAGCGCCGCGCGATTTGTTCGGTTTGTTGCATCAGCGGCAGCGCACGGGTTAAATCACCTTTGCAGTGCTGGATTTCGCCCGTCACCGACGTGGCAACAATGCGGCTGTAGTAGCTTTCATACGGCAGGAAACGCAGGGCGTCGGCGGCCAGTTTTTCGGCCTCATCCTGACGGCCGTCGTTGATCGCCACCTGCGCACGCAAGGCATCAAATTCTGCCGTCAGATCCTGTTCCATCACGATATTGCGCTGCTGCATTTCGCTTTCAGCACGCGCCAGAAGCGCTTCCACTTCGGCGTAACGGTGCTGACTTTGTGCCAGCCAGGCCTGCAACAGAACCAGTTTTGGATTCTGAATCAGACGGTCGTAAGGCAGTGCGGCGAGGCACTCTTCCAGCAGCGCCAGTTCGCTCTGATTAAACAACGCCCAGGCATGTTGCAGCAGAATATCGCGCAACATATCGGTGTCTTCCGCGCCCAGCGCATGATGGATGGCTTCGGCCGGGAAACCCTGAGCCAGCCAGCCTTCGGCGGCCGCGCGGTGAATCTGCGGCAGCTCGGTTGCCAGTTCCCACTGGCAGCGCTGACGCAAAAAAGTGGCAAACAGCGGGTGGAAGTTAAACCATTCGCCGGTGTCATCCATACGGTGAATAAACAACCCCTGACGCTCCAGCTCTTCCAACCGTTGCTGACCGTTGTCGCCTCCGGTCAGCCGCACAATCAGGGCGTCGTTCATCGAACGCAGCAACGAACAGCGCAGCAGGAAATCACGGGTCGGCGCATCAACGCGATCCAGCACTTCGTCCGCCAGATATTCGGATAAATGGCTGGCGTTCAGGCCGGCCAGTTTGCGCGCCGATTGCTGCGTCGATTGTTGCGAAGAGGTGGCCGACTGGCGCGCCGAGAGCGCAATCAGCTGCAACGCCGTGGCCCAGCCTGCGACGTCATCGCACAGGCGGCTGCTGTCAGCCTGATCAATCGGATCTTTAAGGCGGTTATCGAAAAACTGCTGCGTTTCCGGGTGTGTAAACGCCAGATGCGAGGCATTGAGTTCGAGCAGTTGCTCGCGCACACGCATATTGGCGATGCCCAGCGGCGGCAGGGTGCGTGAAAGCACCACCAGAGACATATTTTCCGGCTGATGACGCAGGAAGAAACGCATCCCTTCATGGATTGCATCGTTGCAAATGAGGTGATAATCGTCGATCACCAGCAAAAGCGGGCGGTGCCAGTCGGAAAGTTCCACGAACAGCTGAGCGAACAGTGCGGACAAACTCGCGTACTGATGCTTCTGGCTCAGTGCCTCACTTTTCACGCAATGGCCGCCGCAGGCGTGCTGCACGGCCGCAATCAGATAGCTGGCAAAACGCTCTGGCTGATTATCGCTTTCATCAAGAGAGTACCAGCCGAGATCGCTTTTTCCCGCTGCCCAGTGCGCCACCAGCGTCGTTTTCCCATAGCCTGCCGGGCTGGCGACCAGGGTCAGACGGTAATTTGGCGCAGTAGCCAGCTTCGTCAGCAGACGATCGCGAACCACAGTATTTTGCTGCCGCACCGGGCGGCTCAATTTCGAAGGGATCAGCATTTTTTACGATTCTTTTGACGGTGAACAGAGGGGCGATCTTTATTTCACAGCGTGTAATTAATCACTTTTTCTAAAGTCCTCCTTTGAAACATTGATTGCAAGAATGTTACGTTTTTACATGTCGTTAAGTTGCTCTGCATCACACTTCTTAATACAAATTTTCAGCCCTTCCCTCTGAGCGCCCGTCTCATCCGGCTACGCCCCGTTTCTCCTCCCTGCCTAATCTTTGGCGGGATGATGCTGCTCTTCCGGAGAAGCTTCAGCATAGTGATTATCAACCTAAAACTTTTCCCACAAATTCCCGGATAAAGAGGCATGTGATGCAGGTGACTTTGGATAAGACGCAGTTTTTAGCCGCGCTAAAACGCCAGTGGCAGGGATTCGGTTTACAGCAGGCGCAGGACATGACGCCACATCAGTGGTGGCAGGCCACCAGCGCCGCACTGTCAGAACAACTCAGCGCGCAACCCGCGCCGAAAGCGACGAAACAGCCGCAACGGCACGTTAACTACATTTCGATGGAATTCCTGATCGGGCGTCTGACCGCGAATAACCTGATTAATCTCGGCTGGTATGAAACCGTCAACCAGGCACTGAAAGAGCAGGGCGTTGAACTGGCCGATGTGCTGGAACAGGAAACCGATCCGGCGCTGGGTAATGGCGGATTAGGGCGTCTGGCGGCCTGTTTCCTCGATTCGATGGCGACCGTCGGGCAACCGGCGACCGGCTACGGCCTGAACTATCAGTATGGCTTATTCCGTCAGTCATTCAGCGAAGGCCAGCAGCAGGAAGCACCTGATAACTGGCACCGCGAAAGCTACCCGTGGTTTACCCACAACAGCGCGTTGTCCGTGGACGTTCAGTTTGGCGGCAAGTTGGTCAAAAATGAGCTGGGCACCGAGCAATGGCATCCGGCGTTTTCCCTGCGCGGCGAAGCCTGGGATTTGCCGGTAGTCGGCTATAAAAATGGTGTTACGCAGCCACTGCGTTTGTGGCAGGCCACCGACGTGCATCCTTTTGACCTGACCTTATTTAACGACGGCGAATTCCTTAAAGCGGAACAGAAAGGCATCGATGCCGCTAAACTGACCAAAGTGCTGTATCCGAATGACAACCACGAAGCGGGTAAGCGCCTGCGCCTGATGCAGCAGTATTTCCAGTGCGCGTGCTCGGTGGCCGATGTTCTGCGCCGTCACCATTTCCTGGGCCGCAAAATTCAGGATCTGCCGAAGTTCGAAGTGATTCAGCTAAACGATACGCATCCGACGATCGCTATCCCTGAACTGCTGCGCATTTTGCTGGATGAACATCAGCTGGACTGGGACGCCGCATGGGCCATCACCAGCCAGACGTTCGCTTACACCAACCATACTCTGATGCCGGAAGCGCTCGAATGCTGGGATGAAAAACTGGTCCGCAGCCTGTTGCCCCGCCACTTCTCGCTGATCAAAGCCATTAACGCGCGCTTCAAAAAAGTGGTCGAAAAACAGTGGCCGGGCGACAAAGCGGTGTGGGAAAAACTTTCAGTTCATCAGAACAAACAGGTGCGCATGGCTAATCTGTGCGTGGTCAGCGGTTTTGCGGTGAACGGCGTTGCAGCACTGCATTCCGAGCTGGTGGTCAAAGATCTGTTCCCGGAATATCACCAGCTGTGGCCGAACAAATTCCACAACGTCACCAACGGCATCACGCCGCGCCGCTGGGTAAAACAGTGTAATCCGGCGCTGTCCGCGCTGATCGATGACACTCTGAAAACTGAATGGGTGAACAATCTGGACGCGCTGAAAGGGCTGGAAAGTTCCGCTGAAGATACGGCGTTCTGCCAGCGTTATCAGCAGATTAAGCGCGCAAACAAGGTGCGTCTGGCGGAGTACGTCAAACACACGATGGGCCTGACGCTGAACCCGGACGCGATTTTCGACGTGCAGATCAAGCGCCTGCACGAGTACAAACGTCAGCACCTGAACCTGCTGCACATTCTTTCGCTGTACCGCCAGCTGCGTGATAACCCGGAAATGGACATGGTGCCTCGTGTGTTCCTGTTCGGTGCGAAAGCCGCACCGGGTTATTACCTGGCGAAAAATATTATCTACGCCATCAATCAGGTGGCCGAAAAAGTGAATAACGACCCGCTGGTGCGCGACCGCATCAAAGTGGTGTTTATTCCGGATTACCGCGTGTCGGTGGCGGAGCTGATGATCCCGGCGGCAGACGTTTCTGAGCAGATTTCTACTGCCGGGAAAGAAGCTTCCGGCACCGGCAACATGAAGCTGGCGCTGAACGGCGCGATGACCGTCGGCACGCTCGACGGCGCAAACGTCGAGATTGCGGAACAGGTCGGCGAAGAGAATATCTTCATCTTCGGCAATACCGTCGATCAGGTGAAAGCGTTGCAGGCCAAAGGCTACGATCCGCTCAAAATCCGTAAGAAAGACAAGCATCTGGATAAGATCCTGAAAGACCTGGAAAACGGCTTCTTCAGCAACGGCGACAAACAGGCGTTCAGCCTGATGCTCGACAGCCTGCTCGGCGGCGGTGACCCGTATCTGGTGCTGGCGGACTTCGCGGATTACTGCGCGGCACAGCAAAAAGTCGATGTACTGTACCGTGATCAGGACGAGTGGACGCGCAAAACTATTCTCAATACTGCCCGCGTCGGGATGTTCAGTTCCGACCGATCGATTCGCGATTATCAGCAGCGGATCTGGCAGGCGAAACGTTAAGGAGCCCGCATGGAGAACAAAGTACTGGAGCAGGCCGCCAGGGAGGCGGGTATTTCCTCTGGTTTCATTAATGCACATGGCAAGCAGCAGGCCATCGCGCCGGAAACCAAGCGCGAACTCTTGTCAGCTATGGGCTGGAAGGCCGGGCATCGTCCGGCTGCAACACCGGTTCCGCCGGTCAAAGTCTTTGTCTCCGGCAGCCGTCTGGCGCTGCCGGTCAGCGGAGAAGGTGAATTCGGCTGGACGTTGCAGCTGGAAAACGGCGCAACCCAGCAGGGGCGTATCAGCGGCAAAATGACGCTGGCGCTGCCGGGGAAAATTCCCGCCGGTTATCACCAGCTGACGCTGACGCAGGACGCGCAGCAGTGGGATTGCCGGGTGATTGTCGCCCCGAAACGTTGCTATGAACCGGACGCCTTGCTGGCCGGTAAAAAACTGTGGGGCGCCTGCGTGCAGCTTTATACGCTGCGCTCAGAAAATAACTGGGGCATCGGCGATTTCGGCGATCTCAACCTGATGCTCGAAAATGTCGCCCGGCGCGGCGGCGCTTTTGTCGGGCTCAATCCGATTCACGCGCTGTA
Organism: Rahnella sp. BIGb0603; assembly: GCF_024808755.1. Taxonomy (NCBI): domain Bacteria; kingdom Pseudomonadati; phylum Pseudomonadota; class Gammaproteobacteria; order Enterobacterales; family Yersiniaceae; genus Rahnella; species Rahnella sp. BIGb0603. The sequence continues at coordinate 454,975 of NZ_JANUEX010000004.1, read as the reverse complement.
TCCGGCAAATCCGGTGGCGGCCAGCCCGTACAGCCCGTCTTCGCGCCGCTGGCTGAACGTCATTTATATCGACGTCAGCGCGGTAGACGATTTTAAGCAGAGTCAGGAAGCCCAAATCTGGTGGAACCAGCCGCTGACGCAGCAGCGTTTGCAGGCCGTCCGCGCCAGTGAATGGGTGGATTACGCCGACGTGATGCCGCTGAAACTCGAAGGTTTACGGCTGGCGTATACGCATTTTCGTGGCCGCAAAACGCAGGATCCGCAGGTGAAATCGCTGGCCAGCTTCGTGAAACAGGGCGGCGAAAGCCTGTATTTGCAGGCGGCGTTTGATGCGCTGTATGAGCATCTGGCGAAAGAAACGGATGTCGCGCTCGGCTGGAACCGCTGGCCGGAAAAATACCACGATGCCCGTGGCCCGGCTGTTCGCGCATTCTGCGAGCAACACGCTGAAGATGTGGAGTTTTATCTGTGGCTGCAATGGCTGGCTGAAATCCAGTTCGAAAACTGTTATCGCACCAGCCAGCAGCAGGACATGCCGATGGGGTTATACCGCGATTTAGCGGTGGGCGTCGTCGAAGGAGGTTCTGAAACCTGGGGCGACGGCGAGCTGTATTGCCTGAAAGCCTCGGTCGGCGCGCCGCCGGACATTCTCGGGCCGCTCGGACAGAACTGGGATCTGCGCCCGATGGATCCGCATGTAATGGTGAAGCGCGGCTATCAGCCGTTTATCGATTTGCTGCGTTCGAACATGACCAGTTGTGGCGCGTTGCGTATCGATCATGTGATGACGCTGCTGCGATTGTGGTGGATCCCGGCCGGAGAAACGGCGGATAAAGGCGCATATGTGCAATATCCGGTAGACGATCTGCTGGCGATTCTGGCGCTGGAAAGTCAGCGCCACCGCTGCATGGTTATCGGCGAAGATCTGGGCACCGTGCCGGTGGAGATCGTCAGCAAGTTGCGCGAGGGCGGTGTGTATTCCTACAAAGTTCTGTATTTCGAGCGCGATGAGGAAAACAACTTCCGTGCGCCGCAGTCGTACCCGGTTCAGGCGATGGCAACCATCACCACGCACGACCTGCCGACGCTGCGCGGTTACTGGCAAAGCGACGATCTGGCGCTCGGTAAAACGCTCGGGCTTTACCGTGACGGAGACGTTTTACAGGAACTGTACGCCGACCGTGCGCGGGCGCGTCAGGGGCTGCTCGACGGGTTGCATCATTACGACTGCATCCCGAAGAAAACCGGACACAAAGCCGCATTAATGGAAATGACGCCGGTGCTCAACCGCGGCCTGCAACGCTACGTCGCCGACAGTGCCTGTGCGCTACTCGGCCTGCAACCGGAAGACTGGCTCGACATGGACGCGCCGGTCAACGTCCCCGGCACCAGCGATGAGTACCCGAACTGGCGCCGCAAACTTTCCTGCACTCTTGAAGAAATGTTTGCTGACGATCAGGTGAATAAACTCATCAAAGACCTCGATAAACGCCGCCGGAAAGTGTCGGTGAGCTGATAACACCGAAAGCGAGAAAAGGGTTTCTGCCGGTACGGAGGAACCCTTTTTTGGGCTTTGAACCTCATTTATCAGACCTGCCTGAAATCCACCAAACCGTGCATTTCCCCTCATCAAAAAGGCATTAAAGAAATAAAAAATGAAATCGATTAATAAATAACAGGCTTTGCAAAATATTATTCTGTCAGCAGGGATTATAACGGTGATCACAATAATCATATAAAGTGGTTATAACGTAATGTAATTGTCACGCAGGCATGATTTAATTATAGGTGCTATTTTTATCCGATAATTGTTATTAAATATTTCGAATCTCAATACCGTTGAATTTACATTTGGTTGTATTACAAACAATTCGGATGTTATTTGCACTAAACTATACATTTTGTTTTTTGGCGTTACATTTAAAAATAATAATGTCGAATTATTAAGCCGCATATATCTTTTTCTTATAGGGAACTTTCTGAATTTTCACTTTGTCGCCCGTCTTACCTATGTTAATTATTTATACGCGGCGCAAGACCGCTCACACATCACATAAATAATAATGACAGGGTAATAATGAACAATTTAAAAGCGTCAATGTTAATTGGCGGTGTCGTGCTGTCGGCTTTATCGGCAAGTGCGCAGGCCGAGATTACTGTTTTAGATAAAAATCCTCAGAGTAATTCTTTGCTGGCACCGTTAAGTTTACAGGTGGGCGGGAGTATTCGTCCTGAGTGGATTTTCAATAACGGCGAAGAGCCGGGCTATTATAAAAATGGTCATGACGGCGGTACACGTTTCCGTTTCCGTGGTGATTATAAACTGACGCAAGACACTTCCATCATCGCTTACTACGAGCTGGGTGTGGACATGGCGCACCTGCTGGGCATGGACGGGCACTATGAAGAAGGCGCACGGCGCGATACTCAGCGTCAGTTATATGCCGGGTTTAAAGACGACCGTTACGGCACATTAACCTACGGCCACCAGTACGGGATTTATTATTCCGTCGTCGGGATTAAAAGCGACGTCTGGGATAACGATGGTCACGCGGGCGGTACAGGTATTGGTATTAACGGCAACTACGACGGTGCCAATAAACCAAAGAACAGTATTAAATATACCAACGACTTTGGTCCTCTGACGTTATATGCAAACTATTTGCTGCCGGAAGATCAAATCGCTGCCGGTGAAAATCAATATTACCGTCGTAATAATGGCGGTGGTTTAGGTTTCGATTATAAGCTGACCAAAGATTTAGTCTGGAGCGCAGCCTATAGTGTGACCGACGCGACGGTTAAAGATAATCAATATAATGAAAAAGATTATCACCAGCAGCTTTCCGGTACTGCGCTAACCTGGCAGCCGGGTAACTGGTATATCGTCGGAACCGGCAGTTATTACAAAGACTTTGTACCAAGCACGCGCGCCAATCCGGTGGATCATTACTTTGCGGGCAGCGGCTACGGCGTTGAAGGTTTCGTCGGTTATACCTTTAACATCGACAAACCGTTCCTGAAATCAATTCAACCTTACGTCGCAGCCGATTCCCTGCAACTGAAAGGCGGCGAAGATTTCCATGCAAACCACACCTATTTTGGTGCGGGCACCACGATCGGTTACGGCCTGTCAGTTTATGTAGAACGCACACTGGCGCATTCCACCGACGGCGAACCGGATCAGACCTGGGTGACCGTGTTCTACGATTTCTAATTACCGATTGCCTCGTGTTTTCAATTGCCAGCGCCGAAATGCGCTGGCTTTTTTATGCCCTGAATCCCAGCGTTATGCCGCCAGCGGCTCTTCCTCTACAACGATGTCATCATCGGTAAACGGCAGTTCTAGTGCCAGATTCAGCACCTCTAATCGCTCACAAAGAATAAACCCCAGCAAGTCTTTGGCCTGCGCGTTATCCAGCGTCACGATGGCATAAGCCAGCGCCCGGCATTGATCGACGATCTCTTCGAGTTCCAGCTGTGTATTGTCATAAAGGTCAGACATGGGCTGCCTCCTGTGCGGAGGTGTTGAGCAGAGCAGTAGTATAAAATTCCATTTTAATTCTCCAGCTGATAGTTGATTAACTACCTCCAGAGACGCTAATCCCGATGGTGGTAGCTCAAACAGCGTTAGCGTTCCGGCCAGTCTGGAATCCGGTGCCTCCTGAGAAGCCACTGCCTGAGCCACCATAATTTGGGTGAGTGCAGACCGTACCACATTTGCTCTATTTTCATAGAGTTGATGGCACCAAACTGGGACAGAACGCTAATTCTGACTGCGGGTTTTGCCGCAGTGAGGAGAGACTACATCATGGGAATTTATACAGTAAGAAGAATTTTTAGGCAGTTTTCATTCTTGCGAGATGTCTTGGAAAAGGGATGTAAATGAGATGAAATCTGTAGTCCTTGGCGTTAACGTATCGCTCATGGGAAAAAGGTATAGATAATTTCATAACTTTGCTGTATCAGAGCAATAATGGAAAATAAATAATGGATCTAAATTGTAAAGAAAATTCGTCTTTCGAAAATTGTAACTTACTACTGACTTACCTTTTCAGGTATCACTTTGGTTTGACTATTAATGATACCCCATTTCATGATAGTCAAATAGTTACAGATATTATGGATACGGATGATCTGTTATTGGATATAATCAATGACTGGGTCATTCATTGTGACTTAGTGCGTATTGAACGTCAGGGTTTAAATTGGTTCGAGAAAAAAATATCCTCGATTATAAAGATTTATTTTGTGCTAGAAAGGAATTAGGACTAGGTGTTGTAACTGATATTTGAAATTATCAAATACGAAATACTTCTCCGCGATGCCAATGTAGGAACTGCTCAAGTGGATAATCTTCTTTATTCCTTGGAAGTAAAATTGAGCACCCTTCAAAATCCCAAAAAAGTTTATCAATTATCGGGCTACCATTCACCCCTGTAGAAATAAGCACTTTCATATTTTCATCAATTCCTATTACTCCCATGTCGAAGGCTGAGTGATGTAATGAACATAGAGCGAGTCCGTTAACCGTAATACAAGGGCCTCCATATTGTTTCCATTTGATATGTGCAGCCTCTAATCCGACGGGTGTGCTGTCGTGTCGTAAATTATATCCACAAATGGCACATTGATAATTGTAGGCGCGCAAAATAGTTTGTCTAAAATGAGGGTCGCGTGTTTTGCTGATATCCTCAATAAATAAGTCTAAACGATTGGCGACTAATTCTTGAACGCTCTCGGGAAATTGCTCACGTAATATTTGCAAGGCCAATTTGTTAACCAATAATGGCTCTCGATGCAACAATTCAAAAGCACCTTCATCAAAACCTCCTATAACATCACGTTCAATAATTTCACGCTGTGGAGGTTCTTTGCTGCCTTTTTGGGGAGAACACAGATCGGCATTTTTTACCTCCCAGAAACCGTCTCCTTGTAAACGCCAAAAGGGCATAGTCGGATAATGTTCTCGACGTTGTGGGCCAAAACTCTGAAGCAGATCTAACAGTGGCCGATGAATTTCATTCCCGTAGTGAAATAATCTGCCATGCCCTTTTTTATATTCTGATAAAACATAGAGAAGTAACAAAGGCTTATGCGGTGCTCGCTGATCGCCTTTGCGCCAAACAGTCAAATTAGAGATCGCAGTTTGCAGCGTTTTACTGTTGAGCATGTAACTGTCCTCTCTAACAATTTCATCCATTGCGCACATGCTCGCAAAATCCAGCGACCAGAACAAGTGGCTCTTTCATGCCTAAATCCATCATTTCTCGAATTAATTTATCCTTTTTTGTGTTCAAACCATCCAAAATCCAAATGCATTAGTTGTAAGCAATCAAGATCGTCTTATACTTTCAACCTATTGATTCAACTAACAGGTATCAGTAGATGGCAGACGAGGACATATGTGTTGTGCTTACGGAGAATGATGTTTCTCAATGGGACGATGAAACGGGCAGGGTTTATCATTTTCCAAAGCAATATCAAAAATCTATAAGCCCTGGGATGCGGTTTGTTTATTACAAAGGGAAATTGAAATCAGAGAACAAGCAGTATTCCTCCCTGCGTTTATCCGATTCCCCGCATTACTTTGGTATTGGACGGATCAGCAAAATAGAGCCTGATGATGCAGGTAACCTGAACGCTATCCTGACAGACTTCCAAAAATTTGAGCACGCGGTTCTGGCAAAAAAGGATGATGGTTATTATGAGGAAATTCCTGACAGTAAGAAATCTAACTATTGGCGTTCAAGTGTCCGCCCTATATCAGCAGAAATATTCGCAGATATTGCTGTCGCTGCTGCATTAACAGAACCACGCCACATCATCGGTGATATCAAAAACGAAGATATTCATATTGAAGATGAAACTGACGAAGAGTCTCTGATTTCTTATCAGGAAGGGAAAAAGTCTTCCAAGTTTGTCACGACTTATGAAAGAGACCTGAAGCTAAAAAAACGGGCTAAAGCACTTCACGGTACAACCTGCTTTGCCTGCGGTTTCAACTTCGGTGAGTTCTACGGTGAATATGCTAAGGACTTTATCCATATTCATCACGTAGTACCGGTATCCGAATTTGGCGGCTCAAAGAATGTCGATCCTAAAAAAGATCTTGTGCCGGTTTGCGCTAACTGTCATGGGATCATTCATCGAAAAAAAGACCGAACGCTGTCTATTGATGAATTAAAAGCTATGATCGCCGCGAGCAAAAAAACGCCCTAACAAGGGCGTTTCTCCTCAGCGCTTTACCCCCCCTAAAACATCGCCCCCATCTCCAGTTGTCCCATCAGCAACGCATTGTCACTGTAGTCCACCGGGACGGCGACGACGGCGGGGCCTTGTACGTCCATCGCAGCGCGGAGGGTGCTTTCCAGGGTTTCTGCGGAGGTGACGGCGAAACCTTTGGCGCCGAACGCGTCGGCGTAGGCTTTGAAATCGATCGGGCCGAACTGGATGCCGGAGGTGCGCTGGTATTTTTTCTCCTCCTGGATGGCGACCATGTTGTACGCCTCATCCACCCAGATGATGTGCAGCAAATTCACGCCCAGCCGGACGGCGGTTTCCAGTTCCATGCTCGATTGCATAAAGCCGCCGTCGCCGGAAACGGACACCACTTTGCGGCCGGGATCGACCAGCGCTGCGCCAATCGCCCACGGCAGCGCGACGCCCATGGTTTGCTGGCCGTTGGAAATCAGCACCTGACGCGCGCGGAAGCTGTAAAGGTAACGGGCGATCCAGATGTGGAAACTGCCCATATCGACGCATAACGTGACGTCGCTGTTGACGATGTCCTGCATTGCGCGCACCAGCCGCAGCGGGTGGATGGCGAACTGGTTCAGGCTCCGGCCTTTCTGATCCAGCAGCTCGCGTTGCTGGCGGCGGTCTTCCAGAATCGCGATGGACGAGGTGCTTAGCACGAAATGCTGCTGGATTTGTTCGGTCAGCAGATCGAGCGTATCGGCGATGTCGCCCACCAGTTCGACATCCGGCAGGTATTCGCTGTCCGTTTCGGCGGGCATCACGTCGATATGCACCAGTTCGGCATTCTCGTTATTCCACTGCGCCGGTTCGTACTCGACCGGGCTGTAGCCGATGGTGATCACTAAATCGGCATTGCGCAGCAGGCGGTCACCGGCCTGATTATTGAATAAACCCACGCGCCCGGCGAACCGGTGGAAGGACGCCTGGTCGATAACACCGGCGGCCTGATAGGTGCTGGTGACCGGCAAATCGCTTTTATGCAGCAGACGTCGGATGGCCGCCGCATTACGCGGCTGGCTGGCCATCAGGCCGAGCAGCAGAACCGGGTTTTTGGCCTGTTTTAACAGACGCGCGACCTGCAAAATGGCGTCGTGCGGCGCGCTGCCCAGAACGGGCGGTTGTGATGTCAGCAGTTTGCCGCTGGCGGGTTCGTTGACGATGTCCATCGGCAGGCTGATGAACGCTGCGCCCGGACGCCCGAATTCGGCGGCGCGAAAGCCGTTTGCCATCACTTCGGCCAGCGCGGAAGACGAGGTCACTTCCGCAGAATATTTGGTTACCGGGCGGAACATCGCGACGGTATCCATCGTCTGGTGAACCTGTTTTACGTGGTCGGCACGTTTTACCGCGCCGCCGAGTGCGACCAGCGGATCGCCTTCTGATGTCGCTGTGGCGACGCCGGTGATGAGGTTCGAACAACCGGGGCCGGACGTCACCAGTGCGACGCCCGCTTTGCCGGTCAGGCGGCCGACGGCACCGGCCATAAAGGCGGCGTTGGCTTCGTGGCGCACCGGAATAGTGGTAATGGTGGAGTCGATCAGGGAATCAAATACGCGGTCGATTTTTGCGCCGGGAATGCCGAAGACGTGTTTTACGCCCTGCGCTTCAAGCTGTGCGACCACCAGATCTGCGCCGCATTTCCATTCGATTTTAGGGTCTGAGTTTTTCATGGTGTTTTCCTTTTACCTGCGGGCTGTTAACTCTCAACGGACTGAATCGCATCGTTTAAATCATCGGGATTTAAATCGGCATGCAGGAAATCGCTGTCCTGCGGGAAGTCGATCAGCAGCTTTTCAACGGTGCCGAACGTGAGCACGCCGCTCTCAACCTGATAATCCAGAACGTGGCCGCCGCTGCTGCGTTCCTGATTAATAAAGTGTTCGTGATAGCCCGCCACATTGATGCCCTGCATATACGCCGGGGTCAGAAAACCAATCAGCACGCCCTGGCTGTGCTCGATATGGAAGGTTGGCTGGGCCTCGATGGCTTCCAGCATCGGTTTATACGGGCGCTTTTGTTCCGGCACGGTGCGCGTCTCCACCCGGCTGAATTCACCGTCAATGCGCAGCGCACAGAAGGTGTTCTGGCTGGCCACGGCGCGGTCAATCACCTGATGGATCTGCTCGCGGGTATGCGGTTTTTCAATCAGGTATTCATTCGTAGGATTAAAGAATGTCATCACCGCAAACGGGGTTTTTTGTTCGGGCAGGGCGCGTCGTGCGCTGCCGTCGCCACGCAACTGGAAGATATTGCTGTTAAAAGCAATCAGTTCTCCGTCGAGATGGTTAAAGGTGCCGAGGCCAAAATCGCCGTGTTCCAGCAGGTCGGCCATGGTGGTTTCGCCCTCGTAGACGCCGCTGAGCAGGGCACTCATCAGGGATGACTGGTACAACACGCGGTCGGGATGTCTCTGGGTAAACGCCGAGGCGGTGCGGGCGAGTTCGGCAACGCAGGAACAGGAATCAGAATGGGTTTTCATGCAGGAAGCTCCGGTCGAATGATTAACTTATCTGATTAAAGGTTGACGCGATTCAGCCAGAAGTTCCAATATGACGAGGTGTTCACTTTGAGACGTTTTTGATATGGAACTTCGTCATCTGCGCTATTTTGTCGCGGTAGCAGAGACGGGCCACTTCACCCGTGCTGCCGAACAACTGGGGATTTCCCAGCCTCCATTGAGCCAGCAAATCCAGCGGCTCGAACATGAAATCGGAACCCCTTTACTCAAGCGCCTGACCCGTGGCGTCGAGCTGACCGAAGCCGGAAAAGTGCTCTACGACGACGCTCAGACGATCATCAAGCTCACCGATGCCGCCCTTGAACGTACCCGTGCTGTGGCGCGCGGAATGAACGGGACATTACGTATCGGCTTCGCCACATCCACGGCTTTTAATCCGCAGGTTTTTGCGCTTCTGCATCGGTTCCGGGATAAATATCCGGGCATCGTGCTTGAGCCGCAGGAAAAGGATATGGCGGGGCTGATGACTGCAATGGGCGAGGGCGCGCTGGACGCGGCGTTTATCCGCCTGCCTTGCGAACGCAGTAAAGACTTCAGTTTTAAGGTGCTGGATATCGAAGAAATGATGGTGGCGCTGCCGAAAAAGCATCCGTTCAGCCAGGAGAAAGAGGTGCGTCTGGCGGCGCTGCGCCACGATACGCTGATCACTTTTCCGCGGGATTTATCGCCGGGGTTGTACGACGCGGTGACGCAGGCGTGTGAAGAGGCCGGTTTTACGCCGCGCTACGGGCAGCAATGTCCGCAAATTACGTCGTCGCTGAGTATGGTGGCAACAGGATTTGGTTATGCGCTGGTTCCGGCGTCGCTCAGTAAAATTGATGAGACTCACGTACGCTGTCTGCCCCTGGCAGGGCAGACATTAACCACGCAGATAGCGCTGGCCTGGCGACGTACGGATAACTGCAAGGCCGCGCTGCATCTGGTGGGATTACTCTAAATTACACCACGATAATCACAGAAACCCGGCGGTTCTGTGCGCGCCCGGCCTGTGTTTTATTACTGGCAACGGGCTGGCTCTGTCCTAATCCACGGGTATGGATATTGGCGCGCGGCATTCCGGCGTCGGCAAAGGCGGCGGCAACGGTATTGGCGCGGCGCAGCGACAGGTCGTTGTTGTAGCTGGCGTCGCCGTAGTTATCGGTATGGCCGTCGAGGTTCACTTTGTTCAGGCCTACGTGCAAAAGTTCGCCCGCCAGCTTTTCCACCGACTGCTTACTTTCAGCGGAAAGTTTGTCCTGATTATTGCCAAACAGAACTTTGGCATCCAGACCCAGTTCCCAGCCGGCATCCGTTTGGGTGAAGCCATTTTTTTGCAGAACAGCGATTTGTTCCGGGGTTAATCCGGTCACCGGTTTGGCCTGGCAGGCCGCCAGGAAAATAATGCAAAGTGCCATTCCGGCATACCGGCACCAGGTTTTGAAACGATTGTTATTATGCATGTGTGTTAACTCCTTTTAGTCTTTCATCACGACAGGAAGCGGCATTCCTGAAGAAACATGCCAGCAACTGCCGGATATCTTTTTCGAGCGATACATCGCTTCGTCGGCTTTTTCGAGCAGTTCTTTCGCGCTGTTCGCCTGCGAAGGCGACAACGCAATACCGATACTCAGGGAAACATCCAGTGTCTTGTTATTGAGCAGGATCACCGGTGTTTTCATGATGTCGACAATCCGCTCGGCGAAGGCCACGGCTTCCGCCGTGGAAATCATCGGATCGAGCAGGATAGCAAACTCATCGCCCCCCAGACGCGCCAGCACATCGCCCTGACGCAGCGTTTTTGCCAGCCGTTCGCCGATCACCATCAGCACACGGTCCCCGGCGGCATGCCCCAGCGTGTCATTGATCTCTTTAAAGTTATCGACATCAATAAACAGCAGAGCCAGCGACAGAGGCGGACGCATCGGGTTGAAGCACTGATTTAGGGTATCAATAAAGAACGCGCGATTATGCAGACCCGTCAATCCATCGTGCAACGCTTTTTGCGTCAGCGAACTGTTTTCGTTGCGCATGTGGTTTTCCCAGGCTTCCAGCTCGGTCAGCAGGCTGTTGAAGTCCTGGCTCAGCGTATGGAGCTCGACAATCGGGGCGGAGGGTACGCGCAGATTGAAAGAGCGGTTAGCGCTCACTTCGTGCGTAACGTGCGTAATATGGCCCAGCGCATTGACAATCCCTTTCTGCATCCGGCGCGAAAAATACAGCGCGACCAGCGCCGTCAGCACCAGACAACCCAGCAGGCTAAGCACGGTTTCCAGCAGGAAACCAATCAGGCTGGTGCCGTTACCGGCGAGCCAGATGGTGCCAATGACGGAACCGGAGTGGATCACCTGCGTGGTAATCGGCTCCGGGAACGCGAGGTGCCCGACGAACTGGCCGAGCTTGTCCCAGTTGGTGTTAATCGGGCGCTGCCACTCCGTGAATGTCGCACCGGCAGGCGTCAGGATTTTTGCCTGCGTAAAATCACCGCGTTTGGCGATGAACTCCAGCGAGTCGTGTGCGGCCGCCGGATCGTTAAAGACCAGCGCCGCTTCCGTGGTGTAGCCAATCGCGCGCGCCGTCAGCTCGAGGTTGCTTTGGGCATGCGAACGCAAAGCGATCAGGGCCAGCAGGGTGAGTAAAAAGCCTGCCAGACCAATCGCCGTCACAATAACAATCACATGGATTCTGTTCAGGGCTGCGCTTAACGTCGTGCGCGGGCTCTGCTGTTCTGTGTCAGGAACAGGAATTTTATTTTCCATGGTCACTCCTTTTCCCTGGCAAGTTGTAATACGGCGGGATTAACCCGTACGCCGCTGCGGGACAGCGTATCCAGATTCAATTTAAAACCGGTGTGCTGAGCTGTAATCACCAGACAGAATGCGTTCAGTAATGCGCAGGCATCATCCTGCTCGCCAATGGTCAAAATCGAATGCCCTTCCAGGCGCTGGTGTAAATCTGTCTGTTGTGCGGCGGTTGTACTGCCGGAATAAATGGCGTTGCACTCTGACGTTAGCAGCGGGCTGTCTATCGGAAGGGTTAAAACCTTAAGGGATCTGCCGGAAAATGCGCTGCCGTCCGGCGTTAATTGCGCGGCATATTTTACCGGCGGAATGATGCACAGCGTCAGCGCCGAGGAGGTGGTGCCGTCAGGCCAGCGCGAATAGCTGAGAATGCCGTTGACCGTCTGCGCGACGGTGGCGTTCGTGGCCGCATCACCGGTTTCTGCCACACCGGGCGCCAGCGGAACGGCCAGAAGCAATGTCAGCAGCGCAAAGCCATACACAGCCTTCAAAAAACGGCGGGAATGAGTCTTCACTGACAGGCAAAAAAGAGTTCGGGCTTTTCCCATTGAGTCGCTCAGCGTTTTCTTCCGGTTGAAATTATTTCTCCGGAATAAGAATAACTTTATCGGCATGAGTTCTGAAAGCGTCAGTAAGAAATTTTTCAACTTGTTACGCCGCCTGCTTTGTTTCGAAATTTTTACACAAGGCAGGCAAATGGCGCTTCCTGAAGCAGGGGTAATGATTTGGATGCGAAAGTTGTTTGTTTTTTAGTCAGTTCAGGGCGGCCAGAAACGGCGATAAATAATACACTTTGCTGGCAATTCAACCGTTATTTAAATAATAGTCACGTGGATAACAAAATATGACAAAAAATAAATGTTATCGGAATCACTAATTGATGAATTTAAATTGCAGGAAATGTTAATGATTTTGAATTTAAAGGAATATCAGGCGGAAATATTTAGTTATTCGTGATCATGATCTCAAAGCCAGGTTGTTCCCCAGATTTTTATGCTGCTGATAGGTATCATGCCCGCATTAATGGTATGTTTTATCCGTCAGGGTGGTTTTTTTGATGACGGGTGCAGTAAAAAAACATCAACCATTCCTGGGGAAAACGGAATTATTTTTATAATTAGGTACTGAGGAATCATGGATAATACAACAATCGGGACGCTGTCTAAAAAATCGGTAAGTTCCTGGCGTAAAACTGACACCATGTGGATGTTAGGCCTCTACGGAACGGCAATTGGTGCAGGTGTTCTATTTCTTCCTATTAATGCAGGGATTGGCGGTTTAATTCCGTTAATCATCATGGCAATTCTTGCCTTCCCAATGACTTTCTTTGCTCACCGTGGATTAACACGCTTTGTATTATCCGGTAAGAATGCGGGCGAAGATATTACGGAAGTTGTTGAAGAGCATTTCGGTATTTCAGCCGGTAAGTTAATTACCCTGCTTTATTTCTTCGCGATTTATCCCATCCTTTTAGTTTACAGCGTGGCCATTACCAATACGGTTGAGAGTTTTATTACTCACCAGATGCACATGAATGCGCCACCGCGTGCGTTACTGTCATTGGTTCTGATCCTCGGCTTAATGACGCTGGTACATTTCGGGCAGGAAATGATCGTGAAAGCGATGAGCATTCTGGTCTTCCCGTTTGTTGCCGTGCTGATGGCGCTGGCGCTGTACCTTATTCCTAACTGGAATACGTCGGTATTTGAAAACGTGTCTCTGTCCGGTAACGGCGTGGGTCATGGCATGTTGATGACGCTCTGGCTGGTCATTCCGGTGATGGTGTTCTCCTTCAACCATTCCCCGATCATCTCTTCTTTTGCTGTCGCAAAACGTAAAGAGTACGGCGAAGATGCTGAGAAAAAATGCTCCCGTATTCTGGCATTTAGCCACATCATGATGGTGCTGACGGTGATGTTCTTCGTCTTCAGCTGCGTCCTGAGTCTGTCTCCGGAAAACCTGATGGAAGCAAAAGCACAGAACGTTTCAATTCTGTCTTATTTAGCTAACCATTTCTCTAACCCGGTGATTGCTTATATCGCGCCATTTATTGCCTTTATTGCGATTACTAAATCTTTCCTCGGTCATTATCTGGGCGCGCGTGAAGGTTTTAACGGTATGGTGATTAAATCTCTGCGCAGCAAAGGAAAAACAATTCCTCTGCCAGCGCTGAACCGTTATACCGGTATCTTCATGTTATTAACCACCTGGTTAGTCGCAACGCTGAACCCAAGTATTTTAGGAATGATTGAAACGCTGGGTGGCCCGATTATTGCGATGCTGTTATTCCTGATGCCGATGTATGCCATTCGCAAAGTACCCGCGATGAAAAAATACAGCGGTCATATCAGTAATGCGTTCGTGGTTATTATGGGGTTGATTGCCATGTCTGCCATTGTATTTAGTCTGATGGATTAATTCATTCAATCGTAATATCCGGTGAGCGGGTGTTATTCCGCTCACTGCTTCGGTTTTATCCACCGTCATCTTTATTTATTCCTTAATCCTATTCAGACATGGAGTCTATCGTGATCAGCGTCTTCGATATTTTCAAAATTGGTATTGGTCCTTCCAGTTCGCATACTGTCGGCCCGATGAAAGCCGGGAAAATATTCACTGATGAACTTATCTCTTCAGGCCATATTGACCAGACAACCCGCGTTGCTGTGGATGTTTACGGATCTTTATCTTTGACCGGTAAAGGTCATCATACTGATCTGGCTATCATTATGGGGCTGGCCGGCAACATGCCGGATGACGTTGATATTGATGCGATCCCCGGTTTTATACACCAGGTGGAAACTTCCGGTCGTCTGATGCTGGGTAAAGGAGCGAAAGAAGTGGATTTCCCGGCCGGTTCCGGCATGAATTTCCACACCAGCAATTTGCCCTTGCATGAAAATGGCATGTCCATCAGCGCTTTTAATGGCGATGAGCTGCTGTATACCCGGACCTACTATTCTATTGGCGGCGGTTTTATTGTCGAAGCCAGCAAATTTGGCGTACAGGACGAAAACCCTGTCGTGCGTCCGTACCCGTTCCGTTCGGCCAGCGATCTGCAAAAACATTGCACGGAAACCGGCCTGTCGTTGTCGGCGCTGATGCTGAAAAACGAACTGGCGGGGCATACCCGTAACGAAATCAGCGATCACTTTGCTGCCATCTGGAATGTGATGAGTGAAGGGATCACCCGCGGAATTCATACGGAAGGGTTATTGCCCGGTCCGATGAAAATCAACCGTCGTGCAGCGGCTCTGCGTCGCATTCTGGTCACGCAGGATAAAAATAACGTCGATCCGATGGGCGTCGTTGACTGGATCAACATGTACGCCATGGCGGTGAATGAAGAAAATGCTGCAGGTGGCCGTGTAGTGACTGCGCCGACCAACGGCGCGTGCGGGATTATTCCGGCCGTTCTGACGTATTACGATCAGTTTATCCGCCCGATCAGTCCCGATTCCTACAGCCGTTTCTTCCTCGCGTCGGGTGCCGTCGGCATTCTGTTCAAAATGAATGCGTCGATTTCCGGTGCTGAAGTCGGTTGTCAGGGCGAAGTCGGCGTGGCCTGTTCCATGGCGGCGGCGGGTCTGACCGAGCTTCTGGGTGGCAGCACCGCGCAGGTCTTTATGGCGGCAGAAATCGCGATGGAGCACCATCTCGGGCTGACCTGCGATCCGCTGGCCGGACAGGTTCAGGTGCCGTGCATTGAACGAAATGCGATTTCAGCGGTGAAAGCCGTTAACGCCTCGCGCATGGCGCTTCGCCGTACCAGTGAGCCGCGCGTTTGCCTCGATAAAGTCATCGAAACCATGTACGAAACCGGCAAAGACATGAACTCGAAGTATCGTGAAACGTCCACAGGTGGTCTGGCGATTAAAGTTTTAGCCTGTAATTAATCCTCTTTTTACCTCATTTCTGAAAAGGCGGGAAACCGCCTTTCCCGCTCCCTTCGCGCATTTTCCCTGTGTTATGTTTTTGGTTATCTATACTTTTTCATTACCTCTCCACACCTGGAAAACAGTTAAAAGGAAAAGCTCTGCATGTCTAAATTTTTTATGAATGACCGCAAGACTCTGATTAACGATGTGATCGAAGGGGTGATCCTGACCTCTCCCTACAAAAATCTGGCGAAGCTGGACATTGATCCCGCAATCCGCGTGGTCGTGCGGCGCGACTGGGATAAGAAAAAAGTCGCGCTGATTTCCGGTGGCGGTTCCGGACATGAACCGGCGCACGTCGGTTTTGTCGGTAAAGGGATGCTGACGGCAGCAGTGTGTGGCGAAGTGTTTGCATCGCCGAGCGTTGACGCGGTGCTCAACGCCATTGTTGCGGTGACCGGGAAACCGGGCTGCCTGCTGATTGTCAAAAACTACACTGGCGACCGTCTCAACTTTGGCCTTGCGGCAGAAAAAGCCAAAGGCATGGGATACAACGTCGAACTGGTGATGGTGTCTGATGACATTTCCCTGCCGGATAACAAACAGCCGCGTGGCATTGCGGGCACGGCGGTGGTTCACAAGATTGCCGGTTATGCGGCCGAACAGGGCAAATCCCTGAAAGAAGTGACCAAAATTGCCCAACAGGCTATTGATGCGACGGCCAGTATCGGCGTGGCGGCCGCCGGTTGTAACCTGCCCGGCGGCGGTGAAGATGAAGAAGAACAGCGCATTGAGTCCGGCCACGTTGAGCTGGGTTTGGGCATTCACGGCGAACCGGGCGTATCGACCATGAAAACCCAGAACAGCAAAAAAGTGATTGATACGCTGGTCGGAAAACTTCAGGAACATGTGAAGAAAAGCGACAAACTGGCAGTGCTGGTCAACAACCTCGGTGGCGTTTCGCCGCTGGAGATGAATCAGCTGACTAAAGAACTGGTGCATTCCGCGCTCGGCGGTTCAATCCGTTATCTGATTGGCCCGGCGTCGCTGGTCAGCGCGCTGGATATGAAAGGTTTCTCACTCTCGGTGATTGCGCTCAAAGGCGGCATCGAAGAAGCATTGCTGGCAGAAGTTGAAGCGTCCGGCTGGCAGCCGCTGGTGAAACTGGAAAAACTGGCGACCAAAAAAGGTAAGAAGATCAGCGAGAAGAAAGTCGCGAAAGCCTCGTCTAATGCGGCGGTCGGCAAAATTGTCGAAACCATCACGCAGACGCTTTCTGACCTCGAAGATGAACTGAACAAGCTGGATGCCAAAGTGGGCGACGGCGATACCGGTTCAACGTTTGCCAGCGGTGCGCGGGATATTCAGAAACAGAACAAAGGAAAAAAACTGCCGCTGAACAATGTGGCCGATCTCCTCGGCATCGTCGGCGATCGTCTGGCCGTCGTGATGGGCGGATCCAGCGGTGTACTGATGTCGATCTTCTTCACGGCGGCGGGCAAAAAGGTGGCGGAAGGCGAGAAGCTGCCGAAAGCGCTGCTGTTTGGCCTGGAGCGGATGAAACATTATGGCGGCGCCGATCTCGGCGATCGCACGATGATCGACGCGCTGCAACCTGCGCTGGAAGCATTAGGCAAAAAAGAGGCGCTGAAGGGCGCTGCCAAAGCCGCGGCCAAAGGTGCAAAAGACACTGCCAGCATGAAAAAAGCCAATGCCGGTCGTTCTTCATATCTCAACAGCAACAGCCTGAAAGGCGTGAAAGATCCGGGCGCGGTCGCCGTCGAAAAAGTGTTCGAGGCACTGGCGAAGAAATAACGTTGTCATTGCGTTGAGAAGTCATAAAAACAAAAGGCCTGCGGGGAAACCAGCAGGCCTTTTTTATAGGACCTTTTAGGCATCCCTTATCAAAATAAAGTCGACTAATTTTATGACGAAACGCTTCGACAGGGACGGCAACCGTAAAATTCATTATCAGTCGCTTTGCGCAATGGATCATGCGGATTATAAGCAGAGAGCTACGAGCAATTGTTCTCACTCATGCAGGTGCTGCGTCAAAGCAAAATTGATGCTTTAGAGTTGTATCGCCGGAGGGTATTTAACATCGTCGCCCGAAATCATGATGACCACACAAAGAACTTCGGTTTTATTTTGAATGAAGATTTTCAATGGAAACTTGCTCCGGCTTTTGACAGGGCTTACAGCTACAAACCGGGTTCGCCAGGGGTGAATTCCCATCAGTTATCGCTGAATGGCAAGCGTGATCATTTTACCCGTCAGGATCTCCTGATCCCCGCAGGCCTTATTTCGTACACAAAAACAAAAACTGATCTAAATCAAATCTGAGTGATTTGCCCGCCCGTCGAAATTTAAGCCCCCGTATAATTTGCGGCCAATTATTTGCCGTCGAACGAAGAACCTCCTAATGCCAATCAGCCTGATCCAACCCGATCGCACATTGTTTTCTTACCCGCGCTACTGGGCCGAATGCTACGGTACAGCGCCGTTTTTCCCGATGACACGGGCAGAAATGGATGAACTTGGCTGGGACAGTTGCGATGTGATCGTGGTGACCGGCGATGCGTATGTCGATCACCCGAGTTTCGGGATGGCGATCATCGGCCGCATGCTGGAAGCGCAGGGGTTCCGCGTGGGGATCATCGCGCAGCCGGACTGGACCAATAAAGACGATTTTATGCGGCTCGGTAAGCCGAACCTGTTTTACGGCGTGACCGCCGGAAATATGGATTCGATGATCAACCGTTACACGGCTGACCGGAAATTGCGCCATGACGATGCTTACACGCCGGGCAATGTCGGCGGCAAACGCCCCGATCGCGCAACGCTGGTGTACACGCAGCGCTGCAAAGAAGCCTACAGCGATGTGCCGGTTTTACTCGGCGGTATTGAAGCCAGTTTGCGGCGTATCGCGCATTACGATTACTGGTCCGATACCGTGCGCCGTTCAGTGCTGGTGGATTCCAAAGCTGACATGCTGATTTATGGCAACGGCGAGCGACCTCTGGTGGAAGTGGCGCACCGGCTGGCGGCGGGCGAATCGATTGCAGATATTCACGACGTGCGAAATACCGCCGTGATGCGCAAAACTGCGCTGATTGGCTGGAGCGGGGTGGATTCCACGCGGCTCGATAAGCCCGGTAAAATTGAGCCGATCATGAACCCGTACGGCGAGGATTTACCCTGCTCCGAAGGGGAACTTCCTGCGCCGGATGCGCCGCAGCCGATTACCGTTCGTGCGCCAAAGCCGAAGCCGTGGGAGAAAACCTACGTTCTGCTGCCGTCGTTCGAAAAAGTGAAGGGCGACAAAGTGCTGTACGCCCATACCTCGCGTATTTTGCACCACGAAACTAACCCGGGTTGTGCGCGGGCGCTGATGCAAAAACACGGCGATCGCTATGTGTGGATTAATCCTCCGGCGATCCCGCTGTCCACGGAAGAAATGGACGAAGTGTTTGGCCTGCCTTTCCAGCGCGTGCCGCATCCTTCTTACGGCAAATCCACGATCCCGGCGTATGACATGATCCGTTTTTCGATCAACATCATGCGTGGTTGCTACGGCGGTTGCGCGTTTTGTTCGATCACTGAACATGAAGGGCGGATCATTCAGAGCCGTTCGGAAGAGTCGATCGTGCGAGAAATCGAAGAGATCCGCGACAGCGTGCCCGGCTTTACCGGCGTGATTTCCGATCTTGGTGGCCCGACGGCAAACATGTATATGCTGCGCTGCCAGTCGCCAAAAGCGGAACAAAGCTGCCGACGCGCATCCTGCGTTTATCCTGAAATCTGTACGCACATGGACACCAACCATGAGCCGACCATCAATCTATACCGCCGCACGCGCAGCCTGAAAGGCATCAAGAAAATCCTGATTGCGTCCGGCGTGCGTTATGACCTGGCGGTGGAAGATCCGCGTTATATCAAAGAGCTGGCCGAACATCACGTCGGCGGTTATCTGAAAATTGCGCCGGAGCACACCGAAACCGGGCCGTTGTCGAAAATGATGAAACCGGGAATGGGCAGTTATTACCGGTTCAAAGAGCTGTTCGACAGCTATTCCAAACAGGCCGGAAAAGAGCAGTATCTGATCCCGTATTTCATCTCTGCCCATCCGGGGACGCGAACGGAAGATATGATCAATCTGGCGCTGTGGCTTAAGAAGAACCGCTTCCGGCTGGATCAGGTGCAGAACTTCTATCCGTCACCGCTCGCCAGCGCGACCACCATGTATTACAGCGGCAAAAATCCGCTCGGGAAAGTGGATTACAAAAGTGAGGACGTGGTGGTGCCGAAAGGCGATCGTCAGCGTCGCTTGCATAAAGCGTTGCTGCGTTATCACGATCCGGTGAACTGGCCGGTGATCCGCGAAGCGCTGACGGCGATGGGTATGCGCCGCCTGATCGGCATCCGCCCGGATTGCCTGGTGCCTCCTGACGGCTTTGATCCGAAATTTACGCCATCACGTTCCGGGAAAGACAAACCGGCCGCGACGCGTTTCACCGGATCCAAAGCGCAAAATCCGGCGACCGGAAAAGGTAAATCCACCGAATTCCGTGCAGGGAAAAAACCGGCGGCGGCCAGACCGGCTCAGGGGAAAAACGGTCAGTCTGCCGCGCAGGGAAAAAGCGGGGAACAGCGGGTTAATCGAGGTAAAAGACCGGCTTAAGATCGCTGCTGATCGGGCTGTTATCGGCATTGGCAGGCATCACGTCTGCCATATGCTTCCACCATTGCTGGCAGATTTCCGTCTTCGCCACGGCGTTCCATCTTTCTTCTGATTCAATCTCCACATACCCGAACAGCAGGTTACGTTTTTCATCGAGAAAAATGCTGTAGTGGTGCGCGCCGTGTGCTTTCAGGGTCTCCGCCAGTTCCGGCCAGATCGGTGTATGCCGCCGCTGATATTCCGCATGCGCATTCGGGTTGACCTGCATAACGAAGGATTTACGGATCATTCGAATTCTCCTGGTTTGGTTTTCTCCCTCCCCTGCGAAGGGGGAGGAGAAAAGAAGTCACATCGCTTTCATGTAAAGCTCGCGCACTTCTTCGCGCGTAGCGGTTCCCGGGTTGCACGGCGCGCAAGGGTCAGCCAGCGCTTTGTCGAGCCAGCCTTCGATGTCGGCTTCGACTATGCCTAATGCTCTGAATCCTGATGGAATTCCCACTCTCGCCGACAAATCACGGATCGCTTTAATCGCCGCAATGCTGGCCTGCGTTTCGCTGATGCCCTGCGTATTCACGCCCATGGCGCGTGCGATATCGGCAAAACGATGCGGGGCGGAAGCACGGTTAAATTCTTCCACGACCGGCAGCAGAATGGCATTACAGACGCCGTGCGGCAGGTTGTGCGTCGCGCCTGGCTGATGCGCCAGCGCATGCACTAATCCCAGCCCGGCGCTGTTAAACGCCATCCCTGCCAGATATTGTCCCTGCGCCATTTTCTCGCGCGCTTCAATATTATCGCCATGATCCACCGCTTCTGGCAGCCAACGGGTAATGGTCGAGATCGCCGCCAGCGCCGTCGGATCGGTCAGCGGATGCGCGCCGACAGAAACATAGGCTTCGATGGCGTGCGTCAGGGCGTCCATACCGGTGGCTGCGGTAACATCTGCGGGGATCTTCAGCATAATCGACGGATCGTCCACCGCGATATCCGGGATGAGATTCGCATCGATAATGACTTCTTTTACCTGACGCTGGCTGTCGATGATCACCGCATTACTGGTCAGTTCCGCAGCGGTACCGGCCGTGGTGTTGACCGCCACCAGAAATACGCCCGGTTTCGTCACTTTGCCGACGCCGGAATAAATCGTCACCGGTCCCGGATTGGCTGTCAGAATTTTGATGCCTTTTGCGGTATCAATCGGGCTGCCGCCGCCGAAACCAATCAGGTAATCGCAATGATTTTCCTGATACTGACGGAAACCTTCGTCTACGTGTGCGGAAGTCGGATTAGGCACCACGCCGCCGTATAACGCATACGGCAGTCCGGCGGCTTTCAGTGCGGAGAACAGGCCATCGAGCAGACCTAACTCGACCAGCTTACCGTCAGTGACGATCAGCGCTTTGCCCGGTTGTTTTGTCGCCAGCATCGCAACCATATCGCTGATCGCGCCCTGGCCGTGGAGGCTGATTTTTGGAAGAGCAAGCATGAAACTCATAAAATTCCCTCTCATATTTTATTTAAAATCAATATCCTGACTGCGCGGCTCCTGATCTGCGCCGGTCCCGGCGACAGGAAACTTTCCGTCGTTCCTGTGCCGGGTTTTTAATAAGTGGGAGCCTTAATGGCCGGTTCAGGCTTTTAAAGCGGCCTCAAAAGGTGTGACGTCAAAACGTTTAGCCAGCGCAATCAGCTCGTCGGTTTGGATCGTCTGTTTCATCCCACCCATTGAAATCACTTTCACCAGTATTTCCGCCGATTTTTCCGCGGTGTCGATCAGACCAAAGGCGTCATCAAGCGTCGGGCCGCAGCCGAAGATCCCGTGGAAGGCCCACAGCACCAGGCTGTGATGTTGCATCCGGTCGGAAGTGGCTGCGCCGATGCCGTCGGTGCCCGGGACCATCCACGGCACAATGCCCACGCCGTCGGGGAAGACCACCAGACATTCGGTGCTGCATTCCCACAGCTTGCGGGTGATTTTCGCGCTGTCGGGTTCGAGCACATAGGTCAGTGCAATCAGGTTGGTGGCGTGGCAGTGCATGATCACGCGATCCTGCCCGTTTGTGACGCGTTTACGCACAGCGTGTGATTGCAGATGGGATGCCAGTTCTGACGTCGGCAGGCCGCCCGCGGTCAGGCCCCAGAGGATTTTGTAGCTGGCGCCTTTGTCATCGAGCTGAATAACGGTCAGCGCTTCGGCAGGGGCGAGCTGCACATTGCGGAAGAATTTGCCGGAGCCGGTCACAATGAAATATTCGTTAGCCAGATCCGGCGCGTGCTGGGTCAGTTCAACCTGACGCGGCTGGGCGTAAAAATCATTTTTGTACGGTGCCACATCTTCCGGTAGCAGACGCATACTGACGTTGCCGCCGTTGCGCTCGTCCCAGCCTTTCAGCCACATATCGGTGGTCGCTTTGACCATGCCCTGTACAAACCACGCGCTAAATAATGTTTTCATCAGTTCTTTCCTGCGAATAAGGTGAATGCTTTTCAGCCATAAAATCTTCGATAATCAGCGTTTCGCCAGCACGCTGGTTTCGTAATGACGAACGGTATCCAGCCACTGAGCGCCGACCGGCACGTCGTGACGCTGGCAATACATGTCCCAGACGGCCTGCCACGGCAGCGATTTTTGTTCTTCCAGCAGGGCCAGGCGGCCGGTGTAATCGCCTTCGACTTCCAGTTTTTTCAGCAGGTCGGTCGGTTCCAGCAGCGCTTTCAGCAAGGCTTTTTTCATGTTGCGGGTGCCAATAACCCAGGCGGCGATGCGGTTGATGGAAGCGTCGAAGAAATCCAGCCCGATATGCACGCGGTTGAACAGGTTATGGCGCACGATTTCGCTGGCGATGGCCTGCGTTTCGTCATCCAGCAGCACGACGTGGTCGCTGTCCCAGCGCACCGGACGGCTGACGTGCAGCAGCAGGCGCGGCACATACAACATGGCGGCCGAGATTTTGTCGGAGATCACTTCGGTCGGATGGAAATGCCCGGCATCGAGGCACAGCGCGGTGCCGCGGCTGGCGGCGTAGCCCAGATAGAATTCGTTGGAGCCGACGGTGTAGCTTTCAGAGCCGATGCCGAAAAGTTTGCTTTCGACGGCGTCGATGTGTTCGGTGATATCAAACTTCTCGGCAATCACTTCGTCGAGCGCACTCATCAGGCGCTGGCGCGGTGCCAGACGATCCACGGTGACATCTTTCATGCCGTCCGGAACCCAGATATTCATGACGGAAGGCGTGCCCAGCGCGCGGCCAAAGAAGGCGGAAACGCGACGGCTGGCCTGACAATGTTCAATCCAGAACTGGCGGATTTCCGGATTGGCGCTGGAGAGCGTGAAGCCGTCCGCGCTCATCGGATGCGAGAAACAGGACGGGTTAAAGTCCAGACCCAGTTTGTTTTTCTTCGCCCAGTCGACCCAGCCGGTGAAATGCTTCGGTTCGATTTCATTGCGCGGAACCGGATTATCGGATTCCAGATAAATAGCATGCAGATTCAGGCGATTAGGGCCGGGGATCATTGAGATCGCCAGTTCTAAATCCGCCCGCAGCTGTTGTGCATTCCGCGCTTTGCCGGGGTAATTGCCGGTCGCCTGAATACCGCCGGTCAGCCCGCCTTCCGGATTTTCAAAACCCGCGACGTCATCCCCCTGCCAGCAATGAATGGAAACCGGCAGGGAATCGAGTTGTTTGATTGCGGCTTCGGCATCAATGCCCAGCTGGGCAAAACGTTCTTTGGCTAGCGTCCATGCGTGATCGATAGATGAAGTCATACTGCGAGCTCCTCATTGGCGTGACAGAGCGCCTGAAAACGGCGCCAGTGAATTGGGAAATCCTCGTGAATACGGGGGAGGTAATGGCGTTGTTCGAAATTCGTGGCGACTATGCGACGAAATTCAGCGGCATCTTTTACGGCATCAAGGGCCATCAGCTGGCAGCCGATATTGCCAAGCGTGGAGGCTTCAACCGGCCCGGCGCTGACGTTTACCTGACAGGTGTCTGCGCAAAGCTGGTTCAGGAACTGGTTCTGGCTGCCACCACCGACAATGTGAATGTCGCGAAGCGGCTCGCCTTGCAGCTTCGCCAGCTGAACGGCCACCTGCCGGTACAACATGGCAAGACTGTCGAAAATACAGCGCGCCAGTTCAGCCGGTGAGACCGGAACCGGTTCTCCCGCCTGCCCGCAGGCTTCGCGGATGGCATCGACCATTGACGGCGGATTGATAAAGCGGTCTTCATTCGGATTAATCAGATAGGTGAACGGCGGGACGTTTTTGGCCAGCGTAATTAATGAAGGCAGGTCCTGAATATTCAGTTCGCGGCAGACGCGCTGGAACAGCCATAACCCCATAATATTGCTCAGTACGCGGTAGCTGCCGTTGATGCCGCCTTCATTGGTGACATTGTCGTGCATCGCGCCGGCGTGATTGAACGCTTTCGGGCTTTCGATGCCCATCAGCGACCAGGTGCCGGAACTGATATAGGCGCTGTGCGTGCCGGTGAGCGGCGCGGCCACGACTGCGCTGGCGGTGTCATGCGTGGCGACACTGAAAACGGGTACGCTGCGGCCGCGCGGGCTGTGCCACAGGCCGGGAGAATGGCCGGGCTGGCTCGGTTTTGTCAGCCATTGACGCGGTACGCCTGCCAGTTTCAGCAGATCTTCATCCCAGTCGCCGGTGGAAATATTCAGCATCTGCGTGGTGCTGGCGTTGGTGTATTCCTGATTCAGCTTGCCGGTAAGACGGTAAAGGAAATAATCCGGGATCATCAGCAGATGCGCGGCTTTTTCTACGACCTCTGGATGCTGTTCGCTCAGTGCACGCAACTGATAGAGCGTATTAAACGGCATAAACTGGATGCCAGTTTTCTGGTAAATCGCTTCGCGGCTCAGCTGTTGCTCCATCCGCGCCATGACGCCTTCGGTGCGGTTGTCGCGGTAGGAAACGGGCAACCCTACACGCTGGCCGTATTCGTCGATCAGGACATAATCCACGCCCCAGGTATCAATGCCGATACCGTCGAGCTGAATGCCCGACGCATCCAGGCGGTTCAGCCCCTCGAGAATGTGCTTTTCAAGCGCATCAAGATCCCAGGTTTCGTGACCGTCTACGTGCATCAGGTTATTGGGAAAACGGTGAATTTCTTTCAGCGTCAGCGTTGCTGCCGGGTCTGCATCGTAGCGGGTAAACGTCGCCAGCATTACCCGGCCGCTGGAAGCGCCGAGGTCAATAGCGGCAAGATGGTGAGTTCTCATAGCGGCCATTCCTTATTGAATATGCGGCCAGTGTAGGGGAGGCGTTGCGGGGTCACCTTCCGGTGATTGCCATCGGTTTTGACGGGATGGCAGCATTAAAAAGGTAGATGCGAGGCAGATCACAGATCAGCCGAAAGCTGGCGCTGGCGAGGTTTTGCAAACGGGGATGCGGGCGGGGCGGGCGACTGTGATCTTCGCCGCAGATCTGTTGCATGGTGGGGTGAATCTTAAAAATCTGACCGTTTATGACGTTTTTCACGCCGCCGTTTGAAGGCAAGAACGGCACGCGCAGGGTAGGGTTGTTTTCCGAAGCATCATGATTTCCTGAACCGGAGGCGATAAATGACGTTACTGAAGGGTGATGATTATTTTGCGGCACCTGAGCTGACTGTGACGGTTGAGCGGCGTCTGCCGCAAGACGTTTTCCCGGAGCATTACCACGATTTCCACGAGATTATGCTGGTGGAAAGCGGATCGGGCGTGCACATCTTTAATGACAATCCGTATACCCTGACTGCCGGAACGGTGTGTTTTGTCCGCGCCAGCGATCATCATTTGTTTGAAAATGTGGATAACCTGCGGCTGACCAATGTGCTTTTCCGTTCGCCAAAAGCGTTTCGCTTTATTCAGGATGTCGGCCATTTTCTGCCACAGGAGCATCACTATCAGTCGCAGATCCACTGGCAGCTCAGCCCGTGCGTGTTGCATCAGGTTCTGAACTGTATCGCGCAGCTGGAAGCGCTGCCCGCCAGTGTAGAAATGGAACACATCGCCACGCGCGAAAGCCTGTTTTTACAGTTGCTGATCCTGCTTTATCAGGACTGTTTTCAGCCACAATTGCGAGATACCTCGGAAAACAAGGTTAACCAACTTTTGCAATGGCTCCAGTCACATTACAGTGAGGACGTTAACTGGACCGAGGCCGCAGAACGTTTTTCGCTGGCGCTGCGCACGCTGCACCGGCAGATGAAGCATTACACCGGCATGACGCCGCAGCGGTATCTCAACCGCCTGCGCCTGCTGGAAGCCCGCCGTCGTTTACATCACAGCGATCAGAGCATTACGGATATCGCTTATGCCTGCGGGTTCAGTGACAGTAACCATTTCTCGACGCAGTTCCGTCGGGAATTTTCGGTGTCGCCAAAACTCATGCGTGATCAGCTACGTTAAGCGGTGCCTCTCGTGCGCTCAGGTTTTTGCCTGAGCCGCCTCGTTTATCTTGCCGTCAAACGGGTATGGGATTGCTGCTATGTCTTTAAGACTCAATAAAAATGACCTCTTTCTGACCGGGATGAACTCGGTGGTGGTAGAAGAGCGCCATCCGCAGGCGGATTTCCCCACCCATGACCACGATTTCGATGAACTGGTGATCGTCTGGCGTGGCAACGGCATGCATATCTGGAACGATATTCCCTATCCCATTACCTGCGGCGACCTGTTTTACATCAACGCCAGAGACCGGCACAGCTATGAATCGGCCAATGAACTGGCGCTCGATAATGTGCTGTTTTGCCGCGAACGTTTCCGGCTGGAAGCCGACTGGGCGCAATTATTGCCGGGAGAAAATGCCAGCCAGGAACAGCGTTACTGGCGGCTGAGCACGCTCGGGATGTCCGTTTTGCGCGATAAAGTGGATGAGCTGGCGAAGGAGTGTATGAAATCCGAGCCGCTGTCTGTTCAGCTGAGCGAAGCGTTGCTGATGCAGCTGGCGCTGCTCTTGCTGCGCTTCCGGCACCGGCCAGACAGCGGTGTGTTGCCCGACGCACATCAGCTGGATTTATTGCTTATGGCGCTGCGGGCAGGCATTGCCGAACCGTTCCATCTGGAGACGTTTTGTCAGCAACATCAGTTGAATCCCCGCAGCCTGCGCGCGTTATTCAAGCAACACACCGGGCTAAGCGTGATGAACTATTTACGCCAGCTCAGGTTGTGCCGGGCAATGAGTTTGCTGCGTTATGGCAACAAGGCGATTGGTGACGTGGCCGCCGAATGCGGCTTTGACGACAGTAATTATTTTTCCGTGGTGTTCAACCGTGCGTACGGTGTTTCGCCGAGGGATTACCGGCAGCGGTTTATTGCTCAGGCCAAAAAGACGCCGCCGCAGCCTTTTTCGCTGATTGCGGCGGATTGATAACGGCAAAGCACGCTCTGCCGCCAGGGTTTACGGGGGAAAAGTCAGAGTGCCATTCCCAGCCCGACGATATTGGCAGCCAGAATAATCACCAGCGCACCGAGGCAGAGAATGCGAACCGGTTTTCTGCCGACGCCCGCCCATTCTTTCAGAACAAGACCGATGATCCCGCCACACAGCACGTAGAAACTCATGTGCAACATCCAGCTCATGTAGTCGTATTCGATGGGAATGCTCGCGTGTCCCCAGGCGTAAAAGAAGAATTGCAGATACCACATGGTGCCGCCCAGGATGGAGAACAGGATATTGGCCACCAGCAGGGATTTCGCCACGGACATGTCTGCCCTGAATGAAAGGCTTCTTCGTGTCGCAAGACGGATGATGCAAAAACCGAGGTTGACGAGAGCGCCGCCGCCCATGATCACTACATAACTTGGGAGGGCAACGTAGAGCGGGTCGATGCCCAGTGCGCGTGCTGCGTCGTGCATCGGCACCGCTGCACTCATCGCAAACGACATCCCGGCGGAGAAGATCCCGCACATCACCGCCAGAATCAGCCCTTTTTTCAGGTTAAATTCTTCCGCCTGAATCCCCAGCGCTTTCTCTTTCAGATAACCCGCGTAACTGACAATCGCCACGCCAATCACCGCCACAAGCACGCCGAGCAACGTTAACCGGCCACCGGCGGTACCGAACAGCATACCGATTTTGCCTTGCAGGACCGGGGTCATCAGCGTGCCGATAATCAGGGTGATCCCGATGGCGATGCCTATCCCCAGCGACATCCCGAGATAGCGCATCGTGAGGCCGTAGTTGATGTTCCCGATGCCCCACATCGCGCCGAACAGGAAAACCGGCAGCAGGGTAGCAAAGCTGAACGAGCCGTAATACGCCCAGAAATCGGGCAGAAGTGCGTAGCTCACCGCCCACGGTAAAATAATCCAGGAAAAGAAACCGCCCAGCGACCACATGGTCTCCCAGGACCAGCTTTTCACTTGCTTGAAAGGTGCATAGAAGCAGGCTGCGCTGGCCGCTCCTATCAGATGCCAGATAATCCCTAAAACTATCGAACTGTTCATACACCGGACCTTTTGTTATGTAGAGAAACAGAGTGGTAATGAGGTGAATAAGTCTGCCGTAATAC
This sequence comes from Rahnella sp. BIGb0603, assembly GCF_024808755.1. Lineage (NCBI taxonomy): Bacteria > Pseudomonadati > Pseudomonadota > Gammaproteobacteria > Enterobacterales > Yersiniaceae > Rahnella > Rahnella sp. BIGb0603. The sequence goes on along the minus strand of NZ_JANUEX010000004.1, from coordinate 426,341 downwards.
GCTGATCCGTCAGAAGTCAGTACGGCGGGTGGGCAACAGTGTAAGAAGTGTTCGATCAGGGAGCCTTCCGGTCAGTGCCACGGGAAAATAGCCTCTGGCACTCGCCGGAAGGTGGGCGTGAGAGAGTTCACAAATTTTGAAACAGACTAAATAATGGCGTTAAAACAATAAAGTAGACGGGTTTTGTAACATAAAACCTGGCGGGAAAAAGCAATATTCTGTGGGGGCGATGAGAAAACAACGTCGGGATTAGGATTATTTTTATACATCTTATTTTTGTGGGGATTTACAAAATGGAAGGGGTATTTAAGCAGGGCGTTCAGTCAGGCGGGTAACAGGGTTTTGTAACATTCAATAAGGTAAACAAGCTGTTTAACTTTCAGCCTGAACCATTAATCAGGCCGAAAGTTGAATGATTATGCAGTGATAATGAATGAGCGCGCTTTATTATCGAACAGGGCGGCAGCATCATTATCGCTGGCAAAAATAATAACAATGAGCGCGCTGTTATCAATGCTACTTTCCGGCAATTATCAGGCTAATTTTTCTTCAGCGATTTCGTGGCGCTCATTATTCTCTTCCCATGCATAAAATATTTTATTACGCCCGCTATTTTTGGCTTTATACAGTGAGGCGTCAGCGTTGCCCAAGGCACTAATAAAATCGCCCTCTTCCAGCGCAGCTAACCCGGCGCTGACGGTAACGTGAGTCGAGACCTGTGCGTTAAACAAATGCGGGATATTCAGGCCCAGAACCTTATTCTGAATGCGTTCTGCCATCCGGATTGCGTGTTCCTGCTTCACGTTCGACATCAGCACCAGAAACTCTTCTCCGCCATAACGAACGACCACATCCCGCGAACGTACGGCGTCACGAATGGCGGCAGAAACGCGCACCAGCGCCTGATCGCCCATGCTATGGCCGTAATTGTCGTTGTAGGCTTTGAAGTGATCGATATCGAGCAGCATCACGTAATGGCCGGAAGCCTGATTAAAGAGGGTTTCCAGCTTGTTCTGCAAACCACGGCGGTTGTACAGGCCGGTGAGCGGATCCAGCATACTGAGATCGCTGAACTTTTCCCTTTCGCTGTAGAGATTCGACACCATGCGGCGGGTGAATTCGTCGCTACGTTTGAGCATCAGGTGATGCAGCCACAAACCAATCAGTGGCAACATAACGGTGAACAGGATATGCCCGATGTGCTGAAAGTCATCCAGGAAGATGACGCAAAGAGTGGAAGGTACTGCATGCAGGCAAAAAGCCAGAAAATTATCTGACAAAGCGATGGCGCTGATAAAGAATATACTGAGTAAGCTGATCACCAGATAATTTTTATCTGTTTGCCCGACTTCCTCAAAACGTAATGCTATTTGCCAGGCCCATAACAGACCGACAATCACAGAACACATATTCAGATGTGAAGAGTAATTTTTCTTACTGAAAAAAGAAAATATTAACCCGCCACAACAAAGTGCAAAAATCAGTATCAGCGGGAAGGGTGTCGCCGCTGCATTGTCGGGGGGATAAACCATCGAAAATAGCGCCGTGGCACTATTTAAAAAAAAGAATAGGAGCATCGCCAGCCGATGTTTGCTTCTCAGCAGTTCATCATAGGAATGAGATATCATCAAATTTACTCTATTTAGCGTCTGTTGTTCTGAATAGATAAAGATTCTTATCGCCCTATACCGCGTGCTTATTCCATTAAGACAAGTTCCATGCAGGCAGGCTAATGGTTTTAATAGGTAATTATTAGAATTCTATAAATATAGTTTTTTCAGTGACTATTATAAAAAATTTAATTAGCCGGGTTTCACTAATTTGGTTTAACACCTTTAAAATTAGCACTTTTGTACGCAGGTGTCACCCAAACGGAGTATAAGACCGCAAATAACTGCGCAGACTTTACCTTAAAGGCGGGCGTGCTGGCAGACGGGCGTTGTGTCGTCTGATTTATTGCGGGGGGTGTATGGTAAATGAGAAAAAATCCTATATGATATTGGTTCTCATTATCAGTATTTGGAGCAGGGTTATGATACCGGCAATTGTCATGGCATGTGGGATCTGGGCGGTTGTGTGGATGCTGGGTAAACGTCTGACCAGTGGCTGGGGGGTATTGCTGCCTTGCGCGCTGATGCCGTTGCTGGCGCTGGCACATATGACGTTGGACCAGCTGCGCGTCCTGGTCGTGGTCGCGATGCTGGTAACGCTGGGCATGCTGTTCCACCGGACGCTGCGCCATTATCTGCTGCTGCCCTCATTTATGGCGCTGGCAGGCGGACTGGCGGCAGTGACGTTGAATTTTAGTTTGTGATGAAAACAGGAATACGAAGATGAGAAACAGGAAAAACAGTAAAGCGAAGGGGATTTTTTACTTTCTGAAATCGAAGGAGTTAATACAGGAAGCAAAACCGAAGAACAGAATCATGTGGTGCGAAGAGAGGGACTTGAACCCTCACGTCCGTAAGAACACTAACACCTGAAGCTAGCGCGTCTACCAATTCCGCCACCTTCGCACAGATGAATTCTGCTGACTGCTGATTTATATCACCGGAGTGGTGCGAAGGGAGGGACTCGAACCCTCACATCCGAAGGACACTAACACCTGAAGCTAGCGCGTCTACCAATTCCGCCACCATCGCGTACCGTGCCGTGCAATATAAATCTTGTGATTGTTTTGGTGCGAAGGGAGGGACTCGAACCCTCACATCCAAAGGACACTAACACCTGAAGCTAGCGCGTCTACCAATTCCGCCACCATCGCGAACCAATTGATTACTGTGTTGACGCATTCATCGGAATGTCATCAGCAAGTAACACAACCACGGGGGCGAATTCTAGAGATTTTCCCACAGGCGTCAACTGTTATTTCCCCCATTTCGGATGGTTGATGTAAAAAACAACATATTCAAGGTGAATGGGTCAATCTGTCAGAACGAAGCCAGGTTAATTGATGGTTTAATCAGCAATTTTTCTATTAATGACCGACGACGCCACTCACGCAACCGGCTGTGAAAAGAGCGTAATCAGCCAGTCGAGAAACACGCGAATACGTGGCGCGAGAAAGCGTCCCGGCGGATACATGATGTAAAGTGGCATCGGCGGCGGCGTTAAGGCTGACAGGACTTCCACCAGTTCTCCCCGTTCCAGTTCCTGCGCAATCGCCAGTCTTGAAACCTGAACCAGACCAAAACCGGCTTTTGCCGCTGCAATGTACGCATCTGCGCCGCTGACGGTCAGCGTACGGGGTAACTGAATTTTTTCGACCGTGCCATCAGTGACAAATTCCAGATGCGATTCCGGCTGCTGATGTGCGAAAAAGTAGCCAATGGCCTGATGCGTGGCGAGATCTGCACGCGTTTGCGGGGTGCCAAATTTCGCGAAATACGCCGGAGACGCGCAGGTGATTTGTTCGAGATTGGCCAGATGCCGCGATTGCAGATTTTCATCTTCAGACGGCCACGCACGAATCACGCAATCCACGCCCTGATCGAGCAGATTGACGGAGTTGTCATTGGCGCTGACGCTCAGGGTGATATGTGGATAATGTTCATAAAATGCCTGCAACGCCGGAATCACCATCACGCGCGCCAGCGAATGCGGCATGTCGATTCTGACTGTTCCGGCGGGCTGGTTTCTATGATGCGCAAACAGGGTATCGGCTTCTTCAAGCGCTGACAGTAATTGCAGGCAGCGCTGGTAATAAATCTTGCCTTCATCGGTGATTTTAACCTGACGCGTTGTGCGCAAAAACAGCCGGACGCCCAGCCGCTGTTCAAGCCGTTTCAGCGTCGTGCTGACCGTTGCGCGCGGTAAATCAAGGTCTTCCGCCGCGCGGCTAAAACTCTCCAGCTCGGCGATACGGATGAAAATTTTCATTGCCTGTATCTGATCCATTTTTCTTCTCCGCAGGCGCTCAGGATTGTTTGCGATTGATGAACAGTGTTGCACGTTTTGGATGATTTATCTTATCCGCAATAACAACCACACTTCTTCCTGTTACTTACTCTTCATGTCACGAGGGAATCTCAATGAAACAACGTCAGCTTGGAAAAATGGGTCCGATGGTGTCCGCGCTCGGTTTGGGTTGCATGGGCATGAGCGATTTCTACACCACCGGTCAGGATGAAAAAGAGTCGATAGCGACGCTGGAACGTGCGCTGGAACTGGGCGTCACGATGTTTGATACCGCCGACGTGTACGGCCCGCATACCAATGAAGAACTGCTGGGACGTTTTCTGAAAGGGCGTCGCGATAAAGTTTTCCTGGCCACCAAATTCGGCATCGTGCGTGACCTCGCGAACCCGCATGCACGCGCCACCAACGGACATCCGGATTATGTCCGTCAATCCGTTGAAGGCAGCCTGAAGCGTCTGGGGACGGATGTTATCGATCTCTATTATCAGCATCGCCCTGATCCTTCCGTACCCGTTGAGGAAACCATGGGCGCGCTGGCGGATCTGGTTCAGGAAGGGAAAATCCGTTACATCGGGCTGAGTGAAGTGTCTGTCAGCCTGCTGGAGCGTGCGCACAAAGTGCATCCGGTTACCGCGCTGCAAACGGAATATTCGCTGTGGTCGCGGGATGTAGAAGCGGAGATTTTGCCGGCGTGCGAACGCCTTGGCATTGGTTTTGTGCCCTACAGCCCGCTGGGACGCGGTTTTCTGACCGGACAAATCCGTTCAATGGACGATCTTGAGCCCGACGATTACCGTCGCTTCAGCCCGCGCTTCGAAGGTGAAAACTTTGCGAAGAATCTGCAGCTGGCGGAAAAAATCGGTGAACTGGCACAGGAAAAAGGGGTGAAACCGTCGCAGCTGGCGCTGGCGTGGGCGTTATCGCGTAGCGATAATCTGGTGCCAATCCCTGGCACCAAACGTCGTCATTATCTTGAGGAAAACATCGCCGCGCTTGATGTCTCCCTGAGTGAAGCCGAAATCGCGGCGATCGAAGCAGTGTTTCCTTTCCACGTTGCGGCGGGTGACCGTTACAACGCAGAAATGATGCGCATCCTCAGCGAGCAGTAAAACGACGGATTAACGTTTTTTCTTTGGATCACGCGGCGGACGGCCACGTACAGCTTTGTACACTTTGAAACGGCCATTTTGTGCCAGCACTTCATGGCTGCCAAACGTGTCATCCAGCAGCGCGGCGTAAGGCAGGAAGGCGTTAGCCACAATGCGCAGTTCGCCGCCGATATTCAGATGGCTGACCGCGCCACGGATCAGCTGTTCAGCCGCCGTCAGGCTGGTTTGCAGACCTTCGTGGAATGGCGGGTTGGAGATGATCATGTCAAAACGACCGGCAATGTCGGAATAGACGTTGCTGGCGATCACTTCGCCCGGTAAATCATTGGCGGCCAGTGTGGCGCGGCTGGCTTCGATAGCGGCTGCGCTCACATCGCTCAGCGTGATTTTCATCTTCGGCGAGTATGTCGCCAGCACTGATGCCAGAACGCCGGAACCACAGGCCACATCCAGCACTTTGCCTTTAACAGGTTCTTCGAAGCTGTTGATCAGCAACAGGCTTCCGCTGTCCAGACCTTCACGGCTGAATACGCCCGGCAGGGTTTTGATGGTCACTTCTTCGACCATGTACTCATCCCACCAGCCATTTGCATCAAATTCAGGCTGTTTTTCCAGACGCCCGTGGTACAGGCCGCAACGGCGCGCGCTGTCGACTTTACTCAGTTCGCACAAGCCTTCCAGCGTGGTTTCCGCGCTGCGAACGCCACTGCGGTTTTCACCGATGACAAACACGTCGATACCGACCGGCAGCTGTGACAGCAGGTTGAAAAGCTGGAATTTGGCTTCCAGCTTGCTCTTCGGCCAGTAATACACCAGCACATCGCAAGGCGCGATCAGGTCTGCGTCGGCCAGTAAGCCGAACTGCACGTTGTCGCCCAGCGTTTTGCTGAGCATCTGCCAGTGGTGATACATATTGGTGTGAACGCGGACTTCTTCGGCGTCGAGTTCAGCAGGCAGGTTATCTTGTAAGTCGCCGGCGAACAGGACGCGGCGGCCTTCAAATTCTTCGCTATGGCGCAGTATGACTTCGCTGGCCGGAGTTAATGCAGACATCAGGGTGTGGCTCCTCAGGAATGTAACGCGCGATTATAGAGGTTTATTGGCGCATGTTCGATGTGTTTGCTAGCATAGCCGGGCTTTTCGCTATTCAACGGGCAGGGATCAGGCATGGCATCCAGACGAGATACACTGTTACAACAACTGGGCATTACCCAGTGGACGCTGCGCCGGCCTGCGGTTTTGCAGGGTGAAGTCGCCGTGAGCCTGCCTGCGGAGACAAAATTATTGATTGTCGCCGATGTGCCGCCCGCTGAAGATGATCCGCTGGTGCGCGATGTGCTCCGCAGTCTGGCACTGGCTGAACCGCAGGTTTACCGCCTGACGCCGGAACAGGTAACCATGTTGCCGGAAGACACCCGCTGCAATATCTGGCGACTGGGTTTGAGCGAACCGCTTACGCTCGCCGGTACGCAGTTATCCAGCCCGGCTCTCGCCGGGCTTTATCAAGACGCCAGCGCAAAACGCGCACTCTGGCAGCAGATCTGTGAAAATGAACAACATTTCTATCCTGACGCCCGCTGATCTTCCCCGCGCACTTGAAATTGAACAGGCCAGCCATGCTTTTCCGTGGACGGAAAAAACGCTCGCCAGCAATCAGGGCGAACGCTATCTGAATCTCAAAATCATGCGCAACGACGTGATGGCCGGTTTTGCTATTACGCAAATCGTTCTTGATGAAGCCACGCTGTTCAATATTGCCATCGATCCGGCATTTCAGCGTCAGGGCTTAGGCCGGGCCTTGCTGGAAGACGTCATCCAACAGATTGAGAAAAAAGACGTTTTCACACTCTGGCTGGAAGTCCGCGCCTCCAACGCAAAAGCCATCGCGTTATACGAAAGCTTGGGCTTTAACGAAGTCTCCATCCGCCGTAACTATTATCCCGCCGCACAAGGCCGCGAAGACGCGATTATGATGGCGCTGCCGCTGGGTTAGCACACAAAAAAACCATTGATTGCCCATCCCGTCTAAATCAGTGAAAATAGCCGGCTATAACTTTTATTACCGCTTTGCCTGACGTCACCTTCTGACGTGAAGTGAATCCCGATGCAGGGCGGACCAACCGCAGAAACGTGAAAAACATGTCTCCAAGTGAATACGCCCTTGAAGTGGCTAAGCGCCGCACATTTGCCATCATCTCTCACCCCGATGCCGGTAAAACCACGATCACCGAAAAAGTTCTGTTATTCGGACAGGCAATCCAGACCGCCGGTACGGTAAAAGGCCGTGGCTCCAGCCACCACGCCAAATCCGACTGGATGGAAATGGAAAAGCAACGTGGTATCTCCATCACCACGTCCGTGATGCAGTTTCCGTACAAACAGTGTCTGGTTAATCTGCTCGACACCCCGGGGCACGAAGACTTCTCCGAAGATACTTACCGTACCCTGACCGCCGTTGACTGCTGTCTGATGGTGATCGACGCCGCAAAAGGTGTCGAAGACCGTACCCGTAAGCTGATGGAAGTAACGCGTCTGCGTGATACACCGATCCTGACTTTCATGAACAAACTCGACCGTGACATCCGCGACCCGATGGAAGTGATGGACGAAGTGGAGCGCGAGCTGAAAATTGCCTGCTCTCCGATTACCTGGCCGATCGGCTGCGGTAAATTGTTCAAAGGGGTTTATCACCTCTATAAAGATGAAGTTTATCTGTATCAGACCGGTAAAGGGCACACCATTCAGGAAGTTCGCGTGGTCAAAGGTTTGGATAATCCTGAACTCGATGCCGCCGTCGGCGAAGATCTGGCTGCGCAACTGCGTGATGAACTGGAACTGGTGCAGGGCGCATCGCATGAATTCGACCACGAAGCGTTCCTGCAGGGCGAACTGACGCCGGTATTCTTCGGTACCGCACTTGGCAACTTTGGTGTTGACCATATGCTCGACGGTCTGGTGGACTGGGCGCCTGCGCCGATGCCGCGTAAAACCGATCTGCGCGAAGTCAAAGCCGATGACGAGAAATTCACCGGTTTCGTGTTTAAAATTCAGGCCAACATGGATCCCAAACACCGTGACCGCGTGGCGTTCATGCGTGTGGTATCTGGTAAATATGAAAAAGGCATGAAGCTGCGTCAGGTGCGTACCGGCAAGGACGTGGTGATTTCTGATGCACTGACCTTTATGGCTGGCGACCGTTCGCACGTTGAAGAAGCTTATCCGGGCGACATTATCGGTCTGCATAACCATGGCACCATTCAGATTGGCGACACCTTTACTCAGGGTGAGAACATGAAGTTCACCGGCATTCCTAACTTTGCCCCTGAACTGTTCCGTCGTATCCGTCTGCGCGATCCACTGAAACAGAAACAGCTGCTGAAAGGGCTGGTGCAGCTTTCTGAAGAAGGCGCGGTGCAGGTCTTCCGCCCGATTTCTAACAACGATCTGATCGTCGGTGCGGTCGGTGTTCTGCAGTTTGAAGTGGTTGTGGCGCGTCTGAAAAGTGAATACAACGTCGAAGCAATCTATGAGTCGGTGAACGTTTCTACCGCCCGCTGGGTAGAATGCAACGATGTTAAGAAATTCGAAGAATTTAAACGCAAGAACGAAACCAATCTGGCGCTCGATGGTGGCGATAACTTAGCGTATATCGCCCCGACGATGGTGAACCTGAATCTGGCTTCTGAGCGTTATCCGGAAGTGAAATTCCGCAAAACCCGCGAACATTAATCTTCGTATGATCCGGTTTTGAAACAGAAAGACGGCAAGGTTGCCGTCTTTTTTTTCGCCATTTTCTGTTAAAAGTGATTTGCCTCGCATTTTTCCCTGCTCGTTTTATCGCCTCTTTGCCTGAAAAATGGGCGCAAACTGCCTCAAACCCTAAGACTTGTCTGCATTAAGGGCCTTATTCGACGATCTTCCTACACATCTGATCATTCTTGACTATATTAAATGTGTGTTCAGGAAACGGTGGCTTAAAGCACTGCTTTAAAGTCACGCAACAGAGAGTTGTATCGTGAGGCGATAAAAAGCCAGAACAAAACAATGTACTCTGCTACAAGGAAAGTAAAAACAGCAGCAATACAATTTGTTATAAGGCGTCACCAAGAATGTGACGTGCAGAGCCGAAAGCAAGGCTTATAAACCGAAAGGAAGAAATCGATGAAAAACTCTAAATTTGCCTATTCAATGATGGCCGTAGTACTGGGTACCGCACTGATGAGCGGTAGCGCTTTGGCTGCAACGACTACAGATAGCGCAGGTGCAAAAATCGATAGCTCCATGAAGAAAGTTGATAACTACATGGGCGACAGCGCCATCACAGCGAAAGTAAAAAGTGCTCTGGTGGATGATAAAGCCATCAAAAGCAGCGACATTTCTGTCACTACAACTTCAGGCGTTGTCACGCTGAGCGGCTTTGTCGGCTCACAGGCTGAAGCGGAACAGGCTGTTGCAGCAGCGACCAAAGTGGAAGGTGTGAAATCTGTCAGCGACAAACTGCACACCAAAGACAGCAAAGATCAGAGCGTGAAAGGGTATGCCGGCGACAGCGCCACAACAGCGTCTGTCAAAGCTAAACTGCTGGCCGATGACATCGTCCCTTCACGTAACGTGAAAGTTGAAACCACTGACGGTGTGGTACAGCTCTCCGGTGCAGTGAAAGATCAGGCACAGTCTGACCGTGCAGAAAGCGTTGCGAAAACTGTTGATGGCGTGAAAAGCGTCAAAAATGACCTGAAAGTCGCACCGTAACGATCCTCTGTTATACCTGTTGTACAAGGTGCCCTCCGAAGGGCGGGCGCCTCATCTTTGAATAACGCATAACAATATTTGTGTTGCCCGTGCAATATTCGGGATGGACATGTTTTGCCTGATGTCAGAAAAAAGATCGTGACTGAATCTCTAACACTTTAATTTTTCGACTACCTTTATTAAGTAAGCTGTTTTTTGTATCCGGTATACAACCGGTTAATAAAGCGTCAGAAAGGCAACAGTGAGTCCGGCCCGAAGCGGGGCACCACCTTTTAAACTGGCAAAGTGAAAATAGGGTAAAGGAGAAGCTTATGTTTCGTTGGGGCATTATTTTTCTAATCATCGCGTTAATCGCGGCGGCTCTCGGTTTTGGTGGTTTGGCGGGTACAGCTGCCTGGGCTGCAAAAATCGTCTTCGTAGTCGGTATCATTCTGTTCCTGGTCAGCCTGTTTACCGGTCGTAAACGACTCTGACCGCATCATTGATTTGATGCCAATAAGCGTTAATGAATGACATCGCCCCCTTCAGTGAAGGGGGCGATTCTTTTATGGGTACAGTTTGCCCGTTAACAGGACGTAACGATTTTATCGGCCAATTTAGGCAAGTAATTCACGCAAAACGAGAAGTCGGGGTATGCTCAGAAAGGAGGCCGGTAAAAGGCCAATAGTGTAATGCCGATTTTGCGAGGATAGCGCGTTGGGATACAGAATACCTGTCACGCTGGGGAATATAGAACCGCTGGCGTATAAACCTTATATGCCGGGGAAAATTGCCCTGGTTTGTGAAGGAGGAGGACAGAGAGGCATTTTTACCGCAGGCGTTTTGGATGAATTCCAGCGGGCTCGTTTTAATCCTTTTGATCTCTATCTGGGCACATCAGCAGGCGCGCAAAACCTTTCCGCGTTTGTTTGCGGCCAGCCCGGTTACGCCCGCAGAGTCATCACCCGCTACACCACCAGCCCTGACTTTTTCAACCCTCTGCGCTTTGTGCGTGGCGGACACCTTATCGATCTCGACTGGCTGGTCGATGAAACGTCCAAAAACATGCCGCTGGCGATGGAAAGTGCAGAAAAACTGCTGATCGACGGCCGTGAGTTTCTGATGTGCGCCTGCCGTAGCGATGATTACACGGCCAACTATTTTGCGCCGACGCGTGAAAACTGGTTGCCGGTGATCAAAGCGTCCAGCGCGATCCCCGGTTTTTACCGCATGGGCGTGGATCTGGATGGTATCAGCTATCAGGATGGCGGGATCAGCGATGCGATCCCGGTTGAGGAAGCTTACCGCCGCGGCGCAGATACCATTGTGGTGATCCGCACCGTGCCGTCGGCGATGTTCTACACGCCGCAGTGGATGAAACGGATGGAGCAGTGGCTGAGTGAAAGCAGTCTGCAACAGCTGGTGCGCATGATGCAGCATCACGAAGAAAGCTATCACCGCATTCAGCAGTTCATTGAAAATCCGCCGGATGATGTGCGCATTTTCGAAATCTTCCCGCCAAAACCGCTGGCCAGCCACGCGCTGGGAAGCCGTCTTCCTGCGCTGAACCAGGATTATCATCTCGGCCGCCGTTGCGGACGTTATTTCCTTTCTGCTGCTGCGCACTGGCTGATGCCGCGCGAAAACGAACGGCCTTATCCACAGATTACTCCGCGCGTTAGCCGTCCAAAACGCATCGTGGTGCCGCAGGACGAGCCGGAGAATGTGATCCCGCTGGCCGCCGCCAGCAGCACAATCGAGCAGATTATTCTCGATCCCGCCGTGCTGACGGATATGGTCGCCGATGGCGGCGTAGTCCGTCCGGCGGCGATGAGCGACAATGCGCCGGCTGAGAGTCATTTTCCGGCCAGCGAAGGTGATAAGTTGTGAGTTTCACGTTCATCGATACGCATTGCCATTTCGATTTTCCGCCTTTTACCGGCGCAGAAGCGGACAGCCTGCGTCTCGCCGGTGAATCGGGTGTCCGCGAGATTATCGTGCCTGCCGTGACGGCAGATCGCTTTCGCGGCATTCTTGCGCTCGCCAAAAATCACCCGCAGATCCACGCCGCGCTCGGGCTGCATCCTTTATATATCGCGCAGCACAAGGATCAGGATGTCGAATTGCTGGAAGCGTTGCTCAGCCACCGTGATGTGCGGCTGGTCGCAGTAGGCGAAATCGGGCTGGATTTATACATGGAAGACCCGATGTTTGAGCAACAACAGCGGTTGCTTAAAACTCAGTTTTCCCTGGCAAAAAAAGAGAATCTGCCGGTGATTTTGCATTCACGCCGCAGCCACGATCAGCTCGCCGCGATGTTACGGCAGGCGAAACTGCCCGCGACCGGCGTGGTACACGGTTTTGCCGGAAGCCTTTCTCAGGCGCAGGCGTTTATTAAACTCGGTTATGCGATAGGCGTCGGCGGAACGATTAGTTACGAACGTGCGCAGAAAACCCGTCAGGTGATGGCGCAGTTGCCACTCTCTTCTTTACTGCTCGAAACCGATGCGCCGGATATGCCGTTGCAGGGTTTTCAGGGACAACCTAACCGGCCGGAACGCGCCGCTGTGGTGTTTGATGTGTTATGCCAGTTGCGTACAGAATCTGCGCAGGAAATCGCCGATACGTTGCTCGCCAACACCCGCCGGGTCTTTCAGTTATCTGCACGGCAGTAATTCGTTATACTTTTTGTGATTTAAATAACATTTTTATTGCCCGGCATTTCTTGCTGTCTTTGGATTGTTCGCTGTGGTGCGATTTATGTTCTCTTTAAAATGTTATTATTATAACATTCGCCACAAGATCGCCGGTCGGCGTTCTCTGTATATCCGCCTGAACTTCGCTTGTCATGAATCGGGTATACACTCTTATCTGGTTTAGACGCTGAGCATAGCGCCGTTAAAGTGTGACTTGAGTCTCATTTTAATAAGCAACGTTGCAAACGGTTTTCATTTTGTGTGAAATACTGCACACAGGAACCTGATGTGACGTGTTCAAATAGTCACAACGAATTGGCATCAGCCAATCAAAGCGCGGTGAGAAGGATCTCAGTTGCCACGTAAGCCACAGGGTTTACGCACGCTATCTTCATGGAACCAAGTCCGCTCGCCAACGTGCAGAATTCTTTCCCCCGATGTTAACCACCGGAATGAATTCATGACTGTATGCTCAGTTCTGGCCGGTCGCTGGAATTGAAAATTGTTGGAGAGTTATATGACCGATTTAACCGCCGCAGCGCAACGTGCGCTGAACCTGATGGATTTAACCACGCTGAACGAAGACGACACCGATGCAAAAGTGATCGCCCTTTGTCACCAGGCAAAAAGCCCGGCAGGTAACACCGCTGCTGTCTGTATTTATCCTCGTTTTATTCCTGTTGCCCGTAAAACCCTGCGCGAGCAAGGAACGCCGGACATCCGCATTGCGACCGTGACGAACTTCCCACACGGTAATGACGATCTCGACATTGCGCTGGCAGAAACCCGCGCAGCGATTGCTTACGGTGCCGACGAAGTTGACGTGGTATTCCCGTACCGCGCGCTGATCGCCGGTAACGAGCAAATCGGTTTTGAGATGGTTAAACAGTGCAAAGAAGCCTGTGCAGCCGCAAATGTTCTGCTGAAAGTGATCATCGAAACCGGTGAGCTGAAACAGGACGCGCTGATCCGCAAAGCCTCCGAAATTGCTATCAAAGCAGGCGCTGATTTCATCAAAACCTCAACCGGTAAAGTGCCTGAAAACGCAACATTGCACAGCGCTGAACTGATGATGAGCGTGATTGCTGAAATGGGCGTGGGCAAAACCGTCGGTTTCAAACCGGCCGGTGGCGTGAAAACCGCTGAAGATGCTGCGCAATATCTGGCACTGGCTGACCGCCTGCTGGGTCGCGAATGGGCTGATGCACGTCACTTCCGTTTCGGCGCTTCCAGCCTGCTGGCAAGCCTGCTGACCACTCTTGGTCACGCTGGTCAGAAAGCCACCAGCAGCTATTAATCACTGTTGTTATGCCGATGCCGTGGCGCTGTTTTGCAGCGTCCGGTATTGGCGTTCACATTTAGCGTTCAGCTCAGGCAGGGGGATACCTTGTTTCTCGCACAAGAAATTATTCGAAAAAAACGTGACGGCCAGCCTTTAAGCGACGAAGAAATTCGTTTCTTTGTGAACGGCATTCGCGACAGTCAGGTTTCAGAAGGTCAGATTGCCGCACTGGCAATGACCATCTATTTCAATGATATGACCATGAAAGAACGTGTTTCGCTGACCATGGCGATGCGCGATTCCGGCACCGTGCTGGACTGGAAAAGCCTCAACCTGAACGGCCCGGTTGTGGATAAACATTCCACCGGCGGCGTGGGTGACGTGACCTCCCTGATGCTGGGCCCGATGGTGGCAGCCTGTGGCGGTTATGTCCCGATGATTTCAGGCCGTGGCCTCGGTCATACCGGCGGTACGCTCGATAAACTCGAAGCGATCCCGGGCTTTGATATTTTCCCGGATGACAGCCGTTTTCGCAGCATCATCCAGGACGTTGGTGTGGCGATTATCGGCCAGACCAGCTCGCTGGCACCGGCGGACAAACGCTTCTACGCAACGCGTGATATCACCGCGACCGTGGATTCTATCCCGCTGATTACCGCATCGATCCTCGCCAAAAAACTGGCCGAAGGGCTGGACGCGCTGGTCATGGACGTCAAAGTGGGCTCCGGCGCGTTTATGCCGACCTACCAGCTTTCAGAAGATCTGGCACAGGCGATTGTGGATGTGGCAAATGGCGCGGGTTGCAAAACCACGGCGCTGCTGACCGACATGAATCAGGTGCTGGCATCAAGTGCCGGAAATGCGGTGGAAGTGCGCGAAGCCGTGCGCTTCCTGACCGGCGAATACCGCAATCCGCGTCTGCTGGAAGTCACCATGGCGCTGTGCGTTGAAATGCTGCTGTCCGGTGGACTGGCAAAAGATGACGCTGATGCCCGCAGCAAATTGCAGGCGGTGCTGGATAACGGCAAAGCGGCTGAAGTTTTTGGTCGCATGATTGCGGCGCAAAAAGGCCCGACCGATTTCATCGAAAATTACGACAACTATCTGCAACAGGCGACGCTGAGCAAACCGGTTTACGCCGAAACAAACGGCATTGTCAGTGCGATGGATACCCGCGCGCTGGGCATGGCGGTGGTGTCACTGGGTGGTGGTCGTCGTCGTGCCAGCGATGCTATCGATTACAGCGTCGGTCTGACCCACATGGCGCAACTTGGTCAGCAGGTGGATACCCGTCAGCCACTGGCGATGATCCACGCGAACAGTGAAGCGGCCTGGCAGCAGGCAGCGCAGGAAGTGCGCGCGGCCATTGTCCTGAGTGACAAAGCGCCGGAAAGCACGCCGGTGGTTTATCGCCGGATCAGCGGCAAAGCTTGATTTCAGGCTGAATCGCCCCCATTTAAGAGTGATCAGGTGCGCGGCAGTTCCGCGTGACCCAATGCGTAACCATTCGCAGGAGAGCAAAATGAAACGTACATTTATCATGGTGTTAGACTCATTCGGTATCGGTGCCAGTGAAGATGCCGAGCGCTTTGGCGATGCCGGTTCTGACACATTGGGCCATATCGCGGCTGCCTGCGCGCGTGGCGAAGCCGACAAAGGTCGCAAAGGGCCGCTGAATCTGCCGAACCTGACCCGTCTTGGGCTGGCGAAAGCCGCTGAAGAATCCACCGGAAAAATCCCGGAAGGCATGGACGGTAATTCTGAAATTACCGGCGCTTATGCTTATGCGAGCGAACTTTCCTCCGGTAAAGATACCCCGTCAGGCCACTGGGAAATCGCCGGTGTGCCTGTTCTTTTCGACTGGGGTTATTTCAGCGATACCACCAACAGTTTCCCGCAGGAACTGCTGGATAAGCTGGTGAAACGCGCCAATCTGCCGGGCTACCTCGGCAACTGCCACTCATCCGGCACCGTCGTGCTGGACGATTTAGGCGAAGAACACATGAAAACCGGCAAGCCGATTTTCTACACCTCTGCGGACTCCGTTTTCCAGATTGCCTGCCACGAAGAAACTTTCGGGCTGGATCGCCTGTATGAACTGTGCGAAATCGCCCGTGAAGAACTGACTGAAGGCGGTTACAACATTGGCCGTGTTATCGCGCGTCCGTTTATCGGCGACAAAGCCGGTCATTTCGAGCGTACCGGTAACCGTCATGATTTGGCGGTGGAGCCACCGGCACCGACCATCCTGAAAAAACTGGTTGATGAGAAAAACGGCCACGTAGTTTCCGTTGGTAAAATCGCGGATATCTATGCGCAGGTCGGTATTACAAAAAAAGTGAAAGCCACCGGGCTGGACGCGCTGTTTGACGCGACCATTAAAGAGATGAAAGAAGCGGGTGATAAGACAATCGTCTTCACCAACTTTGTTGATTTCGACTCTTCTTACGGCCACCGTCGTGATGTTCCGGGCTATGCCGCTGCGCTTGAGCTGTTCGACCGCCGTATGCCGGAACTGCTGGAGCTGGTGAAAGAAGATGACATTATTATCTTCACCGCTGACCACGGTTGCGACCCGACCTGGCGCGGCACAGACCATACCCGTGAGCACATTCCGGTGTTAATCTATGGTCCTAAAGTAAAACCGGGCTCGCTGGGCCACCGTGAAACCTTCGCGGACATCGGGCAGACGGTCGCGAAATACTTCGATCTGACGCCGATGGATTACGGTAAATCCATGCTGTAACGATTAGAATGCGCGGCCAGTAAAGCTTACTGGCCGCGTTTTTATTATGAACATGACACCTCGCAGAATTAAGGAATAAGAAGATGGCAACTCCACACATTAATGCTGAAATGGGCGACTTCGCTGACGTAGTGCTGATGCCGGGCGATCCGCTGCGCGCCAAGCACATCGCGGAAACTTTCCTTCAGGACGTTAAGCAGGTGAATGACGTGCGTGGGATGCTGGGCTTCACCGGCACCTACAAAGGCCGCAAAATCTCTGTTATGGGCCACGGCATGGGCATTCCTTCCTGCTCAATTTATGCCAAAGAGCTGATCACCGAATTCGGCGTCAAAAAAATCATCCGTGTGGGTTCCTGCGGCGCGGTACGTGAAGACATCAAACTGCGTGATATCGTGATTGGCATGGGTGCCTGCACCGATTCCAAAGTGAACCGCATGCGTTTTAAAGATCACGATTACGCGGCTATCGCCGATTACGACATGGTGCGTAACGCTGCTGATGCGGCAAAAGCTAAAGGCATTAATGCCCGCGTTGGTAACATCTTCTCCGCTGATCTGTTCTACACGCCAGACCCGCAAATGTTCGACGTGATGGAAAAATACGGCATTCTGGGTGTGGAAATGGAAGCCGCCGGTATCTACGGCGTGGCAGCTGAATTCGGCGCAAAAGCGCTGACCATCTGTACCGTTTCCGACCATATCCGTACGCACGAACAAACCACTGCCGCTGAACGTCAGACGACCTTCAACGACATGATCGAAATCGCGCTGGAATCCGTTCTGCTGGGCGACAAAGAATAAATTCTGCATACATTGCAGAAACTGAAACGGGCGCCGATGGGCGCCCGTTTTGCTATGCAATTTTCTATTCATCACTGAGCTGCTCATGTCTGAACTTGTGGATTTACTGCGTCATGCAGCCTGACGGCAAAAGAGATTACTGAACGCCTGCACATCACCCAGCCCACGCTATCCAGGTGGAAGAATTAAAATTGCCTGTTCAGCGGCTGGTCTGAATCACTTAGGCCGGCTGCGTTTCAGACTGCGGTAAGCGGCCTGAGCCGCTTCTTTAGTTTGTGCTTCGGTTGCGGGTTTTGCCTCGGCAACTTCGGCTTCCGGTTCAGGAATATTCAGCACCGGCGGCGGGCCGAATTCGTCCGTTTCCTCTTCCTGCTCGTCATCTTCTTTCACTGGTTTACTGGCGGTCAGCAGGAATGGCGATTGCTGCCAGCGCGAACGGCGTCCTTGCAACAGTGTCCGAGCCAGAATAATGCCCACACCCAGTGCGGCGAGCATCATCAGACGCAACAGATTGGTGGTGTTATCGACCTGCTTCGATTCCGTTGCCAGAACATGCGTATCGAGCGTGATGCGCAAAAATCCGCTCGGACCATTTTTATCTTCTATCGGCACCACAATCTGATGATTGAAGTAGCTGCCCGCGCGTTTGCCGTCCAGCGATAACCGGTCGCGAACCGGCACCTGCTCGCCCGCATGGGCCACCAGGGAGCCGTCGGATTCATAAACGCTGGCATCAAGAATGCGACTGCCATCGGTAAGCTGACTCAAAATAGTGGAAATTTGCGCGATATCAGCGCCATCATTGTCGCTGTCCATCAGTGGCGCGAGTGAAAATGCCACCTGCTTCGCGAGTGTCTGGGCGAGTTGCTCTACCTGAGTGGAACGTGCCAGTTGATGTCCCAGGCTGAAATAGGATGCGCCTTGCATCAGAATGACTAATAACGCCAGGCTTATCAGTACGATAGCAGCGCGGTGCAGGCGAAATTTAAGTTTGGCCTTGGCCATTCTGTTTCCTTGCGATTTTCGATGACTTTAATGTTGCCAGAAGAGGTGACGATAGGGTAGCTTGATGCCTCGTTTTACCCGGCGTTACCTCTGCCTTTTGACTCGTTTTACGAACCGTCGTTTATAACAAAACAATCTACCGGAGCCATCATGCCAAACAGTCTGACCTATTGCGATCTTCCTGCGGAGATCCACCAATGGCCGGGACTTCCCCTTTCACTGAGCGGTGATGAAGTCATGCCACTCGATTACCGGGCGGGACACACCGGATGGCTGCTCTATGGTAGAAAACTGGATAAAACGAGCATTACGCTTTTCCAGCGCCGCTTAGGCCGTGCTCTGGTGATTGTCAGTGCATGGGCAGTGGAAGGTTATCAGGTTGTTCGTCTGGCGGGTTCACTGACCTCCGACGCACAAGTTCTGGCCGAATCTTTTGAATTCGATGTCGCCCAGTTGGGGAAAGTGCCTTACCTGCGAACGCCTGGCCTGCTGGTTATGGACATGGATTCTACCGCGATTGAGATTGAATGCATCGACGAAATTGCCAAACTGGCGGGCGTCGGTGTGCAGGTGGCCGAAGTCACCGAACGTGCGATGCGCGGCGAGCTGGATTTCTCCGCCAGCCTGCGTCAGCGCGTTGCGACGCTCAAAGATGCCGATGCCGGGATCCTTGAGCAGGTGCGTCAGACATTACCGCTGATGCCGGGCCTGACCGTGATGGTTCAGCGCTTGCAGGAAGCGGGCTGGCACGTGGCGATTGCGTCCGGGGGTTTCACGTATTACGCCGAATATCTGCGTGATCGGCTGAATCTGGTCGACGTGGCGGCGAATGAGCTGGAAGTCCGCGACGGTAAGCTGACCGGACGCGTGATCGGGCCAATTGTTGATGCCCAATACAAAGCCGATACGCTGCTAAAACTGGCGGAAAAACTGGGCATTTCTCAGGAGCAAACTATCGCAATCGGCGATGGCGCCAACGATCTCAAAATGATGGCCGTTGCGGGGATGGGCATCGCTTATCACGCGAAACCGAAAGTGTATGAACAGGCTGCCGTTTGCATCCGTCATGCCGATTTACTCGGTGTTTTATGCATCCTGAGCGGCAGTCAGTCTTAATAAAAATAAAGAGGTAAGTTGTGGCGAAAGCAGCAAAACGTGCATTTGTGTGTAATGAATGTGGCGCAGATTATCCGCGCTGGCAGGGGCAGTGCAGTGCGTGTCAGGCCTGGAACAGCATTACTGAAATCCGTTTAGCGGCTTCCCCGACTGTGGCGCGTAACGAGCGCCTGACCGGTTACGCGGGTGATGCTGGCGTAAGCCGTGTACAAAAACTCTCTGATATCAGCCTCGATGAACTTCCGCGTTTCAGCACCGGTTTCAAGGAATTTGACCGCGTGCTGGGCGGTGGCGTGGTGCCCGGCAGTGCGATTCTTATCGGCGGTAATCCGGGCGCGGGCAAAAGTACGCTGTTGCTGCAAATTTTGTGTCACCTCAGCGAAAACATGAAAACCCTGTACGTCACCGGCGAAGAATCACTGCAACAGGTGGCGATGCGCGCGCATCGTTTGGGTTTACCGACGTCGAACATGAACATGTTGTCGGAAACCAGCATTGAACAGATCTGTGAAATTGCCGACAAAGAACAGCCGAAACTGATGGTGATCGACTCCATTCAGGTGATGCACATGGCGGACATTCAGTCATCGCCGGGTACGGTCGCACAGGTGCGCGAAACCGCCGCCTATCTCACCCGTTTTGCGAAAACGCGCGGTGTGGCGATTGTGATGGTCGGCCACGTCACCAAAGACGGATCGCTCGCCGGGCCGAAAGTGCTCGAACACTGTATCGACTGTTCCGTTCTGCTCGACGGCGATGCCGACTCCCGTTTCCGTACCTTACGCAGCCATAAAAACCGCTTCGGTGCAGTGAATGAACTGGGCGTATTCGCCATGACCGAGCAGGGGCTGCGCGAAGTCAGTAATCCCTCGGCCATTTTCCTGAGCCGTGGCGATGAAATTACGTCGGGTAGTTCGGTGATGGTGCTGTGGGAAGGGACGCGGCCACTGCTGGTTGAAGTACAGGCGCTGGTTGATCACTCGATGATGGGAAATCCGCGTCGCGTGGCTGTCGGGCTTGAGCAAAACCGGCTGGCGATCCTGCTGGCGGTTCTGCACCGTCATGGCGGTTTGCAGATGGCGGATCAGGACGTGTTCGTTAACGTCGTGGGTGGCGTGAAAGTGACGGAAACCAGTGCGGATCTCGCGCTGCTGCTGTCGCTGGTTTCCAGCCTGCGCGACCGTCCTCTGCCGCAGGATTTAGTGGTGTTTGGTGAAGTGGGGCTGGCGGGGGAAATCCGCCCGGTGCCCAGCGGTCAGGAGCGTATCACCGAAGCGGCGAAGCACGGATTTAAACGCGCCATCGTGCCGCACGCCAATGTGCCGAAAAAAGTCCCTGCCGGAATGCAGGTGTTTGGTGTCAAAAAACTGGCAGATGCGCTGGCGATCCTCGACGATTTGTAACGGTTGTCTGGTGTCAATTAAGCCTGCCTTTATGCTATTTTGGGTTTAGCTATTTTGTTTAGTACAGCAAACCTGGGGACAAGGCATGTCACAGTTCGACTATCTAAAAACCGCGATAAAACAACAGGGACGCACGCTGCAACAGGTGGCCGAGGCCAGCGGGATGACCAAGGGTTATCTCAGCCAGTTGTTGAATGCAAAGATAAAAAGCCCCAGCGCCCAAAAGCTGGAGGCGCTGCATCGCTTCCTTGATCTTGAGTTTCCCCGCCGCGAAAAGAATATCGGCGTGGTGTTTGGTAAGTTTTATCCGCTGCACACCGGTCATATTTATCTGATTCAGCGCGCCTGTAGTCAGGTCGATGAACTCCATATCATTATGGGCTATGACGAGCCCCGTGACCGCGAGTTATTCGAAAACAGCTCGATGTCTCAGCAACCGACGGTCAGCGACCGTCTGCGCTGGTTATTGCAGACGTTCAAATACCAGAAAAACATCCGTATCCATGCCTTCAATGAAGAAGGGATGGAGCCGTATCCGCACGGCTGGGATGTCTGGGGACGCGGCATTAAAGAGTTCATGAGCCAGAAAGGCATTGAGCCGAATACCATTTATTCCAGCGAAGAAGGCGACGCGCCGCAGTACCGCGAACATCTCGGGATTGAAACGGTGCTGATTGACCCGAAACGCTCCTTTATGAATATCAGTGGCCGCCAGATACGTCAGGATCCTTTCCGCTACTGGGATTATATTCCGACGGAAGTGAAGCCGTTCTTCGTGCGCACCGTGGCGATTCTGGGCGGCGAATCCAGCGGGAAATCGACGCTGGTCAATAAATTAGCCAACATTTTCAACACCACCAGCGCCTGGGAATATGGGCGTGATTACGTCTTCTCGCACCTCGGTGGCGATGAAATGGCGCTGCAATATTCCGACTACGATAAAATCGCACTCGGTCAGGCGCAGTACATTGATTTTGCGGTTAAATATGCCAATAAAGTGGCGTTTATTGATACCGATTTTCTGACGACGCAGGCGTTTTGTAAAAAGTACGAAGGCCGAGAGCATCCGTTTGTTCAGGCTCTGATGGACGAATACAAATTCGATCTGGTGATCTTGCTTGAAAATAACACGCCGTGGGTGGCGGATGGCCTGCGCAGTCTGGGAAGTACAACCGACCGCATGTCATTCCAGAATCTGCTTATCGATATGCTGAAACAGAACAATGTGGATTACGTTCATGTTGAATCTTCAGATTACGATCAGCGTTTTCTCGAGTGCGTGGATTTGGTGAAAAACATGCTGGCTGCCGATACCAGCCGGTTGAACGATCCCAACGTGAACTGACCAGTTTTCCCGAAAAACTCAGGCGCCTGTTTTACGCAACAGGCGCTTTTTTATGCCTGCTATTTTTACCCTTCAATGGCCAGACCCTTATTAAGTATTCGCTGAGTGAATGGTTGTTAGTTTTGTATTCTGTATAATTATTAATGAATTCATCTGATTGCATCTGTTTTGATTTTTAATTAATTCAGCTTGTAACAGCCTGAATTAAAAAGCATCGAGGTATCAATGCGTTGATGCCTTCCGTGTTAGCCGGATTTTTATTGCGCATTTTATGCGTAAATCTCATTTGCGAAATAAAAATAGAGTGGCGTCCGTTGAGTTTTATTTGTCCGATTATACTCATTCATTGTGCCTCTCATTCCGGCTGAGGCTTTTTAAGGTGATCCGAATGAATTTGTCATTCAAGCCCTGGGGTATCGCAGTCGTATGCAGCGCAGGGGCTTTTGCTCTTGCCAGCGTGATGTTCATGCAAGGCTGGTTTCCGGTGCGCAGTCAGGCCGAAACCACCGTTCAGACTGCACCACCCGCGCCCGTTGCGGCACCTGTTGTTGCCGTTCCTCCGCCTGCCACTCCCGTTACACCTCCAGCTTTTACACAAGCTCAGCTTGATCAGTGGGTTGCGCCCGTAGCGCTTTATCCTGACAGTCTGCTTTCTCAGGTTCTGATGGCATCCACGTATCCGACCAACGTCATTCAGGCTGTGCAATGGTCGCGTGACCATCCGCAAAGTCAGGGTGATCCCGCCGTCAAAGCTGTGGCGAATGAACCCTGGGATCCGAGCGTGAAATCTCTGGTAGCGTTTCCGCAATTACTGGCGCTGATGGGCGAAGATCCGGCATGGGTACAAAATCTGGGAGACGCGTTTCTGGCGCAACCCGGTGACGTGATGGACACCGTACAGAAATTCCGTCAGGTCGCGCAAAAGAGCGGAGCCCTGAAAAGTACGCCGCAGCAGAAAGTCACGGTAAAACCGGCGGCGCAAAGCAGCACAACCGTGGTCAATGCTCAGCCCGCGCAGCAGACCATTATTATTGAATCCGCCGATCCGCAGGTGGTTTACGTGCCGAGTTATAACCCGAATGTCGTTTATGGCGCATGGCCGACACCGGCTTACCCGCCGGTTTATCTGCCACCGCCGCCGGGTCAGCAGTTTGTGAACGGCGTGGCGTCAGGCATCGGTTTTGGCGTTGGCGTCGCGGCAACCTACGCGATTTTCGGCAATATCGACTGGGATGATGATCATCATCACGACGATTACGACCACCATGACGATCATCACGATGACGGCCATCACGGCGGTTCGTCCAACAATTACGTCAACGTAAACGTCAATAATTACAACCGCATATCAGGTAATAACAACACGGTTAACCATTCAGGTTCAGCAGCGACACAGGGCTGGCAGCATAATCCAGCTTTCAACGCAGGTGTCCCGAATAACCGGGCGAACCTGAACGGAGCGACGCAAAATCAGGCACTGAATAATGTAGCGCAGCGTAATAATTATCGGGGTTTTGACGGCAACCCGGGCGTACAAAATAACCTGAGCGGGCAGACGAGGGATCAGCGACGTCAGCAGGCCGCTTCGGTGATGAATCGCCATGAGGGCAATTTGTCGGGTGCGACGCATTCCGCGACGGGTGCCGCTTCGGCCAGCCGCGGCGCTGCGAATCTGAATAATCATCAGGCGTCCGGTCATCCGTTACCGCAGCAGCATCAGGCGTTAAACCGTCAGCAAAACGGCAACCAGAACGCCCTGCGAGGCGGAAATCAGCAACAAAGGCAGAACTTCCATCAGGCCAGTAATATGCCGCGCAGCACGGCATTCAGCGGAAATTCGAGCCGCGCGCCGTCATGGCAACAGCAGCAGGCGCGCGGTAATCAGAGCCGCCAGCAGATGCAAAACTTCCAGCACGCACGCCCGGCGAATGCGGAACCGGTTCATATTCACCGCCGCTAGGCTTACGAGGAAAAGTCATGAAGACATTACGTAACATTGTGATTTGCACCAGCCTGTTTGCCCTGCCTCAGACGGGGTTTGCGCAGCAGGCATTTTCCCGCCCGGAACAGGCGGCTCAGGCGCTGGTGAAAGCGACGCAGGCACATGACGATATGGCGCTGGGGAAAATTCTCGGCAGCGACTGGCAGGTTTATCTGCCGAAAAAAGAGGTCGACCCTGATGAAGTGGCGCGCTTTCTGCGTGACTGGAATGTCAGCCACAAAATTTTTGAGCAAGGTGATATTGCGCATCTGAACGTCGGGGAAGAAAACTGGCAACTGCCGATCCCGATGAAACGCACGGCGCAGGGCTGGGAGTTCGATATGGTGGC
This sequence comes from Rahnella sp. BIGb0603, assembly GCF_024808755.1. Taxonomy (NCBI): domain Bacteria; kingdom Pseudomonadati; phylum Pseudomonadota; class Gammaproteobacteria; order Enterobacterales; family Yersiniaceae; genus Rahnella; species Rahnella sp. BIGb0603. The sequence goes on along the minus strand of NZ_JANUEX010000004.1, from coordinate 401,857 downwards.
GGGCGCGGCAGAAATTGAAACCCGCACCATTGGTCGTAACGAGCTGTCGGCCATGCAGGCGGTTTCGGCTTACGCCGACGCACAACATGAATATCAGCTGGGCGCCGGGCAGTTTGCTCAGAAGATTATCAGCACTGACGGGCAGCACGACGGGTTGTACTGGCCGGTCAAAGAAGGCGACGCGCCAAGCCCGCTTGGGCCTGCTTTCGGTCAGGATCAGCCAGGCACCGATTATCACGGCTACTATTACCGCATTCTCACCGCGCAGGGCGGGAACGCCAGCGGCGGGGCACACAGTTACATCGAAAACGGAAAAATGACCCGGGGTTTTGCGCTCATCGCGTGGCCGGTGGTTTACGGTCATACCGGTATCACCAGTTTTATGATTAATCAGCAAGGCGATGTGTATCAGCAGGATTTAGGTGCAAACAGTGATGCTGTGGCGCGGGCATTGACGACGTTTGATCCGGACGCCAGATGGCAGAAGGTTGATGACGGCGAATAGCCGCAATGCAGGATAAAAAGAACCCCGCCATGAAAATCGCGGGGTTTTGCTTTTGCAGAAAAGGTCAGAAAGCGACGACGACTTTGCCCTGCATATGGCCATCCAGCACTTTCGCGTGAGCTGCTTCGATGCTTTCCACGGTCAGACCGTGCAGGGTTTCGCTCAGCGTGGTGGTGACTTTGCCCTCATCCACCAGCGCGGCGACTTGCCTGAGGATCTCGCCCTGCTGCGCGATATCCGGCGTATTGAACATGCTGCGGGTATACATCAGTTCCCAGTGCAGCGCGGCGCTTTTCAGTTTCAGCTTGTTCATATCCAGTGGATGTTCGTTCTCAACGATCGTACAGATGTGGCCCATTGGCGCAATCAGATCGGTAATCGCGTCCCAGTGACCGTCGGTGTCATTCAGGCAAAGAATGAAGTCCACCTGTTTGATATCGTGTTTCGCCAGCTCACCTTTCAGATCTTTGTAGCTCACGGTCAGATCGGCACCGCGATCCAGACACCACTGCGCCGATTCCGGACGCGAAGCGGTCGCAATGACTTTTACTTTGCTTTGCAGCGAAGCAAACGGGATCGCCAGAGAACCGACGCCACCGGCACCGCCGATAATCAGCAGCGTTTTGTCGTCCGAAGCCTCCTGAATTTTCAGGTGTTCGAACAGCGCTTCCCAGGCCGTCAGCGTGGTCAGCGGCATTGCGGCGGCCTGCGCCCAGTTCAGGGATTTCGGTTTCACGGAAACGATGCGTGAGTCGATAAGCTGCTCGGAAGCGTTGCTGCCGGAGCGGGTGATGTCACCGGCGAACCAGACTTCGTCGCCCGCTTTGAAGTTTTTCACCGCGCTGCCCACGGCTTTCACAATCCCGCTGGCATCCCAGCCCAAAATTTTAGGCGCATCAAGGCCGCTTTTCTGCACGCCTTTATGCACTTTGGTATCGACCGGGTTAATCGAAACGGCTTTCACTTCCACCAGCAGGTCATTTTCGCCCGGCACAGGTTGTGGCAGTTCGATGGCGATAAAACGGGATGGTTCTTTTGGATTTACGGCAATCGCTTTAACAGACATAAAAATTCCTCCATTGGGTATTCAGACAGTCTAGTCCTCTGACGGCAGCCTGATAAGATGGACAATAACTAACAAAGTGTTCGGCTGAGGTGAACAATCGTGTTTAAACAATTGCAGGATATGGCGCTGTTTGCTCTGGTCGCGGAATGCGGCAGTTTTACACAGGCGGCCAGCCGTGCCGGTTTGCCGAAATCCAGCGTCAGCCAGCGGATAAGCCAGCTGGAAAAATCCGTTGGCCTGCGGCTACTGAACCGCACCACGCGCCAGCTCAATCTGACGTTTGCCGGTGAACGCTATCTGATCCACTGTCAGGAAATGATGCAGGCCAGCGAGCGGGCGGAACTGGCGATCCGCCGGTTGCGTGATAATCCCAGCGGGCGCTTGCGCATCACCAGCCCGGCGGGGCTGGGTGCCACGCTGCTGGCGCGCATGAACGTCGAATTCCAAAAGCGTTACCCGGACGTTTCGCTGGAAGTGTCGGTGTCTGACGCGCTGGTGGATCTGGTGCAGGAAGGATTTGATATCGCGCTGCGCACCGGCAAGCCGCAGGACTCCTCGCTGATCGGCCGTGAACTGGGCCACAGCCCGCGCTATCTTCTGGCTTCGCCTGATTATCTGGCGCAGCATCCGCTGATTGAATCACCTCAGCAGTTAGCCTCGCATCACTGTATTGCGCACCGTGCATGGTCGGAATGGGTGCTGCATCGCGGCGAAACTTATCATCGCTGGCTGCTGCCTTCGGCGCATACCACTGACAATCTGCTGTATGCGCGGGAATGCGCGCTGGCGGGCGCGGGCATCACGTTGTTACCAGCATTTTTGTGCCATGACGAAGTGGCCGCCGGTACGCTGGTGCGAGTGTTGCCGGAGTGGGAAGCGGAAGGCAACGATCTGTTTCTGGTGTATCCGGGGCGGAAACTGAATTCTCCGGCGCTGGCGTGTTTTATTGATTTTATGCTGGAAGAATACGGCTTTGCGAAGAGTTACAGCGAAGCGCTGGCGGGGGAATAAAGGGTATCCGGCGCATAAAAAAAGGCCCGTCGCCGGGCCTTCGTTCGTTCATAAAGACGATTACTTGATCATCTTTTTGTACTTGATGCGCTTCGGCTCTAACGCTTCGGCACCTAAAGTACGTTTTTTGTATTCTTCGTATTCGGTGAAGTTACCCTCGAAGAATTCGACTTTACCTTCATCCTGATAATCAAGGATGTGGGTCGCGATGCGGTCGAGGAACCAGCGGTCATGGGAAATGACCATGGCGCAGCCCGGGAATTCCAGCAAGGCGTTTTCCAGTGCGCGCAGGGTTTCGATGTCGAGGTCGTTGGTCGGTTCATCGAGCAGCAGCATGTTACCGCCCACCTGCAGCAGTTTTGCCAGATGCAGACGACCGCGCTCACCACCGGACAACTCACCGACGCGTTTGCCCTGATCAACCCCTTTGAAGTTGAAACGGCCCACGTACGCGCGGCTTGGCATTTCGGTCGTGCCGATACGCATGATGTCCTGACCACCGGACACTTCTTCCCACACGGTTTTGCTGTTATCCATTGAGTCACGGAACTGATCAACGGACGCCAGTTTCACAGTGTCGCCCAGCTCAATCGTGCCGCTGTTTGCTTCTTCCTGACCGGACATCATGCGGAACAGTGTGGATTTACCGGCACCGTTCGGGCCGATAATGCCGACGATAGCGCCTTTCGGTACGGAGAAGGACAGGTCGTCAATCAGAACGCGATCACCATAAGATTTGCTCAGGTTCTTCACTTCAACGACTTTGTCGCCCAGACGTGGACCCGGTGGAATGAACAATTCGTTGGTTTCGTTACGTTTCTGGTATTCGGTGTTGTTCAGTTCTTCGAAGCGAGCCAGACGGGCCTTGCCTTTAGACTGACGGCCTTTCGCGCCCTGACGAACCCATTCCAGCTCTTTCTCAATAGATTTACGACGGGCCGCTTCGGAAGAAGCTTCCTGCGCCAGACGTTCATCTTTTTGTTCCAGCCAGGTGGAATAGTTACCTTCCCACGGAATACCTTCGCCGCGGTCAAGCTCAAGGATCCAACCGGCAACGTTATCGAGGAAGTAACGGTCATGGGTAATCGCCACAACGGTCCCTTCGAAGTCGTGCAGGAAGCGTTCCAGCCATGCTACGGATTCCGCATCCAGGTGGTTGGTCGGTTCGTCGAGCAGCAGCATGTCAGGTTTTTCGAGCAGCAGACGGCATAGCGCCACGCGGCGGCGTTCACCTCCGGACAGGGTCGCGACTTTCGCATCCCAGTCTGGCAGGCGCAGCGCATCGGCAGCACGTTCCAGCTGGCTGTTCAGGTTATGGCCGTCGTGTGCCTGAATGATTTCTTCCAGCTTGCCCTGTTCGGCGGCCAGTTTGTCGAAATCGGCTTCCGGCTCAGCGTACAGCGCATAAACTTCATCAAGGCGTTTGAGTGCGCCCACAACTTCAGAAACGGCTTCTTCCACGGACTCACGCACAGTGTGTTCCATGTTCAGTTGCGGTTCCTGCGGCAGATAACCAATTTTCAGATCAGGCTGCGGGCGCGCTTCGCCTTCGATATCGGTATCGATACCGGCCATGATGCGCAGAAGGGTAGATTTACCTGAACCGTTCAGACCCAGAACGCCGATTTTGGCGCCGGGGAAGAAACTCAGGGAGATGTTCTTAAGAATATGACGCTTCGGCGGAACAACTTTGCCGAGGCGGTGCATGGAATATACGTATTGAGCCACGTTGTTTTGAGCCTCTTTCTCTGCGGGCCGCGCGCATGAGCCGAATCATTGAGACTGATCCGGCGGGCGCAGCGGCGAATTAAAGCCAGCCCCGCCTGACTGCGGCATGACTGATAAGGGTTCCGACCGGGAAGTTTAGCGTGTTTCAGTCGTGTTCCCAACCATCAGCTTCACAGTAAGGGAAGAATGTTGCTGGCCGGATGCAGGGGCGTTAACGGTTAGCCGAAAGGAACGCTGAATTCGTCCGGTTCGCCGGTGAGGCGGATAGGCTGGGTTCTGCCGACAAACATTCCTGTGGTCAAAATATCTGTGAGCTTAACGACATGATAAATAGCCTGTTTATTTTGGGTTTTGACTTTGCGCTTAATGTTGCCTTTGTGAGACGCCACCGTTTTTTGCTTGATGTTCAGGTGCTGGGAAATATTTTGCGTGTTCAGCCCAGACATCCACATTTTCAGAATGCTTGACTCGGTACGGCTCAGGCTGACCGGAGTGAGATCCAGCGGTTGCTCCGTTTCAACTTCAGGCTCTGCTTCTGTGAAGCGTGACAGTTGCAGATTATGCGCGATCAGCTGGTAAATCGTGGTGGTGCGAATCGATTTCGAAATGATGATGATGTTTTTCCGGATCGGTACATAGTTCTGATAATTCAGGTTTTCTTTGGAAATAAAAACAAAGAACAGCGTACCGGGATGCGCGTTGATCACTTCCCTTAACGCGTGACCGGACTGTGCATCGGTGACGAAGCAGTCTTCGTTTACAAAGATGATTTCAGGCCTCAGGGAATTGCATGCGGCTTGCAGTGCGTTGATGTCCTTAAGCGAAAGAATATCTTTCTGGTGTTGTCCGTTAAGTTGCAAGAGTGAATGCAATGCCAGCTGCGTGTAAAAGCACTTATCTACAATGAGCGATGACATCGTAAGTTACCTATTTTTTGGCTCTATGTTTTTCTGCAGGCGCAGAGAGCTCGTTTTTATAAATCGACCGGTTTGATCAACGCAGCCGTACTGCGATGGGGGCGTATCCCTGGAAATTGCCGTTTGGCGGCAAAATATGACTTTGCTGTGTGACGGGAGAACCCTTAGGCAGAGTAATAAAGCGGGGAAGGATTGATGTAAATCAGCAGAACCGGCTTTGGGACGTTTTGTGAGATCTTTGAGACGAAATGAGGGCGATGCGCGTTAAAGTTTTAGAATTATGATGTTTTTATTGAAAAAAACCGGGCTACAGAAAGTAGCCCGGTAAGCGGGAAACTCGCTACGCTTTTTTACGAATGAAGCGGTTAACCAGCCATTTCTCGATTTCGACAATCACGAAGATCATCGCACCGACCAGCAGGGTAATGCCCCAGAATTTCAGCGGCAGCGGTACGGTGCCAAACAGGTGGTTCATCACTGGCAGATAAATCAGCGCCAGTTGCAGCACCAGCAGCACGCCGGAGACAATCCACAGACCTTTGTTGACGAACACTTCGCGGCTCAGCGGGAAGCGGTCCATCACGCGGCAGTTAAACATGTAAACCCACTGCGCGGTGACCAGCGTTTGCAGCAAGACAGTACGAATCAAATCGCTGCTGTAGCCGAGCGGTTGCATCCAGGCTTCAAGAATGAAGGCGCTACAGGCAATCAGAATACCGACGAAAGCGATACGCCAGACGGCGTGCAGGTCTAACACGTGCTGACCCGGCTCACGCGGACGGCGGCGCATCATGCCTTTCTCGGCAGGTTCAAAGGCCAGACCGAATGACAGCGTGGTTGACGTTGCCATGTTCATCCACAAGATTTGCACCGGCGTCAGCGGGATCACCGCACCGGCCAGAATCGCCAGGATAATCAGCAGCCCCTGCGCGAGGTTAGTCGGCAGAATAAACAGAATGGTTTTCTTCAGGTTGTCGTAAACACGGCGGCCTTCTTTCACCGCACTGGCGATGGTCGCGAAGTTGTCATCCGTCAGCACCATATCGGCGGCTTCTTTGGTAACTTCGGTGCCTTTGATGCCCATCGCGATGCCGACATCAGCCTGTTTCAGCGCAGGCGCATCGTTCACGCCGTCGCCGGTCATGCCGACCACTTCACCGTTTTCCTGCAACGCTTTCACCAGACGCAGCTTATGCTCAGGGCTGGTACGGGCGAAAATATCGTACTGGCTGGCAGCGACCGCCAGTTCGGCGTCGTCCATGTGCTCAAGCTCGTTGCCGGTGATGGAATCCCCGCTGTTGCCAATACCTAACATTTTGCCGATGGCCATCGCCGTTTCCTGATGGTCACCGGTGATCATCTTCACGCGGATCCCGGCCTGCTGACATTGCGCAATAGCATCAATGGCTTCCGGGCGTGGCGGATCCATCATTCCGGCGATACCGGCGAAGACCAGGCCTTGCTGCAAATCGTCGTGGCTCAGATCACCGTTGATTTCCGGCTCATCCCTGAACGCGGCGGCAACCATACGCAGGCCCTGACGGGCGTAGCGCGCCATCTCTTCTTCCCAGTATTCGCGGCGGAAAGGCTGTACACCGTTTTCGGTCAGCTCAAATGTCGCCAGCGAGAACAGGACGTCTGGCGCACCGGTCACAAAGAGCTGCGTTTTGCCGTCAATGCGCTGCAACGTCGACATGTATTTGTGTTTGGAATCGAACGGGATTTTATCCAGAGATTCGATTTTACCGGTGTTCAGTGTGCATTTCGCCGCCAGCACTTTCAGCGCGCCGGAGGTCGGCCCGCCGGTAATGCCCCAGTGGCCTTTGTCGTCCTGAATCAGCTGGCTGTCGTTACATAAATCGACCGCCGTGATGAAGGTGTTCAGTACCGGCGTATTGATGACATCAATTTGCTGCTGCGTCGTGGCGTCCACAATCCGGCCTCTCGGCTGGTAGCTTTCACCTTCCACGTTATAAGCGCGGTCTGCCAGAATCACCGCCTTAACGGTCATTTCATTCATGGTCAGCGTGCCGGTTTTATCCGAGCAGATGACGGTCATTGAACCCAGCGTTTCGACGGTCGGCAGCTTACGGATAATCGCGTGATTACGCGCCATCGATTGAACGCCGAGGGACAGAATAATCGAGATGATGGCCGGTAAGCCTTCCGGCACGGAAGCCACGGCGAGGCTTATCAGCGACAGCAACAGTTCGCCGAGCGGCATGTCGCGCAGGATAAAGGCGAAGACAAACAGGAACGCCATCATCAGCAAAATCAGGGCAAAAATGCCTTTACCCAGCTTGTCGATTTGCTGCAACAACGGGGTGCGCTGCGGTTCAATCGACGACATCATCTGGTTGATATGGCCCAGTTCGGTGTCTTTACCGGTGGCATACACCACGCCGGTAGCCGTTCCGCCGCTGATCATCGTGCCCGAGAACAGCAGATTGTGACGGTCGCCAATCATGACTTCATCGTCGATAGTACGGGCTGTTTTGGTGACGACGGTAGATTCGCCGGTCAGGATGGCTTCCTCAACCTGCAGATTGTGTGCGCTGACGATACGCAGGTCTGCCGGGATTTTATCGCCCGGACGCAGCTGAACGATATCGCCGGGTACCAGTTGATCGGCATTGATGGTCTGAATCTGTCCGTCGCGGATCACAACCGCCTGACTGGACAGCATATTCTGAATGCTTTTCAGCGATTTCTCGGCGCTGTTTTCTTGCAGAAAACCGATCATGGCGTTAATGACAGCAACGCCGAGGATTACCAGCGTGTCCACCCAGTGGCCCATTGCACCGGTCACAACCGCTGCCGCGAGCAGGATGTAAATCAGGACGTCATTGAAATGCGCCAGGAAACGCATCAGGGCGCTTTTGGTTGGTTTTTCCGGTAAGGCATTTGGACCAAATTCTTTCAGGCGCTCAGCGGCAACCTGCGGGTTCAGGCCGGCTTCGCTGGTTTCCAGACGCGACATGGCGTCGTTACTACTAATCTGATACCAGTTTTTGTTTTCTGCCGCCGCTGAAGAAGAAGGGCTGGCATTGGTTTTGACAGATGATGAGTGAGTCATATACTTTTCCATAAGCGATGAATAAGAATGCTTGCACGTGATTAAATTAAGCGTGTAATTACTACGGGTATTCAAATCGGTTTGAGAATATGGCGTGATAATAATTAATTACGCGAAAATAAAATTGATCTGAACCAATAAAGACTTTTATAACGATATCAATAATAAAATTTTCCAATGAAAACATTGTGTTAATCGAATTAGGAATATCGGTATTATTTGCTACTCATTTAGGTTTTGTTTAGGGTTTTAATATCACGGTAAATTAGCGTAAATAAAGATAAATTTTGTCAGTGTGTTTGTTCAGATTCTCATTGTAAGGGTACTATCTATTTGGGATCTCTCAAATATCCGACCATTATCGCGGTAATAATATAGCCATTTGTGCTTATTCATCTGCTACGTTGTGTTACGTAAAATAAGCGCGCGGTTCTCTGGTAACGGCTTTGCGCATGCCTCACACTGTGTAAAGTTTGTGATGCGCTTCCCGCATGACTTCAATTTTCAAAATGAATCGATTAGCGTAGTGACTGTCTACAGAACGAAGAACAGTTCTTACATCAAAAACAGCAGGTCTGTAGGGCAATATCTGTGCAGCTGGCACAGAAGGAAAGACAACCCGTGAGGATAAAGGCAAGTATGGTCAAGGTGGACAAATGGCACGCTCTGACAATGAGCGTATTGCTGGTGACAGCATCGGGCGTGGCGAAAGCGGATTCGCTGGATTCGCAACGTCAGCACTACATGCAGATTAAACAGGCGTGGGATAATAATCAGATGGACGTCGTTGGCCAGCTGATGCCGACGCTCGAAGATTATCCTCTTTATCCTTATCTCGAATACCGCCAGCTGACGCAGGATCTGGGCGAGGCGACACCGGCTCAGGTGAATGCCTTTGTGAAAGCGAACCCGACCTTGCCGCCGGCGCGTTCCCTGCCAGCACGCTTTGTGAATGAACTGGCGCGCCGTCAGGACTGGAACAGTTTGTTGTCTTTCAGCCCGCAGCCGCCGAAGCCGGTCGCCGCCCGCTGTAACTATTACTATGCAAAATGGGCCACCGGCGATCAGAAAACTGCGTTTGATGGCGCGAAAGATATCTGGTTAACCGGCACGTCGCTGCCGAATACCTGCGACAAATTATTCTCAGTCTGGCAGGGCGCAGGCAATCAGACTGCCCTGACGACGCTGCAACGTATTGGTCTGGCGATGAAAGCCGGGAATACCAGTCTGGTGAGTTATCTGGCGAAACAGTTGCCACCGGATTATCAGACGATGCGCGACGCACTGGTCGATCTGCAAAACAACCCGAATACGATTGAAAGCTTTGCGCGTAACGTAGGGCCGACCGATTTCACCCGTAACGCCACCAGCATTACGTTCGCCCGCATTGCCCGCGATGATTCGGAAAACGCGCGTTCGATGATCCCGGTTCTGGCGCGTTTGCAGAAGATGAGTGACAGCGATCGTCTGGAACTGGAAGAAGCCGTTGCCTGGCGTTATATGGGCAGCGATGCCACGCCGGAACAGGCCGCATGGCGCGATAACGTGATTCTGCGCAGTCATTCCACCCCGCTGGTTGAACGTCGGATCCGCATGGCGCTGGCTGCCGGTGACCGTCAGGGGTTGAGTCAGTGGCTGGAGCGTTTGCCTTCGGACGCTTTGCAGCAGGACGAATGGCAATACTGGCGTGCGTCGGTCATGATCGACAAAGGGCAACGCTCGCAGGGTGAAGCGATGCTGCGCACATTAATGCAGGGGCGCGGTTTCTATCCGATGGCGGCGGCGCAAAAGCTGAATGTCGCGTATCCGATGCAGATTTCTGTGGCGACAAAACCGGATGCCAGCATAGCGGCATTGCCGGAAGTGGCCCGTGTACGTGAACTGATGTACTGGCAGATGGACAATCTGGCGCGCACCGAATGGAGCTATCTGGTGAGCAGCCGCAGTACAGTGCAGCAATCCGCGCTGGCGCGTTATGCCTTCGAGCAAAAATGGCCGGACCTGAGCGTACAGGCCACGATAACCGGCAAGCTGTGGGATTATCTCGAAGAACGTTTCCCGCTGGCATGGCCGGATGAATTCCGCCGTGCGACCAATGATAAAGGCATTACCCAAAGCTACGCGATGGCGATTGCCCGTCAGGAAAGTGCATGGAATCCGAAAGCGCGTTCTCCGGTGGGCGCGGCGGGCCTGATGCAGGTTATGCCTGCCACGGCGCAGCACACGGTGGATATGTTCGGTTTGCAGGGTTACAGCAATCCGGCGCAGTTGCTGGATCCGCAGATGAATATCACCATCGGCACCAGCTATCTTGAATACGTCTACCAGATGTTTGGCCGCAACCGTATTTTATCCAGCGCCGCCTATAACGCCGGTCCGTCGCGTGTGAACACCTGGCTGGGAACCAGCGCGGGCAGGGTGGACTCCGTCGCATTTATCGAAAGTATCCCTTTCTCTGAAACGCGCCGATATGTTAAAAATGTGTTGGCATATGATGCGTTTTATCGCTATTTTTTACATCAACCGGCCAAAATTTTGACGGATGCCGAATGGCAGAGGCGTTACTGATTTTCGGGCGTTTATGTTAAGCTGCTGTACTAGTTCAATAGTATGGCAGCCCTCACATGACGCAACGAACACTCACTGACCCTGCTCTTTCCCAACAAGGCAATGAGGACTGGCAGTGCTTTCTGGCACTGCTACAGCAATCTTTTGCTGAAAATCTGCATCAGGATTTGTTGCAACTGCTTCTGACGCCCGACGAACGAGCGGCGCTGGGGACGCGGGTGCGCATTATTCAGGAACTGATGCGGGGAGAAATGAGCCAGCGGGAGTTGAAAAGCCAGCTGGGTGCCGGTATCGCGACGATAACCCGGGGTTCCAACGGCCTGAAAACGGCACCGGCGGAACTGAAGGAATGGTTAGGAGAGCAGTTACTGTCAGAAAAAACGGACGGCTGATGCGTCCGTTTTCGTTTTAATTTCAGGTTTCAAAACTCAGTGCGTCTGCGCGCGAGTCTGATACACCGGATTATGGAACGGCGCTAAAGCCAGAACCAGCGCCTGATGATAAACGCTGGTGCGCGTCAGTTTACCCGCCGTAAAAATGCCAATCGCGCCGCCTTTACGTTTAACTTCCGCAATACCGGTCAGCTTCTCCATCTCATCTCCCAATTCGCTGCCCTGATTGATTCCCTGTAAAATAATTTCAGGTAACATCAGGCTCGCAGAACGGGATTCGCCGCGCTGGTGCATATTCTCAATCACCATCCAGGCGAACGTCATATTGTCTTCGATACCGGCTTCCACGCCGACCCAGAAGTCCGCTTCCGGGCGAACCTGACGCGCACCAATGACGCGATGACGCGCACCGGTACGGGTTTCATTACTGCCGATGGGCTGATTTGGAACACCACTATCGACGTCAACGCCTTCAATGCGAAACGCCTCAGCGCCGAAAATGTCTTCAAAAGCCATGGCGATAGCTTTGATCTTTGCCGGGTTAGTGGTTGCAGCGACAACATGGTACATAGAGTTCTGGCATCCTTTAGCAAATTTCACGCAGTATAACGGAAAACACACATGTTACAGGTATATCTCGTCCGTCACGGCGAAACAGAATGGAACGCAGCGCGTCGTATTCAGGGGCAGTCAGACAGCCCTCTGACGGCTAAAGGTCTTTATCAGGCCCGTCAGGTTGCTGAGCGCGTGCGCAACGAAGGGATCACTCACGTTATCACCAGTGATTTAGGGCGTACCCGTCACACCGCGCAGATTATCGCTGATGCTTGCGGCTGTGAAGTGATCAATGAGCCGCGTCTGCGGGAGTTGCATATGGGCGTGCTGGAAGAGCGCGTTCTGGATGGCCTGACCGGGCAGGAAGAAATCTGGCGTAAGCAGATGGTTGATGGCTCACCGCAAGGGCGTATTCCGGAAGGCGAAACCATGACGGAGCTGGCGGCGCGTATGCGTGCTGCGCTCGATAGCTGTCTGCAACTGCCGCCGGGCAGCAAACCTCTGCTGGTCAGTCACGGCATTGCGCTGGGATGTCTGATCAGTACGATTCTGGGATTGCCTGCATATGCGGAACGTCGTCTTCGTCTGCGTAACTGTTCATTGTCGCGCGTGGATCATCAGCAAAGTGCGTGGCTGGCGAATGGCTGGATTGTGGAAACGGCGGGCGATGTATCACATCTGGATCTGCCCGCGTTAGACGAGTTACAACGCTAACGCCTGGAGGCGTTAGCGGCGGATTGGGATCAGGTAATCACACTGTATTTCTAATGGTGCAGTGCCGGGAGCACGGCCATTAGTGTAGAAGCGTTCGATATCCTGTCCCTTTCTGCGGGTCAGTTTCAGCGTTGGCAGACAGGTGCTGTACAACGTCAGAATAAACTCCTGCAAATGCTCAGGCGTGCCATTGTAGTGGAACATGGCATATTCACCTTCCTGCAACACAATCGGCTGACCTTCAACATTTTCCGGCAGATGCCCAGGCTCAAGCGCGGTCGTGTAAAGGACTTCCTGTTCGTCATCTTTTTCCTGGCTTGGACGCGAATGGTGCAGGCCATAAAGTATCGGTGGCAGCGTTTTCGCTTCACCAATATATTGACGCCAGAAATGGCGGCGCATTTCGTTACGGTACGTGGTGATTTGTTCCAGCGTACAGGCGTAACTTTGCGTCATACCGATCAGATGCTGTTCAGGCAGCGCGATATATTCCGGCTGAGGCAGAATAAACGCACCCAGGCGAATTGGCGGGCAGATCCCGAAAGAATGCCAGTCTTCAGCACGGCGGTACAGCGCCGGAGTTTGAGCAAATTGCTTTTTGAATGCCCGTGTAAACGTTTGTTGAGAGTCAAAACGGTACTGAAGGGCGATATCTAAAATGGGGCGACTGGTGAGGCGTAAAGCGACGGCGGCTTTAGAAAGACGACGCGCGCGAATATAAGCACCGATTGCATTGTTTGTGACATCTTTAAACATCCGCTGCAGGTGCCACTTGGAATAGCCGGCCTTGGCTGCGACATTGTCGAGTGACAAGGGCTGGTCTAAATGGGTTTCTAACCAGCTAAGAAGGTCACGAATGATTCCTGCTTGATCCATAGATCGTCCTCGTTGAGCTAAGATAATTCACAGAATGTTGCGCGCATAATAGCAACTTTTTACTGATAAGACTTCCTAAGAATTTTTTGGCTATCTGTGCTATTTGCAGGTGTTACAGAGTATTTCATTCAGAAACTGTGAATGCACGCTTTCCGAATGGGGTTTCTTTAGAAAACAACGTCATGCTCATGACGTGGAGTAACTTAATGAAAAAGTGTTGGATTTTTGTATTTGGGATGTTTGTTATTTGTTCGGGGGCAGTGCATGCCGAGGAAGTCGGGTCGGTCGATACGGTCTTCAAATTGTTCGGACCGGACCATAAAATCGTCGTCGAGGCCTTTGATGATCCTGATATTAAAAATGTAACGTGTTATATCAGTCGCGCGAAAACCGGCGGGATTAAAGGCGGATTAGGGCTGGCAGAAGACACGTCTGATGCGGCGATTTCCTGCCAGCAGGTCGGCCCCATCGAGCTGAGCGATAAGATTAAACAAGGCAAAGACAAGGGAACTGTAGTCTTTCAGAAAAGGACGTCACTGGTGTTTAAAAAGCTTCAGGTTGTTCGCTTTTACGATGAAAAACGTAACGCGCTTATCTATCTGAGTTACTCAGACAAAGTCGTCGATGGCTCACCTAAAAATGCGCTGAGCGCTGTTCCGATCATTCCGTGGGCGCATACGACGCCGTAAGTTTTTGAGGATGTTCAAAGCAGAACTCAAACAAAAGGCCAGCTTTCGCTGGCCTTTAACGTTTTGCTGCATCATCTACAGAGCGGTTGGCAACCTTCTGTATTAGTCTTCCAGATCACCACAAAAACGGTAGCCTTCGCCATGAATGGTCGCGATGATTTCCGGAGTATCTGGCGTCGCTTCGAAATGTTTACGGATGCGGCGAATGGTGACGTCAACAGTACGGTCATGCGGCTTCAGCTCGCGACCGGTCATTTTCTTTAGCAGGTCGCCACGGGTTTGGATTTTGCCCGGGTTTTCGCAGAAGTGCAGCATCGCGCGGAATTCGCTGCGCGGTAACTTGTATTGTTCGCCCTGCGGGCTGATCAGTGAACGGCTGTTGATGTCCAGTTCCCAACCATTGAATTTGTAGCTTTCGACCAGACGACGTTCTTCACCGGTCGTGCCCAGGTTCATCGTACGGGATAACAGATTGCGTGCGCGGATAGTCAGTTCGCGCGGGTTGAATGGCTTAGTGATGTAATCATCAGCGCCGATTTCCAGCCCCAGAATTTTGTCGACTTCGTTGTCGCGGCCCGTCAGGAACATCAGTGCAACGCTGGCTTGTTCGCGTAATTCGCGTGCCAGCAGCAGGCCATTTTTGCCTGGCAGGTTGATATCCATGATAACCAGATTGATGTCATTTTCGGACAGAATGTGGTGCATTTCAGCGCCATCATTGGCTTCATGCACCATGTAGCCTTCCGCTTCAAAAATGCTCTTTAACGTATTACGTGTCACTAACTCGTCTTCGACGATCAGAATGTGAGGGGTCTGCATGATTGCTACCTAAGATTGCCAACAAATAGAAAATAGGAGTACAGAAGTCCTTGTTATCCCGATGAATTTTGATGCCTTATTGGCCATCTCACTCGTTACATGACTAAAGTACGTAAACGCGTTCTCGATGCAATTTCCATCAACGGCAACAACATCGCAAGCTCGGTCAGGGATTCCACTTTCTGCAGTTCCACGGGGTTCTAAAGCGGCGAACATCCTAACCCTATTAACAGCAATATAACAGCGAGTGCCGAAATTACCACCCAACAAAATTACGGTTTGTTGACATATATCAAGTTCAATTGTAGCACGGTAACAGAACAGTGAAAAACACTTACAAGAATGCACGCTTGAGTCACATTTCGGCCTTTATTGTACACGATTCAGCAATTCATCAAGCAACGAAAGATAAATGCAAAATCTGTATGTATTCTTATTATATATCTTTATGAAAAATAATGATAAATTTTTCTTTAAAGTCGGCTTAACCGCACCAGCACCTTTTTTTCGTATCGGGTAAGCTTTTCCGATAAAATAAAAGAATATATTGAGCCGACTGTTAAGTTCTTGTGAAGAATATAAGCGATGAATAGTTTTGGAATCGGATAAAATTTCATCGCTGTAAAACAGGCGGCAATTTCATTCACTCTTTGCAGGGGCGCGACATGCAACTTCATATTATTTTAGTTTCTCCGGCCCGCCCGGAAAATGTCGGTGCGGCTGCCCGGGCAATGAAAACGATGGGCTTCGCGTCATTGCGCATTGTAGACAGCGAGGCGCATCTCAAACCGGAAGCCGGCTGGGTTGCGCACGGTTCGCAGGAAATCCTGCAAAATGCGCTGCATTTCAATACGCTCGCCGAAGCGCTGGCCGACATTGATTTTACCGTTGCCACCACCGCACGCAGCCGCGCGCGTTTTCACTATTACTGCACGCCGCAGGAATTGCAGGTTCAGCTCGAAGAGAAGAGCGACTGGATAAACCACGCGGCGCTGGTGTTCGGGCGCGAAGATTCCGGGCTGACGAATGAAGAGCTGGAACTTGCCGATGTTCTGACCGGCGTCCCGATGGTGGCAGATTACCCCTCGCTGAATCTGGGCCAGGCGGTGATGGTTTTCTGCTATCAGCTGTCAGCGCTGAATCAGGTGACGTCGGCGAAAGCGGAAAATGCGCAGGAAGGACAGTTGTCTGCGCTGCGTGGAAGAGTGGATCGTTTACTGGAAAATGTCGGTGCCGGAGACGACCAGAAACTGTCCGACTGGCTGCATCAGAGGCTCGGTCTTTTGCAGCAGCGTGACGCAGCAATGCTGCACACATTGCTGCATGACATCGAAAAAAAGCTGACCCAATGATCTGACGGGAATACCCGCTTCACTGGTGTGATCTTCGGTGTGAAGGAAACAGACCTGCGGATAACACTGAAAATGATTTTAATGGCAGCTCATTATCCATTTGATTCTGTCCGTGATTAACCGGGCAAAAACAGAAAAAAATTGACTTATTGCGCCTTATGCTTTAGCTAATAGAGGCAGACAGAGTACAAACCTAAAGACAGACAGAAAAATAAAATGCGAATCATCAGCCTGAACACAACAATTATTACCACCACCGATACCACAGGTAACGGGGCGGGCTGACGCGTACAGGAAAAAGAAAAAAAGCCCGCACCTAAACAGTGCGGGCTTTTTTTTTACATTTAAACGAGAGCTTCAGGAGAGAACCAGAAATGCGAGTGTTGAAATTTGGCGGGACCTCGGTAGCAAACGCAGAACGCTTCTTGCGGGTTGCGGACATTATGGAAAGCAATGCGCGTCAGGGACAGGTCGCGACGGTATTATCCGCGCCTGCCAAAATTACCAACTATCTGGTTGCCATGATTGAACGGACTGTCGCCGGACAAGACATCAAGACCATCATGAGCGACGCAGAAAACATTTTTGGTCAGTTGATTACCGGTCTGGCAGCACAGCAACCGGGCTTTGATTTGCCGAAAGTGAAAGCGTTTATTGATCAGGAATTCGCTCAGCTTAAACAGTTACTGCACGGCATCGCGCTGCTGGGGCAATGCCCGGACAGCGTGAACGCCTCAATTATCTGTCGTGGCGAAAAGCTCTCTATCGCCATTATGGAGGCCGTTTTCATCGCGAAAGGGTTTGGCGTCACCGTCATTAATCCTGTCGAAAAGCTGCTGGCTCAGGGCCACTATCTTGAATCCACTGTCGATATCAACGAATCCACCCGCCGTATTGCCGCCAGCGCCATTCCTGCCGATCACATTGTGCTGATGGCCGGTTTCACTGCCGGTAACGAAAAAGGCGAACTGGTGGTGCTGGGCCGCAACGGTTCCGACTATTCAGCCGCCGTACTGGCCGCCTGTTTGCGCGCTGACTGCTGTGAAATCTGGACTGACGTCGACGGCGTTTATACCTGCGACCCGCGCACTGTGCCCGATGCCCGCTTGCTGAAATCGATGTCCTATC
Organism: Rahnella sp. BIGb0603; assembly: GCF_024808755.1. Lineage (NCBI taxonomy): Bacteria > Pseudomonadati > Pseudomonadota > Gammaproteobacteria > Enterobacterales > Yersiniaceae > Rahnella > Rahnella sp. BIGb0603. The sequence goes on along the minus strand of NZ_JANUEX010000004.1, from coordinate 384,461 downwards.
AGGAAGCCATGGAGCTTTCGTATTTTGGCGCGAAAGTCCTTCACCCGCGTACCATCCTGCCGATTGCCCAGTTCCAGATCCCTTGCCTGATTAAAAACACCACTAACCCGCAGGCGCCGGGAACCCTGATCGGCAGTGAAAGTCTTGATGACAGCACGCCGGTAAAAGGCATCACCAATCTGAATAACATGGCGATGATCAACGTTTCCGGCCCCGGGATGAAAGGGATGATCGGCATGGCGGCGCGCGTTTTTGCAGTGATGTCGCGCTCCGGGATTTCCGTTGTGCTGATCACCCAGTCTTCGTCTGAATACAGCATCAGCTTCTGCGTGCCGCAAAGTGAGCTGGTTCGCGCACGTAAGGCGCTGGAAGATGAGTTCTATCTTGAGCTGAAAGATGGTCTGCTTGAGCCGCTGGACGTTATGGAAAAACTGGCCGTGATTTCTGTGGTCGGCGACGGCATGCGTACACTGCGCGGAATCTCGGCGAAATTCTTCTCCGCACTGGCGCGCGCCAATATCAATATCGTCGCCATCGCGCAGGGTTCTTCTGAGCGTTCCATTTCCGTTGTGGTGAATAACGAAGATGCCACTACCGGTGTCCGCGTCAGCCACCAGATGTTGTTCAACACCGATCAGGTTATCGAAGTCTTTCTGATTGGTGTCGGCGGTGTGGGCGGGGCGTTGATTGAACAGATCCGCCGTCAGCAGGCCTGGCTGAAAACCAAACATATCGATCTGCGCGTTTGCGGTATTGCCAATTCCCGCGCGTTGCTCACCAACGTTCACGGCATTCCGCTGGATACCTGGCAGGACGAACTGGGCGCGGCGAAAGAGCCTCTGAATCTGGGCCGTCTGATCCGCCTGGTGAAGGAATACCATCTGCTGAACCCGGTGATTGTTGACTGTACTTCCAGCCAGGAAGTGGCGGATCAATATGCCGACTTCCTGGCCGATGGTTTCCACGTCGTCACGCCGAACAAAAAGGCCAATACCTCATCGATGAATTATTACCATCAGCTGCGTAAAGCGGCAGATGGTTCGCGTCGCAAATTCCTGTACGACACCAACGTCGGCGCCGGTTTGCCGGTTATCGAGAACCTGCAAAACCTGCTGAATGCGGGCGATGAACTGCTGCGTTTCTCCGGGATCCTCTCCGGATCGCTGTCCTTCATTTTCGGTAAGCTGGACGAAGGCATGTCACTGTCTGCCGCCACCTTGCAGGCGCGCGAGATGGGCTACACCGAGCCGGATCCGCGTGATGATCTGTCGGGTATGGACGTCGCCCGTAAGTTACTTATTCTGGCGCGTGAAGCCGGTTATAAGCTGGAATTATCGGATATCGATGTGGAATCTGTTTTGCCTGCATCGTTTGATTCCTCGGGCAATGTAAATGAATTTGTGGCACGACTGCCGGGACTGGACGCCGAATTTGCTCAGCGCGTTGCGGATGCGACGGCAGCGGGTAAAGTATTGCGCTACGTCGGTGCTATCGAAGAAGGGCGCTGCAAGGTAAAAATTGACGCTGTCGATGGTAATGACCCGCTTTATAAAGTAAAAAATGGTGAGAATGCGCTGGCGTTTTACAGCCGCTATTATCAGCCGTTACCGCTGGTGTTGCGCGGTTATGGTGCCGGTAATGATGTGACGGCGGCGGGTGTGTTTGCCGATCTTTTGAGAACGCTGTCATGGAAGTTAGGAGTTTAATATGGTTAAGGTGTATGCCCCGGCTTCAATTGGGAACGTCAGCGTAGGTTTTGACGTTCTGGGCGCCGCAGTGTCTCCGGTGGATGGCACGCTTCTGGGTGATTGTGTATCGGTAGAAGCCGCCACAAAATTCAGCCTGAAAAACGAAGGCAAGTTTGTTTCCAAACTGCCTGACCGGATGGAAGACAACATCGTTTATCAGTGCTGGCAGCGTTTCTGTCAGGAAATCGGCAAAGATGTGCCGGTGGCTATGACGCTTGAAAAAAATATGCCGATCGGCTCCGGATTAGGTTCCAGCGCCTGTTCGGTGGTTGCCGGTCTGATGGCAATGAACGAATTCTGCGGCAAGCCGCTCAGCGACAACAAAATGCTGGAGCTGATGGGCGAGCTGGAAGGGCGAATTTCTGGCAGTGTGCACTTTGATAACGTCGCACCATGCTATCTGGGTGGCATCCAGCTGATGCTCGAAGAGCTGGATATCATCAGCCAGAACGTGCCAAGTTTTGACGACTGGCTGTGGGTGATGGCGTATCCGGGCATCAAAGTATCGACGGCGGAAGCACGCGCGATTTTACCGGCGCAGTATCGCCGCCAGGATTGCATCAGCCACGGGCGTTATCTGGCGGGCTTTATTCATGCGTGCCACACACAGCAGCCGGCGCTGGCCGCGAAGCTGATGAGAGATGTGATCGCCGAACCTTACCGCACACGTCTTCTGCCGGGTTTTGCCGAAGCACGCAGCGCGGCCGAAGAAATCGGTGCGCTGGCTTGCGGGATTTCCGGTTCCGGCCCGACGCTGTTTGCCGTCTGCAATGACAGCGCAACGGCGAAACGTATGGCCGACTGGTTGCAGACACACTATCTGCAAAATGACGAAGGCTTTGTTCATATTTGTCGTCTGGATACCGCTGGCGCGCGGGTATTGGGATAACTCGATAATCGACTGGGATAACTAATGAAACTGTACAACCTGAAGGATCACAACGAGCAAGTGAGTTTTGCGCAGGCCGTCAAACAAGGTCTGGGCAAACAACAGGGATTATTCTTCCCGCTCGACCTGCCGGAGTTTGAGCTGACTGAAATTGACCGCCTGCTGGATCTGGATTTCGTCACCCGCAGCACGCGCATTCTTTCTGCTTTCATCGGCGATGAAATTCCTGAAGATGAATTGCATCAGCGCGTGAAAAACGCGTTTGCCTTCCCGGCGCCTGTCGCAAAAGTGGAAGACGATATTGCCTGTCTGGAGCTGTTCCACGGCCCGACCCTGGCATTTAAAGATTTCGGTGGCCGATTCATGGCGCAGATCCTGACGCAGGTTTCTGGCGATCAGCCGGTCACGATCGTGACCGCAACATCCGGTGATACCGGTGCTGCTGTGGCGCACGCTTTCCACGGTCTGAAAAACGTTCGTGTAGTGATCCTGTATCCGCGTGGCAAAATCAGCCCGCTTCAGGAAAAATTGTTCTGTACTCTCGGTGGCAATATTCACACCGTGGCTATCGATGGCGATTTCGATGCCTGTCAGGCGCTGGTCAAACAGGCGTTTGATGATGAAGAACTGAAACATGCCCTGAAGCTCAATTCCGCGAACTCCATCAACATCAGCCGTCTGCTGGCGCAGATTTGCTATTACTTCGAAGCCGTGGCACAACTGCCTCAGGAAGCCCGTAATCAGCTGGTAGTTTCTGTACCAAGCGGCAACTTTGGTGATCTGACTGCCGGTTTGCTGGCGAAATCTCTCGGTCTGCCGGTGAAGCGTTTTATAGCTGCCACCAACGCCAATGACACCGTGCCGCGTTTCCTGAGCAATGGCGAATGGGAACCGAAGAAAACCGTTGCGACATTGTCGAACGCCATGGACGTCAGCCAGCCAAACAACTGGCCGCGCGTGGAAGAACTGTATCGCCGTAAAACCTGGCAGCTGAAAGATCTGGGCTTCGGCGCGGTCAGTGACGACACCACCGAAGACGCGATGCGCGAGCTGGCGAATATCGGATATATCTCTGAACCTCACGCGGCGATTGCTTACCGGGTACTGCGTGACCAGTTGCAACCGGGCGAATTCGGCCTGTTCATCGGCACCGCGCATCCGGCAAAATTCAAAGAGAGCGTGGAAGCGATTTTGGATCAGGACATCGGTTTGCCGAAAGAACTGGCAGATCGTGCAGACCTGCCATTGTTGTCGCACAATCTCCCGGCTGACTTCAGCGAAATGCGTGCATTCCTGATGGCGCTGCCTGAATAAATACGCTGATTCACAAATGCAAAAGCCCTCTTCGTGAGGGCTTTTTTATGTTTACGACTCAGTAAACTCAGCGTTCAGGGCGGGTAAATACCAGTTCATTGCCCTGTGAACGTGATTCATCAAATTCGTAACCTTCCAGATTGAAATCCTGAAGTTGTTTCGGCTTATCCAGACGCTCTTTGATAATGAAGCGGCTCATCAGGCCACGTGCTTTTTTGGCATAGAAGCTGATGACTTTGTATTTGCCGTTTTTCTCATCGAGGAATACCGGCTTTATGATTTCGCCATTCAGCAGTTTAGGTTTTACCGCTTTGAAGTATTCATCGGATGCCAGATTTACCAGCACTTTGCTTTTTTGTTCGCTGAGCAACAGGTTGAGTTTCTCAGTCAGTAAATCGCCCCAAAAAGCATACAGATTCATGCCCTGCGGGTTTTCCAGACGGATACCCATTTCAAGACGATACGGCATCATCAAATCCAGCGGACGCAGCAGGCCGTATAAACCGGACAACATGCGCAGATGTTTTTGGGCAAAATCGAAATCTTTCTCGCTGAAATCTTCCGCCTGCAGGCCGGTATACACATCACCTTTAAAGGCCAGAAGCGCCTGACGGGCATTTTTCGGCGTGAAATCCGGCTGCCAGTCATTGAAGCGTTCGGCGTTCAGGTGGGCCAGTTTATCGCTGATCCCCATCAGTGAAGAGATCTGCGCAGGCGACATTTTACGCGCCACGGTGATCAACTGAGCCGATTTATCCAGCAACTCAGGTTGGGTATAGCGCGTTGTCGCAAGCGGGCTTTCGTAATCGAGCGTTTTGGCAGGTGAAATAATGGTCAGCATGGTCTCGTCCGTTGGTCAGTGACGCTTTAAATTTGGGATTTTTTCGTTGCACTACTGTAGCAAAAAAGCCGCCGCGGGGGAGCCATGATATCGATAGGTAAAAGCTTAACTGTCAGCGCCGGGACGTTTTTTTATCCCAAATTCCCGGCTCCAGCTGGTCGCGTAATTCCGGGAAATGGTCGGGATTAAAAACCGGTGTTTTCCCCATACGTTGCTGGCGTTCGTAGTCTTTCACCACTTTGACCGCCACGCCCGAAAGCAGCAGCAGTGCGGTCAGGTTCAGTATTGCCATCAGCGCCATGAAGATATCCGCCAGTTTCCAGACGATATGCAGTTCCATCAGACAGCCGCAGAACACCATCCCGATGACCATCAGGCGGAAAATCAGCAATTTATACGGCGCGGCGCGGTGAACGAAACTCAGATTGTTTTCCGCATACGCGTAGTTGCCTGAGATAGAAGTAAAGGCGAAGGAAAACACCAGCACGGCCAGTGCGATGTGGCTCCACCCGCCCGTTGCGGGCGTGATGGCCTGCTGTAATAAGCGGATACCAAAAGGCGCGTCCGGATGATCAAGCACGCCTGACGTCAGCACAATCAGCGCCGTGGCGGTGCAAATCACCACGGTATCGATAAAGACGGCAAACATCTGGTTGAAGCCCATGGTGGCGGGGTGGGTGACCGACGCCATCGCCGCCGCGTTTGGTGACGAACCGACGCCCGCTTCGCTCGCAAAAACGCCGCGCTGCATTCCCTGAGTGATGGCCTGCGTGACGCCATAAGCCAGAGCGCCGGAGGCCGCTTCCTGTAAGCCGAAAGCGCTTTTGAAGACCAGCGCAATCACCTGCGGCAATTTTTCGATGTTATGACCGATGACCCAGATCGCCAGCAGCAGGTACGCAATGGCCGTCAGCGGAACCATCCATTTGGACAGCCAGATAACAGAACGTATACCGCCAAAAATCAGCAGAGCGGTCATCGTAGCCAGAATAGCGGCGGTGGTCAGATGGGGAACATGTAGCAAATGAAAGGAGGCCTGAGCAATGGAATTAGCCTGTAACGCACTGAAAACAAAGCCGCAGGAGACAACCATCAGGAAGGAAAACAGAATGCCCATCCACCGCATGCCCAGCCCTTTCTCCATGTAATCTGCCGGTCCGCCGCGAAATTTACCGCGTTCGCCCGCGCCTTTGTATATCTGTGCCAGCGTGTTTTCAATCAGGGCCGTTGCCATGCTGAAAACGGCGATGACCCACATCCAGAAAATCGCGCCGGGTCCTCCGAGGGTAATGGCTATCGCCACGCCGGTCAGGTTACCGGTACCAATACGTGAGGATAAACTCAGGCACAGCGAGCCCCAGGGTGACATTCCTCGTGGATCGCGGCCAGTCGTAAAAAGGGCAGGGGAAAACAGATGTCTGAAACGACGGAACTGGATGAAACTCAGGCGCATGGTGAGGTAAATGCCGGTGCCAAACAGCAGGTAAATCAGGATGGAACTCCAGAGAATGGTGTCAAAAAAATCCAGCAGATCATTCATGAATTATCCTTGGTTGATAAACCCTTCATTTTTTTAGTTGTTCGCTCTGAGGGCTATGACCACTTTGGTTGGCTAACATACCTTTTTTATTGAAACGGGGACATATGCAAATTGGCTGATTTTGTGTGTTTTGGAAGGTGAGAAATCCATAGATGTTCGTAGCCGAGCATGCCGTGATAAGCGCCTTGCGCGTGGCTTTTTGCATGTTATCATCAGCCAAAGGCAAGGCATGAAAATGCCTATACGAAAACGTCCAAACGATGAGATATGCCAAAATGACCGATAAACTGACTTCCCTACGCCAAATGACTCAGGTTGTTGCTGACACCGGAGATATCGCGGCAATGAAGTTGTACCAGCCGCAGGATGCGACCACTAACCCGTCACTGATCCTCAGCGCTGCGCAAATTCCTGAATACCGTAAACTGATCGACGAAGCAATCGCCTGGGCACGTGACCAGAGCAGTGATCACGATCAGCAGATTACTGATGCAGCTGACAAACTGGCAGTGAACATCGGTCTGGAAATCCTGAAACTTGTCCCGGGCCGTATTTCAACAGAAGTAGATGCCCGTCTGTCTTACGACACAGACGCGAGCGTGGCAAAAGCGAAACGCCTGATCAAACTGTACAACGATGCGGGCATCAGTAATGACCGTATCCTGATCAAATTGGCTTCTACCTGGCAGGGTATCCGAGCAGCGGAAAAACTGGAAAAAGAAGGCATCAACTGTAACCTGACGCTGCTGTTCTCCTTCGCTCAGGCACGTGCATGTGCAGAAGCCGGTGTGTTCCTGATTTCTCCATTCGTTGGCCGTATCCTCGACTGGTACAAAGCCAATGGCGACAAAAAAGAGTTCGCACCGAATGAAGATCCGGGCGTTGTGTCTGTGACCGAAATTTACGAATACTACAAACAACACGGCTACGAAACTGTCGTGATGGGCGCAAGCTTCCGTAACATCGGCGAAATCATTGAACTGGCCGGCTGTGACCGACTGACTATCGCCCCTGCGCTGCTTAAAGAGCTGGCTGAAAGCGAAGGTCCGCTGGAGCGCAAACTGTCCTTCTCCGGTGAAACCAAACCGCGTCCTGCACCACTGACTGAACCTCAGTTCTACTGGGAACACAACCAGGATCCAATGGCTGTCGACAAACTGGCGGACGGTATCCGTAAGTTTGCTGTTGACCAGGGTAAACTGGAAAAAATGATCTCTGATCTGCTGTAATTAGCACTCAGTTTCGACAAAAAGCGGCTAATCAGCCGCTTTTTTTGTGTCTGCGATAAAACCCCGTGCCGTTATCGATATAATGAGGCTTATTGAAAGCAGATTTTGTCACGGAGAAATGGCATGGATAAATTGCGAATTGGTCTGGTATCGGTGTCAGACCGTGCGTCGGGTGGGGTGTATCAGGACAAAGGTATTCCGGCGCTGGAAGAATGGCTGGAGAAAGCGCTCATCACGCCCTTTAAGCTCGAAACCCGGCTTATTCCGGATGAACAACCTCTGATTGAACAGGCGATCAGCGAGCTGGTCGATGAAAGCGGCTGTAATCTGGTGCTGACTACCGGCGGAACCGGCCCGGCGCGCCGTGATGTGACACCGGACGCCACGCTGGCCATCGCCGATCGTGAGATGCCGGGCTTTGGTGAACAGATGCGTCAGATCAGCCTGCACTTTGTCCCGACGGCAATTTTATCGCGTCAGGTCGGCGTGATCCGCAAACAGGCGCTGATCCTCAACTTACCGGGACAGCCCAAATCTATTCAGGAAACGCTGGAAGGGCTGAAAGACGCGGAAGGCAAAGTGATCGTTTCCGGTATTTTCGCCAGCGTGCCTTACTGCATCCAGTTGCTCGACGGGCCGTATATTGAAACGCACGACCATGTGGTAGCAGCATTTCGTCCAAAAAGTGCCCGTCGCGACACAAAAAACTGAATACGCTTTGTTTTTGAAATAAGATTCAGGCGCTCTGGTGTGAAAAATATTTGCCGCTATAGTAATAATTACTTTACAGAAAGCGGCAAAAACCGTTTCCATTTTCACTCTGGCGTTACACGGACTCTTATGCAACACGCACAATCGCGCCGGCTGAACCGGCAGGACTTCAAAACGCTTTCCCTGGCTGCGCTGGGCGGCGCCCTCGAATTCTACGATTTCATCATTTTCGTCTTCTTCGCTGCGGTTATTGGCGACCTTTTCTTCCCGGCTGATATGCCCGACTGGCTGCGTCAGGTTCAGACGTTTGGCATTTTTGCCGCCGGTTATCTGGCGCGGCCGCTGGGCGGCATTATCATGGCGCACTTTGGGGATCTGGTTGGCCGCAAACGGATGTTCAGCCTGAGTATTCTGCTGATGGCGTTACCGACGCTGGCGATGGGGCTCCTGCCGACGTACGCTTCGATCGGCATTGCCGCACCGTTATTGCTGTTACTGATGCGTATTTTGCAGGGCGCAGCGATCGGCGGCGAAGTGCCGGGAGCCTGGGTTTTTGTGGCGGAACATGTCCCGCGTAACCGTATTGGTTTTGCCTGCGGAACGCTGACAGCTGGCCTGACAATGGGTATCCTGCTGGGTTCTCTTGTGGCAACTTTACTGAACACCAGTATGGCGCCTGCCGCGATCAGCCAGTATGGCTGGCGCATTCCCTTCTTTATCGGTGGGATCTTCGGGTTAATCGCCCTGTATCTGCGCCGCTGGTTGCAGGAAACGCCGGTCTTTATCGAGATGAAAGCCCACAAAGCGCTGGCCGAAGAATTGCCGCTGAAGGCCGTTGTCGCGAATCATAAAAAAGAAATCGTGGTGTCGATGCTGATGACATGGCTGCTGTCCGCGGGGATCGTAGTCGTTATTCTGATGACGCCAACGTGGCTGCAAAAACAGTTTGGTATTCCGGCGGCAGCGGCGTTGCAGGCAAACTGCCTCGCCACTGTTGCGCTGATGTTCGGCTGCATTATTTCGGGCAGTGTTGTGGATCGTCTGGGCGCCAGTAAGACGTTTATTATCGGCAGCCTCTTCCTCGGTATTTGCAGTTGGTCTTTCTATCATATGGTTGCGGCTGACCCGTCTGTGCTGATGGGAATGTACGCGCTGGCCGGTTTAAGCGTGGGCGTGGTTGGCGCGGTGCCGTATGTGATGGTGCGGGCTTTCCCGGCGGAAGTGCGGTTTACCGGGATTTCTTTCTCTTACAATGTGGCTTATGCCATTTTTGGTGGCCTGACGCCGGTGTTCGTGACGCTTATCATGCGTCTGACACCTATGGCACCGGCTTATTACGTGCTGGCATTGTCCGTGATTGGTTTACTGACCGGCATTTATCTCAGCCGTGATCTGAACAGTGAAACCGCCCGCGAAGCTAAATTTGCAGAGCGCGCCGCTTCCGGCCAGTAAGTTTCTTAAACTCATTTTTGGCGCAAAAAAAAGCCCCGTTCATCGGGGCTTTTTCATCTGATACGTCGTGCGTTATGCCGTAACCGCATTCACATCGCGAGCGTGGCTTTTCGGTTCGCCAATCGGCAAAACGGTGCGGCCATACTGCTCGTTGAGCACTTCGGCCATCGCCAGATAAATCGCGCTGGCGCCACAGAAGATACCTTCAAAACCTGCAAAATGCAGAACTGCTGTATTGCCGGTCATGTTGCCGAAACACAGCAGGGCAAACAAAATAGTCAGGCTGCCGAAAACGACCTGTAAACCACGGTTTGCTTTCAACGTGCCAAAAAACATAAAGAGAGTGAAAACGCCCCAGATGCCCAGATAAGCGCCCAGGAAACTTTCGCTGCTGGCATCGGCCATGCCCATGCGTGGCAGCATCAGAATACCGACCAGGCTCAGCCAGAACGCACCGTAGGAGGTAAACGCCGTGGTGCCGAAGGTATTCCCTTTTTTAAATTCCATCATCCCTGCAAGAATTTGAATCAAACCACCATAAAAAATTCCCATGCTGACAATAACAGCGGTCAGCGGGAAAAATCCTGCGTTGTGTAAATTCAACAAGATAGTAGTCATACCAAATCCCATTAACCCGAGCGGGCCTGGATTTGCCAACGTTTTGGTCTGCATAGATCCTCTGTATCAGAATTATTATTAATTGATAATCGGGGGAAGAAACGCTTGGGAAATGGGTAAAAAAGCCGCATATCTTTAGAAGCGCGCGGCATCATAAGGAGGGTTGCGTCAGTAAACATTGATCTGGCGTAACAGCAATTGAAGATTTTTTTTCACTTTGCCCCTTGATGCTGAGCGTCATGGCCCCATCTTATCCTCAACCGCAGTTGTTACCGTCGGTAAAACCGTAATATGGGGCTGTTGAAATCGAAAAGATCGTCCTCATATACAGTAGCAACCTGAACGAATATGAATTTAAGTGGAGACGTTTTAGATGGGTAAAATTATTGGGATCGACCTGGGCACCACCAACTCTTGTGTAGCTATCATGGATGGCACGACTGCTCGTGTACTGGAGAATGCTGAAGGCGACCGCACCACTCCTTCCATCATCGCTTATGCGGCAGATGGCGAGACTCTGGTAGGTTCTCCGGCTAAACGTCAGGCAGTGACCAACCCGCAGAACACCTTGTTTGCGATCAAACGCCTGATTGGCCGTCGCTTCCAGGATGAAGAAGTACAACGCGACAAAGGCATCATGCCTTACCAGATCGTAGGCTCCGACAACGGCGACGCCTGGATCGACATTAAAGGTCAGAAAATTGCACCTCCGCAGATCTCTGCTGAAGTGTTGAAGAAAATGAAGAAAACTGCTGAAGATTATCTGGGCGAACCGGTAACTGAAGCTGTTATCACCGTACCTGCATACTTCAACGATGCACAGCGTCAGGCAACGAAAGACGCCGGCCGTATCGCAGGTCTGGAAGTCAAACGTATCATCAACGAACCGACCGCAGCGGCACTGGCTTACGGCCTGGATCGTGAAGTCGGTAACCGCACTATCGCGGTATACGACCTCGGTGGTGGTACTTTCGATATCTCAATTATCGAAATCGACGAAGTTGACGGTGAAAAAACCTTCGAAGTTCTGGCAACCAACGGTGATACTCACCTCGGTGGTGAAGACTTCGACAGCCGTCTGATCAACTATCTGGTTGAAGAGTTCAAGAAAGAACAAGGTATGGATCTGCGTAATGATCCGCTGGCAATGCAACGTCTGAAAGAAGCGGCTGAAAAAGCGAAGATTGAACTGTCTTCTGCTCAGCAGACCGACGTTAACCTGCCGTATATCACTGCGGATGCAACCGGTCCAAAACACATGAACATCAAAGTGACCCGTGCAAAACTGGAATCTTTGGTGGAAGACCTGGTTAACCGTTGTATTGAACCACTGAAAGTGGCTCTGAAAGACGCAGGTCTGTCTGTATCTGACGTTCAGGACGTGATCCTGGTCGGTGGTCAGACGCGTATGCCAATGGTTCAGAAGAAAGTTGCTGAATTCTTTGGTAAAGAACCACGTAAAGACGTGAACCCGGACGAAGCTGTGGCAATCGGTGCAGCAGTTCAGGGTGGTGTGCTGGCAGGTGATGTTAAAGACGTTCTGTTACTGGACGTGACTCCGTTGTCTCTGGGTATCGAAACCATGGGCAGCGTGATGACTCCGCTCATCACCAAAAACACCACTATCCCGACAAAACACAGCCAGGTGTTCTCTACTGCGGAAGACAACCAGTCTGCAGTAACCATCCATGTGTTGCAGGGTGAGCGTAAACGTTCAAGTGATAACAAATCTCTGGGTCAGTTCAACCTGGACGGTATTCAGGCAGCGCCACGCGGTCAGGCACAGATCGAAGTGACCTTCGACCTTGACGCCGACGGTATCCTGCATGTGTCTGCGAAAGACAAAAATACCGGCCGTGAGCAGAAGATCACCATCAAGGCATCTTCTGGTCTGACGGAAGAAGAGATCCAGCAAATGGTCAACGATGCTGAAGCGAATGCTGAAGCCGACCGTAAGTTTGAAGAACTGGTTCAGACCCGCAACCAGGCGGACCACCTGATCCACGGAACCCGTAAGCAACTGGAAGAAGCCGGCGACAAACTGCCAGCTGAAGACAAAACTGCGGTTGAAGAAGCCCTGAAAGCACTGGAAGTTTCTGCTAAAGGTGAAGACAAGGCTGATATCGAAGCGAAAATCCAGGCGCTGGTTCAGGTTTCCGGCAAACTGATGGAAATGGCTCAGCAGCAAGGCCAGACCGAAGGCAGCGATGACAGCGCGAAGAAAGATGACGACGTTGTTGATGCTGAATTCGAAGAAGTTAAAGACAAGAAATAATCGCCCTTTAGCGGGCACAGTAAGAGTTCATTACTGAAAACCAGCACGGGCGTCGAGGAAACTCTACGCCCGTGCACGCATGTTGAGGGCAGGAAAAAGCATGGCGAAGCAAGATTATTACGAGCTGTTGGGCGTTTCTAAAACGGCCGATGAGCGCGAAATCAAAAAGGCCTACAAGCGCCTGGCAATGAAGCATCACCCTGACCGTAATCAGGGCGATAAAGAGTCTGAAAGCAAATTTAAAGAAATTAAAGAAGCTTATGAAATTCTGACCGATGCGCAAAAGCGTGCGGCCTATGACCAGTATGGTCATGCAGCCTTTGAACAGGGCGGCATGGGCGGTGGCGGTGGTTACGGCGGCGGCGGTGCAGATTTCAGCGACATCTTTGGTGACGTCTTTGGCGACATCTTTGGCGGCGGTCGCCGTCAGCGTGCCAGCCGGGGTTCAGATCTGCGTTACAACATGGATCTGACTCTGGAAGAGGCCGTTCGTGGTGTCACCAAAGAAATCCGCATCCCGACACTGGATGAATGTGACGTTTGCCACGGCAGCGGCGCGAAAGCGGGTAGTTCACCAACGACCTGTCCAACCTGTCACGGTGCGGGCCAGGTGCAGATGCGTCAGGGCTTCTTTACTGTGCAACAGGCGTGTCCGACCTGTCAGGGGCGCGGTAAAGTTATCAAAGATCCGTGCAACAAATGTCACGGTCATGGCCGCGTAGAACGTTCGAAAACGCTGTCCGTTAAAATTCCTGCAGGTGTAGATACCGGTGACCGTATTCGTCTGGAAGGTGAAGGCGAAGCGGGTGAGCATGGCGCACCGTCAGGCGATCTGTACGTTCAGGTTCAGGTCAAAGCGCACAAAATTTTTGAGCGCGAAGGCAACAACCTGTACTGCGAAGTGCCAATCAACTTTGCGATGGCTGCACTGGGTGGCGAAATTGAGGTTCCTACGCTTGATGGTCGCGTGAGCCTGAAGATCCCAGCCGAAACGCAAACCGGCAAGATGTTCCGTATGCGCGGACGCGGTGTGAAATCCGTACGTGGCGGCGCGCAGGGCGACTTAATGTGCCGTGTTGTAGTCGAAACACCGGTCAGCCTGAGCGAAAAGCAAAAACAATTGCTGCGTGATCTGGAAGAAAGCTTTGGTGGCGTATCGGGCGAAAAAAATAGCCCGCGCTCTAAAAGCTTTCTGGACGGCGTGAAAAAGTTTTTCGATGATCTGACACGTTAACCGGTTCCTGCAAACAGGAACGGTATAGTCCAGACAAATCCCCGGCAGCAATTCGCGCCGGGGATTTTTTTATGGGATTTTTTTAAAAAAACGGTGAAAGCGGCCAATAAATAATTCGTAAAAACCGATGTATACTCCAGAAATAAACGAGTTTTTACGAAGTGAATCACTGCGTACAATTCGCGCATCCCATTGTGGCTTCCCGTTTTTAGCCACGCTTAATTAACAGGAGAGTCAGAATGTCGAATTTAATTCGTCGTTTTTTGCGTATGGAAGCTGCGGGCGGAATTGTGCTCATCATTGCCGCCGTTGTGGCACTGGTTATGGCAAACAGCCCGTTGCAGGGCGCTTATCAGGCGTTTTTAGATATTCCGGTCACGCTGCGCTTCTCTGAATTGCTGATCGACAAACCGCTTTTGCTGTGGATTAACGACGGCCTGATGGCGGTGTTTTTCCTGATGATTGGTCTGGAAGTTAAGCGGGAGATGTGTGAAGGCGCACTGGCCAATCGCGAGCAGGCACTGTTCCCGGCTATCGCCGCGCTGGGCGGTATGATCGTTCCGGCGCTGATTTATCTGCTGTTCAACGGCAATGACGAAATTGCACGTCAGGGCTGGGCAATCCCGGCTGCAACGGATATCGCTTTTGCGCTGGGGGTTATGGCGCTGTTGGGATCACGCGTACCTACCGGGTTGAAAGTTTTCCTGCTGGCGCTGGCCATCATTGATGATCTGGGTGCCATCGTGATCATCGCGCTGTTCTACAGCCACGATATTTCGATGATGGCGCTGGGATTGTCGGCAGTCTGCATCGCCGCGCTGGCCTGCCTTAACTGGCGCGGGGTCACTAAACTGACGCCTTACCTGCTGATTGGTGCAATTTTCTGGGTATGCGTTCTGAAATCAGGCATCCATGCGACATTGGCGGGCGTGGTTCTCGGGTTTCTGATCCCGCTGAATACTAAAAAAAATAAGGCTTCACCGGCACGCCGCCTGGAGCACGGAATTCATCCGTACGTTGCCTGGTTTATTTTGCCCATTTTTGCTTTTGCGAATGCGGGGATTTCTTTGCAGGGCGTGACGGCTTCCGGCGCATTTTCCCTGCTGCCAATGGGGATTGCGGCCGGCTTATTGCTGGGTAAACCGCTGGGCATCATGTTGTTCAGCAGCGTGGCGCTTAAATTGGGCATCACCCGTTTACCGTCAGGGATTTCATTCGGCCAGATTTCAGCCGTTTCCGTGCTGTGCGGCATTGGTTTCACCATGTCGATTTTCATTGGTTCACTGGCTTTCGCCCTGCGGGATCCGGCACTGCTGACTTACGCGAAAATGGGCATACTGATGGGATCAGTGGCTTCGGCACTGCTTGGATATGTGCTGTTGAGCCGTGCTTTGCCAAAGAAAGTTGTTAAACATTGACCGACAGGTTGCGCGCTGAGTCGCGCAACCTGATAGCAATCTCGTGCTTCAGAAAAGGATGAAACCATGCCTCATATTAACTACAACCATTTGTATTATTTTTGGCACGTGTGTAAATCAGGTTCTGTTGTGGGAGCCGCCGAGGCGTTGTATCTCACCCCGCAAACAATCACCGGCCAGATCAAATCACTGGAAGAAAGGCTCGGCGGTAAACTTTTTAAGCGGCAAGGGCGCGGGCTGATACCTTCCGAGCTGGGTCAGCTGGTCTATCGCTATGCGGACAAAATGTTCACCCTGAGTCAGGAAATGCTGGATATCGTGAATTACCGCAAAGAGTCGAGCCTGCTGTTTGATGTAGGCGTTGCGGATGCGTTGTCTAAACGTCTGGTCAGCCGTGTGCTGGAAGCCGCCGTACCAGAAAATGCGCAAATTCATTTACGCTGTTTTGAATCGACACACGAAATGCTGCTCGAACAGCTAAGTTTGCATAAGCTGGATATGATTTTGTCCGATTGTCCGGTGGATTCTACCCAGCAGGAAGGGCTATTTTCAGTCAAACTGGGCGAAAGCCCGATCAGCTTCTTTTGTTGCAAGCCGCTGGATGGCGTAGATTTTCCGGCCTGCCTTGAGCAACGCCCACTGCTTATTCCCGGCCGCCGTTCGATGTTAGGGCGTAAATTGCTGAACTGGTTTACGACACAGGGGCTGAACGTCAATATCCTCGGGGAATTCGATGACGCGGCGCTGATGAAAGCATTCGGAATGAACAACGATGCCATTTTTGTCGCACCGGCTATCTACTCCTCGACGGAGTTTCAGGATGAGAAAATTGAAGAGGTCGGGCGTGTAGAAGGGATCATGGAAGAGTATTACGTGATTTTTGCGGAAAGGATGATCCAGCATCCTTCGGTACAGCGGATTTGTCACACTGACTTTTCGGCGCTATTTACCTGAAAACGGAAACGACTCAAATTTCAGATATAAAAAAACCGGCCTGGGCCGGTTTTTTTATCAAAGCATTTCAGCGTAATGCGATTATTGCATTGCGTTGATTTGCGCAGTCAGGTTTGACTTATGACGCGCTGCTTTGTTTTTGTGGATCAGGCCTTTGCAAGACTGACGGTCCACAATTGGTTGCATTTCGTTAAATGCATTTTGTGCAGCAGTTTTGTCGCCTGCTGCGATAGCCGCGTGTACCTTTTTGATAAAGGTACGCATCATTGAACGACGGCTCGCGTTGTGCTTACGGCGTTTTTCTGACTGTACGGCGCGTTTCTTAGCTGATTTGATATTAGCCAAGGCCAACTCCCAAATATTTTTCTATTGATGAACAATTCAAAGGCCGAGGAATATGCCTTTTCGGTCTTCTTTTGTCAACGGATTTGTGCAAATAAGCGGCGCTTTTAAGCGTAAACTTTAATCGTCGCTTGTTACGTTGTGATGGCGCAGGATTTTAACAGCTTCCGGCATCGGAATACAGTCTTTCGCGAGAAAAATCGACAGGAGAGTGTACAAACTGCCCACTGCGGCCATTAACGCCTTGTTTATGCGAAAAGTCACGCATTCCCTGTATGCAACGAAAGATTTTCATCGCCACTCGTCCATTTGAACCGCAATATCTGCCGTATGCAAGGGAGAATGGTGTGATCCTGTGAATCGCTGGTTAACCTTGGAGGCTGTACAAGGTATAATCCGCCGATTTCCATCTTTATGAGTCAGCATTGGATTTGAGCCAGCTATGGAGCTAATTCGCGGAATACACAATATTCGAGCACGTCATCATGGATGTGTGCTGACTATTGGCAATTTTGATGGTGTACACCGTGGTCATCAGGCCCTGATCAAACAGCTAAAGCTGGAAGGTCAACGTCTGGGGCTGCCGGTGATGGTAATGATTTTTGAGCCACAGCCGCTGGAACTGTTCGCCGGTGATAAAGCACCTGCGCGCCTGACCAGTTTGCGTGACAAAGCCAAGTATCTGGCCGAGTGCGGAGTAGATTATCTGTTATGCGTACGCTTCGAACCCCGGTTCGCAGCGCATATTGCTCAGGAATTTATCTCTAAATTGCTGGTGGAGAAACTGGGCGTCAGATTCCTGACTGTCGGGGATGATTTCCGCTTTGGCGCGCGCCGTCTGGGAGATTTTGAGCTGTTACAGAAAGCCGGTGAAGAATATGGCTTTGAAGTGATCAGCACACAAACCTTCCGCGAAGGCGGCAATCGTATCAGCAGCACTGCAATTCGCGATGCGCTGCGCGATGACGATCTGGCGCTGGCCGAAAATTTACTGGGCCATCCGTTCAGTATCTCCGGCCGCGTTGTTCACGGCGACAAACTGGGGCGTACCATCGGCTTCCCAACGGCCAACGTGCCGCTCAAACGCGTGGTTTCACCCGTGCGCGGTGTTTATGCTGTGGACGTATTAGGCCTCGGGCCTGAGCCTTTGCCGGGCGTAGCCAATATTGGTATACGCCCGACGGTCGGCGGTGTGCGCAAGCAGTTGGAAGTGCACCTTCTCGACACCACATTAGATCTATACGGGCGCCACATTGACGTGGTGCTTCGCGCGAAATTGCGCAACGAACAGCGTTTTTCCTCGCTTGATGCTTTGAAGCAACAAATTGCGAACGATGAGGTGACGGCCCGGGAATTCTTTGGGTTAAAGACACCACGCTAAACATGTACTGACAGGCGTGTAACAAAGCCTGGAATCCAGCCGAAAAACGGAACCGAGAATCTATGAGTGACTACAAGAACACCCTGAATTTGCCGGAAACAGGGTTCCCGATGCGTGGCGATCTGGCCAAGCGTGAACCTGACATGCTGAAAAATTGGTATGACCAGGATCTGTACGGGATTATTCGTGCTGCCAAGAAAGGCAAAAAAACCTTTATTTTGCATGACGGTCCTCCGTATGCGAACGGCAGCATTCATATTGGTCACTCAGTAAACAAAATTCTTAAGGACATGATTATCAAGTCCAAAGGGCTCGCGGGCTTCGATGCGCCGTATGTTCCGGGTTGGGATTGTCATGGTCTGCCGATTGAGCTGAAAGTTGAGCAACTGATCGGCAAGCCGGGTGAGAAAGTGACGGCGGCTGAGTTCCGCGAAGCGTGCCGTAAATATGCCGCAGAACAGGTTGAAGGCCAGAAGAAAGACTTCATCCGTCTGGGCGTGTTGGGCGACTGGGATCACCCATACCTGACCATGGACTTCAAAACTGAAGCCAACATCATCCGTGCGCTGGGCAAAATCATCGGTAACGGTCACCTGCATAAAGGTGCGAAACCTGTTCACTGGTGTACCGATTGCGGCTCTTCACTGGCTGAAGCGGAAGTTGAGTATTACGACAAAACGTCCCCGTCTATCGATGTGATGTTTAACGCCACTGACGCAGCGGCTGTGGCAGCGAAATTCGGTGCGGCTTCCTTTAATGGCCCGATCTCTCTGGTTATCTGGACCACCACGCCGTGGACCATGCCTGCAAACCGCGCAATTTCCCTGAATCCTGAATTCTCTTATCAGCTGGTTCAGGTGGAAGGCCAGTGTCTGATTCTGGCAACCGATCTGGTTGAAAGCGTGATGAAACGCGCCGGTATCGCAGAATGGTCTGTGCTGGGGGAATGCAAAGGTGCAGATCTTGAATTGCTGCGCTTCAAACACCCGTTCCTGGGCTTCGATGTTCCGGCTATTTTGGGCGATCACGTTACGCTCGACGCAGGTACGGGTGCTGTTCATACCGCACCGGGCCACGGTCCTGATGACTTTGTTATCGGCCAGAAATACGGTCTGGAAGTGGCTAACCCGGTTGGCCCGAATGGTTGTTACCTGCCGGGAACTTACCCGACGCTGGACGGCAAGTTTGTCTTTAAAGCCAATGATTTGATCGTCGAACTGCTGCGTGAAAAAGGCGCATTGCTGCACGTTGAGAAAATCACGCACAGCTACCCATGCTGCTGGCGTCACAAAACGCCAATCATCTTCCGCGCCACGCCGCAATGGTTCATCAGCATGGATCAGAAAGGCCTGCGTCAGCAGTCACTGGAAGAGATCAAAGGCGTTCAGTGGATCCCGGACTGGGGTCAGGCGCGTATCGAAAACATGGTCGCTAACCGTCCTGACTGGTGTATCTCCCGTCAGCGTACCTGGGGCGTACCGATGTCTCTGTTTGTTCACAAAGACACTGAGCAACTGCATCCGCGCAGCCTTGAGCTGATGGAAGAAGTCGCAAAACGCGTTGAAGTTGACGGTATTCAGGCGTGGTGGGATCTGAACCCTGAAGATATTTTGGGTGCAGACGCCGCCGATTACGTCAAAGTGCCGGATACGCTGGACGTGTGGTTCGACTCCGGTTCTACGCATTCTTCTGTTGTGGATGTGCGTCCTGAGTTCAACGGCCATTCCCCGGATCTGTATCTGGAAGGCTCCGACCAGCATCGCGGCTGGTTCATGTCTTCACTGATGATTTCGACAGCCATGAAAGGCAAAGCGCCTTACAAACAAGTTCTGACGCACGGTTTCACCGTGGATGGTCAGGGTCGCAAAATGTCCAAATCCATCGGTAACACCATCGCGCCTCAGGACGTGATGAACAAACTGGGTGGCGACATCCTGCGTCTGTGGGTCGCGTCAACGGATTACACCGGTGAAATCGCCGTGTCCGACGAAATCCTCAAACGTGCCGCGGATTCTTACCGCCGTATCCGTAACACCGCGCGCTTCCTGCTGGCGAACCTTAACGGTTTCGATCCGGCGCTGCACAGCGTAGCTCCGGAAGACATGGTCGTTCTGGATCGCTGGGCCGTTGGCCGCGCAAAAGCTGCACAAGAAGAGATCATTGCCGCATATGAAGCCTATGATTTCCACGGTGTGGTTCAGCGTCTGATGCAGTTCTGTTCCATCGAGATGGGTTCTTTCTATCTGGATATCATCAAAGATCGCCAGTACACCGCCAAAAGCGACAGCGTTGCACGTCGCAGCTGCCAGACCGCGCTGTATTACATCAGCGAAGCACTGGTTCGCTGGATGGCGCCGATCATGTCCTTCACAGCGGATGAAATCTGGGCTGAATTGCCGGGCCAGCGTGAGAAATTCGTCTTTACCGAAGAATGGTATGACGGTCTGTTTGGCCTGACCGGTAACGAATCCATGAACGATGCGTTCTGGGATGAGCTGCTGAAAGTTCGTGGCGAAGTGAACAAAGTGATTGAACAGGCGCGTGCCGATAAACGTCTGGGCGGTTCTCTGGAAGCGGCGGTCACGCTGTATGCCGATGACGCTCTGGCGGCCGATCTGCGCTCACTGGGCAATGAACTGCGCTTCGTGCTGCTGACCTCCGGCGCTAAAGTGGCTGCGCTGTCAGAAGCTGACGAATCCGCTCAGCCAAGTGAATTGCTCAAAGGCCTGAAAATTGGTCTGGCAAAAGCAGAAGGCGACAAGTGCCCGCGCTGCTGGCATTACACCACTGACGTCGGCCAGAACGCGGAACACAGCGAACTCTGTGGCCGCTGTGTGACCAACATTGCCGGCGACGGCGAAGAGCGTAAGTTTGCATAATGAGTAAATCGATCTGTTCCACCGGACTCCGCTGGCTCTGGCTGGCGGTCGTGGTCATCATCGTGGATCTGGGCAGTAAGTTCCTCATCATGGGGAACTTCCAGCTTGGCGAATCCATGCCGCTGATCCCGTATTTAAACCTGTTCTATGCGCAAAACCACGGGGCAGCGTTTAGCTTCCTGGCAGATAAAGGCGGCTGGCAGCGCTGGTTCTTTGCTGTGATTGCACTGGCAATCGTCGTGGCGCTGGTGGTACTGATGTACCGCGGTACCGCGAAGCAAAAACTCAATAACATCGCGTTTGCGATGATTATCGGCGGGGCGTTAGGTAATTTGTTCGACCGCCTGTATCACGGTTTCGTGGTCGACTTTATCGACTTCTATGTCGGCAACTGGCATTTCGCGACGTTCAATCTGGCTGACAGCTTTATTTGCGTCGGTGCAGCGCTGGTCGTGCTGGAAGGTTTTCTGGCAAAACCTAAAGAAGCGGAAAAGAGCAAAGGATAAGTATGATGTCTCAACAGGTGAAACATGACAGCGCCGTGCTGGTGCATTTTACGTTGAAACTGGAAGACGGTTCGACGGCAGAATCAACCCGCGCTAATGGGAAACCCGCGCTGTTTCGCCTTGGCGATGGCAGCTTGTCTGACGCGCTGGAGAATCAGCTGTTAGGCCTGACGGTGGGCGATAAACGCGCCTTTACCCTTGCACCTGAATCGGCGTTTGGCGGCAAAAGCCCCGACCTGGTTCAGTTCTTTTCGCGCCGTGATTTCCAGGAAACAGGCGTGCCGGATGTCGGCACGATTATGCTGTTTTCCGGGCGTGACGGCAGCGAAATGCCTGGCGTGGTGCGTGAGGTGACGGAAGATTCTATCACTGTAGATTTCAACCATCCGCTGGCGGGCCAGCATATCGATTTCGATATTGAAGTGCTGGAAGTCGATCCGCAACTGGAGGAGAAGCATGCAGATATTGCTGGCTAATCCGCGAGGATTTTGTGCGGGCGTTGACCGTGCAATCAGCATCGTAGAACGCGCGCTGGAAATTTACGGCGCGCCGATTTACGTTCGTCATGAAGTCGTACACAACCGCTATGTGGTTGACAGTCTGCGTCAGCGTGGGGCGATTTTTATCGAGCAAATCAGCGAAGTGCCCGATGGCTCGATTCTGATTTTCTCCGCGCACGGTGTGTCTCAGGCCGTCCGTGCTGAAGCGAAAGCGCG
The DNA here is from genome assembly GCF_024808755.1 of Rahnella sp. BIGb0603. Lineage (NCBI taxonomy): Bacteria > Pseudomonadati > Pseudomonadota > Gammaproteobacteria > Enterobacterales > Yersiniaceae > Rahnella > Rahnella sp. BIGb0603. Next base: position 362,414 of record NZ_JANUEX010000004.1, on the reverse strand, counting down.
TGACCTGACCATGCTGTTTGACGCCACTTGTCCCCTCGTGACTAAAGTCCATATGGAAGTCGCGCGTGCCAGCCGTAAGGGTACGGAAGCGATTCTGATTGGTCATGCCGGTCACCCGGAAGTGGAAGGCACAATGGGCCAGTACAGCAACCCGAACGGGGGAATGTATCTGGTCGAGGCGCCGGAAGATGTCTATAAATTGCAGGTGAAAGACGAAAATAACCTGTGTTTTATGACACAAACTACGCTTTCTGTTGATGATACGTCTGCGGTGATTGATGCGCTGCGCGAGCGTTTCCCAAAGATTATCGGGCCGCGTAAAGACGATATTTGCTATGCGACAACTAACCGTCAGGAAGCCGTGCGTACGCTGGCTGATGGCGCGGATGTCGTGCTGGTGGTCGGGTCGAAGAACTCTTCCAACTCCAACCGTCTGGCGGAACTGGCACAGCGCGTCGGTGTGCCTTCCTATCTGATCGACTCTGCGGCAGATATTCAGGAAAGCTGGCTCAAAAATGCGAAAAGCATTGGCGTGACAGCTGGCGCTTCGGCACCGGATATTTTGGTACAGGACGTGATCAGCAAGCTGAAAGCATTTGGTGGCCTCGATGTGATTAATATCGAAGGGCGTGAAGAAAATATTGTCTTCGAAGTGCCGAAAGAGTTGCGTGTTGATGTGCGTCAGATCGACTGATGAAACGCATAAAATTAAAAAACCGGCTCACGTGGCCGGTTTTTTTACGTCTTTTTTGACACCCGTTACGGGTTTTCGAGTCTGAAAAGGTTCTGCGGCGCGCCAACGGTCGCTGTTTTAGCGTGCAGCAGCGCTCCTTCCAGCGCGTGCGGGGCATTAAGGTTTTTACGCGCCGACGTGATAAATATCTCGGTCATATCCGGGCCACCAAAAGTGCAGCAACTAGGCTGCGTGACGGGCACGGGCAGGGTGTCCAGCGTCAGCAGTTCGCCCTGATTGATCTGCTGGCGCAGCAGGCATTTTGAGCCCCAGCAGGCAGTGATGAGCCAACCGTTTTGCGTCAGCGCCGAGCCGTCGGGGATTTTATCGCCGGAGGAGAAACAGGAAATTTTCAGAGGATTGATGCGGCGGGCGTTAGCGGAATAAAAGCGGTTTTTCCGGCTGTCTGCAAACCAGACTTTGCCTTCATACCAGACCAGCGTATTGGTCGTCCCCACGTTATCGAGCATGGTTTCAGGCTTTTCATCCCCGGCCTCAAAGCGGTACCACGCGCCGGTCATCTTTTCTTCTTCAATATCCATCGTGCCAAACCAAAGTGAGCCATCAGGTGCGACAGCGGCTTCGTTGGGGCGCGTTCCTTCCGCGCCGGGATAATCGCAGAGTTTCTGCCGGGTTTGAGATTCGTAATCGTAGAGGTGAACGCCGTCCTGAGAAATCAGCAAAAAGACGTTACGCTTTTGCGTTAACAATACGCCGCTGGTCAGGGAGGGGAGTTCGTGAATTTCAGTCTGTCCGGAAGCTGGCCAGTAACGTAATACGCGCTGAGCCAGGATATCGACCCACAATAATGACTGGGTGCGCTGGCACCAGACGGGAGTTTCACCCAATTCGGCTCGATAGTCGCCTACGGCAGTTATGTCGGACCGGAAAAATGCTGACATCGCAAAGCTCTCCTGCTGGCTGCAAAGTGGATATAGCGAAAAACTGTCTGTATTCAGTCTAGTCTGGCTTTGCCCGCAGGGATTAAGAATGGTGTAAAAAGAAAGGGCCAACCCGTCAATAAGACGTAAAGCTGGCCCCTGAAGTTCAATCGTTAAGGCTTAGAAGTCGTATCTCAGACGGATCAGGTTCATGTCGCCGAGGTTATCGGTAGAAGACGTGAACACATGTTCGTAATCAACACGGAAGCCGTAATCGAGCTGGAAGGACACACCCAGACCGTTATCGATACGCTGATAATTGCGGCCAGTCACATAGGTCAGACGGTCACCCATGAAGTATGGCTGAATGGTTTTCACAGCGAACTGGTTGATTGGGAAAGCGTAACCCAGGAAGTATTCCAGACCGTATGCATCGCCTGCGAAGAAGTGATCTTCGGTTTTCAGGCCGGTGGTCAGGAAGTCATGGTAATAACCGCCACCGAAGGACGCTGTCCAGTTGCCTGGTTTCCAGCTCAGAGCGGTACCAACGATGCTCTGATTGTAGTCTTTGGAGGTGTTGTTATTTGGATTTTTCATTTCTGCGTCGGTGTAGTTGTACGCAGTACCCCATGTCAGTTCTTTGGTGATGTGGTAATCCACACCCACAGAACCGCCGCCATTACGTTTATAACGCAGGCTGTTTTTACCGGTCAGCAGATCGTTATCTGAGAACAGGTAAGAGGCATACACATCAGCATCGCCGAAGGTATTTTTGTATTTAAGCATCTTACGTGAACGGTAAGAACCGTCGTAGTCGCCGTTAACACCGTTGCCTGGTGCCTGAGCGAGCATGTCGTAGTCCCAGATATCGGTTTTCGCACCAACAACATCATAATAAACGCTGTTTTGCTGGCCGAAAGTCAGCTGACCGTAGGTTTTGCTTTTCAGACCGGTGTACAGCATACGACGGGTGGTGTTATGCGCGCCGGCAGCGTAGTGATTATCCCAGCCAGTCAGCGCAGGAATATTCACACCCAGCTCGTAATAGTTAATCCAGCTGATGTCATCAAACAGATAGTAGTCAGTGGAGAAACGGAAACGAGTACCGCCGTCAAAACCGTTGGTTTTATAGTTTTTGACGCCGTTCTGGAACTGGAACTGTGGACGAATACTGCCGCCAACCTGGAATTGCAGACGGCTCAGCGGATCGTTAGGCTGTGGGTCTTGTTTAATCAGGGTGATTTCTGCGTGTGAAGCAAAGGAAGCCAGACCGAACAACAGGCCAGCGGTCGCCACTTGCGTGACTTTGTTTAGTTTGAATTTCATGTTATGTCCCTGCGCCAATATACTTACCCGGAAGAACCGGTATGTGAACTGGCGATGTATTTTTATTATTTCCCCTTACCGGTAACTGTCTGGTCAGGGTGAAGACGCGCCTCATGGATCCAGGCTACTTATTTTAGCGATCCTAAAATCAAATTTAGGAGGTTAAAATTAGGTGGCTATTTATTATCACAATCATTGATTTTATCAATATTATTTCACCACATATAATAAAAATTTAATGTTTCAGATCTAAGAAATAGCGTGTTTGTTCTTTTATTTGTCTTACGTGGCGGGGAGATACAGTGGTGATTATTGCTAACGTGGACTATTCCTGCGGCGCAAGAATGCTGTAATAAAGAGGGAAGTTCATTGAGTTCTCATGAAAGCCGGATAAGGTGCGACATTAGGTGCAGAACTGATGTCAGACGTTTATGCACTAAAGTGAATGATTATGCGAAGTACCCGGATGAAGAATTTTAAGGCGCATTTCTCAATCAGTTCCGCTTTTACGAACCGTTTAACACAAAATCTTAGATTGCGTAACCTGAAAACAGATGGCTTTTACTGATGTTAACGGACCTATATCATAATTTTCTAATTATGAGGCAATTTCTCTGGCTCCTGGATCGCAGGGTCGATAACCTGATTCTGTTTCACGGCAGAACGACTATAAGAAGAGAGTAGTAATTATGAGTAACGCTGATATTCGCATGGCTATCGTTGGCGCAGGCGGTCGTATGGGCCGGCAACTGATTCAGGCCGTCACTGATACTGACGGCGTGGTATTGGGCGCGGCGCTGGAACGTCCGGGTTCTTCCCTGGTCGGAGCCGATGCGGGCGAACTGGCGGGAACCGGTACATCCGGTATCCGGGTGAATGATGACCTCGATGCGGTGGCGAATGACTTCGATATTCTGATCGACTTCACCCGCCCGGAAGGCACGCTGGCGCACCTGGCTTTTTGCCAGAAACACCATAAAGGTATGATTATTGGCACTACGGGCTTCGATGACGCCGGTAAGGCCGCAATTAAACAGGCTTCAGAGAGCATTCCTGTGGTTTTTGCCGCTAACTTTAGCGTGGGCGTCAACGTCGTGCTCAAGTTACTGGAAAAAGCCGCAAAGGTAATGGGCGATTATACGGATATCGAAATTGTGGAAGCGCATCACCGCCACAAAGTGGATGCGCCTTCCGGCACCGCGCTGGCGATGGGCGAGGCGATTGCTGATGCGCTGGGCCGTGATCTGAAAGACTGCGCAGTGTATGCCCGCGAAGGACATACCGGCGAACGTGTTCCGAAAAGCATTGGTTTTGCGACCATCCGCGCCGGGGATATTGTCGGTGAACACACCGCGATGTTTGCAGATATCGGTGAGCGCGTAGAGATTACGCACAAGGCTTCCAGCCGCATGACATTCGCAAATGGCGCAGTTCGTGCAGGAAAGTGGCTTTCCTCGCATAAAAATGGCATTTACGACATGCGGGATGTGCTTGGGTTAGATGATTTATAGAATTTGATTTAGATGTGATGTGGTTGTTTTGGTCATAATGTTTTGATAAAAGGGCAGTTCCTTGATTGCCCTTCTCTTTTTTATTCTAAAATATCGATTTTGACTGTGATTTCCTTCCTGATTGCCATTTCTATAAATATTCATGCTTAATGCCCCTCCTGGTGTATGCTTTTTAAACAATGCAACTCCTCCGGTTTGTAATAATCTCGTTTACATCACCCTTTTCCAGACATCCCCTTCCGCAAACGGTTACTATACTGACTTGAGCTATGTTTTTATGGCAGTGACAGAGGCTTTTCGCTGAGTTGTGCAAAAAACAAAGAAATATTGGTGCTTTTAGTAGACAAACCCCATCGCCCTCTCTAAAATGCCGCCGTTTGCCAAAAATTGGCTTTGGGAGCGATTTTTGCATTGATTTAGATCTCGTTATCTGAATTAATATGCAAATATTGTGATTTATTATTCTTGGAGGATGCTTTGATAAAGTCAGCGCTATTGGTTCTGGAAGACGGAACCCAATTCCACGGTCGGGCCATCGGGGCAGAAGGGTCGGCAGTGGGGGAAGTGGTCTTCAATACGTCGATGACCGGTTATCAAGAAATCCTCACTGATCCTTCCTATTCCCGCCAAATTGTCACTCTCACTTATCCCCATATCGGTAATGTCGGCACCAATGCCGCTGATGAAGAATCCTCCGCAGTACACGCTCAAGGTCTGGTCATTCGCGATTTACCTCTGATTGCCAGCAACTACCGCAGTGAAGAAAACCTCTCTGATTACCTTAAGCGCCATAACATCGTGGCCATCGCCGATATTGATACCCGTAAACTGACCCGCCTGCTTCGTGAAAAAGGTGCGCAAAATGGCTGCATCATCGCGGGCGATTCACCGGATGCTCAGCTGGCGCTGCAAAAAGCCAAAGCATTCCCGGGGCTGAAAGGCATGGATCTGGCAAAAGAAGTCACCACCGCGGAATCCTACAGCTGGCAGCAAGGCAGCTGGACGCTCGAAGGTGAGTTGCCTGAAGCCAGGAAAAATGAAGAATTACCGTTCCACGTTGTGGCCTATGACTACGGCGCGAAACGCAATATCCTGCGTATGCTGGTAGATCGCGGTTGCCGCCTGACGGTGGTTCCGGCGCAAACTCCGGCGGCCGACGTGCTGAAACTCAATCCGGACGGCATCTTCCTGTCCAACGGCCCGGGTGACCCGGAGCCTTGCGATTACGCCATCGCCGCGATTAAAGCTTTCCTCGAAACCGACATTCCGGTGTTCGGCATCTGCCTCGGTCATCAGTTACTGGCGCTGGCCAGCGGCGCGAAAACGCTGAAGATGAAACTTGGCCACCACGGCGGTAACCACCCGGTTAAAGATATCGATAACAACGTAGTGATGATTACGGCGCAGAACCACGGCTTTGCGGTAGATGAAAATAATCTGCCTGCGAACCTGCGCGTGACGCACAAATCGCTGTTTGACCACACCGTTCAGGGCATTCACCGCACCGATAAAGCGGCGTTCAGTTTCCAGGGACACCCGGAAGCCAGCCCGGGCCCGCACGATGCAGCGCCATTGTTCGATCATTTCATCGAACTGATTAACGCTTACCGCGCTTCTCATAACAACAACGCCACTCTTATAAGCAAATAAATCAGGAGCGAATAAAAAATGCCAAAACGTACAGACATAAAAAGCATCCTGATTCTGGGCGCAGGCCCGATTGTTATCGGCCAGGCGTGTGAGTTTGACTATTCCGGCGCACAGGCGTGTAAAGCGCTGCGTGAAGAGGGTTACCGCGTCATTCTGGTGAACTCCAACCCGGCAACGATTATGACTGACCCGGAAATGGCTGATGCGACGTACATCGAGCCGATTCACTGGGAAGTTGTGCGCAAGATTATTGAGAAAGAACGTCCGGACGCCGTGCTGCCAACCATGGGCGGCCAGACTGCACTGAACTGTGCTCTGGAACTGGAACGTCAGGGCGTGCTGGCAGAATTCGGCGTGACCATGATTGGCGCGACCGCAGACGCCATTGATAAAGCCGAAGACCGTCGCCGTTTCGATATTGCGATGAAGAAAATCGGCCTTGATACCGCTCGTTCAGGCATTGCGCATACCATGGAAGAAGCGCTGGTGATCGCGGCTGACGTCGGTTTCCCGTGCATCATTCGTCCTTCATTCACCATGGGCGGCACCGGTGGCGGTATCGCTTACAACCGTGAAGAATTTGAAGAGATTTGCGAACGCGGTCTGGATCTTTCCCCAACCAAAGAGCTGCTGATTGATGAGTCGCTGATTGGCTGGAAAGAGTACGAGATGGAAGTGGTGCGTGATAAAAACGACAACTGCATCATCGTTTGCTCAATCGAAAACTTCGATGCGATGGGCATCCACACCGGTGACTCCATCACCGTGGCACCCGCGCAGACCCTGACCGACAAAGAATACCAAATCATGCGTAACGCCTCGATGGCGGTACTGCGTGAAATCGGCGTAGAAACCGGCGGTTCCAACGTCCAGTTCTCGGTGAACCCGAAAAATGGCCGTCTGATTGTTATCGAGATGAACCCGCGCGTATCCCGTTCTTCCGCGCTGGCCTCTAAAGCGACCGGTTTCCCGATCGCCAAAGTGGCGGCGAAACTGGCGGTGGGTTACACCCTCGATGAACTGATGAACGACATCACCGGCGGCAAAACGCCTGCGTCGTTTGAACCGTCCATTGACTACGTTGTGACGAAAATCCCACGCTTCAACTTTGAGAAATTTGCCGGTGCAAACGACCGTCTGACCACGCAGATGAAATCCGTTGGCGAAGTGATGGCGATTGGCCGCACCCAGCAGGAATCGCTGCAAAAAGCCCTTCGCGGTCTGGAAGTGGGCGCAAGCGGCTTCGACCCGAAAGTGAGCCTGGACGACCCGGAAGCGCTGACGAAAATCCGCCGCGAGCTGAAAGAAGCGGGCGCGGAGCGTATCTGGTACATCGCTGACGCCTTCCGCGCCGGGATGTCCGTTGCCGGTATCTTCAACCTGACCAATGTCGACCGCTGGTTCCTGGTGCAAATTGAAGAGCTGGTGAAACTGGAAAATGAAGTCGCCGAAGGCGGTTTTAACATACTGACGCCGGAATACCTGCGCATGCTTAAACGCAAAGGCTTTGCTGACCTGCGCCTGGCTAAACTGGTGGGTGTATCCGAAAGCGAAGTGCGCAAACTGCGCCACAAATACAATCTGCACCCCGTTTACAAACGTGTGGATACCTGTGCGGCTGAATTCTCAACTGACACGGCGTACATGTACTCCACGTACGAAGAAGAGTGCGAATCCAACCCGACTAACGACAAACCAAAAATCATGGTGCTGGGCGGCGGTCCGAACCGTATCGGTCAGGGCATTGAGTTCGACTACTGCTGCGTACACGCCTCACTGGCGCTGCGTGAAGACGGTTACGAAACCATCATGGTCAACTGTAACCCTGAAACAGTTTCTACCGACTACGACACTTCTGACCGTCTGTACTTCGAATCTGTCACGCTGGAAGACGTGCTGGAAATCGTGCGCATCGAGCAGCCGAAAGGTGTCATCGTGCAGTACGGTGGCCAGACTCCGCTGAAACTGGCGCGGGAACTTGAAGCCGCTGGCGTACCGATTATCGGCACCAGCCCGGACGCCATTGACCGCGCCGAAGACCGCGAACGTTTCCAGCAGGCGGTTAACCGTCTGGGCCTGAAACAACCGGCTAACGCCACGGTAGCGACCATCGAACAGGCTGTCGAAAAAGCAGCAGGCATCGGTTATCCGCTGGTGGTTCGTCCTTCGTATGTTCTGGGCGGCCGCGCAATGGAAATCGTGTACGACGAAATCGACCTGCGCCGTTACTTCCAGAATGCGGTCAGCGTGTCCAACGATGCGCCGGTATTGCTCGACCGCTTCCTGGATGATGCTGTTGAAGTGGACGTCGATGCAATCTGCGACGGCGAGCGCGTGCTGATTGGCGGCATCATGGAGCACATTGAGCAGGCTGGCGTTCACTCCGGTGACTCCGCATGTTCTCTGCCGTGTTACACGCTGAGCCAGGAAATTCAGGACGTGATGCGTCAGCAGGTCGAGAAACTGGCCTTCGAGCTGAGCGTTCGCGGCCTGATGAACGTCCAGTTCGCGGTGAAAAACAACGAAGTCTACCTGATTGAAGTTAACCCGCGCGCCGCACGTACTGTCCCGTTCGTGTCTAAAGCGACCGGTGTGGCGCTGGCGAAAGTGGCCGCCCGCGTCATGGCAGGCCAGACGCTGGCGCAGCAAGGCGTGACCGAAGAAGTCATCCCGCCTTACTACTCCGTCAAGGAAGTGGTGTTGCCGTTCAACAAATTCCCTGGCGTTGACCCGATTCTCGGGCCGGAAATGCGTTCTACCGGTGAAGTCATGGGCGTTGGCCGCACCTTCGCAGAAGCGTTCGCGAAAGCGCAGCTGGGCAGCAACTCCGGCATGAAGAAAGCCGGTCGCGCATTGTTGTCTGTGCGTGAAGGCGACAAAGGCCGCGTGGTGGATTTGGCCGCGAAACTGCTTAAACGCGGTTTCGAGCTGGATGCGACACACGGTACGGCGGTGGTGTTGGGTGAAGCCGGGATTAACCCGCGCCTGGTCAACAAGGTGCATGAAGGCCGTCCGCATATTCAGGACCGTATCAAGAACGGTGAATATGTGTACATCGTCAACACCACGGCGGGCCGTCAGGCGATTGAAGACTCCAAGCTTATCCGCCGCAGTGCACTGCAATACAAAGTGCATTACGACACCACGCTGAACGGCGGTTTCGCCACGGCGATGGCGCTGTCTTCTGACCCGACTGAGCAGGTGATTTCAGTGCAGGAAATGCACGCGAAAATCAAAGGCTGATGGCATAATTGCCAGATGAAAGGCGCGGCGAAAGCTGCGCCTTTTTCATTTTATGCATCCGGTTTTCCCCCGAATGCCGAAAGTTGCGTATGCTGAAGTAAATAAAATAAGACAAGAGACCTGCATGATTCTAATAATTTACGCCCACCCTTATCCGCGCCATTCGCGGGCCAACCAGGGACTGCTCTCGGCGGTCAGTGATTTACCCAACGTTGAAGTGCGTTCGCTGTATGATCTATACCCCGATTTTAATATCGATATCGCCGCAGAACAGCAAGCCGTTGAACGCGCTGATCTGGTGGTATTCCAGCATCCGATCCAGTGGTACAGCCTGCCGCCGCTGATGAAATTGTGGATCGACAAAGTGCTTGAGCACGGCTGGGCATACGGTCACGAAGGCAATGCGCTGAACGGCAAACATTGTCTGTGGGCAGTGACGACCGGCGGTAACGAACATCATTTTGAACTGGGTGATCATCCTGATTTCGATGTGCTGGCCCAGCCTTTACAGGCGACGGCCATTTATTGCGGTATGCACTGGCTGCCGTATTTTGCGGTCCATAACACCTTCATTTGCGACGAAGTGGCGCTGAAAGCGGCGGGCGAAGAATATCGTCGTCGCCTGACGGCCTGCCTGAGCCTGAAAGAAGGCTGCCCGCCGGAGGTGAATCATGGATAATCATAACCTGATGATTGAGGGGCTGATTTATCTTGGCTCCGCGGCACTGTTTGTACCTATTGCTGTCCGCCTCGGGCTCGGCTCTGTGCTCGGCTATCTGATCGCAGGCTGCATTATCGGGCCGTGGGGATTGAAACTGGTTTCTGATGCCGAGTCGATTCTGACCTTTGCGGAAATCGGCGTGGTGCTGATGCTGTTTGTCATCGGGCTGGAACTGGATCCTAAACGGTTGTGGACCATGCGCGCCTCAGTTTTTGGCGGCGGCAGTATTCAGATGGTCGGCTGTGGCGTGGTACTCAGCGCGTTCTGTTATTTCCTCGGCCTTGACTGGAAAATTGCCTTGTTAATTGGCATGACGCTGGCGCTGTCTTCCACCGCGATTGCCATGCAGGCGATGAGCGAACGCAGTCTGACGCCGTCACCGCTAGGCCGCAGTGCGTTTGCTGTGCTGTTATTCCAGGATATTGCGGCAATCCCGCTGGTGGCGATGATCCCGCTTCTTGCCAGCACCGGCGAAGCCACAACGCTTCTGAGCTTTGGTCTGTCGGCGGCAAAAGTGGCCGGTGCGCTGGTGTTGGTGGTGCTGCTTGGGCGTTACGTTACGCGGCCTTTGCTGCATTTTGTTGCCCGTTCCGGCATGCGCGAAGTGTTCAGCGCCGTGGCACTTTTCCTGGTGTTCGGTTTCGGCATTCTGCTGGAGATGGCTGGCATGTCGATGGCGATGGGCGCGTTTCTGGCGGGCGTTTTGCTGGCGAGTTCGGAATACCGTCATGCGCTGGAAAGCGATATCCAGCCGTTCAAAGGTTTGCTCCTCGGCCTGTTCTTTATCGGCGTCGGAATGTCTATCGACTTCGGCACGCTGGTGCATCAGCCATTGCTGATCGCCACCTTGCTGGTAGGCTTTATGGCGCTCAAGGCGGCGCTGTTGTGGCTGATTGCGCCGTGGCTGAGTGTACCGAAAAAACAACGTGGCCTTTTTGCGATCTTAATCGGGCAGGGTAGTGAATTCGCTTTCGTGATTTTCAGTGCTGCAAAAATGGCCGGCGTGATGCCTGACGAATGGTCGAAAGCGCTGACGCTCGCCGTTGCGCTTTCAATGGCCGTAACGCCGCTGCTGCTGGTAATTGCAAACCGCATGGAGCGCAATGCGCCGAAAGATGACCGTCCGCAGGACACCATTGATGACGAAAATGCGCAGGTCATTATCGCCGGATTCGGTCGTTTTGGTCAGATTGCCGGTCGTTTGCTGCTGGCCAACAATGTTCATACAGTCGTTCTGGACCACGATCCGGATCATATCGAAACGTTGCGGAAATTCGGCACCAAAGTGTTTTACGGTGATGCGACCCGCGTGGATTTACTCGAATCCGCAGGCGCGGCGCAGGCTAAGGTGCTGATTAATGCCATCGATGACGTTGAAGCCAACCTGCAACTGACGGCGCTGGCGAAAGAGCATTTCCCGAACCTGAAGGTGATTGCGCGTGCCCGCGATGTTGACCATTGGTATCAGCTGCGTCAGTTGGGCGTGGAAGCACCGGAGCGTGAATTGTTCGAAGGCTCACTGCGCGTAGGGCGTGATGTGCTGGAAGAACTCGGTCTGGATGCGTATGAAGCGCGGGAAAAGGCTGATTTGTTCCGTCGCTATAACCTGAAAATGCTCGAAGCCACTATCGAGAATTACGAAGATACTGAATTCCGTATCGCCAGTATGCAACGTGCAAAGGACATGCTGACCGCGGCTATCGAGCAGGATCAGGAGCGTTTGTCATCGGTTCAGTCTGGCTGGCGCGGGAGTATTGATGGAAAAGCGCCGGAAAAGGATGTGATTGAAGCGAAAGGATAAACTCTGAGGATTCAGAGGGAGAACAGAAAGCCGGCACAGAATTGAAATGCCGGCTTTTTTGATCAGCTCAACGCCACTTTAATGCCCAAACCAATCAGCACGCCACCCAGCAGCTTATCGATAATTTTCTGCGCTTTTGCCAGACCGCGGCGAACCGGTGCGCTCTGGATTAACAGTGCCAGCGAAGGCCACCAGACCACAGATAAGCTGACAATAATCGACGCGTACCACAACTTTTCGCCCAGGGTGGAGTTGATCTGCAAGACCTGCGTAAACATCGCCAGGAAGAACAGCGTGGCTTTCGGGTTCAGCAGATTACACAAGTAACCCTGCACAAACGCGGTACGCAATTTGACCTGCTGCGGTTCCAGCCCGTCGAGATTCATCTTACTGTTGCTGCGTGAGAACAGCGCCTGAATACCCACCCAGATCAGATAAGCCGCACCGACGTATTTCAGCAAATCAAACAACCAGGGTGTGGTGGTGATCACCACCGCCAGACCGGCCACGCAGTAAGACATATGCGTGATGACACCGCAAATCACACCCAGTGACGTCATGAGTGCTGCAATTCGCGGGTATCGGGCCGCATTTTTGATGACCAGAAAGAAATCAGGGCCGGGAGAAAGCATGCCGAGGAACGCAATACTGGCAACAAAAAGGGTGGTTTCAAGCATGGAAATAACCGTCGTTAATGTTCAGAACAAAATGAAGGCCGCATGATACGCCAATCCTTAGCAAGATAAATCACTCTTATGGCTTTTTTTGCCCGACTGACATTTCGGTTAAGGGTGGAAAGGACGATGACTGTACCGTAATCGCCCCGGTGTGTAAGCTCAGTTGTACAAGCGTGATCGGAGGGGCAAACTACAGATCGTGTTTCCAGCATTTTCGGCTGGGTAAATGAAAATTCTTCCGGTTTTTAACCCCCTTTCAGACCCGAAACTGGCACATCAGGCGGGTAAAATCCCGTCAGGGTAAGAGCGCTCTTATATCTTTGTAAAGCGTGAGTCTCCCTATCGACGGTTGATTGGGCTTTCCGTATAGTGTGGGCTCTTTTTTTGAGTCTCTTTAATCAACACAGGGCTTCTTAATGATTATCAGCCTGATCGCCGCACTGGCGACCGATCGCGTTATTGGCATGGAAAACGCAATGCCTTGGCATTTACCCGGTGATCTGGCCTGGTTTAAGCGTAATACGCTCAACAAACCTGTCATCATGGGGCGCAAGACGTTCGAGTCGATTGGGCGACCGTTACCTGGCCGGCTGAATATCGTCATCAGCTCAAAGCCTGGTGCGCACGATGGCGTGACCTGGGTGACGTCTGTGGAGGCCGCACTGACTGCTGCCGGTGATGTGGAAGAAGTGATGGTGATGGGCGGTGGCCGCGTATACGAGCAATTATTGCCGAAGGCGAACCGTTTATACCTGACCCACATTGATGCGGAAGTGGAAGGGGATACGCATTTCCCTGACTACGAGCCGGATGACTGGGAAAGCACTTTCAGCGAATTCCATGACGCTGATGAGCAAAACTCTCATGGCTACTGCTTCGAAATCCTTGACCGTCGCGCCTGATTTTTCAGGCTGACGCGCAAAGCAAAAAGGCACCTTTCAGGGGTGCCTTTTGACGTTTATTCCGCCCAAAAACTACAGTGCTTTCGGGAGTTCTGATTGCTCTTTTTCTTTATGACGGTTCGACGGCTGGGTGAAATAGGTTTTATCTTCCCAGCGCAGCATCGTTAAATCCCCGCCCCAGCAACAACCGGTGTCCAGCGCGTAAATGCCTTCCGGTGCGCCTTTTCCTTCCAGCGATGCCCAGTGACCAAACGCAATGCTGTAACCCGCTTCCTGCACCGGACCCGGAATATCAAACCAGGGTTTGAGGGGTTTTGGCGCGTTCTCGGGTACATCTTTGCAAATCATATCCAGCTGCCCGTTCGGGAAACAGTAGCGCATGCGGGTGAACGCATTGGTACTGAAACGTAAACGAGCCAGACCGCTCAGCTCCGGATGCCAGTTGTTCGGCATATCGCCGTACATGGCATCGAGAAACAGCGGGTAAGTGTCGCTGCTCAGCACGGCTTCGACTTCGCGGGCGCACATTTTTGCGGTGTCTAGATCCCACTGCGGCGTGATCCCGGCGTGAGCCATCACCAGTTTCAGATCTTCATCTACCTGCAACACCGGCTGACGGCGCAGCCAGTTGATCAGCTCATCGGCATCTTCTGCTTCGAGTAAAGGCGTAATACGATCTTTCGGCTTGTTAAAGCTGATGCCTGCGTAAACCGCCAGCAGATGTAAATCGTGATTACCGAGCACCATCCGTACGCAGTCGCCCAAACCACTGACAAAACGCAGGACTTCAACAGAAGACGGCCCGCGCGCGACGAGATCGCCCGTCAGCCAGAGAGCATCATTTTGCGGATCAAAATCCACCTGCGCCAATAGCGCCTTGAGTTCATCGATGCAGCCGTGAACATCACCAATAAGATATGTCGACATGTGGATTAATTTATCAGCGTAGGGATGGCGAGGCGGAAGACCGGGATCGGCACGCGGAAGCTTTCACCGTCGTGCGCGACCATTTCGTAATGGCCTTCCATCGTGCCCAGTGGCGTTTCTAAAACAGCGCCGCTGGTGTAGTGGAATTCGTTGCCAGGCAGGATCAGCGGTTGTTCACCGATAACCCCTTCGCCCTGAACTTCGGTCTGGCGGCCGTTACTGTTGGTGATCAGCCAGTAACGGCGAAGCAGTTGCACATTAAAACGCCCCAGATTGCGGATCGTGATGGTGTAGGCGAAAACAAAACGTTCTTCTTCCGGTATCGACTGTGACTCTACGTAGATACTTTGCACCTGAACACAAACACGGGGCGAATTAAGCATAACGCTACTCCTGAGGTTCCGGGGTTTTAGGCCGCGTGGACAACCAGTTAGCCAGTTTACAGTATTGCTCAACCGAAATATTTTCAGCACGCATGCTGAGATCTAAGCCCAGCTCCGTCATTTGCTCAGGAGTGAACAGATGGCCGAGGCTGTTACGCACAGTCTTACGACGCTGATTAAACGCGTCGGTGGTCAGGCGGCTCAGAATGCGGATATCAGATACCGGATAAGGGATCACGTCATGCGGTACTAAACGCACCACGGCGGATTCCACTTTTGGCGCCGGTGTAAAGGATTCCGGCGGTACTTCCAGCACCGGGATAACGTTGCAGTAATACTGCGCCATCACCGTTAAACGACCATACGCTTTGCTGTTCGGGCCTGCAACCAGGCGGTTTACCACTTCCTTCTGCAACATGAAATGCATGTCTTTGATGGCGTTGGTGTAGGTGAACAGGTGGAACATCAGCGGCGTGGAAATGTTATACGGCAGGTTGCCGAATACGCGCAGCGGCTGACCAAGCTCTTCGGAGAGCTCGCCAAAATTGATTTTCATTGCATCAGACTGAATGACGCGCAGCTTGCCCTGAAACTTAGGATTGTTTTCCAGACGCGTAGCCAGATCGCGGTCGAGTTCGATGACCGTCATGCTATCCAGACGTGAAGCGACGGGCTCAGTTAATGCAGCCAGGCCAGGACCGATTTCGACGACAGATTCGCCCGGCATAGGATGAATGGCCGACACGATGCTATCGATAACAAACTGATCGGTTAAGAAGTTTTGCCCAAAACGTTTACGGGCAAAGTGACCTTGGTGGACTCTACTATTCATTGTTGTTATTTATCGTTGCTGTTATTTGCCATACGAATGGCGAGATTTATTGCTGTCTTGAAACTGCCTGCATCGGCGGTGCCGGTTGCAGCGAGTTCAAGGGCGGTGCCGTGATCAACGGAAGTCCGGATAAAGGGAAGGCCCAGCGTGATATTCACGGCGCGACCGAATCCCTGATATTTTAGCACCGGAAGGCCCTGATCGTGATACATCGATAAAACAGCATCGGCGTGTTGCAGATATTTAGGCTGGAATAACGTATCAGCGGGCAGCGGACCGATAAGATGCATTCCCTGCTGGCGCAGTTCTTCCAGCGCAGGGATGATGATGTCTATTTCCTCATGACCCATATGACCGCCTTCTCCGGCGTGCGGGTTCAGACCACACACGTAGATTTGCGGCTCGGCGATGCCAAATTTGGTTCTCAGATCATGATTCAAAATGGTGATGACTTCGTGGAGACATTCGCGCGTGATCGCACCCGGTACGGCTAACAGCGGTAAATGCGTGGTCGCCAGCGCGACGCGCAGTTCTTCCGTTGCCAGCATCATCACTACGCGGTTGCAATGGCTGCGGTCAGCAAAGAATTCGGTATGACCGATAAACGGGATACCGGCATCGTTAATGATGCTCTTTTGCACCGGGCCGGTAATCAGCGCGGCAAACTCACCGCTGATTGCGCCATCGCAGGCGCGGGCCAGCGTTTCTACCACGTATTGGCTGTTGGCGACATCCAGTTTACCGGGCGTGACAGGCACAGCCGTGCTGACCGGTAAAACCGTTAATGTCCCCGCGGCCTGAGGTTCTGCCGGGCTGTCTTTCAGGTATTCGCGCAACTGGATCTTCAGACCCAGTTTTTCAGCGCGCTCAAGCAGCAGGGCCGGATCGGCACACACCACCAGCTCAACAGGCCATGCCTGCTGAGCCAGCGCCAGTACCAGATCCGGCCCAACCCCGGCAGGTTCGCCGGGGGTGATGACGACAGATTTCGTTGTCAGTGTTTTATTGTCCATTACCGTCCATAATTTTCACGTACGCTTCAGCACGTTGTTCCTGCATCCAGGTCTGGGCTTCTTCCGCAAATTTACGGTTGAACAGCATGCGGTAAGCACGTTCTTTCTGTGCCGCATCTGTTTTATCAACCTGGCGGGTATCCAGTAACTGGATCAGGTGCCAGCCGAAGGAAGAATGAACTGGCGCACTGATTTCACCTTTTTTCAGGTTCATCAGCGCATCGCGGAACGCAGGATCGTACATATCCGGAGACGCCCAACCTAAATCGCCGCCCTGATTTGCAGAACCCGGATCCTGAGAAAGCTGTTTCGCTTCATCAGCAAACGTTGCTTTGCCGCTCTTGATATCCGCCGCAGCCTGTTCCAGTTTCGCGCGCGCCTGAGCATCGGTCATCACAACGGATGGCTTGATCAGGATATGGCGTGCATGGACTTCAGTGACGGAAACGCTTTTGTTATCACCACGGATATCGTTCACTTTCAGGATGTGGAAGCCCACGCCTGAACGGATCGGACCGATAACCTGGCCTTTCTGCGCAGTGCTCAGCGCCTGAGCGAACAGGGAAGGTAATTCCTGCAATTTGCCCCAACCCATGTTGCCGCCTTTCAGCGCCTGGGAATCAGCAGAGTAGGTGATAGCCAGTTTGCCGAAGTCCGCGCCGTTGTTCAGATCGGCAACGATTTTCTTCGCCATCTGTTCAGCCGTATCAACCTGATCCTGCGTTGGGTTTTCCGGCAATGGCAACAGGATATGGCTGAGGTTAAATTCAGCGCTGCTGCCGTTCTGAGCCGCAACCTGTTTGGACAGCTGATCCACTTCCTGAGGCAGGATCGTCACGCGACGGCGAACTTCGCTGTTACGGACTTCGCTGATCAGCATTTCTTTACGGATCTGGGCGCGATAAGTGCTGTAGTTCAGACCGTCATAAGCCAGACGGCTACGCAGCTGGTCAACGGAAATATTGTTCTGCTGTGCAATACCGGCAATCGCTTTATCCACATCCTGATCCGTCAGCGTGATACCCATGCGGGTCGCCATCTGCAACTGGATCTGATCCATGATCAGACGATCAAGGATCTGGTGGCGCAACGTCGCTTCATCGGGCAGCTGTTGGTTTGCTTGCTTGGCCTGCTGCGTTACTGACTGATACAGGCTGTCTACGTCACTTTGCAATACGACGCCGTTGTTGACGACGGCGGCAACTTTATCAACTTCCTGAGGGGCTGCAAACGCAGTGCTGGCACAAAGCGTCACGCCGAGGAGAAGTGTTCTCCAGTTCTTCATACTTTTTCCATTTGTCTAATCCGCAAGCGCGGGTTTCAAGTTCACTGAGTTCGTAGAGTCTTAACTCATCAATCGTGGTATCGGCTTAGAAAGCGCGTTGATAAGGCAGTATGCCGCTGGCCAACATTTCTTTCGTTCCGAGGGTTTGATTGTTCCCCAGGCCTCTAAGTTCAATGTTGAATCCAATCTTATTGTCATACTTGCTTTCGGACTTAACAGTATCGTAGTTGGTGATCTTACGTTCGTAGCCCACGTTGATGGCCCAGCAGCAAGTGTTGTACTGCAAACCAATCAGCTGATCGGCAGATTGCTGTGCTTTGGTGTCGTAATAATAGGCCGCAACAACCGCCCAGCGGTCAGCAATCGGCCAGCTGGCGATCCCGCCCACCTGAGAAATACCATCCTGATATCCCGGGTTGGTCACGCTTGGCAGTGTCGCCTGAATATATTCCGGGCTGGCATAACGGTAGCTCAACTGAACCATTCTTTCTGAGTCAGCGCGGTATTCCAGAACGGCATCGCCCAACGCCAGTGCATCTAAACGGGTGTCGTACTGCACGCCACCACGAACGCCCCAGAAGTCATTGATTTTGTAATAGCTGTCACCAGCCCAAACCAGGCTGCCTCTGTCATCACTTTTATCCAGAGCACTGTTCACGTCGCCTGTGCGCGGTGGCTGGAAGTAGTAAATCTGACCGGCAGACGCATTGAAGCGCTCTTCCAGATTTTCGTCGTAAATACGGGTTGTTAAACCAGTTGCCACCTGGTTTGCCGAAGCAATACGGTCCAGGCCGCTGTAGCTCTTATCGCGGAACAGGCCGGTATAGTCGGACTGTAACAGCGTCGAGTCATAGGTATTAATCCCGCTCTGGTTACGATACGGAATGTACAAATACTGTGCGCGCGGTTCAAGAGTCTGGGTGTAATCACTGTCCCAGTCCATCGTCCGGTCGAAGACCATTTTGCCGTCGGTTTTGAACTCAGGCATAACGCGGTTTACTGAAGAACGAAGTTTGGTGTCCGGGTTCGCATCGTAATACGCATCCGGAATATCCTGCTGATAGTGGGTCGCCATCAGCTTAACTTCGTTATCCAGACTTCCCCAGGCGTTACTCAGCGGCAGGCTCAGGGTCGGTTCGAAGTGAGTACGCACCGCTTCCGGGTTGTCAGGGTTAACGCTGGTGAATTTCGCCGCCTGACCATAAAGATGCAGGTCGAAAGGGCCCACATCGTTTTTGTAATAGTTGATGTCCAGCTGTGGCTGGGCGCGGTAAGCATTGCTGTTACCGTAATCCGAAAACACCTGGAACTGCTTGCTGGCCAGCGTCACATCCCAGTTTTGGTTGGCATAACCTACGCTGAATTTTTGCGTGGAATAGCCGTCAGTGCTTGAACCGTATTTCGAATCGAAATCGGTGAAGTAGTACGGGTCACTGACCTTGGTGTAGTCGACATTGAAGCGCCAAACCTGATCGTATACGCCGGCATGACGCCAGTAGTACATCCAGCGCTTAGTCTTATCGCTGGTCCGGTTCTCATCATCCACGTACTGCTGATCGATTTTCTTATCGTCGCCCAGATAATCGAACTCCATCAGACCTGCACCGGCCACGGTCAGATAGCGGAATTCGTTCTGCAATTGCAGACCACGGTTGCTCATGTAGTTCGGCGTGATCGTGGCATCGTAATTTGGCGCGATGTTCCAGTACCAGGGAACCGTCAGGCCAAAGCCGTTACTGCTGCTGTATTTGGCGTTCGGAATAAGGAAGCCCGAACGGCGTTTGTCACCGATCGGCAACTGCATGTACGGGCTGTAGAACACCGGAACCGGGCCGATATGGAAACGGGCATTCCAGATTTCAGCCACTTCTTCCTGGCGGTCCTGAATCACTTCTGAACCCACCACGCTCCAGCTGTTATCGCC
The DNA here is from genome assembly GCF_024808755.1 of Rahnella sp. BIGb0603. Classification (NCBI taxonomy): domain Bacteria; kingdom Pseudomonadati; phylum Pseudomonadota; class Gammaproteobacteria; order Enterobacterales; family Yersiniaceae; genus Rahnella; species Rahnella sp. BIGb0603. Next base: position 342,605 of record NZ_JANUEX010000004.1, on the reverse strand, counting down.
AGGCAGACAGGTCGTGAATGTGCCGTTATCCATGATGGTGTAGCGGTTGTTGTCACGCTGCTTCATCTTGTCAGCATTACCGCGGCCCTGACGGCCTACCATCTGGTAATCGCCATTCTGGACATCGGTATCTTTGGTGGTCAGGTTTGCAAAGCCTTTCGGCCCGTTCAGCTTGATCTGGTTATCGTTATAACGCACGTTCCCGGTCGCCGTGGCGGTACGGGTCGGAGTGGGCTGATTGGGATTGGCAATTTGGTTGAGCTGAACATGATCGGCATCGAGCGTACTGTTACCCTGAACGATATTAACGTTGCCGCTGAAAAGCGCGCTGTCAGGATAATTTCCGGTGGCCTTGTCGGCATTGATGGTCACAGGCAGTGAATTAGGATCACCCTGCACCAAAGGTTTGTCATAGGTCGGAACGCCGAGCATACATTGTTGCGCGAGGTCGGCCATTGCGCCGTGACTGTACAATACTGACCAGATTGTGGCAGCCAGCACTGTGGGTAAGCGTGTTTTCAGACGTCTGTTTTTCATACGTAAAATGGTGTTCCGTCATCAGAGGCATCATGCCGGCAAACGGTCAGAGACTATCTCACTCATCATGGTTGCGCTAGTGTTAAATCCAACCTGTTACGTTGCCGCCGTTAGGCACAACGATAAATGCCGGTTATGATAAAGCAATTTTTAAGCGACGGCATGGCGAATTGAGGAGTATATGCAGTATTGGGGAAAACTGCTCGGACTTATCCTGGGCTTATGGTCAGGTTTAGGCTTCTGGGGAATTGTTTCAGGGGTGTTGATAGGGCATATGTTTGATACTGCGCGTTCTGCGAAACGCCGGGGATATTTCGCCGATCAACAGACACGTCAAACTCTCTTTTTCCGCACCACATTTGAAGTGATGGGGAATCTGACTAAATCAAAAGGCAGAGTGACCGAGGCGGATATACAAATTGCCAGTCTTTACATGGAACGTATGCAGTTGCACGGTGAGCAGCGTGAAGCCGCCCAGCGTGCCTTCCGCGACGGGAAAGATGCGAATTACCCGTTGCGGGAAAAAATGCGGGCATTGCGCACTGCATGTTTCGGCCGCTTTGATCTGATCCGGACTTTTCTGGAAATCCAGATCCAGGCGGCGTATGCCGACGGTTCTTTGCATCCGAACGAGCGCGAAGTGCTGTATGTGATTGCGGAAGAGCTCGGGATCTCCCGCATGCAGTTCGATCAGTTCCTGCGCATGATGGAAGGTGGGCAACAGTTCGGCGCAAATCAGCAGGGCGGTCACTCTTATCGCGGCGGTTATCACCAGACACAGCAAGGCCCGACGCTGGCCGATGCCTGTAAAGTGCTGGGCGTGAATGCCACGGACGATGCAACCACAATCAAACGTGCGTACCGCAAGCTGATGGGCGAACATCATCCGGACAAGCTGGTCGCAAAAGGTTTGCCGCCGGAAATGATGGAAATGGCGAAAGAGAAAGCGCAGTCGATTCAGGCCGCGTATGACCTGATCAAAAGAGAGAAAGGTTTTAAGTAATCTTCTCCGACGCAAAAGTAAAAGGCGCTGAATTCAGCGCCTTTTTTGTGTCTTCCGGAAACTTAAAAATCCGGCTCGCAGTTGAATACCAGCGGCGCGTCAGTGATCGGATGGTAAAACGACAGCTCCTGCGCATGCAGTTGCAGGCGGTCAGCGGCGGCCAGCGCCTGCGGATGTGCGTAAAACTTATCGCCCAGAATCGGATGCCCGAGCGCCAGTAAATGCACGCGCAGCTGATGTGAACGTCCGGTAATCGGCCGGAGTTTGACGCGCGTCGTGCCGTCTTCATCCCAGGACATCACTTCGTATTGCGTCAGCGCTTTCTTCCCGGTCTCATGGCAAACTTTCTGTTTTGGCCGGTTGGGATAATCGCAAATCAGCGGTAAATCAATAATGCCGTAATCTTCTTCGACCCGTCCCCAGACCCGCGCGATATACACTTTCTTGGTTTCACGCTCGCGGAACTGACGTTTCAGCTCGCGTTCGGCTTCTTTGGTCAGCGCCACCACAATCACGCCGCTGGTCGACATATCCAGACGATGCACCGATTCCGCTTGGGGATATTGCTGCTGAATGCGCGTCATCAGGCTGTCCTGATGCTCGGCTAATTTCCCCGGCACCGAAAGCAACCCGCTTGGCTTATTCACCACCATGATGTGTTCATCCTGAAAAATCACCCGTAACCAGGGATCGGTCGGCGGATTGTAATTCTCCAGCGGCCGGGTTTTGGAAGGCTCAGGGATTGTCGGTTGATGTTCGCTCATAGCGGTTTCAGTCTGCATTCAGGGTGAAATAAAAGAAGGGATGCAGACCGGCTGCATCCCGTCGGGCTTACTGGTGGCTGACGACCACCAGACGGATCGCATCCAGACGCCAGCTGGCATCGTTCAGATTGGCCAGTACCTGCTTGCGGTTTGAGTCTACCGATTCCAGTTCGTCATCGCGAATGTTCGGGTTCACTTCTTTCAGCGCTTTCAGACGATCCAGTTCTTTCGTCAGTTGCTCGTCCGCTTCAACTTTCGCCGCTTCAATCAGCGCACGCGCCTGCTCAGCAATTTCCGCTTCAGCCTGTTGCAGCATGGCGTGAACGTCCTGCTGCACCGCATTCACCAGCTTGCTGGAGTTGTGACGGTTAATCGCGTTCAGCTGACGGTTAAAGCTTTCGAATTCCACCTGAGCCGCCAGATTGGTGCCTTTTCTGTCCATCAGCATACGTACCGGCGTCGGTGGCAGGAAACGGGTCAGTTGCAGATGTTTCGGCGCCTGACATTCCACCACGTAAACCAGCTCTGCCAGCAACGTACCGACCGGCAGCGCTTTGTTTTTCAGAATCGACACCGCACAGCTGCCGGTATCGCCGGACAGGATCAGATCCAGACCGTTACGCACGATCGGATGTTCCCAGCTGATAAACTGCGCATCTTCACGCGACAGCGCCTGTTCACGATCGAAAGTCACGGTACAACCGTCTTCCGGCAGGCCGGGGAAATCCGGCACCAGCATGTGATCGGACGGTGTCAGCACGATCAAATTGTCGCTGCGATCTTCCTGATTAATACCAACGATATCGAACAGATTCAGTGCGAAATTCACCAGATTGACGTCGTTATCCTGCTCGCCAATTTCTTTCGCCAGTTGCTGCGCACGTTCGCCGCCGTTGGAATGCATCTCCAGCAGACGGTCGCGGCCATTTTCCAGCTTCTCTTTCAGCGCGTCATGTTCCGCGCGGCATTTGAGAATAAAATCGTCCAGACCTTCCTGCTCAGCCGGTGTGGCGAGGAACGTAATCAGCTGATCGTAAGCGCTGTCATAAATCGTCCGGCCGGTCGGGCAGGTATGTTCGAACGCATCCAGACCTTCATGGAACCAGCGAACCAGCACCGACTGCGCGGTTTGCTCAAGGTAAGGCACCATGATATCGATATTGTTTTGCTGGCCGATACGGTCCAGACGGCCAATACGCTGCTCCAGCAGATCCGGGTTGAACGGCAGATCGAACATCACCATTTTGCTGGCGAACTGGAAGTTACGGCCTTCGGAGCCGATTTCTGAACACAGCAGAACCTGGGCGCCTTCTTCCTGCGAAGCGAAGTACGCGGCGGCACGGTCACGTTCGATGATCGACAAACCTTCGTGGAATACGGCGGCGCGGATCGCTTCGCGTTCACGCAGAACCTGTTCCAGTTGCAGCGCGGTGGCGGCTTTGGCGCAAATCACCAGCACTTTTTCGTCACGGTTGGCGGTCAGATAACCGAGCAGCCATTCCACCCGCGGATCGAAGTTCCACCAGGTGGCGTTTTCGCCTTCGAACTCCTGATAAATCTGCTCCGGATACAGCATGTCGTGCGCACGGGCTTCGGCGGTTTTCTTCGCGCCCATAATGCCCGAGACTTTAATCGCGGTCTGATACTGCGTCGGCAGCGGCAGTTTCACCGAATGCAGATGGCGCTCCGGGAAACCTTTTACGCCGTTACGGGTGTTACGGAACAGCACGCGGCTGGTGCCGTGGCGATCCATCAGCATGGAAACCAGCTGTTTAGCGGCAGCTTCGTCACCTTTATTGGCGGCGGTCAGCAGCGCGTCGGTGTCAGTATTGCCAACGCTTTCGCCCAGCAAGGCCAGCGCTTCCGGCGTCAGCGGCTCTTTATTGAGCAGCAGCGTCACGGCATCCGCGACCGGCTGATATTGCTGCTGTTCTTCAATGAATTCTTCGTAATCGTGGAAACGATCCGGATCCAGCAGGCGCAGACGCGCAAAGTGGCTTTCCTGGCCCAGTTGCTCCGGCGTGGCTGTCAGTAACAGGACGCTCGGGATTTGCTGGGAAAGCTGCTCGATTACCTGATATTCACGGCTCGGCGCGTCTTCGCTCCACACCAGATGGTGCGCTTCGTCGACCACCAGCATGTCCCAGGAGGCATCTGACAACTGCTCGAGGCGGGACTTATTGCGGCGCACGAAATCAAGAGAACAGATAACCAGCTGTTCGGTTTCAAACGGGTTCGTTGCTTCATGCACGGATTCGGCATAGCGGTCATCATCAAACAGAGAGAAACGCAGGTTAAAGCGGCGCAGCATTTCCACCAGCCACTGATGTTGCAGGGTTTCAGGCACCACGATCAGCACGCGTTCGGCACGGCCGGACAGCAATTGCTGATGAATAATCATGCCGGCTTCGATGGTTTTACCCAGACCGACTTCATCGGCCAGTAAAACGCGCGGCGCATGACGCTGGCCGACTTCGTAAGCGATGTGCAGCTGGTGCGGGATCAGACTAGCGCGCATACCGCGCAGGCCGCCGAACTCCAGACGGAACTGCTCGCGCTGATATTTACGTGCGCGAAAACGCAGGGCAAAACGATCCATACGGTCAATCTGACCGGCGAACAGGCGATCCTGAGGTTTGCTGAATGTCAGTTTGCTGTCGAGCAGCACTTCACGCATGGCAACGCCGGTTTCTTCCGTATCCAGACGGGTACCGATATAGGTCAGCAGGCCTTTGTCTTCAATGACTTCTTCGACTTGCAGCTGCCAGCCTTCGTGGCAACTGATGGTATCACCGGGATTAAACATCACGCGGGTGATCGGGGAATCATTTCGGGCATACAAACGGTTTTCACCGGTGGCGGGGAAAAGCAGGGTAACCATGCGCACATCCAGCGCGACCACGGTTCCTAATCCTAATTCGCTTTCCGTATCGCTTATCCAGCGTTGACCCAATGTAAACGGCATAATCTCTCTCTGTGTTATTTGCTCTGTGTACGACAACTGCGGCAGCGACTGCGCATTGCTCGCCATGCCTCTGATAATGCTTGGGCAATAGTTTTCTTTTCCCGTCAGCAGGCGGGAAGTGATTCACTGTGTGAGGATGATTCAGAAATGGGAAAGGGCGCTATGGTAATGGAAGGTAAGCGATTCGTCACCTTAGAATCACATCCGCAGCGCCTTCTTTTGCTTAAAATAACCCCATCTGACCTGTAATGAGTGTAGCAAAATCGTCATGAAGGAAAGGCAAAATGCCATCGGCCACCGGTTCCAGCTGGCGTTCGATGTAGTGGTCGTAATCGACCGGTGACTGGCGGTTCTCCAACGGCTCCGGCCCGGAGGTGGTCATCACGTAGCTTATCCACCCGCCGTTCTGGTACTGCTTTGCGCGACCATGCTGCACATTATACTCATCCGCCAGCCGGGCGGCGCGCACATGCGGCGGCACATTTTTCTCATAATCACTGAGCTTCCGGCGCAGGCGTTTACGGTACACCAGCTTGTCGTCCAGCTCGCCGTTGAGCGTGCGTGCCACATAATCGCGGACATAATCCTGATAGGGTTGCTGATGGAAAATCCGCTGATACAGCTCCTGCTGAAACTCCTGCGCCAGCGGCGTCCAGTCGGTACGCACCGTTTCCAGCCCCTTATAAACGATATGTTCGCCGTCGGCGTCTTTCACCAGCCCGGCATAACGCTTTTTACTGCCGGTTTCAGAACCGCGGATCGTCGGCATCAGAAAGCGTTGATAATGCGTTTCGAATTCCAGCTCCAGCGCGCTTTCCAGCCCGTATTCCTGCTGCAAATGCTTTTTCCACCAGGTGTTCACCTGCTCCACCAGACGGCGGCCAATCACATTGGCGTCTTCCTGTGAATGCGCCTGATTGAGCCAGACAAAGGTGGAATCCGTATCGCCATAAATCACCTGATAGCCTTCTGCCTCAATCAGCTCGCGGGTCTGGCGCATGATGTCGTGCCCGCGCAGCGTAATAGAAGAAGCCAGACGCGGATCGAAGAACCGGCAGCCGCTCGAGCCGAGCACGCCATAAAAGGCGTTCATGATGATTTTCAGCGCCTGCGACAGGGGTTTGTTATTGTGTTTTTTCGCGGCTTCGCGCCCCTGCCAGATCTGGCTGACGATTTCCGGCAGGCAATGTTTTTCCCGTGAAAAACGGGCGTTGCGGTAGCCGGGAACAGAATGTTCATCGTCCGGCTGCTGCAGACCTGCCACCAGCCCGACCGGGTCGATCAGGAATGTACGGATAATCGACGGGTACAGACTTTTATAATCGAGCACCAGCACAGAATCGTATAAGCCGGGGCGGGAATCCATCACGAATCCGCCTGGGCTCATTTCACCTTCCAGCTCGCCCAGATTTGGCGCGACGTATCCTGCGCGGTGCATGCGCGGTAAATAGAGGTGGGTAAAGGCGGCGACTGAACCGCCGCTGCGGTCGGCGGCCAGCCCGGTTACCGACGCGCGTTCAAGAAGAAACGGCATCAGCTCGGTTTTGGCAAAAATGCGCGTGACCAGCTCGCAGTCTTTCAGGTTGTAACGTGCCAGCGCGGGTTTGTTTTCACGAAAACGTTGTTCGATTTCGGCCAGACGCTGATACGGGTTATCGCTGGATTTTCCTTCGCCTAATAAACTTTGCGAGACGAATTCAAGACTGAAGGAATTGAAGTTCCAGAAGGCGGATTTCAGGGCTTCAATACCGTCGATAATCAGGCGGCCTGCGGCGGCGGCAAAAAAATGCCCCTGTTTGAAGCCGTGCTCGCGCCATTCCAGCTCACCGCCGCCGCGCCCGAATTTGAGCGGGATTTTGTAGCGGTCGGCATGCTTTTGTAAAACGCGCAGATCGAACTGTATGACACTCCAGCCGATAATCGCATCCGGATCGTAAGTTTCCAGCCACTCGTTGAGCTTTTGCAGCAGTTGCGGACGGCTGTCGACGTATTCGAGATTGAAATCGAACTGACTGTCCGGGTCACCGTTCGGCGGCCCGAGCATATAAACGTGGCGCTGCCCGCAGCCTTCCAGCCCGATGCAATACAACTCGCCGTTACCGCTGGTTTCGATATCCAGAGAACAGAGTTTCAGCGGCGGGCGGTATTCCTGCGCCGGTTTCATCTTCGTGTCGAGCAGCAGATTGCCCGCCCCCGGTTTGCCGCTGAACCACACCGGCGCGGTGATGTAACGCTCCATCAGAAAACGTTCCGGCGGGCGGATATCCGCTTCATAGACCCTGACGCCGTTCTCTTTTAACAGCTTTTCAATGCGCATTAACTGCCGGTGTTGCGGGCAATACAGGCCGAGAACCGGTCGGGAATGGAAATCCTGCAACGGTAATTCGCGCAAACTGACATTTTTTTCATCGGCCAGCAGACGTTCAGCCTGCACGCGCTGTTCCGCCGGAATAAAGGCCACCGACTCCTGCAACGGCAGACGAACTTTCTGCGGTCCGCTGTCAGTCGCCAGCCACAGTTCCACTTCCGTGCCACGCGGCGTGTCGCGCCAGTGGCGGGTCAGCACGAATCCCTGACGCGGTGACGTGTCAGTGGTACGTGTGGCGGAAGGAGTGGATTGTGCGTTAATAAGCGCCTCGCAAGCGGAATGAAAAATCAATGACAGAGTATGGTTATTTATACAGTCTTTGTCCACGACTCTGGATTCTGCCAAATACGCATACAATTACTGGGTTGACGGCAATACTTCAGGCGCTGACAATTCAGCCGCTTGATGTATTTACTACAATCAAAGTTCAGAAAACTGACACTAGTCTCATTATTTATCCGTACTGATGCTCTATGCCTTTTGCGTCACAATTACTGGGAATTTATGGAAGCCTATTTACAACATCTGGTCGCTCAGTCGGTGGGCTTTGCTTTAATTATTGTCGCCGTGGTGGCTTTTTTCGAATCGCTGGCGCTGGTCGGGCTGATTCTGCCCGGCACGGTGATGATGGCGACACTCGGGACGCTGATCGGCAGCGGTCAGGTCGGCTTGTACGAAGCGTGGCTGGCCGCCGGGCTTGGTTGCTTTTTTGGCGACTGGGCGTCTTACTTCATCGGGCGGCGTTTTAAAGAACCGCTGCATCAGTGGAAATTCCTGCAACGCTATCAGTCATTGCTTGATAAAACCGGGCACGCGCTTGATCGCCACAGCTTTGCGACGGTGATTATTGGCCGCTTCATTGGGCCGACGCGTCCGCTGGTGCCGCTGGCTGCCGGTATGCTGAACCTGCCGCCGTATAAATTTGCGCCGCCGAATATCATCGGCTGCATCACCTGGCCGCCAGTCTATTTTTTGCCGGGAATTCTGGCCGGCGTCGCGATCGACATTCCGACCGGCCATAACAGCGCGGTCTTTAAATGGATGCTGTTTGCGGCCTTCGTGCTTCTCTGGCTGAGCGCCTGGCTTCTCTGGCGCTGGTTCCGTGCTGGAAAAGCCGCGCCGGACGCGATGACAAAATGGTTACCGCTGCCGCGCCTGCGCGTGGTTTGTGTGCTGAGTCTGGTCGCGACGGCGGTGAGCATCGTGATGCTCAGTAAACAGCCGATGATGCCGGTTTATGGTCATTTATTGTGGAAAGTGATTACCCGCTGACAGGAACGGCAATATCTTGCAAAAAGCCTTGTGCAGGATATTGCCGCATTATTTCGGTTTGCGTGAAAATAATATCGTCTGCTAATTGTTCGTGATAACGTGTCCCCGTAAACGCCTCGCCTTACTGTTTAATATTGACTTTATTTTCTGAATTTGAACTCACTCTCATATCTGACCGATAGTTTATTTCCCCTTTCGGTTTTGCTGCTTTGCGATATTTTATAATTATTTGTTTTGTATAGATAAAAATCCTCTTTTGGCTATTTATAGGTAAAAGCTATAAATGCCCCGCCAAATCAATATTGGTTTAGCCCTTTACTCATCGTGAATACTCCCAGCGCTCTGACATTTGAATCTTATATGCACATCTTTCTGGAATGTGCATTTCTGGCTAAGGGAATTTAGCGCGATGAAGAAATTAATTAAATATACATTACCTCTGGCATTAACATTTTTAGCGCCTGGCGCTCAGGCTGAATATTTATGGGGCTTCTTCGATACCGGTTTGCATTATCTGGACTGGACACAAAACACCACGCACCGGACCGGAATGAAATCGCATAAAGATGACTTTTTCTATCTTGAACTGGAAGGCGGTGCGGGATTTACCTGGGGCGAAACTTACGGCTTCTTCGATCTGGAAAATCCGCTGAATAAAGAGCATGACCAGCCGGGAGATGAACAGCGTTATACCTTCAAAAGCACCAACCGGTTCTATCTGGGTCATTCAGGTTTTAATCTTTACGGCCATTTATATGGCACCTACAGCGCGCCGCTCGGCGTACATTTCCATGATGTCATGGCGTTATACGGAATAGGTTACAACATTAAAGCGGGTAACTTCTGGTATAAGCCTTTTATCGCCAAACGTTATACCGATCAGACGTATTACACCGGCGATAATGGCTATGTATTTGGCTGGGCCGCCGGATATGACTTTACCGCGTGGGGCGAGAATTTCAGCCTGACCAACTGGACGGAATATGAGTTTGACCGCGCCGACCAATATGCTGCCGGTAACGGCGGAAAAGAAGGCGTCAACGGCGGCGCGGGTTTCTGGTGGAAGCCCAATCCCAGCCTTACGGTCGGATTACAGTATCGCTATGCGGATAATAAATTGGGTGAAAGTTTCCTCCAGGACGGAATTATCTACTCCATAAAATATAACTTCTGATCTGCTCGCATCGCATTGTTCATGCTCTCCTGAAAGGAAATAAAATGACAATACAAATCCGGTTGAAAATTATGTTCTTTCTTCAATTCTTTATCTGGGGTTCCTGGCTGGTTACGCTGGGTTCTTATATGATCAACACATTGCATTTTACCGGGGCTCAGGTTGGATTAGTTTATGGCGCAAAAGGTATTGCCTGTATTATTATGCCCGGCATCGTCGGTATTATTGCGGACCGCTGGGTAAAGGCCAATAAACTGTATGCGCTATGTCATTTCTTCGGTGCGGTTGCCTTATTTACCGCGGCCGGTATTGCAGAGCCTCATCTGATGTTCTTTGCGATGTTATTTAATGCCATGGTGTATATGCCGACCATCGCGTTATCCAATACCATTTCCTATATTTGCCTTGAGAAAGCCGGGCTGGATACGGTGAAAAATTTCCCTCTGGTCCGGGTGTTTGGCACGGTCGGGTTTATTTTTGCAATGTGGGTTATCAGCCTTTCCGGTTTTGAGCTCAGCAATATTCAGCTGTATATCGCATCGGGTATCTCGGTGGCGCTGGCTCTGTACGCCTTAACGCTGCCGTCTTGCCCGACGTCCTGCGTGAAAAAAGGCAGCTCATGGGTGACCTTGCTGGGGCTTGATGCGTTTGTGTTGTTCCGCCAGAAGAAGATGGCCATTTTCTTCCTGTTCGCCATGCTGCTCGGCGTTTCCCTGCAGATCAGCAACACGTTTGCCAGCCCGTTTATGCATGATTTCTACCGCGATCCGCTCTTCCACGACAGCCTGGTGGTGAAGTATCCGTCCATTCTGTTGTCGATGTCCCAGATTGCCGAAGTCTTCTTTATTCTGACCATCCCGTTCTTCCTGTCCCGGTTTGGGATCAAGCGGGTCATGATGATCAGCATGGCGGCCTGGACGCTGCGCTTCGCACTGTTCGCTTTCGGCGATCCGTCGTTTGGTGGGATGATTTTCCTGTTGTTGTCGATGCTGGTGTACGGGTGCGCGTTCGATTTCTTCAACATTTCAGGGGCGATTTTCGTTGAAAAAGAAGTGGCGCATAATATCCGCGCCAGTGCTCAGGGCTTATTTATGACGATGGTGAACGGCGTCGGGGCGTATGTCGGTGCCATAGCCAGCGGGCATGTAGTCGATCACTTTACGGTAGATGGCGTGAAAGACTGGCAAAGTATCTGGCTTTCCTTTGCCGCTTATACCGTGGTTCTGGTGATCGTTTTTGCCTTCACGTTTAAGTACAAACATAACCCGAGAGAATTCACCAAACCGGTTCTCAGCCACTAATATCCGGCCGCCGGATGCCCAGCACTTTAGCTTCCGGCGCGGTACCGTCAGCCAGCGCCTGCGTCGGGCCATCGTAGAAAATCCTGCCATCCACAATCAGCAAGGTGCGCGGCGCAATCCGCGCCGCATCGTCCAGATTGTGCGACACCATCAGCAGTGTGAGATTACGCTGCTCACACACTTTATCCAGCAAACTCAGCATTTCGCTGCGCAGCGCAGGGTCGAGTGCCGAAAACGGCTCGTCGAGCAGCAAAACCGGCTGACTGCGTAGCAGACAACGCGCCAGGGCCACGCGCTGACGCTGCCCGCCGGAAAGCTGCGACGGCAGGCGTTCCAGACAATCTTCCAGCCCGACCTGCCGGGCGATTTCCTCTAATGCCTGCTTTTGCTGCGCGCTGAGTTTCAGCCCCGGGTGCAGCCCCAGTCCCATGTTCTGGCGTACGGTCAGATGCGAGAACAGATTGTTTTCCTGAAACAGCATTGAAACCGGACGTTTGGCCGGGGGCGTTGCGCTGTGATCGGCACAGTTCAGCAAAATCTGTCCGCTGACCGGCGTCAGAAAACCCGCCACCAGGCTGAGCAGGGTACTTTTCCCCGCACCGCTCGGGCCAAGGATCGCCACACGTTCACCGGCCGCGATGTGCAGATCAAAGCGCATCGGTAAATGTTCGTACAGGTAGGTCAGTTTATTCAGCGTCAGCATGGCGGCCCGGCAATTTCTCAATCAGGGTAAATAACAGGAAGCATAGCAGCAGGAGTAAAAGCGCCGTGACCGCACCGTCCTGGCTGCGATAGGAACCCATCTGCTGATACAGATAAAACGGCAGGGTGCGGAAATTCTCGTTGCCGAATAAGGCAATCACGCCGAAATCCCCCAGCGACAGCACACAGGCAAATGCCAGTGCCTGTGCGATCGGGCGTTTCAGCGCGCTCATTTCCACCCAACGCAGACGCTGCCAGCCGCGCATATCGAGCGAAATACACAGCGGGTTATAGCGCTCCGCCACATCACGCATCGGGTTATCCAGTACTTTTAATGCGTAAGGTACCGCCATCAGCGCATTGGTCATGATAACCAAAGGCCACGGGGATTGCGGCAATCCGGTGGTATCACCGAGCAGCAGGAAAAAACCGGTCGCCAGCACGATGCCCGGCATCGCGAGGATCAGCATTCCGCTGAGATCCATCGCCTGCGCCCAGCCGTTTTTCTGGCGTAAACGCAGCTCGCGGCTGCTCCACAGCAACATCATCGTCAGCAGCACACACAATAATCCGCTGCCCAGCGCGATACGGACTGACGTCCATAAAGCCTGCCACAGCGCGGGCTGTTGCAGCACGCTGACGGCGGCGCGATTTATACCATCGAAAACCACGGCCAGCAGCGGCGGCAGGATCAGCAGTAAAGCCAGACCAATCAGCAGGCCGTCGGTAATGCGGCGCAGCGGGGAATCGTCCGGATTGCGCCAGCGCTGAGCATGGGTCTGACCGACCGGCAGCGCCTGGCTGAGTTTCTGGCTGAGCAGAACCAGCGTCAGACAACAAAACAGCTGGATGAGCGCCAGCGTGGCCGCGCGACTTAAATCGTAGTCGTAACTCAGTGCCTGATAAATGGCGAGTTCAATGGTGGTCGCCTGCGGACCGCCGCCCAGTGAAAGCACGGTGGCGAAACTCGCGAAACACAGCATGAATATCAGGGCAGCGGCGGGGAAAATCTGACGTCGGATCGCAGGCCATTCCACAAAGCGGAATTGCTGCCAGGCATTCATCCCGAGCTGCGCAGCCAGCTGCCGCTGTTCGACGGCGATATTTTCCAGCGCCTGTAATAAAAGACGGGTTGCCAGCGGCAGATTAAAAAATACGTGCGCCAGCAAAATGCCCTGTAAACCGTACGGCGAAAAACGGTAATCCACGCCCAGCCAGTTGCAAATCTGCGCCAGCCAGCCCTGTCTTCCGTATACGCTGAGAATGCCGAACACCGCGACTAAAACCGGCAATACCAGCGTCATCGCGCACAATCGTAATAACAGCTGACGACCTGGGAAACGGCGGCGGAAGAGGGTGCGCGCCAGCAAAATAGCGGGCAGCACCGAGCAGAGCGCCGAAAGCAGCGCCTGCCAGAAGGTGAAACGGATGACGTGCCAGAGATACTGATCCTGCCACGCAGACACGCCGCTTATTTGTGGCGCATGACGCCACAACGAGCCTAATGCCAGCGCGGCGACCAGCAGCATCGCCAGTGACGCCACCGCGCCCGGCCACAGCCAGCGGGGGATCAACGGCTGACGGCGTTCTGCCATGCCTGAATCCATTCGCCGCGGTGAGAAGCTACATCCTGTGCGCTGTATTGCAGGGATTTTGCCGGTACGGTCAGCTGTTTGAAGGCATCAGGCAGTGGCGTGCTGATCACCGGATACATCCAGTTGCCGGTCGGAATGACTTTCTGGAAATCTTCAGTAGTGACGAATTTCATGAACTGTTCAGCCAGTTTCGGCTGTTTGCTGTTGGCCAGCTGACCCGCGACTTCTACCTGCATGTAATGACCTTCAGCGAAGTCAGCGGCGGCATAATTATCTTTCTTCTCTTCAACAATATGATAGGCCGGAGAAGTGGTGTAGCTCAGCACCAGATCGCTTTCGCCTTTGAGGAACAGGCCGTAAGCCTCGCTCCAGCCTTTGGTGACGGTCACGGTTTTCGCCGCCAGTTTTTGCCACGCTTCAGGCGCTTTGTCGCCATAGACTTTTTGCATCCACAGCATCAGGCCAAGACCCGGCGTGCTGGTGCGCGGATCTTCGTAAATCACTTTCCATTTCTGGTCGCTGTTGATCAGCTCATCGAGGCTTTTTGGCGGGTTTTTCAGTTTGTTTTTGTCATACACGAACGCGAAATAGCCGTAGTCGTAAGGCACAAACGTCGTGTTATTCCAGCCACCCGGCACCGTCAGTTGAGCATCAGTTTTCGGTGCTTTGGCAAACAGGCCGGTTTGCTCAGCGGCCTGCAACAGGTTGTTATCCAGACCGAGCACTACGTCCGCTTTAGTGTTTTTGCCTTCCATCCGCAGACGGTTCAGCAGAGATACGCCATCTTCCAGCGCGACATATTTCAGTTCGCAGCCGCACTGTGCCTCAAAGGCTTTTTTGATCGCCGGGCCGGGGCCCCAGTCGGCAGAGAAGGAATCGTAGGTATATACCGTAAGAACGGGTTTTGCAGCAAAGGCAGGTGCAGAAAGTAACAGCAGACAGGACAATATCTTTTTCAACTTTGCGCTCCAAAAAAGAAAAGGGGCAAAGGATTTTGAGTGAGCATCGCACAGTCTCAAATCCCTCCGCCGGGGTTAACCGGATCAGGTTCGACGGGTATCAGGTCTCAGCCATATTTAAACGTGCTGCGCGTGTGTTGATCGGGCGTCGTGCAGTGCTCGAAAAGCTCACGTACTTTGTGTACGCTCCGCTTTCTGTGCGCTGTACTTCACCCGCTGAACACGCGCTCGCGGCGTTTAAAAATCGAGGTCATTCTTCAATACAAAAGAAGTCACTCGGGCACCCCGTTGAGAACGGATGTCATTCTAGAGATTAACGGCGCAATGCGATAGTCCGATTAGCTGTCGGGTGGCGCGAACCAGGCAGATTTGAAGTCGAACCAGCCGAGGGTGTTCATCCGCACGCCGCGCATGCTGCGCTGGCCTTGTAAAACCAGCCAGTGATGAAACAGCGGATGAATGTGATGGCTGGCGATCTGCTTCTGGCTCCAGTCGGCAATTGAAAGCTTTCCGGCGTGCCATAACGCGGCGTCCTCATTCATCGTTTGCGGGAAACAATACGCCAGCAGCGGCAGTTCGTAGAATGAGGCAAACAGCGAAAACTCCAGCGGCAACGTGAAGTTGGCGCTACCCAGCCATAGATCGGTTTTCACGCCGCCGCGGTACCACACCGCATAATCGACAATCTGGATCACCAGCTCAATGCCTTCTGCCGCCAGCAGCGGACGCAGTGCGTTGCAGATAGCGTGATGTTCTGAGTGCTCGTTATAAAACGTCAGCGTGACCTGCGTCAGACCGTCAGGTTTTGGCGGGCGGGGAAGCAGCGCTTTATGATGCCAGCGCGGCAACAGACCGTACGCCGGCGACCAGTAACGCTGATAAACCGGCTCGGCAGCGTTGAGCAGCGCAATCGGATTGAACAAATCGCACAGCCACTGGCGCGTTTGTGCGTTTTGGCCGACCGGCGAACGCTGGTCGAAAAGCAGGAAATAACAACCTTCCTCAAGGCGGCTTTCAAGCTCGCTTTTGCCGGATTCATCGGCCTGAAGCTGGACGCCGGAATGCACCAGTTCCTCACTGAGTTCAGGTAGAACCCAGATATTGACCTCATCGATCAGCGCCCGGAATCCAAAATATTCGTCAAACGCGCGGATCCGCAGCTGCGTTTTCTGATTTCGTACCACGGCATACGGGCCGGTTCCCACCGGATGGCGGGCAAAATCGGGCAACGACTCCCACTCCTGTGGCAGGATTGTCGCGTGGATATTCCCGAACAGCCACGGCAGCCAGTGGTCGGGCGCGTTCAGATGAATGTCGATGACGTTTGGCGTTAATGAGATCACCGAGACGATATTGCCGAATAAGCGGTGTGATTTGAGACGAGCGAAGGTGGTAATAATATCGGCCATTTCCAGCTCACGACCATGATGAAAATGAATAGCCGGACGCAGATAGAACCGCCAGTGCAGCGCAGAGATTTCCTGCCAGTGATGGGCCAGATCGCCTTCTACTTCCCCGTTTTCCTCATTTATGCGCGTCAGCCCGCTGAAAATCTGTCGCGCGATGTGTGTTTCTGAGCGGCGCAACATGGTGCCGGGCAGCAGATTAAACAGCGGGCGATAGTACAGCACGCGAAGAATATGTTTGCCCTGACGGAAGCTGCGTCCAAGCTGGGATAACAGCATCTGGCGCACCATGTTTTTATCGCCAACCAGTTGTACCAGCTGATCAATACGATCCTGTTCAAGCAGTTCTTCGGCGCGTTGCTGCTGAAGCGCCAGACCGGTGTACAAAAAGGTCAGCTTTGACCGCTTACCGCGCCCGGCTTCTGCATCCCAGTTGAGCCAGCCCTGTTCCTGCATGGTGCTGAGCAATGATCGCATATGCCGCCGCGAGCAGTTCAGGATTTCCGATAACGCCAGCAAAGTGGTTTCGGTTTCTTCGCCGTGGCAGCTTTGCCACAATCTGATGAACTGCTGTTGCAAACGGGACGAGGTCATAAAAGAGGAACTCCGGAGGAAATCTCATCAATTTATCTTTCCTCATATTACCCCGATACTGATCTCCAACGAAAGCCAGTCATCAAGGTCAGGAGGTCATCATGAAAAACACGCTAACCGTCCGTTTCTATCAGCGTTACTTCGCTGCCGTCAGCAGAAATGCGGGCAGAAATCATGCTGACTGGCTGTCATGGGTTCCGGTGGAATACCGTTTAGACATTCTCTCCCGCCTGACGCAGTGGGACATCGCCTCGCAGGACGATGAGCAATACCGCCGTCATTTATAACCCGCAGGCGCGGCCGGATTCGATTTTCTGAGTAATGGTGTAATGTCACCAGCCAGTGGGGTAACTCACTGGTTTTTTTCTATTGATTGTCCCCTTCACCCTTCGAGCTGCAAATGCGTTGGCCGCTCTTGCTCACCCGAATCACTGACTCATTTCAGCTCATCGGGATTCGCGCGATTGCCGCCTTCCTGCAACTCGAATTGTTTTGGGTATACACTGTATGTTTCGTTGTAAGACTTTCATTTCTCAGGGATGGCGTTATGTCTAAACCTCGTATTAATGCAATTTATGTCACCTTTCTGGTGGTGTCCTTGCTGTGTGGTGTCGCGGGCGCGTTGCAGGCGCCGACGCTTAGCCTGTTTCTGACCAATGAAGTGAAAGTCCGGCCAATGTGGGTCGGTTTCTTTTATACCGTCAACGCGATTGCCGGGATTGCGATCAGCTTTCTGCTGGCTAACCGCTCGGATAATAAAGGCGACCGCCGCAAATTGCTGATGTTTTGCTGCCTGATGGCCATCGGCAACAGCCTGGTATTTGCTTTCAGCCGTGATTATCTGGTGCTGATCACCGTTGGTGTTTTGCTGGCGGCCATCGGGAATGCGGCGATGCCGCAGCTGTTTGCGCTGGCGCGTGAACACGCCGACCGTTCATCCAGCGAAGTCGTCATGTTCAGCTCTATGATGCGTGCGATGCTCTCACTGGCGTGGGTACTGGGCCCGCCGTTGTCGTTCATGCTGGCGCTGAATTACGGTTTCACGCCGATGTATCTGAGTGCGGCCGCGGTGTTTGTCGGCAGCATACTGATGATTGCGTTTTTTCTGCCGTCCGTGCCACGCCTTGAACAACCGGTGGATGAAAAAGTCGTGCCGGTCAGCGCGTGGCGGAACAAAGATGTACGTCTGCTGTTTTTCGCGTCATTGTTGATGTGGACGTGCAATATCATGTACATCATTGATATGCCGCTATATATCACCAGCGAGTTAGGTTTGCCGGAAGGGCTGGCGGGCTTATTGATGGGAACGGCGGCAGGGCTGGAAATTCCGGCTATGCTGGTAGCAGGCTATCTGGTTAAGCATTTTGGTAAGCGAAAACTGATGTTGTACGCGGTGGCAAGCGGGGTTATTTTCTATGCCGGTCTGGTGGCATTCCCGTTCAAAGCCGCACTGATGATCCTGCAACTGTTTAACGCGATTTTCATTGGCATCGTGGCCGGTATTGGCATGCTGTATTTTCAGGATCTGATGCCGGGACGCGCCGGTTCGGCGACCACGTTATTCACCAATAGCATCTCGACCGGCGTGATTTGCGCAGGTTTGCTGCAGGGCGTGATCGTGGAGAACTTTGGCCATTATCCGGTGTATTGGGCTGCGACCGTTCTGGCGGTTCTGGCGCTTGGCCTGATGTTTAAAGTCAAAGACGTCTGACCGCACTAAAAGAAGAAACCCGCGAAGTTCGCGGGTTTTTATATGTCTGACGTACGGTAATCAGTGCATAAATGCAGGCTGATTTTTCTCGTAGCCGGAGATGTTCTCTTCGTGCTGCAAGGTCAGGCCGATGCTGTCCAGACCGTTAATCATGCAGTGACGGCGGAAGCTGTCGATGACAAACGGATAGCTTTTGTTACCGGCTTTCACGGTTTGCGCTTCCAGATCCACTTCGAACTGAATGCCTTCGTTGTCTTTCACCAGTTGGAAAAGCTCGTCGACTTCCGTTTCGCTCAGCGTGATGGGCAGCAACTGGTTGTTGAACGAGTTGCCGTAGAAGATATCAGCAAAACTCGGGGCGATCACCGCATGGAAACCGTAATCAGTCAGTGCCCATGGCGCATGCTCACGGGATGAGCCGCAACCAAAGTTTTCGCGCGCCAGCAAAATGCTCGCGCCTTTGTAGCGCGGTTTGTTCAACACGAAATCCGGGTTAGGCACCTGACCGGCGTCATCCAGAAAACGCCAGTCATTGAACAGATGCTGGCCGAAACCGGTGCGGGTCACTTTCTGCAAAAACTGTTTCGGGATAATCGCATCGGTATCGACGTTAGCTGCATCCAGCGGAACCACCAGACCGATGTGTTGGGTAAATTTAGCCATGGTGTTTTCCTCAGTTCAGTTCACGGATATCAGCAAAGTGGCCGGTGACCGCTGCTGCGGCAGCCATTGCCGGGCTGACCAGATGCGTGCGTCCGCCACGGCCCTGACGGCCTTCGAAGTTACGGTTGCTGGTAGACGCGCAACGCTCGCCCGGTTCCAGGCGGTCGTTGTTCATCGCCAGACACATGGAGCATCCCGGCAGACGCCATTCAAAACCGGCTTCGATGAAGATCTTATCCAGACCTTCTTCTTCCGCCTGCGCTTTTACCGGACCGGAACCCGGAACCACAATCGCCTGCACACCCGTCGCGACTTTACGGCCTTTGGCAATCGCTGCCGCAGCACGTAAATCTTCGATACGGGAGTTGGTGCAGGAACCGATGAAGACTTTGTCGATTGCGACGTCGGTCAGTTTAATACCCGGCTGTAAATCCATGTACGCCAGCGCTTTCTCAGCGGAAGCGCGTTCTACCGGATCGGCAAAGGAAGCAGGATTTGGGATCACCTGATTAACGGCCATCACCTGACCCGGGTTGGTGCCCCAGGTAACCTGTGGCGCGATTTCAGAGGCGTCCAGCGTCACGATGGTGTCAAACTTCGCGCCGTCTTCGGTTTTCAGGGTTTTCCAGTATTCTACAGCGGCGTCCCAGTTCTGCTCTTTCGGCGCAAACTGGCGGCCTTTCAGATAAGCAAACGTGGTTTCATCCGGCGCAACCAGACCGGCTTTCGCACCCATTTCAATCGCCATATTGCACAGGGTCATACGACCTTCCATGCTCAGCGCTTCAATGGCTTTACCGCAAAATTCCACCACGTGGCCGGTACCACCCGCACTGCCGGTTTTACCGATAATTGCCAGTACGATGTCTTTCGCCGTGATGCCCGCAGGCGCTTCGCCGGTGACTTCAATCTTCATGGTTTTCGCGCGACCTTGTTTCAGGGTTTGCGTCGCCAGAACGTGTTCAACTTCAGACGTCCCGATACCGAAGGCCAGTGAACCAAATGCACCGTGCGTAGCGGTATGGGAGTCGCCGCACACGATGGTCATGCCTGGCAACGTCATACCCTGCTCAGGGCCGATGACGTGAACGATGCCCTGGAACGGGTGATTCAGGTCATACAACTGCACGCCAAATTCCGCACAGTTTTTGATTAATTCCTGCATCTGAATGCGCGCCATTTCGCCACTCGCATTGATGTCTTTGGTTTGGGTGGATACGTTGTGATCCATCGTCGCAAAGGTTTTGCCCGGCTGACGCACAGGACGCCCCATCGCGCGCAAGCCGTCGAATGCCTGCGGAGAGGTCACTTCGTGAACCAGATGGCGGTCGATGTATAACAATGGCGTTTCGTTTTGCGCTTCGTAAACGACGTGAGCATCAAACAATTTTTGGTACAAAGTCTTGGCCATGTTACGCCCCTTCTTTCACAAAGCGGGCAATAATGTCGCCCATTTCACTGGTGCCCAACGCCTGCTGGCCGTTCGCCAGATCACCGGTACGGTGGCCTGCTTCCAGTGCTTTATTGACGGCCTGTTCGACTGCATTTGCCGCGTCATCCGCGCCCAGGCTGTAACGCAGTAACAGCGCTGCAGACAGGATTTGTGCAATCGGGTTAGCGATGTTTTTACCGGCGATATCCGGTGCAGAACCGCCTGCCGGTTCAAACAGACCAAACGCCTGCTCGTTCATGCTGGCAGAAGGCAACATACCCATAGAACCGGTGATCATCGCGCATTCGTCGGACAGGATGTCGCCGAACAGGTTGGAACACAGCAGCACGTCAAACTGGGACGGATCTTTAATCAGCTGCATGGTCGCGTTGTCGATATACATGTGGCTCAGGCTGACGTCCGGATAATCCTTCGCAATTTCGTTGACCACTTCGCGCCACATAATAGAGGTCTGCAACACGTTGGCTTTATCAATGGAGGTCACTTTGCTGCGGCGTTTGCGCGCAGATTCAAACGCGATACGTGCAATACGTTCAATTTCGAAGCGGTAATAGACTTCGGTATCAAACGCTTTTTCGTGCTGACCCTGACCTTCGCGGCCTTTCGGCTGACCGAAGTAAATACCGCCGGTCAGTTCGCGGACACACAGAATGTCGAAGCCTTTTGCGGCAATGTCGGCACGCAGCGGGCAAAACTCTTCCAGTCCCTGATACAGACGGGCAGGGCGCAGGTTGCTGAACAATTTGAAGTGCTTACGCAGTGGCAATAATGCGCCACGCTCAGGCTGATCGTTTGGTGGCAAATGTTCCCATTTTGGGCCGCCGACGGAGCCAAACAGAATGGCATCAGCTTGTTCGCAACCCGCAACGGTGGCTTCCGGCAACGGGCTGCCGTGTTTATCGATGGCTGCGCCACCGACGTCATATTCGCTGGTGGTAATTTTCAGGCCAAAGCGCTGACGCACTGCGTCCAGAACTTTATAGGCCTGGGCCATAACTTCAGGGCCAATTCCGTCTCCGGGTAAGACGGCAATATGATGGGTCTTGCTCATGTTCACACCGTTTCCTGATTATTTTGAATGTTGTTGTGTTGCTGACTTTGCTGCTGCAAACGTTGTTTTTCGATCTCAACTTGTTTGCTGCGCCAGATGTTGTTCAGTACGTGCACCATCGCTTGTGCGGAGGATTCGACGATGTCTGTCGCCAGACCCACGCCGTGGAAGCGGCGGCCATTAAAGGAGACGACAACGTCGACCTGGCCCAGTGCGTCGCGACCCTGACCTTTTGCACTCAGCTGGTATTTGACCAGCTCAATCTGATAGCCGGTGATGCGGTTGATGGCCTGATAGACAGCATCGACCGGGCCGTTGCCAGTGGCGGCTTCGGTCATGATTTCTTCGCCACAGGCCAGATTCACAGAAGCCGTTGCGGTAATTTTGGAACCTGACTGCACGCTGAAGTTATCCAGACGATAGAATTCCGGCTCTTCCTGCTGCTTATTAATGAAGACCAGTGCTTCTAAATCGTAGTCGAAAACCTGACCTTTTTTGTCGGCCAGCTTCAGGAATGCGGTATACAGATGATCCATGTTGTAATCGGATTCTTTATAGCCCATTTCTTCCATACGATGCTTCACGGCCGCGCGGCCGGAGCGGGAAGTCAGGTTCAGCTGAATCTGGTTCAGACCGATAGATTCCGGCGTCATGATTTCGTAGTTTTCGCGGTTTTTCAGCACACCGTCCTGATGAATACCGGAGGAATGTGCGAACGCATTAGACCCGACAATCGCTTTGTTGCCAGGGATAGGCATATTGGTAATCTGGCTGACAATCTGGCTGGTGCGGTAGATTTCTTTGTGATTGATGTTGGTATGAACGTTCATGTAGTCGCTGCGTGTGCGGATTGCCATGATCACTTCTTCCAGCGCGGTATTCCCGGCGCGTTCGCCGATACCGTTCAGCGTGCCTTCAACCTGACGCGCACCGGCCTGAATGGCGGCGATGGAGTTACCGACCGCCATGCCCAAATCATCATGGCAGTGAACGGAGATAATCGCTTTATCGATGTTAGGCACGCGCTCGTACAGGTTAGTAATGATGCCGCCGAACTGAACCGGCGTGGTGTAACCGACCGTATCAGGAATGTTAATGGTGGTCGCACCGGCTTTAATCGCAGCTTCTACGACGCGGCACAGATTATCCAGCGGCGTACGGCCTGCATCTTCGCATGAGAATTCAACGTCATCGGTGTAGTTACGGGCGCGTTTCACGGAGTGAATCGCCATATCCAGTACCTGATCAAACGAGCGCTTCAGTTTGGATTCAATGTGCAGGGTAGAGGTTGCCAAAAAGACGTGGATACGGAACGCTTCGGCCACACGCAACGCTTCGGCTGCGGCATCAATGTCACCGTCTACGCAACGGGCCAGACCGCAAACACGGCTGTTTTTAATCTGGCGCGCGATGGTTTGTACAGACTCGAAATCGCCAGGAGAAGAGACCGGGAAGCCGACTTCCATGACATCCACGCCCATTCTTTCCAGCGCCATTGCAATTTGAATCTTCTCTTTCACACTCAGGCTGGCCTGTAACGCCTGTTCACCATCACGCAGTGTGGTATCGAAAATAATGACTTGCTCGCTCATGGGTTATTCCTTGTCTGTTTTATTTTCGCGCCCTGCGGGGAGATAAAAAAAAACCCGCGCATCGGCGCGGGTTTATTGTCTGTGGAAGTTAAAATCAGTTGTGATTTTCGCCCACTGGCTTACCGCGCAAATTTTCTGCGTTGAGTAGTAGGCCTAGGAGACGGGTAATCATGAACATGTTTTCAGCTTCTCATAATCGGGTGGTAAGAACGGATATCGTCCAAACAGTGCCTAAAGTGATACGGGAATGTCCTTTGTATGTCAACCTTCACTGTGTGGAAATCGCGAAAAACCTTGCAAATGATATTTTGTCTCATTTAGCATAAAAGACTGGTTGCCGGAGCCTGTCCGGCGCAAAGCTTTTTGCGGTTTTTTCCCTCGCTCTGCGTATATAAAAAGGCCAAAAAGAGACACCAGTTTTAAACAGCGAGCTAAATTACCTTTCTAATACAGGAGATTAGGGATGATGTAGTTTTGCTTAACTTATTATTCATTTTTCGCATGTTGTTTACCCAACTATTTTATTGTCTTATATCATCAGTTTTTAAGGGGGAAGTGAGATTCATATTTCCCTTTATGATTATTAGGAAAGACGTTTCTATATCTTTTCCTAATTAACATGATGAAATTTCACGGAATTACCGGTCATTGTTTCTGCAGGTCTGATATTCCTCCAAGTCCTGTTTTTATAAAGCAAGTTATTAACGTCATGACTCCTTTTATTGGAGTCATTTTGATGGAGAACTTCATGTCAGATATCACTACAGAAATTAAAACTAAGCAGCCGGAAGCCGAAACACATCTTCGTAATGTGGATTTGAATTTACTCACGGTATTCGATGCTGTAATGCAATTACAGAATATTACCCGTGCTGCCAATATGCTGGGAATGTCCCAGCCCGCAGTCAGTAATGCAGTAGCCCGGCTGAAAGTGATGTTCAATGATGATTTATTTGTGCGTTATGGCCGTGGCATTCAGCCCACCATGCGCGCCCGCCAACTTTTCGGACCTGTCCGCCAGGCTTTGCAACTGGTCATGAATGAGTTGCCCGGTGCCGGTTTTGACCCCAATATCAGTATGCGCCAGTTTAATGTGGCGATTTGCAGCCCGCTGGATAAACGCCTGACGTCTCAGGTTTTAAATGCCATTGATACATTATCAACCGGCGTCAGCATCAAATTGCAGACCATCGTCAATGATAATATCGAGCATCAGCTGCGTTACCAGAATATTGAGTTTATGATCAGTTATCGTAAATTTGAGCGTGCCGATTTTTGTAATCAGGCATTATTTAATGACGAACTCGTTCTGGTCGCCGCGAAAAATCATCCGCGTATTAGCCCGCATATGTCAGATGAAAAATATCTGAAAGAAAAACACGCCGTGATGGTTCTGGATCGTTTCTATTCCTTCAGTTCGGCTTATTACGACGATCCTGAGTTGCAATCTCTAATTACTTATCAGGGAACCGATCTTTTCAGCGTAATGGAAATTGTGTCTAAGACTGATATGGTCGCCCTGGTTCCGCGCTGGCTGGCACAATCAAATGCCGGAATGCTCAATTTATCCGTGATCCCTCTGCCGTGGATGAAGAATCATCTGACCTGCTACCTTTCCTGGCATGAATCTTCCAGCAAAGATAAAGGGAATATGTGGATGAAATCTTTATTAAGCCAATGCGTTCTGTCCTTGTAGTAAGCCAACGAATCACACTTTTACTGAGGCTTAGGCTGAAGTAAAAGTGGCTGGTTATGAAGTTCTTTGGAGTTTTTTATCCTGCCTGTTTTTTTAACCTCGTTAAAAACAGGCAGGTTTTTTTTGCAATAAAAAACGTCCGTTTCCCTTTCCAAAAGCGCGTTGCGCACCCACAATTTAATTTCACCGTGCACGGTTTGCCGGTAGACTGCGTTAAATTTTTGTAATGACGTTATGCAGTCAGATCCTCCTCCTTTCCTGATTACGCTGGATGCCGGTACAAACACTCAATGAATCCAACCTTAAATAACTATCATCTGATTACCCGTTTTCGCCAGCAAATCAGTGCCCGTGCTGAGCAGATTGCTTTCCGTGAATGGTCCCCTGCGACAGAAACCTCCCTGACCTGGCGCGAGCTTGGCGAAAAAGTGGATG
This sequence comes from Rahnella sp. BIGb0603, assembly GCF_024808755.1. Lineage (NCBI taxonomy): Bacteria > Pseudomonadati > Pseudomonadota > Gammaproteobacteria > Enterobacterales > Yersiniaceae > Rahnella > Rahnella sp. BIGb0603. Next base: position 317,364 of record NZ_JANUEX010000004.1, on the reverse strand, counting down.
CCCTGTCCGACGTGTTATTGCAGGAACAGGTGAGTGTTCAGGAACGCATCGCGATTTGCGGAAATAACTCCATGGCGTGGGCCATCGCCGATCTGGCGATCCTCCAGTTACGTGCCGTGACCGTGCCCATTTATGCAACGAATACGCCTTCCCAGTCGGCTTATGTGCTCAATGATGCCGATATCCGCATTCTGTTTGTTGTGGGCCAGAAACAGTATGACGCGGCGGTTGCCTTGCGCGATTTGTGTCCACAGCTGAAACATATTTTTGTGTTGGACAGCAGCGTTGACCTGCGCGGTATCGCGATGGCCCGGCACGTTTCCCAACTTGTTCCTCAAGACCGGCTGATTTCTGCCGAACGTGAAGTCCGCGTCAATGCCAGCGATCTGGATGATTTATTCACGCTGATTTACACCTCGGGCACCACCGGCGAGGCGAAAGGCGTCATGCTCGATTACACCAGCATGGCGACGCAACTCCGGCAACATGAAGAACGCCTGAGCATTTCGGACAGCGATGTTTCGCTGTGTTTTCTGCCGCTGGCGCACGTCTTTGAACGGGCCTGGAGTTTTTTTGTGCTCCACTCCGGCGCGCAGAATGTTTTCCTGCGGGAAACCGATCTGGTTCGCGATGCGTTGCAGGCAGTTAAACCAACGGTCATGTGCGCCGTTCCGCGCTTCTATGAAAAAGTCTTCAGCGCGATCCACGATAAAGTTGCGCGTTCGGGCTCGCTGAAAAAACGACTTTTCCACTGGGCGGTGGCGCAGGGCAAAGAAAAGTATCTGACGGAACGTCGCGGCGAACGTTATTCGTTCTGGCTTTCTCCGGCTCATTTTCTGGCGGACAAGCTGGTGCTGAAAAAGCTGCGTGGATTACTCGGCGGGAATTTGCGTTTTCTGCCTGCTGCCGGTGCGAGCCTTGATGACAATGTCATTCTGTTTTTCGAATCTCTCGGGCTGCACATTAAATACGGTTATGGCCTGACGGAAACCTGCGCAACGGTGACCTGCTGGGAAGAAAAAGATTTTCGTTTTGGATCTGTAGGAACGGCGTTGCCTGAGATCGAAGTGCGCATTGGGGATGAAAATGAAATCCAGGTGCGCGGCCCGACGTTGCTGCGGGGTTATTTCAATAAGCCAGCTGAAACTGCCGCCAGTTTTACCGCTGATGGCTGGTTCAAAACCGGCGATGCGGGGAAAATGGACGAGCAGGGCAACGTATTCATCACTGAACGTCTCAAAGATCTGATGAAAACGTCGGGCGGGAAATACATCGCGCCGCAACGGATCGAAGGCACGCTGGTGCAGGATCGTTACATTGAACAGGCGGCGGTAATTGCCGATGAACGGCATTTTGTTTCCGCGCTGATCGTGCCGGATTTTGATGTGCTGAACATGTATGCACAGGCGCATCACATTGATTATTTCAACCGCGACGGGCTGGTGAAAAACGAACAGATCCTGTCGCTCTTTGCGCATCAGTTGCGTGAAATCCAGCACGATCTGGCCGGTTTTGAGCAGGTGAAAAAGTTTGTGCTACTGACCAAACCTTTCACGATGGAAGCCGGTGAGCTGACGCCGACGCTCAAACTGCGACGGAAGATCATTTTCAGCCGCTATCAGCAGGAAATTGATCAGCTTTATCACGAGTAACTGCGAACCTGCCGTTTACCGCTTTTCTGCTAAAAAGACCGGCAGACGCCCGTTTGCCGGTTTCCTCCTGATTTCTATGTCAGCCCCGGACATAATTTAATACTGTAATTTTTCCGACCTTCCTGATATTTCTGACTGGTTCCCGCACACAGGCAGTGTTTTGTCCCGAACGGGCGAGTGAAGGCAGCGTGAGGCAAAAAAACAACAGTTCCGGACAATTTTTGGCGTTTGCCTGACTCAGGTTCTGACGCTAAGGTACTGAGTTAGATTCGTGAACGCCAATAAGAACAGCAGGGTTTTTTAAGCCCGAAAGAAAGTCCTAAAATTCAGCGAATTATCATTAAATCGTTGCCTGATAGAACAGCTAGCTGAAAGAAAAGTCATCCTATAAAAGAAGCAAAAAGCCTGGAGGCAAAACCATGGAGATGTTGTCAGGAGCCGAGATGGTCGTCCGGTCGTTAATCGACCAGGGCGTTAAGCACGTATTCGGTTATCCCGGCGGAGCGGTGTTGGATATCTATGATGCCCTGCATACGGTCGGTGGGATTGATCATGTGCTGGTGAGACATGAACAAGGTGCTGTTCATATGGCAGACGGTTATGCGCGCGCCACGGGCGATGTGGGCGTGGTGCTGGTGACTTCCGGTCCTGGCGCAACCAATGCTATCACCGGTATTGCCACGGCTTATATGGATTCCATTCCACTTGTGGTGCTATCCGGCCAGGTACACAGTTCACTCATTGGGTATGACGCGTTCCAGGAATGCGACATGGTGGGGATTTCCCGTCCGGTGGTGAAACACAGTTTTCTGGTAAAACGCGCGGAAGATATTCCGACTGTATTGAAAAAAGCGTTTTATCTGGCATCAACCGGCCGCCCTGGTCCGGTGGTGGTCGATTTACCGAAAGACGTGGTGAACCCGCAAATCAAGCTGCCTTACGCCTATCCTGAGCAGGTCACGATGCGTTCCTATAACCCGACCGTGCAGGGCCATCGCGGCCAAATCAAACGTGCGGTTCAGACTCTGCTGAACGCGAAAAAACCGGTGCTGTATGTCGGCGGCGGCGCGATCAACTCTGAATGTGATGCTGAATTACTGCAACTGGCTGAGAAACTGAATCTGCCGGTGACCAGTTCCCTGATGGGGCTGGGGGCGTTCCCGGGCACGCATCGTCAGAGCCTCGGCATGCTGGGTATGCACGGTACGTACGAAGCTAATATGGCGATGCACAATGCGGATTTGATCTTCGGTGTGGGCGTGCGTTTCGATGACCGGACCACCAACAATCTTGCGAAGTACTGCCCGAATGCGACGGTCATGCACATTGATATCGACCCGACCTCTATCTCCAAAACAGTTAATGCGGACATCCCGATTGTCGGCGATGCGAAGCAGACGCTGATTCAGATGCTGGAACTGCTGGCGCTAAGCGATGAGAAGCAGGAGTTCGATGCGCTGCGTGACTGGTGGCAGAATATTGAGAACTGGCGCGGGCGCGAATGTCTGAGCTATGACAAAAATACCGGCACCATCAAACCGCAGGCGGTTATCGAAACGCTGCATCGTCTGACCAAAGGCGAGGCGTATGTGACGTCTGACGTCGGCCAGCACCAGATGTTTGCTGCGCTGTATTACAAGTTCGACAAACCGCGCCATTGGATCAACTCCGGTGGCCTTGGCACGATGGGCTTTGGCCTGCCCGCTGCGCTGGGTGTCAAACTTGGACTGCCGGATGAAACCGTGATTTGTGTGACTGGTGACGGCAGTATCCAGATGAATATCCAGGAGCTTTCTACCGCACTGCAATACGATTTGCCGGTGATTGTCGTCAACCTGAACAACGGTTATCTCGGCATGGTGAAACAGTGGCAGGACATGATTTATTCCGGCCGCCATTCCCAGTCTTACATGCAGTCACTGCCTGATTTCGTCAAACTGGCGGAAGCTTACGGACATGTGGGTATTGCTATCCGTAAGCCTGAAGAGCTGGAAAGCAAACTGGCGCTGGCACTCGAACAGAAAAATCGTCTGGTATTTGTCGATATCAGCATTGATGAAACAGAACACGTTTACCCGATGCACATCCGTGGCGGTGCGATGGACGAAATGTGGTTAAGCAAAACGGAGAGGACCTGATCATGCGCCGGATTTTATCAGTATTACTGGAAAACGAATCGGGCGCGTTGTCCCGCGTAGTCGGCCTGTTCTCTCAGCGTGGGTATAACATTGAAAGCCTGACCGTGGCCCCGACCGATGATCCGACGTTGTCCCGCATGACGATTCAGACCGTCGGTGATGCCAAGGTGCTGGAGCAAATCGAAAAGCAGCTGCATAAGCTGGTTGACGTACTGCGTGTAACTGAACTGATCCAGGGCGCGCACGTTGAACGTGAAATCATGCTGGTGAAGGTACAGGCTTCCGGTTATGGCCGCGAAGAAGTGAAGCGTTCTACCGAGATTTTTCGCGGCCAGATCGTCGATGTCACCGCCACGCTTTACACCGTTCAGCTTGCAGGAACCAGTGACAAACTTGATGCGTTTTTAGCCAGCATCCGTGATGTGGCAGAAATTGTGGAAGTGGCGCGCTCCGGTGTGGTCGGTGTTTCACGCGGCGACAAGATCATGCGTTAAAGTGTAAATAATCAGCAAGATGTAACATTTGTCTGCTCACTGAAAGCCCAACCCTTACGTTGGGCTTTCTTTTTTGCGAGTCAGGTGAAGCGATTCGGTAAAACACCTTGCCCGGCAGGGGCTTCTGCGGTTAGATAAAGCATTATCTTTATTAAGGGGTTTTCTCAGTGAAGCTGGATGAGATCGCGAGGTTAGCGGGCGTTTCGCGTACGACGGCCAGTTATGTCATTAACGGCAAGGCGAAACAGTATCGTGTCAGCGATAAGACAGTCGAAAAAGTCATGGCTGTCGTGAAGGAACATAACTATCACCCAAATGCGGTGGCAGCAGGTTTGCGTGCCGGCCGTACACGTTCAATTGGTCTGGTGATCCCCGATCTGGAAAATACCAGCTACACCAAAATCGCCAATTTCCTCGAGCGTCAGGCCCGTCAGCGCGGCTATCAGCTGCTGATCGCCTGTTCTGAAGATCAGCCGGATAACGAGATGCGGTGCATCGAACATCTGCTTCAGCGGCAGGTTGATGCGATAATTATCTCCACGTCATTACCACCGGAGCATCCTTTCTATCAACGCTGGGCCAACGATGATTTCCCGATCATTGCGCTCGACCGTGCGCTGGATCCTGAGCATTTCATCAGCGTCGTGGGTGCTGATCAAGACGACGCCCTGATGCTGGCGCAGGAACTGCGCACATTCCCGGCTGAGTCAGTACTCTATCTCGGCGCACTGCCGGAGCTTTCCGTGAGTTTCCTGCGCGAGCAGGGCTTTCGCCAGGCGTGGGCAGAAGATTCACGCCAGCCAAAATATCTGTACGCCAATGCGTACGATCGCGAATCAGCGGCGGTTGTTTTCGCCGACTGGCTGAAAACCAACCCGATGCCGCAGGCGTTGTTCACCACGTCGTTCCAGCTGTTGCAGGGCGTGATGGACGTGACGCTGAAAACCGAAGGGCGTCTGCCGGTGGATCTGGCGATTGCGACTTTCGGCGATAACGAGCTGCTAGATTTCCTCGAATGTCCTGTTCTGGCGGTCGCTCAGCGTCATCGTGACGTGGCTGAACGCGTGCTGGAGCTGGTGCTGGCTTGTCTTGATGAGCCGAAGAAACCGAAAGCCGGACTGACGCGAATCCGCCGTAATCTGTTCCGCCGTGGCCGTCTGAGTCGCAAGTAAACACCGCAACGGGCATTCTTCCTGAGTGCCCGTCACTATCCTCCCCGCACGCTCCAATCTCTTTTTCAGTAATTCGGCTTATTCTGTGGATAATACAATTATGAAAATTCCCATAGGAGATGAATGGGTAATTTAGGAGCATTCCCAGACAACTGAATTATTAAGAAATGTTTTCGCGCTTCCGTTGCCGATATAAACCTCCTAATCAATTTCTAAAATACGTTAATGCTGCCAGCAAAAGTCCTGTAGAATTCCCCGCTTAATTTCCCTCAGCATGGGTTTTGAAGAACGCTGATGGTTTTTAAAACGCCTCAAAGGCTTATGCCATGCGGGCTGGCAGACAAAATGATGATGATTTAGCAGTGATAGCCAAAAAAAAATTGAGAATGATTTTTTTTATGGCAAACCGGTCAAGAAATGAGAGTTAGATAGCAGAAGAATATAAATAGTTAAATAATGTTCAGTTTGGTTTTTTTTTAAACGAAATTATTAACCCTGCGAAATTTCTTCAACTAATCATGACGTTATTTTCTATCCCTCCTCTAAAACACCTCACGACACTGCGCAGTGCTTTCGTTTAGCTGCGTAAATATTGCCAAACCGCCTCTGCTCTGGCTTGACAAGGTTTTAAAACCATCCGTAAACTCTTTTCTGTGGGAATTTGTGGGGGAAAGTGGTGAAAAGGGTCACAGAGGGGTAGATCGGTCATGTTTCGTGGCGCGACGATGGTTAACCTCGACAGCAAAGGGCGACTTGCCGTACCCACCCGTTATCGGGATTTGCTGAGCGAAGAATCGCAAGGTCAAATGGTGTGCACCATAGACCTCCATCACCCATGTCTCCTCCTTTACACCCTCCCTGAATGGGAAGTAATCGAACAAAAATTGTCCCGTCTGTCGAGCATGAACCCCGTCGAGCGCCGTATTCAGCGCCTTTTACTCGGGCATGCCAGTGAATGTCAGATGGATAATGCCGGGCGTTTACTGATTGCAACCACACTGCGTCAGCACGCCGGGCTCGCAAAAGAAGTGATGCTGGTTGGACAGTTCAACAAGTTTGAGCTGTGGGATGAACAGACCTGGTATCAACAAGTTAAGGAAGACATCGACACTGAACAATCGTCTCAGGAACCGCTTTCTGAGAGATTACAGGACTTGTCATTATAAGCATGGTTGAAAACTACAAACACACTTCCGTTTTGCTGGATGAAGCCGTCAACGGCCTCAACATTCGACAGGACGGCATTTACATAGACGGAACTTTTGGCCGTGGTGGCCATTCACGTTTGATTCTGTCCCAGCTTGGGCCGGACGGACGCTTGCTGGCGATTGACCGCGATCCACAGGCGATCAAAGCCGCAGAAACTATTGAAGACTCACGGTTCTCGATTGTTCACGGACCGTTTTCCGATCTTGCAGAGTATGTACGGGATCGTGGCCTTGAAGGCAAAATTGATGGCGTGCTGCTGGATCTGGGTGTTTCTTCACCGCAACTGGACGATGCCGAACGCGGCTTCTCTTTCATGCGCGACGGACCTCTGGATATGCGTATGGATCCAACCCGGGGTTATTCAGCCGCAGAATGGCTGATGAAAGCGGAAGAAGAGGACATCACCTGGGTATTGAAAACGTTTGGCGAAGAGCGTTTCGCGAAGCGTATCGCGCGCGCAATTGTTGAGCGTAACCGTGAATTGCCAATGACCCGTACCAAAGAACTGGCGGATTTGATTGCGAATGCCTCACCGTTTCGTGAAAAGCATAAGCATCCGGCTACGCGCAGTTTCCAGGCGATCCGTATCTACATCAACAGCGAGCTGGAAGAAATTGAACGTGCGCTGGACGGCGCGCTGGAAATTCTGGCACCAAAAGGGCGTTTGTCCGTGATCAGCTTCCACTCGCTGGAAGACCGTATCGTGAAGCGCTTTATCCGCCAGCACAGCCGTGGCGCTCAGGTTCCGGCGGGTATCCCGATGACCGAAGCGCAGATCGCTGAACTCGGTGGGCGTTCGCTGAAATCTGTTGGAAAAATGATGCCGTCCGAAGCGGAAGTTTCGGAGAACCCGCGGGCCCGCAGTTCTGTTCTGCGTTTTGCTGAGAGAACGAGCGCGTGATTGGCAACGAACGCCACGGACTGGTGGGAGTCATTGCCAGCGATATTCTTCGCAACGGCAAGATCCCAATGATTCTGCTGATCGCCGTTCTGGTCAGCGCAATATTCGTTGTGACCACGGCGCACCGTACGCGTTTACTGACGGCGCAACGTGAACAACTGGTACTGGAAAGGGATGCGCTGGACATTGAATGGCGCAACCTGATCCTCGAAGAGAACGCTCTCGGCGATCACAGCCGGGTAGAACGCATCGCAACGGAGAAATTGCAGATGCAGCACGTTGATCCATCTCAAGAAATTATTGTGGTTCAGCCTTAAAATGCGCACGGAGAATACAGGCAGCTAATGAAAGCAACACGCACCGCGAAGTTAAAGCGTCCCGAAGATCAAGCCAGCTTTATCAGCTGGCGTTTTGCGTTGTTGTGCGCCTGTATCCTTCTGGCTCTGGTTGGCCTGATGTTGCGTGTGGCTTATCTGCAAGTCATTAACCCTGACAGGCTGGTCAAAGAAGGGGATTTGCGTTCCCTGCGCGTCCAGACCATCCCAACATCTCGCGGCATGATCACCGACCGTTCAGGCCGTCCCCTGGCAGTGAGCGTTCCGGTCAATGCGATCTGGGCCGACCCGAAAGAAATTAACGATCGCGGTGGTATCACGGTTGATACGAAATGGAAAGCACTGGCCGACGCGCTGAACATGCCGCTCGATCAGCTTTCAGCACGTATCAATGCAAATCCTAAAGGCCGCTTTGTGTATCTGGCGCGTCAGGTTAATCCGGCCGTTGGCGAATATGTCCATAAACTCAAGCTGCCGGGTATTTCCCTGCGTCAGGAATCCCGTCGCTATTATCCGGCCGGGCAGGTTACGTCGCACGTTATTGGCGTCACCAACATTGACGGCGAAGGCATTGAAGGCGTTGAGAAGAGTTTTGACCGCTGGCTGACGGGTAAACCAGGTGAACGTACCATCCGTAAAGACCGTTTTGGCCGCGTTATTGAAGACATCTCCACCGTCGACAGCCAGGCTGCACATAATCTGGCGCTGAGCATTGATGAACGTCTGCAAGCGCTGGTGTATCGCGAGCTGAATAACGCCGTGGCTTTCAACAAAGCGGAATCCGGCACTGCGGTATTGGTCGATGTGCAAACGGGTGAAGTGCTGGCGATGGCTAATAGTCCGTCCTATAACCCGAACAACATGCCGGATACGCCGAAAGACGTGATGCGTAACCGCGCGATTACTGACATTTTCGAACCGGGTTCTACCGTTAAACCGATGGTCGTCATGACCGCGTTGAAAAATGGCGTGGTTCGTGAGAACAGCGTGCTCAATACGCTGCCGTACCGGATCAACGGTCATGAGATTAAAGATGTGGCCCGTTACGCGGAGCTTTCCGTGACGGGTATCTTGCAGAAGTCGAGTAACGTCGGTGTTTCACGACTGGCGTTATCGATGCCGTCCGCAGAGCTGGTAGACACTTACTCGCGATTCGGATTGGGAAAACCAACCAATTTGGGGCTGGTTGGAGAAAGCAGTGGCTTATACCCTAAAAAACAACGGTGGTCTGACATAGAGAGGGCCACCTTCTCTTTCGGCTACGGGCTAATGGTGACACCTCTCCAGCTAGCGCGAGTCTATGCCACGATCGGCAGTATGGGCATTTATCGTCCGTTGTCGATCACACGTGTTGATCCGCCGGTTTCCGGCGAACGCGTGTTCCCTGAACCTCTGGTGCGCACCGTCGTTCATATGATGGAAAGCGTTGCGTTGCCAGGCGGCGGCGGCGTGAAAGCCGCTATCAAGGGTTACCGTATTGCGATTAAAACCGGTACTGCGAAGAAAGTCGGTCCGGATGGCAAATACGTCAATAAATACATTGCCTACACCGCAGGCGTTGCGCCGGCCAGCAATCCAAAATTTGCTCTGGTGGTCGTCATTAACGATCCGCAGGCAGGGAAGTATTACGGTGGGGCCGTTTCCGCACCGGTGTTTGGCGCCATCATGGGCGGAGTATTACGCACCATGAACGTTGAACCTGACGCGCTGACTGCCGATGAAAATGCAGACATAGTAAATAATCAAAAAGAGGCAACAGGTGGCAGATCGTAATTTGCGCGACATCTTAGCGCCCTGGGTGAGTGAAGCCCCGGCAGTAGCGCTAAAAGACATGATCTTAGACAGCCGCATTGCGGCTGCTGGCGATCTGTTTGTCGCGGTCTCAGGCCATACCAGTGATGGGCGTCGTTTTATTCCCCAGGCAATTGCTCAGGGCGTCGCTGCCGTCGTGGCCGAAGCAAAAGATGAACAAGAGCACGGAACGGTCTGCCAGATGCATGGTGTACCGGTGATATATCTTGAGGATCTCAACGTCCTGCTTTCCGAACTGGCAGGACGTTTTTATCAGCAGCCAGGCAAATCATTGCGTCTGGTTGGCGTGACAGGCACCAACGGTAAAACCACCACCACACAACTGCTGGCGCAGTGGAGCCAGCTGCTGGGCGAAACCAGTGCGGTGATGGGTACCGTGGGGAATGGCCTGCTCGATAACGTGGTTCCGGCGGAAAACACCACCGGTTCTGCCGTTCAGGTCCAGCATATTCTGGCTGATTTAGTGAAACAGGGTGCCACCTTCGCCGCGATGGAAGTCTCTTCCCACGGGCTGGTACAGCATCGTGTGGCCGCGCTGCCGTTTGCTGCCGCTGCGTTTACCAACCTGAGCCGCGATCATCTGGATTACCACGGTGACATGCAGAGCTACGAAGAAGCCAAATGGCTGCTCTTCTCCTCGCATCCGGTCGGTCAGAAAATTATCAATGCTGACGATGAAGTCGGGGCGCGCTGGCTGGCGAAAACCCCGGATTCTGTTGCGGTCAGCATGGAAGACAAAATCCCGGCGGGCTGGAAAGGCCGCTGGCTGGTTGCCCGTAGCGTGAACTATCACGACAACGGCGCGACGGTAAATATCGATTCAAGCTGGGGCGAAGGCAAGCTGGAGAGCCGCCTGATGGGCGCGTTCAATGTCAGCAATCTGCTGGTTGCACTGGCGACTCTGCTTTCCCTTGATTATCCGCTGGCACAATTGCTGGCGACGGGTTCCCAGTTACAACCTGTTTGCGGGCGTATGGAAGTCTTCAACGCGCCGGGTAAACCGACCGCCGTTGTCGATTACGCACATACGCCGGATGCGCTGGAAAAAGCGCTGGCGGCTGCCCGTCTGCACTGCAAAGGGCAACTGTGGTGCGTGTTCGGTTGCGGTGGCGATCGCGATAAGGGCAAACGTCCTCTGATGGGTGGGATTGCCGAACAATTCGCCGATCGCGTTATTGTGACCGATGACAACCCGCGCAGCGAAGAGCCTCGCGCCATCGTGGCGGATATTCTTGCCGGATTGCTTGATGCTGGCCGTGCGCAGGAAATCCATGGTCGTGCGGAAGCGGTGACCAGCGCCATCATGCAGGCGCAGGAAGACGACGTCGTTCTGATTGCCGGCAAAGGCCATGAAGATTATCAGCTGGTGGGAAATCAGCGTCTTGATTACTCCGACAGGGTGACTGTCGCACGTTTGCTGGGGGTGATCGCATGATCCGCGTTTCTCTGCAAACTCTGGCCGACGCGCTTAACGCTGAACTTGTCGGCGCGGATACACAAATTGACAGCGTGACGACGGATACCCGTCAGATCACCGAAGGCTGTTTATTTGTCGCGCTGAAAGGCGAAAAATTCGATGCCCACGATTTTGCGGCTGATGCCGTAAAAGCCGGAGCAGGTGCTTTGCTGGTAAGTAAGCGCTTACCGGTGGAAGGCCCTCAGTTAGTTGTCGCTGACACCCGCATTGCGCTGGGTCAACTCGGCGGCTGGGTTCGCCAGCAGGTTCCTGCCCGCGTGGTCGGCCTGACCGGCTCCTCCGGCAAGACTTCTGTGAAAGAAATGACCGCGGCGATTTTGCGTGAGTGCGGTAACGTCCTGTACACCGCAGGCAATTTCAATAACGACATCGGTGTACCACTGACGTTACTGCGCCTGACCGCAGAGCATGATTTTGCCGTTATTGAGATGGGCGCAAATCATCCGGGCGAAATCGCCTATACCACCGCGCTGGCACGTCCTGAGACTACGCTGATCAACAATCTCTCTGCGGCTCATCTTGAAGGTTTTGGTTCGCTGGCCGGCGTTGCCCGCGCAAAAGGCGAGATTTTTGAAGGTTTGCCGGAAAACGGTATCGCGGTGATCAACGCTGAGAGTAATGACTGGGCAAACTGGCAGCACAAACTGACCGGTAAAACCGTCTGGCAGTTCTCTTCTGCAAAAAATGAGGGCATCGATTTCAACGCGACCGACGTCAGACTCAGCCCGCTGAACACCGCTTTCACTCTGCATTCACCAAAAGGCAGCATTGATGTTTCGTTGCCGGTGCCGGGACGCCACAACATTGCCAACGCTTTGGCTGCGGCTGCGCTGGCGCTGTCTGTCGGCGCTTCGCTTGAAAACGTGCGTGCTGGCCTGAAAACCCTGCAATCCGTCAAAGGACGTTTGTTCCCGATTGCGCTTAGCGAAGGCAAAACCCTGCTCGACGACAGCTATAACGCGAACGTCGGTTCAATGACCGCAGCGGCACAAGTGTTGTCAGAAATGCCGGGCTACCGCGTGATGGCCGTCGGCGATATGGCTGAACTAGGCGCTGAAAGCGAAAGCTGTCACCGTCAGGTCGGCGAAGCGATCCGTGCAGCAGGTATCGATAAAGTATTCAGTATTGGTCACGACAGCCGCATCATCAGTGATGCCAGCGGATGTGGTGAGCATTTAGAGGATAAGGCAGCCCTGACGGCCCGTTTAACGAGCTTACTGTCTGAACACGCGGTAATTACCGTTTTGATTAAAGGTTCACGTAGTGCCGCAATGGAGCAGGTAGTACGCGCGTTACAGGAGAATGCAACATGCTAGTTTGGCTGGCCGAACACTTGGTCAAATATTATTCCGGCTTCAACGTCTTTTCCTACCTGACGTTTCGCGCCATTGTCAGCCTGCTGACTGCTTTGTTCCTGTCTTTGTGGATCGGACCACGGATGATTGCCCGTCTGCAAAAAATGTCTTTTGGTCAGGTTGTCCGTAACGACGGCCCGGAATCGCATTTCAGTAAACGCGGGACGCCAACGATGGGCGGCCTGATGATCCTGGCATCCATCACAATTTCCGTCCTGATGTGGGCTTACCCGTCTAACCCGTATGTCTGGTGCGTGCTGTTTGTTCTGCTGGGCTACGGTGTTGTCGGTTTTATCGATGACTACCGCAAAGTCGTCCGTAAAGACACCAAGGGTCTGATCGCCCGCTGGAAATACTTCTGGCAGTCAGTTATCGCACTTGCCGCCGCCTTCACGATGTATGCCATCGGGAAAGACACGCCAGCCACTGAGCTGGTAGTGCCGTTCTTTAAAGACGTCATGCCGCAGCTGGGGCTGCTGTATATCTTGCTGAGCTACTTCGTGATTGTCGGAACCAGTAACGCCGTTAACCTGACCGATGGTTTAGACGGCCTGGCGATTATGCCAACCGTGTTCGTCGCAGCTGGTTTTGCGCTGGTGGCCTGGGCGACCGGTAACATGAATTTTGCCAGCTACCTGCACATTCCTTACCTTCGCCACGCGGGTGAACTGGTGATCGTGTGTACCGCCATTGTCGGCGCCGGTCTTGGCTTCCTGTGGTTCAACACCTATCCGGCTCAAGTTTTCATGGGTGATGTCGGTTCACTGGCTCTGGGCGGTGCGCTGGGGACTATCGCCGTGTTGCTGCGTCAGGAATTCTTACTGGTGATTATGGGCGGTGTGTTCGTGGTTGAAACACTGTCGGTCATCTTGCAAGTCGGGTCCTTTAAGTTACGTGGTCAGCGCATTTTCCGTATGGCGCCGATCCATCATCACTACGAACTTAAAGGCTGGCCGGAACCGCGCGTCATCGTGCGCTTCTGGATTATTTCGCTGATGCTGGTCCTGATTGGCCTGGCGACGCTGAAGGTGCGGTAATTATGGCTGACTATCAGGGTAAAAAAGTGGTCATCATCGGGCTGGGCCTTACCGGCCTGTCCTGTGTTGATTTCTTTGTGGCACGGGGCGTGACGCCGCGTGTTATTGATACCCGCGTCAGCCCGCCCGGACTGGATAAACTCGCGGATAACATTGAACGTCATCTGGGTTCGCTCAATGAAGACTGGTTGCTCGATGCGGACCTGATTATCGCCAGCCCCGGTATGGCGCTGGCGACTCCTGCACTGAGCGCTGCCGCCGATGAGGGTGTGGAAATAATCGGTGATATCGAGCTGTTCTGCCGCGAAACGCAAACGCCGATTGTGGCGATCACTGGTTCTAATGGTAAAAGCACTGTAACAACGCTGGTCGGCGAAATGGCGAAAGCTGCCGGATGGCGCGTCGGTGTGGGCGGTAACATTGGTCTGCCAGTACTGACCATGCTTGATCATGAATACGATTTGTTTGTGCTCGAACTGTCCAGTTTCCAGCTTGAAACTACGCACAGTCTGCACGCGGCGGCCGCGACGATCCTCAACGTGACCGAAGATCATATGGATCGCTATCCGTTTGGTTTGCAGCAGTATCGCGCGGCAAAACTGAAAGTTTATGAAAACGCTGCGCTGTGCGTCGTCAATGCTGATGATGCGCTGACAATGCCGGTGCGTGGCGCTGATAAACGTTGCGTGAGTTTTGGTGTGGATGTCGGTGATTACCATCTGACACGCCAGCAGGATGATATCTGGCTGCGTGTGCGTGGCGAGAAAGTACTGAATACCAAAGAAATGCCGCTGACAGGCCGCCACAATTATACCAACGCGCTGGCTGCACTGGCACTCGCGGATGCCGTGGGCATTCCTCATGCTTCAGGCCTGAAAGCCCTGACGACCTTTACCGGACTGGCGCACCGTTTTCAGGTAGCGTGGCAACACAATGGCGTCCGTTGGATCAACGATTCCAAAGCGACCAACGTCGGTAGCACCGAAGCAGCCCTCAACGGCCTGCACGTTGAGGGTACATTGCATCTACTGCTGGGCGGTGACGGGAAATCTGCGGATTTCTCGCCTCTGACGAAATATTTGCAGGGCGATAATCTGCGCATCTACTGCTTTGGCCGTGACGGCGCGGAGCTGGCAGATTTACGTCCTGAAGTTTCTTCTCTGTTTGAAACGATGGAACAGGCGATGTGTGATATCAGCACGCGTGTGGCGTCAGGCGATATGGTTTTACTGTCTCCGGCCTGCGCAAGTCTTGATCAGTTCCGCAGTTTTGAACAACGCGGTGATGTTTTCACTGCGCTGGCGAAGGAGCTGGGTTAATGCGGATCCGTATCCCGGGGCTGAGCCTCGTCGGAAAATTTAACGACTGGGTGATGGGGTCGAAAGAAAACGACTCGCTGACGCTGGTGCTGTATGACCGGACGCTGCTGTGGCTGACATTTGGTCTGGCAATTATCGGCTTCGTGATGGTGACATCGGCTTCGATGCCGATCGGCCAGCGCCTGGCTGATGACCCGTTTTTGTTTGCCAAACGTGATGCGATTTACCTTGCCCTGGCCTTCGGGCTTTCGCTGGTCACGCTGCGTGTACCAATGGCGATCTGGCAGAAATACAGTAACGTTCTGCTGCTGCTTTCCGTGGTGATGTTGCTGGTTGTGCTGGTGGTGGGGAGCTCGGTTAACGGGGCATCACGCTGGATTTCACTGGGGCCATTGCGTATTCAGCCCGCAGAGTTTTCCAAGCTGTCACTGTTTTGCTATCTCGCCAGCTATCTGGTGCGAAAGGTTGATGAAGTCCGGAGCAACTTCTGGGGTTTTTGTAAACCGATGGGTGTAATGGTGGTTCTGGCGGTTCTCCTGCTGGCCCAGCCTGACCTCGGTACCGTCGTAGTACTGTTTATTACCACGCTGGCGATGTTGTTCCTGGCGGGGGCAAAAATGTGGCAGTTCCTGGCCATCATCGGGTCCGGTGCTTTCGCCGTTGTGTTGCTGGTTCTGGCCGAACCGTACCGTATGCGCCGCGTAACGTCGTTCTGGAATCCGTGGGCCGATCCGTTTGGCAGTGGCTACCAGTTAACCCAGTCACTGATGGCGTTTGGTCGCGGTGAATTCTGGGGCCAGGGGCTCGGGAATTCGGTGCAGAAACTGGAGTATTTACCGGAAGCGCATACCGACTTTATCTTCTCCATTTTGGGTGAAGAATTGGGGTATTTCGGTGTGGTTTTGGCTTTGTTGATGGTATTCTTCGTCGCTTTTCGCGCCATGTCCATCGGGCGTCGCGCACTGGAGATTGACCAGCGTTTTTCCGGATTTTTGGCCTGCTCAATTGGCGTGTGGTTCAGCTTCCAGGCGCTGGTTAACGTCGGGGCCGCTGCGGGGATGCTACCAACGAAAGGTCTGACCTTACCGCTCATCAGTTACGGTGGTTCGAGTCTGTTAATTATGTCGACGGCAATCGTGTTATTGCTGCGAGTGGATTTTGAAACGCGTCTGGCAAAAGCCCAGGCGTTTGTAAGGAGCGCCCGATGAGTGGCAATACCCGGCGTTTGATGGTGATGGCAGGCGGTACCGGCGGGCACGTTTTCCCCGGTCTGGCCGTCGCACATCATCTTATGGCGCAAGGCTGGGAAGTTCGCTGGCTGGGCACCGCAGACCGAATGGAAGCGGATTTGGTGCCAAAGAATGGCATCGAGATTGATTTCATTAAAATCTCAGGATTACGTGGGAAAGGTCTGAAAGCGCAACTCACTGCCCCTGTTCGCATATATCATGCCTGGCGCCAGGCGAAAGCCATCATGAAGCGCTTCCAGCCTGATGTGGTTTTAGGTATGGGCGGTTACGTTTCCGGCCCCGGCGGTCTGGCGGCATGGTCACTGGGTATTCCGGTGGTGCTGCATGAACAAAATGGTATTGCGGGCATGACCAATCGCGGTTTGTCGCACATTGCCAAAAAAGTATTACAGGCGTTTCCCGGCGCATTCCCGAATGCGGCCGTGGTCGGTAATCCGGTGCGCACCGATGTGCTGGCGCTGGAATTACCGCAAACCCGTCTGGCCGGGCGCGAGGGACCAATCCGTGTGCTGGTCATTGGCGGAAGTCAGGGCGCGCGTGTACTGAATCAGACCATGCCGGAAGTGGCAGCGCTGATGGGCGAAAAAATTACGTTGTGGCATCAGGTCGGTAAAGGCGCGCTGGAGTCCGTGAATCAGGCTTACGAAAAAGCCGGTCAGACTCAGCATAAAGTGACCGAATTCATTGATGACATGGCAGCGGCTTATGCCTGGGCGGATGTGGTGGTATGCCGCTCCGGCGCGTTAACGGTCAGTGAAATTGCTGCCGCAGGTTTGCCAGCCATTTTTGTGCCATTCCAGCATAAAGACCGCCAGCAGTACTGGAACGCATTGCCGCTTGAAAAAGCCGGTGCTGCAAAGATTATTGAGCAGAAAGATTTTAGTGCCGCCGCCGTCGCTGACCTGATGGCCGGATGGGACAGAACCCATCTGATAGAAATGGCAAGAGCTGCGCGTGCCGCCGCCATTCCTGATGCGACAGAACGTGTAGCCGCAGAAGTGGTTGCCGCCAGTAAAAAATGAAATTGAACGGGCCATGCGAAGCGTGGTCCCAGCCGTAAGAAACGGATTAATCAGTAACCTGAAATAGTGAATAAAAACGTGAATACACAACAATTGGCGAAACTGCGTACCTTCGTGCCCGAGATGCATCGTGTCCGGCACATTCACTTTGTTGGCATCGGTGGTGCCGGCATGGGTGGTATCGCCGAAGTGTTGGCCAATGAAGGCTATCAGATTAGCGGTTCTGACTTAGCGCCGAACGCGGTCACTCAGCAACTGACTGCACTGGGCGCGACAATTTATTTCAATCACCGCCCGGAGAATGTGCTGGATGCCAGCGTGGTGGTGGTTTCGACGGCAATCTCTTCCGATAACCCGGAAATTGTTGCTGCCCGTGAAGCGCGCATCCCGGTTATCCGTCGCGCGGAAATGCTTGCCGAGCTGATGCGTTTTCGTCACGGTATCGCCGTGGCAGGGACACACGGTAAAACCACGACCACGGCGATGGTCACCAGCATTTACGCAGAAGCCGGGCTGGACCCGACTTTCGTAAACGGCGGACTGGTTAAAGCAGCCGGAACACATGCGCGTCTGGGTTCCAGCCGTTTTCTGATTGCAGAAGCGGATGAAAGCGATGCGTCGTTCCTGCATCTGCAACCGATGGTGGCGATTGTGACCAACATCGAAGCGGATCACATGGATACGTATCAGGGCGATTTTGAAAACCTGAAACAGACGTTTGTAAATTTCCTGCACAACCTGCCGTTCTACGGACGTGCGGTGATGTGTATTGATGATCCGGTGATCCGTGAGCTGATCCCGCGTGTAGGCCGCCATATGACGACCTACGGTTTCAGCGAAGATGCGGATGTCATTATCGAAAATTACCGTCAGGTTGGCGCGCAGGGGCACTTTACGATACGTCGTCAGGATCTGCCGCTGATCAGCGTAACCCTGAACGCACCGGGCCGACATAACGCCCTGAATGCCGCTGCGGCCGTTGCTGTTGCGACAGATGAAGGTATCAGCGATGACGCAATTTTGCGTGCGCTGGAAGGCTTCCAGGGAACGGGACGTCGTTTTGATTTCCTGGGCGATTACGCGCTGGAAAATGTAAACGGAAAAACCGGAAGCGCAATGCTGGTTGATGACTACGGTCACCATCCGACAGAAGTGGATGCGACAATCAAAGCTGCGCGCGCGGGCTGGGCGAACAAGCGTCTGGTGATGATTTTCCAGCCTCACCGTTACACGCGTACCCGCGATTTGTACGACGACTTCGCGAATGTGCTGTCTCAGGTCGATGTGCTGATCATGCTCGACGTTTACCCGGCCGGTGAAGCGCCAATTCCGGGTGCCGACAGCCGCTCGTTATGCCGTACCATTCGTGCGCGAGGCAAGCTGGATCCTATCCTGGTTTCTGATATTGACGCAGTACCTGAAAGTCTGGCGCAGATCCTCGAAGGTGACGATTTAGTGCTGGTGCAGGGTGCCGGTAACGTTGGCAAAGTGGCCCGAAAATTGGCTGATCAAAAGTTGCAGCCAGTGAAAAAAGGTGAAGAACATCATGTCTGAGAAAGTAGCAGTATTGTTGGGTGGTACTTCCGCAGAACGCGATGTGTCATTGCAGTCCGGCGCTGCCGTGCTGGCAGGTTTACGCGAATCAGGTGTGGATGTGCATGGCATCGACACCAAAACATTCAACGTGGCGCTTCTTAAAGAAGAAGGGTTCAGCAAAGTCTTTATCGCGCTGCATGGCCGCGGCGGTGAAGACGGTACGTTGCAAGGATTGCTCGAGCAAATCGGCCTGCCGTATACCGGCAGCGGCGTGATGGCTTCCGCGCTGACCATGGATAAATTCCGCACCAAACTGGTGTGGCAGGCGCTGGGTTTGCCGGTTGCCCCGTTTGTGACGTTGCATCGTTCACAAATTGAAGAAGCAGGGCAGGGCGCTCTGGCGGCAAGAATCGCCGAATTAGGCCTGCCGGTTATCGTCAAACCGAGCCGCGAAGGTTCGAGCGTCGGCATGAGCAAAGTGACAACGGAAAAAGAGTTGTTGCCAGCCCTGCAGGAAGGCTTCCGTCATGACGATAACGTACTGATTGAAAAGTGGTTAAGTGGCCCGGAATACACGGTAGCTATCGTGGGCGATCAGGTTATGCCATCAATCCGCATCCAGCCAGCCGGAACGTTTTATGACTATCAGGCGAAGTATCTTTCTGACGAAACACAGTATTTTTGCCCGAGCGGTTTAAGCGAGGAGCAGGAAAAACAGTTATCTGCGCTGGCCTTGCAGGCTTATCAGGCACTCGATTGCAGTGGCTGGGGGCGTGTTGACGTGATGCAGGATGGTGACGGCAGCTTTAATTTGCTGGAAGTGAATACTTCGCCAGGAATGACCAGCCACAGCTTAGTGCCGATGGCGGCTAAACATTCCGGGCTGAGCTTCCCGCAACTCGTTTTCCGTATTCTGGCTTTGGCTGACTGATATGTCTCAAGCCGCCCTGAATACCCGAGAGCGTGAGACGGCCGAGAGCAACAGCGGCCGTCGCAGTAACGGTGGCCAGCTGGCAGGGATTGTGTTCTTGCTATTGGTGGTAGGAACTATTTTATGGAGTGCGTGGGCCGTTATTGGCTGGATGCAGGATGCGAACCGGTTGCCGTTGTCTCAGCTTGTGGTTACGGGAGAACGTCATTACACGACCAACGATGATATTCGTCAGGCGATTCTGTCCTTAGGGGCACCGGGAACGTTCATGACGCAGGATGTAAACGTCATTCAGCAGCAGATTGAACGTTTACCCTGGATAAAACAGGTCAGCGTCCGCAAGCAATGGCCGAATGAATTGAAGATTCACCTGGTGGAGTATGTGCCGGTCGCACACTGGAATGATCTGCATATGGTTGATGCCGATGGTAAATCATTCAGCATACCCGCTGAACGTGTGGTCAAACAGAAAATGCCGTTGCTTTACGGTCCGGAAGGCAGCGAACAGGATGTTTTGCAGGGCTTTCAAACGATGAGCCAGGCGCTGGCCGCCGGGAAATTCACGCTGAAGGCAGTAGCAATGAGTGCGCGTCACTCGTGGCAGTTAACTCTGGATAGCGACGTCCGGCTGGAATTGGGGAGAGATGACCGGATGGGGCGTTTACAACGTTTTATCGAGCTTTACCCGCGATTCCAGCAACAGGCTGAAGCCGATAAAAAACGCATTACGTATGTCGATTTACGTTATGACAGCGGTGCGTCGGTAGGTTGGGCTCCGGAGTTTATTGACCAGCAAAACAGTAATCAGCAACAGAATCAGGCACAGGCTAAACAACAATGATCAAGTCGACGGACAGAAAACTGGTAGTTGGGCTGGAAATCGGTACGGCAAAAGTCGCCGCATTGGTGGGGGAAGTTCTGCCCGATGGCATGGTCAATATTATCGGTGTGGGCAGTTGCCCGTCCCGGGGCATGGACAAGGGTGGCGTGAATGATCTGGAATCGGTGGTGAAGTGCGTACAGCGCGCCATCGATCAGGCTGAACTGATGGCGGATTGCCAGATTTCCTCTGTTTACCTTGCTTTGTCTGGTAAACATATCAGTTGCCAGAATGAAATAGGGATGGTTCCTATTTCAGAAGAGGAAGTCACGCAGGAAGATGTAGAGAACGTTGTGCATACCGCGAAGTCGGTACGCGTACGTGACGAACATCGTGTTCTGCATGTGATCCCTCAGGAATACGCCATTGATTATCAGGAAGGGATCAAAAACCCTGTCGGACTTTCCGGCGTGCGTATGCAGGCAAAAGTTCACCTGATTACCTGCCATAACGATATGGCGAAGAACATTGTGAAAGCGGTTGAACGCTGTGGCCTGAAAGTTGACCAGCTGATTTTTGCCGGTCTGGCTGCCAGTTATGCGGTTCTGACCGAAGATGAGCGCGAATTAGGAGTCTGTGTCGTTGATATTGGTGGTGGAACCATGGATATCGCGGTTTATACCGGCGGCGCACTACGTCATACTAAGGTTATCCCTTATGCAGGGAACGTGGTCACCAGCGACATCGCTTATGCGTTTGGAACGCCACCGACCGATGCCGAAGCTATCAAGGTTCGCCACGGTTGTGCATTAGGTTCGATTGTCGGCAAAGACGAAAACGTCGAAGTGCCGAGCGTAGGCGGACGCCCTCCGCGCAGTCTGCAACGTCAGACATTGGCTGAAGTCATCGAGCCTCGTTATACAGAATTGCTGAATCTAGTGAACGACGAAATTTTGCAATTGCAGGAGCAGTTACGTCAGCAAGGCGTAAAACATCATCTGGCCGCAGGTATTGTTTTGACAGGCGGCGCAGCACAAATTGATGGTCTGGCAGCTTGTGCGCAGCGGGTATTTCATACCCAGGTGCGTATCGGGCAACCTCTGAACATCACAGGGCTGACAGATTATGCGCAGGAACCTTACTACTCAACGGCTGTAGGGCTGCTGCACTATGGAAAAGAGTCTCACCTGAGCGGTGAGGCCGAAGTGGAAAAACGCGCCTCAGTGGGCAACTGGTTCAAAAGAATCAACAGCTGGCTGAGAAAAGAGTTTTAATGTTTTAACAACGGGATCATGCTGTTATGGTTTTTGATCCCGACGCGACAGGCACAAAACGGAGAGAAACTATGTTTGAACCTATGGAACTGACCAACGACGCGGTGATTAAAGTCATCGGCGTCGGCGGTGGCGGCGGTAACGCTGTCGAACACATGGTGCGTGAGCGCATCGAAGGTGTTGAATTCTTTGCCGTTAACACAGACGCCCAGGCGTTGCGTAAAACGGCTGTAGGCCAGACAATTCAGATCGGTAGCGGTATTACCAAAGGTCTGGGTGCTGGCGCGAACCCTGAAGTGGGTCGCAATTCTGCAGAAGAAGACCGTGAAGCCCTGCGCGCTGCGCTTGAAGGTGCTGACATGGTCTTTATCGCAGCGGGCATGGGCGGCGGTACCGGTACCGGTGCTGCGCCAGTGGTAGCTGAAGTTGCAAAAGATTTGGGTATTCTGACCGTTGCTGTCGTGACTAAGCCTTTCAACTTTGAAGGCAAGAAGCGTATGGCATTCGCGGAGCAGGGTATCGCTGAGCTGTCCAAGCATGTGGACTCCCTGATCACTATCCCGAACGACAAACTGTTGAAAGTTCTGGGTCGCGGTATCTCTCTGCTGGACGCTTTCGGTGCGGCCAATGACGTGCTGAAAGGTGCGGTACAGGGTATCGCAGAGCTGATCACCCGTCCGGGTCTGATGAACGTCGACTTTGCTGATGTGCGCACCGTAATGTCCGAAATGGGTTATGCCATGATGGGTTCCGGCGTGGCATGTGGTGAAGACCGTGCTGAAGAAGCGGCTGAAATGGCGATCTCCAGCCCGTTGCTGGAAGACATCGACTTGTCCGGCGCGCGCGGCGTACTGGTCAACATTACAGCGGGCTTCGACCTGCGTCTGGATGAATTCGAAACTGTGGGTAACACTATCCGTGCTTTCGCTTCTGACAACGCCACCGTAGTTATCGGTACTTCCCTTGACCCGGAAATGAATGACGAACTGCGTGTTACCGTGGTTGCGACCGGCATCGGCATGGACAAACGTCCTGAGATCACTTTGGTGACCAACAAGCCAGCCAGCCAGCCAGTGATGGATCACCGTTACCAGCAGCACGGGATGTCTCCGTTGCCGCAGGAAACCAAGCCAGCGGCTAAAGTGGTGAATGATCAAAGCGCGCAATCTAATAAAGAGCCCGACTATTTGGACATCCCGGCCTTCCTGCGTAAGCAGGCAGACTAGTCCGAATTGTAGGATCTCCGCTCTTTGTGCTAAACTGTCTCACCGATCTTAAGGTAAGCTTAGGTCGGTTGGATGGATAACATTGCGAGATAAATACGATGATCAAACAACGTACATTAAAACGTATCGTTCAGGCGACGGGCGTCGGTTTGCATACCGGCAAGAAAGTCACCCTGACTCTGCGTCCTGCACCGGCAAATACCGGGGTCATCTATCGTCGCACTGACTTGAATCCACCGGTTGATTTCCCGGCAGATGCAAAATCCGTGCGTGATACCATGCTCTGTACTTGCCTGGTCAATGAGCATGACGTACGCATTTCTACGGTTGAACACCTTAATGCGGCATTAGCGGGTCTGGGCATTGATAACATTGTTATCGAAGTCGATGCGCCTGAAGTGCCGATTATGGACGGTAGCGCCGCGCCTTTCGTCTATCTGTTGATGGACGCTGGGATCGAAGAACTGAACAGCGCGAAGAAATTTCTGCGCATCAAAGAAACTGTGCGTGTTGAAGACGGTGATAAGTGGGCGGAGTTCAAACCATTCAATGGTTTCTCTCTGGACTTCACTATCGACTTTAATCACCCGGCGATTGATTCCAGTTCACAGCGTTACAAAATGAACTTCTCCGCAGAAGCATTTGTTCGCCAAATCAGCCGCGCACGTACTTTTGGTTTTATGCGTGATATCGAGTACCTGCAGTCACGTGGTTTGTGCCTGGGTGGCAGCTTTGATTGCGCGATTGTTGTGGATGATTACCGTGTGCTTAACGAAGATGGCCTGCGTTTTGAAGATGAGTTCGTTCGTCACAAAATGCTCGATGCTATCGGTGACCTGTTCATGTGTGGGCATAACATCATTGGTGCGTTTACCGCATTCAAGTCTGGCCATGCGTTGAACAACAAGTTATTGCAAGCGGTATTGGCTAAGCAGGAAGCCTGGGAATTAGTAACCTTCCAGGATGAAGCTGAAATGCCTCTGGCTTTTAAAGCACCTTCCACAGTATTGGCGTAATCGGTACTGATATCATTACTTATTACGACTGGTTGTTTTGGCACCCTCTCCGGCCAATTCAGCCAGTCGTTCTAATGCCTTTCTGAGTTTTTCCGGGCTACGGCTCGCCAGTCCCCGTAATTCTTCCGCACTCTGCGCACTCAAATGTCTGACCGGCATCGATTCAGATGCGATCGCTTTATTTTTAACCGCAATCTGCGACGCATTTTCCATTTTCGCCATAAGCGAAGGATTAATCCTGATGTCGATTGACGACAATGATGGTAGAATTTGCGCTCGAAGTGCAGAGAGTAATGCGGGTTGTTCATAGCGTAAGCGCATCATCCAGCTGGCATTAGCTATCTCAAGTACTAAAACTCCCTGTCGATAATTACCGACACGACACCATGGTTGCATGGGCGCCGGTAACAGACCTTTCACTGCGCGGTTAAGTTTTAATAACGCCGCAGCACGCTGTTGAACAATACGCAGCGGGCTTTGCTCTGTGGAAGAGGCATCATCGAACAGGATATCTAATAATTGTGGGCGGCTATCGCGCATGATGGGCTCCGGCGGATTGTAAACTTGTGATTGGTATTCTAAATCGTTGGCGACAATTTGGCAGAAGGTATTTTTGGCCGCATCTCCTGTTGGGGATGGTAGCGGCGAGCCTTGGCGTGTCAACGAACCTCTCGCAAACGGAACTGCCTGCGGTTCCCAATACGTCCTCAAGTCTAAACCGACTTAACATCGGCAGTACAGGGCTGAGTAACCTCGCGTTGCTCCAGGCAAATCGCCGCCCGTCTTTCGGTGTGGATTACTGGCAGCAGCATGCACTGCGCACGGTCATCCGTCATCTTTCTTTTGCGCTGGCACCGCAGGTGGTTTACACCGCGGCTCAACCTGAAATTGTCGCACAGCAAGCAGAACCTCTTCACGTACAGCAACTTGCGCTGCTGGTGACCCTGAATGCATTACTGACGCATGAGTCCAAACCGCCTGTTATCATCCGTCACACGCAACAACCTTTCCTGAATTTCTCTTCATCGCATCAAACCGGACTGTGGTTAGCACAGGTGCAAGGCATTCGTGCCGGCCCGGCCTTCCTGATTTAACAGACTGTAAATTTAAACTCTATCTATAAATCAATAAATTAGTGGCTGCATTTAATGGCCTCCAAGAGATATTAAGCATCATGTTAATCAAATTATTGACCAAAGTTTTTGGTAGCCGTAACGATCGTACACTGCGCCGTATGCGTAAAGTTGTGGACCTTATCGGCCGCATGGAACCTGAAATTCAAAAGCTGACCGACGAACAACTGCGAGCTAAAACCGATGAGTTCCGTGAGCGTCTGGCGAAAGGCGAAGTCCTGGAGACTCTGATCCCGGAAGCCTTTGCGGTGGTTCGCGAATCCAGTAAGCGTGTCTTCGGTATGCGTCACTTTGACGTCCAGTTACTCGGCGGTATGGTGCTGAATGAGCGCTGCATCGCGGAAATGCGTACCGGTGAAGGTAAAACGCTGACCGCAACGCTGCCGGCTTACCTGAACGCACTGAGCGGTAAAGGCGTTCACGTTGTGACCGTCAACGACTACTTAGCCCAGCGTGACGCCGAAAATAACCGTCCATTGTTTGAGTTCCTCGGTCTGAGCATCGGTATTAACCTGCCAGGCATGCCTTCTCCGGCTAAACGCGCTGCTTACGCTGCCGACATCACTTACGGTACAAATAACGAATACGGCTTTGACTACCTGCGCGACAACATGGCTTTCAGCCCTGAAGAACGCGTTCAGCGCAAACTGCACTACGCGCTGGTGGATGAGGTTGACTCGATCCTGATCGATGAAGCACGTACTCCGCTGATCATTTCCGGTCCGGCAGAAGACAGCTCAGAGATGTACACCCGCGTGGACAAACTGATCCCTAAACTGATCCGTCAGGAAAAAGAAGATTCCGACACCTTCCAGGGTGAAGGCCACTTCTCCGTGGATGAGAAAGCACGTCAGGTTCATCTGACCGAACGCGGTCTGGTTCTGATCGAAGAGATGCTGGTTGAGGCAGGCATTATGGAAGAGGGGGAATCTCTGTATTCCCCGACCAACATTATGCTGATGCACCACGTCACCGCTGCACTGCGCGCGCACGTGCTGTTCACCCGAGATGTCGATTACATCGTGAAAGACGGTGAAGTTATCATCGTTGACGAACACACAGGTCGTACCATGCAGGGTCGTCGCTGGTCTGATGGTTTGCACCAGGCAGTGGAAGCGAAAGAAGGCGTTGATATTCAAAACGAAAACCAGACGCTGGCTTCTATCACTTTCCAGAACTACTTCCGTCTGTATGAAAAACTGGCCGGTATGACCGGTACTGCGGATACTGAAGCGTTCGAATTCAGCTCCATTTACAAACTGGATACCATCGTTGTGCCAACGAACCGCCCTATGGTGCGTAAAGACATGGCCGACCTGGTGTACATGACCGAAATGGAAAAAATTGGCGCGATTATCGAAGATATCCGTCAGTGTACTGCCAAAGGCCAGCCGGTTCTGGTGGGTACCATTTCGATTGAGAAATCCGAAGTCGTTTCCAATGAACTGACTAAAGCGGGTATTGCGCACAGCGTACTGAACGCCAAGTTCCACGCCAAAGAAGCAGATATCGTCGCCCAGGCTGGTCAGCCAGGCGCAGTAACCATCGCAACCAACATGGCCGGTCGTGGTACCGATATCGTGCTGGGCGGCAGCTGGCAGGTTGAAGTTGAAAACCTCGGTGAAGAAGCAACCGACGAGAAAATCGCAGAAATCAAAGCAGCCTGGCAGATTCGCCACGATGCGGTTCTGGCTTCCGGCGGTTTGCACATTATCGGTACTGAGCGTCATGAATCACGCCGTATTGATAACCAGCTTCGCGGCCGTGCAGGCCGTCAGGGTGACGCCGGTTCATCACGCTTCTATCTGTCTATGGAAGATGCCCTGATGCGTATCTTTGCGTCTGACCGTGTGTCGAGCATGATGCGTAAATTGGGTATGAAACCGGGCGAAGCGATTGAGCATCCTTGGGTGACCAAAGCGATTGCCAATGCTCAGCGTAAAGTTGAAAGCCGTAACTTTGATATTCGTAAGCAATTGCTGGAATACGATGATGTCGCCAGCGATCAGCGTCGTGCGATCTACAGCCAGCGTAACGAATTACTGGACGTGTCTGATGTCAGTGAAACTATCGCCAGCATCCGTGAGGACGTGTTCAAAGCAACTATCGACAGCTACATTCCGCCGCAGTCTCTGGAAGAAATGTGGGATGTTCAGGGTCTTCAGGATCGCCTGAAACAAGATTTCGAGCTGGAAATGCCGATTGCAGAATGGCTGGATAAAGAGCCTGAATTGCATGAAGAAACCCTGCGCGAACGTATTATGGAAATCGCGAAAGAATCTTACGCCCGTAAAGAAGAAGTGGTTGGCGCAGAAATGATGCGTAACTTCGAGAAAGGCGTGATGCTGCAAACGCTTGATTCCCTATGGAAAGAGCATCTGGCCGCGATGGACTACTTGCGTCAGGGCATCCATTTACGGGGTTATGCGCAGAAAGATCCTAAGCAGGAATACAAACGCGAATCCTTTGCTATGTTTGCCGCCATGCTGGAATCACTGAAATACGAAGTGGTCAGCGTGCTGAGCAAAGTTCAGGTTCGTATGCCTGAAGAAATCGAAGCAATGGAAATTCAGCGCCGCGAAGAAGCCGAACATCTGGCCCGTCAGCAGCAGCTGAGCCATCAGGATCAGCAAGAAATTGAAGTGGCTGAAGCTGCACGTCTTGCCGCATCTGGCGAGCGTAAAGTCGGCCGTAACGATCTCTGCCCATGTGGTTCCGGTAAGAAATACAAACAATGCCATGGCCGCCTGCAAAAGTAAGATCTCAGGCTAAGTCATCGTGTTAATCTTAAAGGCGGCTAATCACCGCCTTTATTTTTGTGTAAAAATCCTTATATAAGACAGTCATTATAGTCAGTCAATAGGTGGAAAAGTGACGCTTAAACAGCTGAATATCGCAGCCGGTATTATCCGGAATTCTGGTAAAGAAATCTTTATTACTCAACGTGATGCGTCTTCACACATGGCGGGGTTCTGGGAATTTCCGGGCGGTAAAATAGAAGCGGGTGAAACGCCTGAGCAGGCTGTTATTCGCGAGTTGCAGGAAGAAGTGGGCATTGAGGCGAAAGCACCTGTTTTGCTGAAAACGCTTGAACACAGATTTCCGGATCGCATTATCATGCTTTACTTCTTTCTGGTTGAAGAGTGGCAGGGCGAGCCATATGGAAAAGAAGGGCAACCGAAGCGCTGGGTTAAGCAGTCAGATCTGAAAGCGGAAGAATTTCCTCCCGCCAACGAAGCTGTCGTAAGCGCCTTAAAAAACAACGAATTCTGATTTTCTGAGCATCAGGGCGCCCACAAAAAAGGGGCCACGCCCCTTTTTAACATTTGCTAAATGCGACATCTTACAGATGTCAGTGTGAAATCTCTTCTTCGCTCCAGTCATCCAGATCATTCACATCCCCTTTGCTCGGAATGCGTTTCTCTTCGTCGGCCCACTCACCGAGATCGATAAGCTGGCAGCGCTTGGAACAAAAAGGACGGTAAGGACTTTCTTCGCCCCAGACCACCGTCTTGTTACACGTCGGGCAATTTACTTCAATAATTTCAGGATCCATTTGCAACTCCTAGCAGCAGGCAAGTTCAAAATTCAGTCGTGCCGGAACCACGCCATGCTCGCTGTCTAACGGTAAGAAGCGGATGGCATAACGGGTTTTGTGCCCGGAAACTTGCGGATAAAGCAGGTTTTCCAACGAGAGGCGCAAGCGTAACAGATCTGCACCTTCTGCGTTATCTTGGAAAAAACCATTCAGGCTGATTTGATTACGAAAAGCGCCGGACTGGCGAATTAAACCCAGCACCATCGTGAGTGAGTTGTTGAGTGGCGCCAGTGTTTCAAGCCAGTTCTGGACTTCGCTGTCGCGCTGAGATTGAGCCAGATGAAGCCAGATATGAAGCGTCGGCAAATCAAAACTACAGCAACCACCGGGAATACTCTGACGCTGACGAACCAAAGCAATCAGACGATCTTCTTTCAGCGCCTGACCGATTCGCGGTGCTTTCATCAATACGGAAGCGCACTGTTTCAGTTCGGCACGCAATCCGTCAATTCGCGACGCATCTACCCCAGGAACATCCTGCCATTGGGATAATTTCTGTTGCTGGCGTTCCAGTTCTTTCAGCAAATCGGTGCGGACTTCTCCGCGCTCCAGCACGTCGAGTAAATCAGACGCGGTGCGGAAGAACAGAAGGGCTGAAGCCGCAGCAGTAATTTGTGCATTCGCGTGCATCTGCTGTAGCAGGAATTCGATACGCAACCAGGTACGCATTTTTTCATTCAGAGGATGTTCAAAAAGAACGGTTGCAGCTACATCAGTCATGCTTGGCAATATCCTGTCTGTTTTCGCCCGCTGCCAGTTTCAGATAGCAGCGATGTAATTGGGCAACACGCGGTTCGATCGTTTGAGGATCTCCGCTGTTATCAATAATGTCATCCGCGCAGGCCAGGCGTTTTTCACGGCTCACCTGCGCGGCAATAATACTTTCAGCCTGATGGCGGTCAATGCCGTCGCGCAACATGGTGCGGGAAAGCTGAATTTGTGGCTCGACGTCCACCACCAAAACGCGATCAGCCTGCGTTTGCAATCCGTTTTCAATCAGTAACGGCACTACCCAAAGCACGTAAGGCGTATCGGCTTGCGCAATAAGGTGCTGTGTCCGGGCGTGAATAATAGGGTGTAATAATTTATTAACCCATTCTTTTTCAAGCGGATTACTAAAAATACGTTCCCGTAACGCCGGGCGATTCAGTGAGCCATCGTCAAGAATGATACTTTTGCCAAATCGTTTGCCCAGCTCTTCCAGAGCCTGTTCACCCGGAACTACAACCTGACGGGCAATAATATCTGCATCGACAATGCTTACGCCATGACGGCTGAAGCTTTCGGCAACGGTACTTTTGCCGCTTCCGATACCTCCGGTCAATGCAACGATATAGCTCATACTGGCGCTCTGATAAAATTAGTTAGGTAAATGATAAAGAGATTATGAGTAAGTGCAAGCCAAGGTCGTCTTGGTTTTTGATGCGAAAAATTATTCGCCAACGCAATCAAAAGTCTGTGATGTCTGTTGTAAAAGCATCCTTGCCGTTGTCATTTTCCTGTGTATGATAAAACCACTGGAAAGGGTGTCTAAAATTTGTTGTACGCCCTAGCGATCCGTCGCCAAACCAGGACAAAGCCGTCATGCGTATTGAAGAAGATTTGAAGTTAGGTTTTAAAGACGTACTCATCCGCCCTAAACGTTCTACCCTCAAAAGCCGCTCCGAAGTTGAACTTGAGCGCACGTTCACATTCAAACACTCCGGTATCAGTTGGTCAGGCACGCCGATTATTGCTGCCAATATGGACACTGTGGGTACTTTCCGCATGGCGACGGTACTGGCGTCTTTTGGTTTGCTGACGGCGGTGCATAAGCATTACAGCGTTGAGCAATGGCAGGCTTTCATCACCTCCGCTGAAGAGTCAGTATTAAAAAATGTGATGGTGTCGACTGGCACGTCGGAAGCTGATTTTGTTAAAACACTGCAAATCCTCGCGCTTTCTCCGCTGCTGAAATTTGTCTGCCTTGACGTGGCTAACGGCTATTCCGAACACTTCGTCGGTTTTCTGCAACGCGTTCGTCAGGCCTGCCCGGACAAAGTCATTTGCGCCGGTAACGTGGTCACAGGCGAAATGGTTGAAGAGTTAATTCTTTCTGGCGCAGATATCGTTAAAGTCGGTATCGGCCCGGGTTCTGTGTGTACCACGCGTGTGAAAACCGGTGTTGGCTATCCGCAACTTTCTGCCGTTATCGAATGTGCGGATGCTGCTCACGGGCTGGGCGGACAAATCGTCAGTGATGGCGGTTGTGCCGTTCCCGGGGATGTGGCGAAAGCTTTCGGCGGCGGCGCAGACTTCGTGATGCTTGGCGGTATGCTGGCAGCACACGAAGAATGTGAAGGTACTGTCGTTGAAGAAAATGGTGAAAAATTCATGCTCTTCTACGGTATGAGCTCAGAATCGGCAATGAAACGCCACGTTGGCGGTGTCGCCGAATATCGCGCTGCGGAAGGCAAAACTGTAAAACTGCCTTTGCGCGGACCGGTCGAAAATACCGTTCGTGACGTTCTTGGCGGCCTGCGTTCTGCCTGTACCTATGTCGGCGCAGAACGTCTCAAAGAACTGACCAAACGTACTACCTTTATTCGTGTCGCAGAGCAGGAAAACCGCCTGTTCGGCAGCAAATAAATTGGTAAAATTATCCGCGGCGAAATACGCTTTCGCCGCAATTATTTTCCCCGTGCCATCGTCATCCCATCACCGAACCCAGCTGAAAAATGGGCAAGTACATCGCAATCACTAATCCTCCAACAATCACGCCCATCACTGCCATCAGTACTGGCTCAATCGTTTGAGATAACGTATCCGCCAGCGAATTTGCCTTGTTGTTATGCAACTGCGCCAGCTTAAGTAACAGCTCATCGAGCGTTCCTGATTCCTCACCGATTTTTATCAACTGCTGACATAACGCAGGAAACAGCGGTGAGCCCTGAAACGCTTTATGTAATGGCGTCCCCTGCATAATTTTTTCGCGAATCACGTCGAGAGCTGTCTGGAAATGTAAGTTTGACACAGATGCCGACGCGGCAGTCAGCCCGGAAATCAGTGTCATTCCGGCGCGTTGTGTCATCGCCAGCGTTTGAAAAACCTGACTGAGGCAACTATCAGTGACCAGCCGTGAAGTCAGTGGCAATCGCAAAAGCAGCTTTTGTTCGCGCAACTTCCAGCGAATGTGCGGATGCAACTTTTGCTGATAGCCAAAACAACAACACGAGACAATACCGGTCAGCCATGGCCCTGAGCTGACCAGCACGTCGGAAACACCGATCAGCATACGGGTAAACCAGGGTAACTGCGCATCAAAGGTGGCATAGATTTTCGCAAACTCCGGCAGAACCAGCGTCAGCATTAACAGTGTGACGAAGGTAGCGATGACGCTGACAATCAGCGGATAGCGCAGCGCCTTTTTCACTTTCGCTTTCAGTTCCGCCTGTTGTTCCTGTTGCGCCGCCAGTTGCAAACAGCATTGGTCTAACTGACCGGTCAGCTCGCCGATAGAAACGAGTTGCCGGTAAATCGGCGGGAAAACGTCAGGGTAAGCACTCAGCATAGCCGATAACGGTTTGCCTTCCCTGACGCCTTTCGCCACGTTATGCAAAACGCAGTGCCAGGCGGGTTTCGGATGTTCGTTTGCCAGCAGCGTCAGGCTGCTGACCAGCGGCAATCCGGCCTGTAGCAGTGTAGCGAGTTGCCTGACAACGGAAATACGCTCCTGATTTTTCCAATAACCGGATGTCAGGCGCCGGATCATTGTGATCTTCAGTGGTTGTAAACCCGCAACAAAAAGTTGCTGATAAATGCTGTCTTTGGTTATCTCAATGGCATCGCCTTGCTGGATGTTTCCCTGAGTATCAATAGCCTGCCAGTGAAAAAGCCGCCATTTTGGAGCGATCACTGGCGTTTCACTCATGCGCAATGACCTTCTCCGGTCACCCGATAAAGCTCTTCAAGTGAGGTGATACCTTGTTCAACCAGCAACATTCCCGCTTCCTGTAATGTCTTTTGCCCCTGTTCACGGGCGATTTTACTCAGCTCGCTGACACTGGCATCGGCCACCAGTGCCTGCTGGAGCCGGGGAGTGATGTTCAGTATTTCGTAAATCCCCATCCTGCCGTAATAGCCGGAAAAGCATTGATTGCAGCCCGCTGCCCGCCACATTGGCGCGGGCCCGCTGTTGCCGTCCGGCCCGTTTACGACCAGGGACAGATGTGGCTTCCGGCAGTGCGGGCACAGTTTTCGCACCAACCTTTGGGCAATGACCAGACGCAAACTGGCTGCGATATGGAAACCTTCAATGCCCATCTGCCGCAGACGGGTCAGTGTTTCACACGTTGAGTTGGTATGCAGCGTGGAAAGCACCAGATGGCCAGTCTGTGCGGCTTTAACGGCGATCTCAGCCGTTTCTCTATCACGAATTTCGCCGACCATGATCACATCCGGATCCTGTCGCAACAATGCACGCAGAACGCTGGCAAAACTCAGATCCGTCTTGCTGTTGATCTGCGTTTGATTGATGCCACTGACTGGGATTTCAACCGGATCTTCAACGCTGCTGATATTGCGTGAGATGGCGTTGAGATGGCGCAATCCGCTGTAAAGTGTCACCGTTTTGCCGCTGCCTGTCGGCCCTGTCACGAGGATCAGCCCCTGCGGATGCTTGAGCGCGGCTTTAAAGTATTCCAAATCGCGCAGCGTGAAGCCTAACTGAGACATCGCCAGATCCTGCTGGGTCATGTGCAGGATCCTCAGAACGATTTTTTCACCATGCAGGGTAGGCAGGGAAGAGACGCGCATGGAATAACGCTGATTTTGCAGCATGACGGAAAGCTGGCCGTCCTGCGGCAAGCGACGCTCGGCGACGTTAAGTTGCCCCATGATTTTCAGCCGCGCGCAAACACCCGCTGCCATCGAAAATTCAGGACCGGGGATTTCCTGCAACACGCCGTCAATTCTCACCCGTACGCGGAAACTGTTTTCGTAGGGTTCAAAATGGATATCCGACGCCCTGCGGCTGATTGCCTGCCGCAGAATCTGGTTGAGGACGTTCACCACCGGTGCATCGCTTTGGTCATTCAGCGCATTATCTTCAGGGGTTCCTGATGACGGGGATTGCTCCCCGGTGGCGGATTCCTGCTTCACATTCGCCGGGCTCTTTTCCTTGTGTTGTTCCATTCTGGCCTGCGGCCAGCGTTCCACCTGAACTTTCAATCCGCTGGCAAAGCGCAGCACGTTACTCAGCGTTTCTGTCTCAGCTTCCGCTTCATGACAGGCAACGCGGATCGTCTGTTTATCGCGATGCACAATGATGGCTTTGTAACGCTGACAAAGGGCGTCCAGCGAGGCATCGCTGTGCTGCCTTTGGCTATCTGTTGGTGAAACAGGATTGAGCGGGATATCGGTCATTTTACGGCTCCCGTGGTATCAAAACGGAAAACGCTTTCGCAGGCTTCTACCATTGCGGCATTGCCGGCGCTGGTGCAGGTGCGGTTCCAGATAATGCCGCCGGCCTGAGCATCTACAGAGGGGGTCATGACGACGCTTAGCCCATTGAGTGCCTGCTGGCCGGTCAGTGAAATCACGCCTGCAGTGACCTGCGTTTTACTGACATAACGGCTGGTGGCGACTGCCGGAATACCTTCGTTGCCTGCATTGCAGCTGCTTAATGAGCCGGTATCAATGACGCACAGCTCGACACCGGTTTTATACGGCACCATGGTTTGCAGCATGTCGGTCATTGCGGCTTTCTGGATGTAACTTTGGTAAGCGGGAATACCAATGGCGCTCAGAATCGCAATTATTGCGATCACGACCATCAGTTCAATGAGGGTAAATCCTTGTTGCCGTTGCATGGCGTTCTCCATTTGTGAGGCTGCTGGGTTGTTGCTCGGCAGCAAACTAAATGGGGGAGAAAATTTCTGCCAGTGCCTTTGGTGAGTTTTCCAGGATGCCTTCCACGGTCTTTACCGGAGACGACAAACGCGTCAAAACTTTTGCGGCACGTCTCGCAGCAATGAAAGACAAATGAAAAAGAGGCTGGCGGTCAGAAGTGTTGAGTGGGAGGGTAGTGCGGCAAGATGAAATAGACCGAAGGGAAGTCGTGTTGCCCCTGAAATGGAATTCAGGGGCAACAGCGCAGAATGCTCAGCTAAAACGCATTGAGAGATCCATTGCGCGGACATGCTTGGTCAGGGCACCCACGGAGATGTAATCCACACCCGTTTCGGCAAATTCACGCAGCGTTTTCTCTGTGACGTTGCCGGAGACTTCTAGCAGCGCACGGCCAGCGGTCAGGGCAACACCTTCACGCATCATCGGAACGGTGAAGTTATCGAGCATGATAATGTCAGCGCCGGCATCCAGCGCCTGCTGAAGTTCGTCGAGTGATTCCACTTCCACTTCGACAGGAACATCCGCGTGGATCCACAATGCGCGTTCAACGGCAGCTTTAATCGAGCCACAGGCAATAATGTGGTTTTCTTTAATAAGAAATGCATCGGCCAGGCCGAGACGATGGTTGCTTCCGCCACCGCACAGGACGGCATATTTCAGCGCTGTACGCAGCCCCGGCAAGGTTTTGCGCGTGTCCAGCAACCGGGTTTTGGTGCCTTCGAGGATTTTCACGTAGTGATTTACTTCGGTAGCCACGCCCGAGAGTGTCTGGACGAAATTCAGTGCGGTGCGTTCGCCGGTTAGCAGCATACGCGCAGAGCCGGTCAGCTCACATAATCTCTGATTTTCAGAAACAACATCGCCGTCTTTGACGTGCCATTTTACAGAAACTTTTTCACCGGCCAGTTGGTGGAAGACTTCATCCAGCCATCGTTGTCCGCAAAAAATACCGACTTCGCGGGTGATGATCGTCGCGCTCGCATCTTTATCCTGCGGCAGAAGCTGTGCGGTTAAGTCGTTGTTAGCGTTGGCCTCGCCCCCGAGGTCTTCGCCAAGCGCCTGAGTCACAATGGCGGGGATATCATGCTGAATACGTTCGAGTAACTGTGCGCGGCGACTTTCAGGGCTGTAGCTGCGTGTAGACATACAAATACTCCGAAATGGCGGATAAGAAGGACAAAAAAACATGCTACCCTGTTGCTGTGATAAGTACCACACAAGCACATCATTGAGGCCTTTGATGCACTTAGAACATGGCTGGATTGCCGGAGCCCGGCAGGTCGTTTCCCCTCATTTTGATCTCCGTCCTGACGACGAGATCCCTTCTTTGCTGGTCGTCCATAACATCAGCCTGCCACCCGGAAAGTTTGGTGGCCCTTACATTGATCAATTATTTACCGGTACGCTGGATCCGCAGGATGATCCTTACTTTGAAGGGATCCACCAGCTGCGCGTAGCGGCACATTGTCTGATCCGACGAAATGGCGAGATTGTTCAATATGTTCCGTTTGATAAACGCGCGTGGCATGCCGGTGTTTCCAGCTGGCGCGGGCGTGAGCGCTGCAATGATTTTTCGATTGGTATTGAGCTGGAAGGCACCGATTTTGTGCCCTTTACGCAGGCGCAGTATCGCAGCCTTGCTGACGTTACCGGCTTGTTAATTAAGCACTATCCGATTAGTCTGGACGCCATTACCGGGCACAGCGATATTGCGCCGGGGCGTAAAACAGATCCCGGCCCTGAGTTCGACTGGGCATTATATCGCAAGCTGTTGGCATCGCCGGTAGGGCAAAATGAGTCTTCTGACCAGTGAGTGAAAAGGCCGCCGGTTTTTTTTGTTTTAAGAATATGTAGAGAGAGTGATAGTCGATGACGTTATTTACTTTGCTGCTGGTGCTGGCTTGGGAGCGGTTGTTCAAACTGGGTGAACACTGGCAGCTGGATCATCGGTTTGAGTTCATTTTCCGTCGCGGGCGGCAGACTTCCTTAGTCAAAACGCTGGCGATTACGATTGTCTGGATGGCGATTATCTGGGCCATTTTGCGTGCCCTGCACGGGTTATTCTTTGGCGTGCCTTCCCTCGTTATCTGGGTGATTTTATGTCTGCTGTGTATCGGCGCAGGCATCAAACGCAAACATTACCGCGCCTATTTGAAATCTGCCCGTCAGGGAGATGCGGACGCCTGTAAAGAGATGGCGGAGGAGCTGGCGCTGATCCACGGTTTGCCGAGTGATTGCACGGAAGAAGCCCGTTTGCGAGAACTGCAAAACGCACTCTTGTGGATAAACTACCGTTATTATCTCGGACCGTTGTTCTGGTTTGTGGTCTGCGGGCCTTTCGGGCCTGTTGCATTAGGCGGATATGCCGTTCTCCGGGGTTATCAGACCTGGCTGGCGCGGCACATGACGCCGCTTAAACGTTCGCAGTCGGGCGTCGACAGCCTGTTGCATGTTCTTGACTGGATCCCTGTTCGTCTTGCCGGTGCGGCGTATGCGCTGCTCGGGCATGGTGAGAAAGCGTTACCGGCATGGTTTGCCTCGCTCGGCGATATTCATTCCTCGCAGTATCAGGTGCTGACACGGCTGGCGCAGTTCTCACTGGCGCGTGATCCGCATACCGATCCTGTACAAACTCCCCGTGCTGCGGTAAGTCTGGCACGTAAAGTGACGATGATTATTCTGGTGGTCGTTGCACTGCTGACGATTTACGGCACGCTGATTTAACGAAAATTCTATTCTACAGGTCGAATTAAAAAGCCCGGTACATTTTCATGTCCGGGCTTTTGGCTTTTTATCCGCGCTGCTTTTGTAAGGTCAGCGGGCGGTTATCGGCGGCGGGTTCGCCGAAATCTGGCATCCCGTTTTCATCCCAGCGGAAGGTTTTGATGCGCGTATGCCGGTTCGGGTCATACAGCGGATCGCCTTCAATTTCCGTGTAGTTTCGTGCGTGATACACCAGCACATCTTCGCCCTGTTCGTTGCGGGTAAAGCTGTTGTGGCCGGGGCCGAACTGTTTGTTCTGCGCCTGAGTGCTGAATACCGGATGCTGAGATTTATGCCAGTTAGCCGTGTCCATCAGATTGCTGTTGAGATCTGCCCAAAGCAGGCCAATGCAGTAATTTTCATCTGTGGCGCTGGCGGAATAAGTAATGAAAATTTTATCGCCATGCGTAACTACGGCGGGACCTTCGTTGACCCAGAAACCGATAATTTCCCAGTCCAGCTCCGGTTTGCTGAGCATGACGGGAGGTGATTTCAGTGTCCACGGATTTTCCATTTCAGCCAGATATAAGTTGGAATTTCCGCGAATTTCCGGGTCTTTCTGTGCCCACAGATAATAGCTTTTTCCCAGATGCTCAACGTGCGTGGCATCAAGTGAGAAGCTGTCGATCGGGGTCTGAATGCGGCCTTTCTCCTGCCATTTTCCTGTGAGAGGATCTGCCTCCTCACACACCAGCGCATACATCCTGTGCTGGAACAATCCGTCCACAATCTCCTGTGATGGCGCAGCGGCGAAATAAATAACCCATTTACCGTCGATGAAATGCAGTTCCGGCGCCCATATAAGCGCGCTCATCGGGCCGGTTTCAGGCTTATGCCAGACAACTGTGGCTGGCGCATCGGCAAGTCCGGTCAGTGTTGACGAGCGGCGGATCTCCAGCCGGTCATATTCCGGAACCGAGGCAATAAAGTAATACTGGCCATCGCGGTGCTGCCAGATATGAGGATCCGCGCGTTGTTCAATCAGCGGATTCGGGTAATTACTCATGTTTCAGCTCCTTGCTGTGAAGGGGGACAGAGGCAAGTTCTTGCGCCTGCTTTTCATCATGATATTCATTGAGTTCGCGATAGTTGCGACGGCGAATTTCCAGGTCAGCCTGAATTGTCCGCATTGTTTCGCGATCCACTTTCAGCAGGCGTACAACCCCTGCCGTAATGAGATAACCGACGCCGGGAATGACGGTAAACAGCAGAACAATCCCGTTGATTGCGTGATCACTTTGCTGCGTGGCTCCGGCATTGTAGCCATAAGCGGAGAGGAGGAAGCCGACCATCGCACCGGCGACTGCCAGTCCGCATTTGAGGAAGAACAGATTACCGGAGAAGCTTATGCCGGTGACGCGTTTACCAGTTTTCCATTCGCCGTAATCATCCACATCGGCCATCAGTGACCAGTGTAGCGGGGAAGGGAGCTGATGCATGATGTTCAGGATGAAGTACGCCACCAGAATCAGTGTTGTTGCATGCGGGTCAAGGAAATAGAAGCCGCAGGAGAAAATGGTCAGGATGATGTTGGCCCAGAAGAAGACTTTCAGTTTGCAGTATTTGTCCGTCAGCGGTTTCGCCAGCGCGCTGCCAATCATCATGCCGACTACGCCGAGACTGATAAACATACTGGCGAATGAAGTCGATTTTTCCATCACCCAGGTGACGTAATACATGGTGGCCGCCATGCGGATAAAGCCCGGACACACGTTACAGAAAGTCAGCAGCAGAATGCGAACCCACTGGTCGTTTTTCCACACGTCTTTCAGGTCAGATTTTAAGGCGTGTTTGGACGGTACGGCAGGCTGGATGCGTTCTTTCACAGAACTGAAGCAGAACAGGAACATAAACAGCGCGATGATCGCCATCACGCCCATCGACATCTGGTAGCCCTTAGCTTTGTCCGCGCCCCCGAAGAAATCGGCCATGGGCAAAAGGGTTGAAGACAAAATTAGCGTCGCGATACCGACCATAAAGAAGCGGTAAGACTGGCAGGCGACGCGTTCGTGCGGGTCGGCGGTAATCACGCCGCCCAATGAACAGTACGGAATATTGATGGCGGTATAAGTCAGCGACATCAGGAAATAGGTGATGAAAGCATAGATAACTTTGCTGTTGTAGCTCCATTCCGGTGTGGTAAACATCAGCACACTGAACAGAACGTAGGGCACCGATATCCATAATAAATACGGACGAAACCGGCCCCAGCGGGTGGTGGTG
Organism: Rahnella sp. BIGb0603; assembly: GCF_024808755.1. NCBI lineage: Bacteria > Pseudomonadati > Pseudomonadota > Gammaproteobacteria > Enterobacterales > Yersiniaceae > Rahnella > Rahnella sp. BIGb0603. The sequence continues at coordinate 277,782 of NZ_JANUEX010000004.1, read as the reverse complement.
CGGTCAGCAATCGCTCCCATTATCGGGTCAGTGACGGCGTCGATAATACGCACCGACAACAGCAATATGCCGACCAGCGCCGGGGCAAGGCCGAAAACATCGGTATAAAAATAATTGAGAAACAGCATGATGGCGCCGCCAATCATATTACAGCCCGCATCTCCCATTCCGTACGCTACTTTTTCTTTGAACGACAGCGCGCCTTCCTTCATGGATGTTCTCCGGCTATTGGTTAAAAAGGTCAGTTGTTAAAAAACTGTTTGATAGCGTTGAGTATTGGCTGGAGAAGCGAAGAGGAGTCAGGAGGTAAGAGTCGTGAAGATGGACGATTTGGTCATCTGGGAAAAAGTGTGACCTGTATAACAAGACGCCCCGGTAAGTGACTTAGCCGGGGCGTCTGAGGATTTTAAATTATTACGATTGCTTAAGCGTTTACGGATTTCCCGCTTTGCTGATTCTTGATCCAGTAACCCACGCCCAGAACCACCAGCCAGACAGGGATCAGCCATACGGAGATAGCCATGCCAGGGGTGATCGCCATAATGACCAGAATCGCGGCCATGAACAGCAGACAGATGTAGTTACCGGCCGGGTACAGCAGCGCTTTGAACTTAGGTTCCACGCCTTCACGACGCTTCGCCTGACGGAATTTGATGTGCGCCAAGCTGATCATCGCCCAGTTGATGACGAGTGCAGAAACCACCAGCGCCATCAGCAAACCAAAGGCTTCGGCTGGCATCAGATAGTTGATCAGAACGCACAGTGCCGTAGTGACCGCAGAAACGAGGATGGAAGCCACAGGCACACCACGTTTGTCGACTTTCATCAGGGCTTTAGGGGCATTGCCTTGCTGTGCCAGACCAAACAACATGCGGCTGTTACAGTAAACGCAGCTGTTGTAGACCGAAAGTGCGGCTGTCAGGATCACCACGTTCAGGGCATTCGCAACCAGCGCATCACCCAGTTCATGGAAAATAAGGACAAACGGGCTGGTGTCCGGCCCGACGCGGGTCCACGGCATCAGGGAAAGCAGTACTGCCAGTGAGCCCACATAGAAAATCAGGATGCGGTAGATAACCTGATTGGTCGCTTTAGGAATGCTGACTTCAGGATTATCGGCTTCTGCCGCAGTAATCCCCACCAGCTCAAGGCCGCCGAAGGAGAACATGATGATCGCCATCATCATTACCAGCCCGGTCATACCATGCGGCAGGAATCCGCCTTGTTCCCACAGGTTACGTACGGTCGCCTGCGGACCGGCAGTGTCGCTGAACAGCAACCAGCCGCCGAACAGGATCATCGCCACAACCGCAACCACTTTGATGATTGCAAACCAGAATTCCATCTCACCGAAGACTTTAACATTGGTGAGGTTGATGGCGTTGATCAGTACGAAGAAGGCCGCAGCAGAAACCCAGGTAGGGATTTCCGGCCACCAGAATTGGATGTATTTACCGACCGCTGTCAGCTCTGCCATCGCCACCAGCACGTACAGCACCCAGTAGTTCCAGCCGGATGCAAACCCGGCAAATCCGCCCCAGTATTTATAGGCAAAATGGCTGAATGACCCGGCAACCGGCTCTTCAACGACCATCTCGCCTAACTGGCGCATAATTAAAAACGCAATAAAACCAGCGATTGCGTAGCCGAGAATAATCCCAGGGCCCGCAGACTGGATGACGGAGGCGCTGCCCAGAAACAGACCTGTCCCGACAGCCCCACCCAGCGCGATCAACTGAATATGCCGGTTTTTCAGGCCGCGCTTCAGCTCATCGCCTTGTTGTTGATCAACCATTTACCTGTCCTCTGTCATTGGGGCAAAACCCATAACATTCTGCGTGTTAGAAAGAATGTAAGGCGATAATTACACTTTTTGTATTTAATTATTTACGGCTGGATTGTGCCTAAAAAGCAGCATCATCTACCGTTCGGGCAAGAATAGTGGTATGCGCAAAAGTTTGCACGGGGTTTATGCTCCGTCTGCATAACAAATAGCCAAATTGACTGGAAATTTGTTCAGGATCTAAAAAATGTGATCTGACGCAGAGAAAAATCGAGAAATGATAAGAATTTGTTAAATTGTGCGAGGGCGACGCATTTACTGGGTCACCATATGGACACAAGGTGAATACTTTGTTACTTTACGGCCACGTTTTTTAAATTGGTATTACCAATTGACTCCGGCAACTTACAGAGTCGCTACTCGCAGAGAACAACACATATTATGGCTTACAGCAAAATCAGACAGCCTAAGTTATCCGATGTGATCGAGCAGCAACTTGAGTTCCTGATCCTCGAAGGCACCTTGAGACCCGGGGAAAAGCTTCCGCCAGAGCGCGAACTGGCCAAACAGTTTGATGTTTCGCGACCTTCTCTGCGAGAGGCTATCCAAAGCCTGGAAGGGAAGGGACTGCTCCTGCGCCGCCAGGGTGGTGGTACTTTCGTCCAAAGTAATCTGTGGCAAAGCGTGAGTGACCCGCTGGCTGAGTTACTGGCCGACCATCCTGAATCACAATTCGATCTCCTTGAAACACGCCATGCCCTTGAAGGGATTGCTGCGTATTACGCAGCGCTTCGTGGCACAGAAGAAGATTTGCAGCGCATTCGCGATTGTCATGTGGTCATTCAGACCGCACAAGACAGCGGAGACCTGGACGCAGAAGCCGACGCGGTGATGCAGTATCAGGTTGCTGTAACAGAAGCAGCGCATAATGTTGTGCTGTTGCATCTGGTTCGTTGTATGGGGCCGATGCTTGAGAAGAACGTTCGACAGAACTTTGAATTGCTTTACTCACGCCGGGAAATGCTGGCGACGGTAAGCAACCACCGCGCCAGTATTTTCGAGGCGATTGTTGCACGGGAACCAGAAATAGCACGTGCCGCATCTCACCGTCACCTGGCGTTCATTGAAGAAGTTTTGCTGGATCTCAGCAGGGAACACACCCGGCGGGATCGGTCTTTACGACGACTCCAGCAACGAAAAGATGAAAGTTAACCTTCGGGGTTAATTTTGAGAGCCTTCATTTGAGGGCTCACGGCAACTACATGACGGGCCTGTCTTCGTGCGTTTTGTTCCGTATGAAGAGCTTTTTAAGCAAGAGCGCAGGAAGACAGGCTCCAGATAAACCAACGTATAAGATACAGATAAGGAAAAGCACCATGTCAGAACGTGTAAATAATGACGTGGATCCGATCGAAACTCGCGACTGGCTACAAGCGATCGAATCGGTCATCCGTGAAGAAGGTGTTGAACGTGCGCAGTTCCTGATCGATCAGGTTCTGAGTGAAGCGCGCAAGGGCGGCGTTAGCGTCGCTGCTGGTGCAGCCAGCCGTAACTACGTCAATACCATCGCTGTTGAAGACGAACCGCAATACCCGGGTAACCTGGAGCTGGAACGTAATATTCGTACCGCAATCCGCTGGAACGCCATCATGACCGTTCTGCGCGCTTCCAAGAAAGACCTGGAACTGGGCGGCCACATGGCTTCCTTCCAGTCTTCTGCGACCGTGTACGAAGTGTGTTTCAACCACTTCTTCCGCGCACGCAACGAGAACGACGGCGGCGATCTGGTGTACTTCCAGGGCCACATCTCTCCGGGCGTTTACGCGCGTGCTTTCCTTGAAGGCCGCCTGACCGAAGACCAGATGAATAATTTCCGTCAGGAAGTTCACGGAAAAGGTCTGTCTTCTTATCCGCACCCTAAACTGATGCCTGAATTCTGGCAGTTCCCGACCGTATCCATGGGTCTGGGTCCGATCGGTGCAATCTATCAGGCTAAATTCCTGAAGTACCTGGAACACCGCGGTCTGAAAGACACCTCCGCACAGCGCGTTTACGCGTTCCTGGGCGACGGTGAAATGGACGAGCCAGAATCCAAAGGTGCGATCACCATCGCGACCCGTGAGAAACTGGACAATCTGTGCTTCATCATCAACTGTAACCTGCAGCGCCTTGACGGCCCTGTCACCGGTAACGGCAAAATCATCAACGAACTGGACGGCATCTTTACAGGCGCTGGCTGGAACGTGATCAAAGTCATCTGGGGCAACCGCTGGGATGAACTGCTGCGTAAAGACACCAGCGGCAAACTGATCCAACTGATGAACGAAACCGTGGATGGCGACTACCAGACCTTCAAGTCCCGTGACGGCAAATACGTTCGCGAGCACTTCTTCGGCAAATACCCTGAAACCGCTGCGCTGGTCAAAGACATGACCGACGACGAAATCTGGGCGCTGAACCGTGGTGGTCATGATCCGAAGAAAGTCTTCGCTGCACTGAATAAAGCACAGAACACCAAAGGCCAGCCTACCGTAATCCTTGCGCATACCATCAAAGGTTATGGCATGGGTGATGCGGCCGAAGGTAAAAACATTGCTCACCAGGTGAAGAAAATGAACATGGATGGCGTTCGCTATATCCGTGATCGTTTCAGCGTGCCAGTAACAGATGAAAATCTGGAAAAACTGCCGTACATCACTCTGGAAAAAGACTCTGCAGAATACAAATATCTGCATGAGCGTCGTGCTGCGCTGAAAGGCTACCTGCCGACTCGTCTGCCAAAATTCACTCAGAAGCTGGAAATGCCGAAACTGGAAGACTTCTCACAGCTGCTGGAAGAGCAGAAGAAAGAAATCTCTACCACTATCGCTTTCGTCCGTGCCCTGAACGTGATGCTGAAAAACGACTCCATTAAAGACCGTCTGGTTCCGATCATCGCCGACGAAGCGCGTACATTCGGTATGGAAGGTCTGTTCCGTCAGATTGGTATTTACAGCCCGAACGGCCAGCAATACACCCCGCAGGACCGTGAGCAGGTTGCATACTATAAAGAAGACGAGAAAGGTCAGATCCTGCAGGAAGGTATCAACGAACTGGGCGCCGCTTCTTCATGGCTTGCCGCAGCGACTTCTTACAGCACCAACGATCTGCCAATGATCCCGTTCTACATCTACTACTCCATGTTCGGTTTCCAGCGTATCGGCGACCTGTGCTGGGCAGCGGGTGACCAGCAGGCGCGTGGCTTCCTGATCGGCGGTACTTCAGGTCGTACTACCCTGAACGGCGAAGGTCTGCAGCACGAAGATGGTCACAGCCACATTCAGTCTCTGACTATCCCTAACTGTATTTCTTACGACCCGTCTTACGCTTACGAAGTCGCTGTCATCATGCATGACGGTCTGGTTCGTATGTACGGCGACGCGCAGGAAAACGTCTACTACTACATCACCACGCTGAACGAAAACTACCACATGCCAGCTATGCCGGAAGGCGCGGAAGAAGGCATCCGTAAGGGTATCTACAAGTTAGACACTCTGGAAGGCAGCAAAGGTAAAGTACAGCTTCTGGGCTCCGGTTCTATCCTGCGTCACGTTCGTGAAGCGGCTGAAATCTTGTCCAAAGACTACGGTGTAGGTTCTGACGTTTACAGCGTAACTTCCTTCACCGAACTGGCCCGTGACGGTCAGGACTGTGAGCGCTGGAACATGCTGCACCCGACCGAAACGCCACGCGTTCCGTACATCGCTCAGGTGATGACCGACGCGCCAGCGGTTGCGTCTACCGACTACATGAAACTGTTTGCTGAACAGGTTCGTACTTACGTTCCGGCCAGCGATTATCGCGTTCTGGGTACGGATGGCTTCGGTCGTTCAGACAGCCGCGAAAACCTGCGTCACCACTTCGAAGTGGATGCTTCCTACGTTGTGGTTGCTGCGCTGGGTGAATTGGCTAAACGCGGCGAAATCGAAACTTCTGTAGTGGCTGAAGCCATTAAGAAATTCGATATCAATCCAGAAAAAGTTAACCCGCGTCTGGCATAAGAGGTAAAGACAGATGGCTATTGAAATTAACGTACCGGACATCGGTGCAGATGCAGTGGAAGTCACCGAAATCATGGTGAAGGTGGGCGATAAAGTCGAAGTTGAACAATCGCTGATCACCGTTGAAGGCGATAAAGCTTCTATGGAAGTGCCTTCTCCACAAGCAGGCGTGGTCAAAGAAATTAAAGTTGCGGTCGGCGATACCGTCGAAACCGGCAAACTGATCATGATCTTCGAAGCCGCTGACGGTGCTGCTGATGCAGCACCTGCGAAACAGGAAGCGAAAGCAGAAGACAAACCTGCTGCCGCCGCACCTGCTTCCAGCGAAAGCAAAGAAGTGAACGTGCCAGATATCGGTGGCGACGAAGTAGAAGTCACCGAGATCATGGTCAAAGTGGGCGACACCGTGTCAGCTGAACAATCGCTGATCACCGTAGAAGGCGACAAAGCTTCTATGGAAGTCCCTGCTCCGTTCGCGGGCAAAGTCAAAGAAATCAAAATCGCTGCGGGCGACAAAGTCAGCACCGGTTCTCTGATCATGGTCTTCGAAGTTGCAGGCTCCGGTGCAGCAGCACCGGCAGCGGCAGAAGCCAAATCAGACGCGGCACCTGCTGCACCGGCTCAGTCCGGCAGCAAAGAAGTGAACGTGCCTGATATCGGTGGCGACGAAGTTGAAGTCACTGAAATCATGGTAAAAGTCGGCGACAAAATCAGTGCAGAACAATCACTGATCACCGTTGAAGGCGACAAAGCTTCAATGGAAGTCCCGGCTCCGTTCGCGGGTACCGTGAAAGAAATCAAAATCGCTGCGGGCGACAAAGTCAGCACCGGCTCTCTGATCATGGTCTTCGAAGTTGAAGGCGCTGCGCCTGCTGCTCCGGCGGCTAAGAAAGAAGAAGCGGCTGCTCCTGCAAAACAGGAACAGAAAGCGGCGGCTCCGGCAGCAGCTAAAGCTGAAAGCAAAGGCGAATTTGCTGAGAACGACGCTTACGTTCACGCCACGCCGGTTATCCGCCGCCTGGCCCGTGAATTCGGCGTTAATCTGGCGAAAGTGAAAGGGACAGGCCGTAAAGGTCGCATCCTGCGCGAAGACGTTCAGACTTACGTGAAAGACGCGGTCAAACGCGCTGAAGCCGCGCCGGCTGCTGCCACTGGCGGCGGTATTCCGGGCATGCTGCCTTGGCCGAAAGTGGACTTCAGCAAGTTCGGCGAAATCGAAGAAGTGGAACTGGGCCGTATCCAGAAAATCTCCGGTGCAAACCTGAGCCGTAACTGGGTGATGATCCCGCACGTTACACACTTTGACAAAACCGATATCACTGAGCTGGAAGCGTTCCGTAAACAGCAGAACGATGAAGCCGCGAAACGCAAACTGGACGTGAAATTCACGCCAGTGGTCTTCATCATGAAAGCCGTTGCCGCAGCACTTGAGCAGATGCCACGTTTCAACAGTTCACTGTCTGAAGATGGTCAGAAACTGACGCTGAAAAAATACATCAACATCGGTGTGGCGGTAGATACGCCTAACGGCCTGGTTGTTCCTGTCTTCAAAGACGTGAACAAGAAAGGCATCGCTGAGTTGTCCCGTGAACTGATGGCTATCTCCAAGAAAGCCCGTGACGGTAAGCTGACTGCTGGCGAAATGCAGGGCGGTTGCTTCACTATCTCCAGCCTCGGTGGTATCGGGACGACCCACTTCGCGCCAATCGTCAACGCGCCTGAAGTGGCCATCCTCGGTGTCTCCAAGTCTGCGATGGAACCGGTCTGGAACGGTAAAGAGTTCGTACCGCGTCTGATGATGCCAATGTCGCTCTCCTTCGACCACCGTGTGATTGACGGTGCCGATGGTGCGCGTTTCATCACCATCATCAATAACGTGTTGTCTGACATTCGCCGCCTGGTGATGTAAGCGAAAAGCCGGCCAAACGGCCGGCTTTTTTCTGATAATCTCTTCATGCTGTTTGAGATTTTCCGGGGCTAAGCACAAATCGTATGCCGTTTGTTGTTTCAAATTTGTTAACAATTTTGTAAACTGCGGGCGGATAGAACGACCCGGTGGATGATGGGCGTTGCAGCATAAAAATGACGTCTGACCCGCCGGAAATAAATTAAGAGGTCATGATGAGTACTGAAATTAAAACTCAGGTCGTGGTACTTGGGGCGGGCCCTGCAGGCTATTCTGCTGCTTTCCGTTGCGCTGATTTAGGTCTTGAGACCGTTCTGGTTGAACGTTATTCCACCCTGGGTGGCGTGTGCCTGAACGTTGGCTGTATCCCTTCTAAAGCTCTGCTGCACGTTGCTAAAGTTATTTCTGAAGCAAAAGCTCTGGCAGAACACGGTATTGTTTTCGGTGAGCCGAAAACCGATATCGATAAAGTGCGTCTCTGGAAAGAGAAAGTCATCAACCAGCTGACCGGTGGTCTGGCAGGTATGGCGAAAGGCCGTAAAGTCAAAGTCGTTAACGGCTTGGGCAAATTTACTGGTGCAAATACTCTGGTTGTTGAAGGCGAAAATGGTCCAACGACTATCACTTTCGACAATGCCATCATTGCGGCGGGTTCCCGTCCAATCAAACTGCCATTCATTCCTCATGATGACCCGCGCGTATGGGATTCCACCGACGCACTGGAACTGAAAACCGTCCCTGAGCGTCTGCTCGTTATGGGTGGCGGCATCATCGGTCTGGAAATGGGCACCGTTTACCACGCGCTGGGTTCTCAGATTGACGTGGTAGAAATGTTCGATCAGGTTATCCCTGCGGCTGATAAAGATGTGGTGAAAGTCTTCACCAAGAAAATCAGCAAGCAATTCAATCTGATGCTGGAAACCAAAGTGACTGCCGTAGAAGCCAAAGAAGATGGCATTTACGTCACCATGGAAGGCAAAAAAGCGCCAGCCGAACCACAGCGTTATGACGCTGTGCTGGTGGCAATCGGTCGCGTACCTAACGGTAAGCTGCTGGAAGCCGGCGCTGCGGGTATCGAAGTTGACGACCGTGGCTTCATCCACGTCGACAAACAAATGCGTACCAACGTGCCACACATCTTTGCTATCGGCGACATCGTCGGTCAGCCAATGCTGGCACACAAAGGTGTTCACGAAGGTCACGTGGCAGCCGAAGTTATCTCCGGTAAAAAACACTACTTCGATCCGAAAGTCATTCCGTCAATTGCCTACACTGAGCCAGAAGTTGCCTGGGTTGGCCTGACTGAGAAAGAAGCGAAAGAAAAAGGCATCAGCTACGAAACCGCCACCTTCCCGTGGGCAGCTTCAGGCCGTGCTATCGCTTCCGATTGTGCAGACGGTATGACCAAACTGATCTTCGACAAAGAATCTCACCGTGTTATCGGTGGTGCGATTGTCGGGACTAACGGCGGCGAGCTGCTGGGCGAAATTGGTCTGGCAATCGAAATGGGTTGTGATGCAGAAGATATCGCGCTGACCATCCATGCTCACCCGACTCTGCATGAGTCCGTGGGTCTGGCAGCAGAAATCTACGAAGGCAGCATTACCGACCTTCCAAACCCTAAAGCGAAAAAGAAATAATTCAGCTTTAACGGTTTGAGAACGGCACCGAAAGGTGCCGTTTTTTTATGTCTGAAAAACGGCGCCCGATATTTTGGAAAGCATCTCGCAAAGACTATTTCCGGGGGTGTTTTTTGCGCGTTTTTTGGGGCACTATGCAATCGCTTTGTAGCGCTTAATTGTCCCGATTCCCCGGTGCCTGCTAACACTTTGGGAATACGAATTGACCGTTTTTTGAGACGGTTTTTTTGTGCCTTTTTTCTCCCTTTTCGACCATTTATTCCCTTGTGCCAATAAGGTTGTTGTGATGATCTAGAAGGCGAATTGGGATGAACAGCCGATCCGTCTGTGCTCAACGATTCAGCAAAGATTTAATGTTGCTTTTATGTGAACGAATTAACAAGCGGGCAAAATCCTGCTATGCTGCTTCGGCGCTAAAGGGCACTGTGCTCAGGTTCAGGACGTAAAGTTTCCGATCAAGAAACCCTCTTACCCGCAGTGTCCCCGATTCATCAGACAGCTTTAATCTCCCTGTCCCTACAGGCATGACGTGATGCTGATGATGGAAGCCAGGCATAATAAATGACAATGAGAGCGAGGAGAAAGTCGTGCTAGAAGAATACCGTAAGCACGTAGCCGAGCGTGCTGCAGAGGGCATCGTCCCTAAGCCACTTGATGCTTCACAGATGGCAGCGTTGGTTGAGTCCCTGAAAAATCCGCCAAAAGGCGAAGAAGAAACTCTGTTAGACCTGCTGATTAATCGTGTTCCGCCGGGCGTTGACGAAGCCGCCTATGTAAAAGCCGGATTCCTGGCTGCCGTCGCCAAAGGCGAAACTACCTCCCCGTTGGTCACTCCTGAAAAAGCCATTGAACTGTTAGGCACCATGCAAGGTGGCTACAACATTCATCCGCTGATCGACGCACTTGAAAACGAAACGCTGGCGCCAATTGCCGCCAAAGCGTTGTCCCATACGCTGCTGATGTTCGATAACTTCTACGATGTGGAAGAAAAAGCGCATGCAGGCAACGAACACGCTAAGAAGATTTTGCAGTCATGGGCTGATGCCGAATGGTATCTTTCACGCCCGCAGCTGGCTGAAAAAATCACCGTCACCGTCTTCAAGGTGACCGGCGAAACCAACACCGATGATTTGTCACCGGCTCCGGATGCCTGGTCCCGTCCAGATATTCCATTGCACGCGCTGGCAATGCTGAAAAACGAACGCGAAGGTATTCACCCGGATCAACCTGGCAGCGTCGGCCCGATCAAACAGATCGAAGAACTGAACAAAAAAGGCTTCCCGCTGGCCTATGTCGGTGACGTGGTCGGTACCGGTTCTTCCCGTAAATCTGCGACAAACTCTGTGCTGTGGTTCATGGGCGACGATATCCCTCATGTGCCGAACAAACGCGGCGGCGGCGTAGTGCTGGGCGGCAAAATTGCGCCAATCTTCTTTAACACCATGGAAGATGCCGGTGCGTTGCCGATTGAAGTGGACGTTTCTAACCTCAATATGGGCGATGTGATCGACATCTATCCGTACAAAGGTGAAGTCCGTAACCACGAAACCGGTCAGGTGATTGCCACTTTCGAACTGAAAACTGACGTTCTGCTGGACGAAGTTCGCGCCGGGGGCCGTATTCCGCTGATCATCGGACGTGGTTTAACCACCAAAGCCCGTGAATCGCTGAAACTGCCTCAGAGCGAAGTATTCCGCATCGCGAAGCCGGTTGCTAAGAGCAACAGAGGCTTCTCGCTGGCGCAGAAAATGGTGGGGCGCGCCTGTGGCGTTGCCGGTATTCGTCCAAACGAATATTGTGAACCAAAAATGACGTCTGTGGGTTCTCAGGACACCACCGGCCCGATGACCCGTGACGAGCTGAAAGACCTGGCGTGCCTGGGTTTCTCGGCTGATTTAGTGATGCAGTCATTCTGTCATACCGCCGCGTATCCTAAGCCGGTTGACGTGACCACGCACCACACGCTGCCGGACTTCATTATGAACCGCGGCGGTGTTTCCCTGCGTCCAGGTGACGGTATCATCCACTCATGGCTGAACCGAATGCTGCTGCCGGACACTGTCGGTACCGGCGGTGACTCCCATACCCGCTTCCCAATCGGGATTTCGTTCCCTGCGGGCTCCGGTCTGGTGGCGTTTGCCGCAGCGACCGGCGTAATGCCGCTGGATATGCCAGAATCCGTTCTGGTGCGTTTCAAAGGTGAAATGCAGCCGGGTATCACCCTGCGTGATCTGGTTCATGCCATCCCTTACTACGCCATCAAAGAAGGTCATCTGACCGTTGAGAAGAAGGGTAAGAAAAACCTCTTCTCTGGCCGTATTCTGGAAATCGAAGGCTTGCCGGAACTGAAAGTTGAACAGGCATTTGAACTGGCGGATGCGTCCGCAGAACGTTCAGCGGCCGGTTGTACGATCAAACTGGATCAGGCGCCAATCAAAGAATACCTGAGCTCTAACATCGTGCTGCTGAAGTGGATGATCTCTGAAGGTTACGGCGATCGTCGTACCATTGAGCGCCGCATTAAAGGCATGGAAGAGTGGCTGGCGAATCCAAGCCTGCTCGAAGCCGATGCGGATGCGGAATACGCAGCGATCATCGAAATCGATCTGGCGGACATCAAAGAGCCAATTCTTTGTGCGCCGAACGATCCGGATGACGCACGTCTGCTGTCTTCCGTACAAAACAGCAAAATCGATGAAGTATTCATCGGTTCGTGCATGACCAACATCGGTCACTTCCGCGCCGCCGGTAAACTGCTCGACAGCCATAAAGGCGCGTTGCCAACCCGTCTGTGGGTTGCTCCTCCGACCAAGATGGACGCCGCGCAGCTGACAGAAGAAGGCTATTACAGCGTCTTTGGTAAGAGCGGTGCGCGTGTTGAAATCCCGGGCTGTTCACTGTGTATGGGTAACCAGGCGCGAGTAGCCGACGGTTCGACCGTGGTTTCCACTTCAACGCGTAACTTCCCGAACCGTCTGGGCAACGGCGCCAATGTTTATCTCGCCTCCGCTGAACTGGCGGCTATCGCGTCTTTGCTGGGGCGCCTGCCAACGCCGGAAGAATATCTCGGCTATATGGCTGAAGTCGATAAGACGGCGGTGGATACTTACCGTTATCTGAACTTCGACAAACTGAGTGAATATACCGATAAAGCTGATGGTGTGATTTTCCAGACCGCAGTCTGACTAGTAAACATTCACTACACTAATTTAAGGGAGGCTTATGCCTCCCTTTTTTTATGAATCCATTTTGTTATATTAAATGGGTTATTATATTAATAATTCCACTTACCCATTGATTTTAATAATAGTTCTGTTTTCCTAAAGTATTCATTAAGTAGTTACAAAATATTTTATCGTTTAAATTTAGTTCCCCGCGAACTATAGCTGCAGTCTGCAATTTATTTCGCTTTCATCGAAAACTATAAAGTGAAATAAACAATGCGTGCCTCAAAAATAATTTGCTTTTTACAAATCGGTGTTCAGTTTTTTTATTCTTCTCTATGCGTGTATGCCTTTTCTTTTGAAGCCGTTGCTGAAACTAATCCCCCTGTCGTCGCCGGGCAAATGCCGGGTGAAAAATTACCCTCTGGCAATAATACCGGCACGCCTTCTGCCTCCGGTGTGACTCCCGACAGCGAACAGGATGCCTCGCTGGCAGGGCTTGCCGCTCAGTCTGGTGCGTTGCTTTCCGGTGAGTCGTCAGGCGATGCCTTGAAAGGTATGGTGGCTTCGGGGGCTGCTGGCAAGGCGGCGCAAAGCGTTGAGTCCTGGCTGAATCAATTTGGCACAGCACGCGTAAAAGTTTCAGCAGATAATAATTTCTCTCTGGAAGAGGTGGAATTAGATATTCTGTTACCGATATACGACGACAAAACTAACCTGTTATTTACTCAGCTGGGCGGCCGCCGCGCGGACGATCGAGATATTATCAATGCGGGTGTGGGGTATCGTCATTTCAATGAGCGCTGGATGTGGGGCGCAAATACATTCTATGACCGTCAGTTATCGCAAAATCATCATCAGCGTATGGGCGTTGGCGGCGAATTAGGTTGGGATTATTTAAAAATATCCGCCAATGGTTACCTGCGTCTCACTGAATGGATGGCATCAGAGCGCTTTCAGGATTATGACGAGCGCGCGGCCAATGGATTTGATATCCGCACTGAAGGTTATTTACCTGCGTGGCCACAGCTTGGCGCAAGCGTGATATTTGAGAAGTACTACGGCGATAACGTTGATCTGTTTAACGATGAAGATAACCGTCAGAAAGACCCTTATGCGGTCACTGTCGGTCTGAACTACACGCCGTTTACGCTCATGACGGCAGGCGTTAGCCAGAAAATGGGCAAAGGCGATACGCAGGATACTCAGTTTAACCTGAGTTTCAGTTATGCACCGGGCGTCAGTCTCGACAAGCAGCTGGATGCGTCACAGGTGGCGGTGAAGCGCTCGCTGCTCGGTAGTCGTATGGATCTGGTCAACCGTAACAACACGATTGTGCTGGATTATCGCAAACAGGATCTGATTTCGCTGGGTTTACCGGCCAGAATCGAAGGCGCAGAAAGCGCCAGCTTCCCGATTTCTGTTGTGGTTAACAGCAAGTACGGACTGGATCGTATTGACTGGCAGGCGGATGAACTCCTGCAACACGGCGGTAAAATTACCGAAGATAAACACTCTGGCCAGTACAGCATCACGTTGCCAAATTATCAGTACGGCGGGGTGAACAATCATTACATCGTCAGAGGTAAAGCCTTTGACGCCAAAGGCAACGGCTCGAACAATAGCGAAATGGAAGTCTACGTGACAGGCTATGATGCGGCGACATGGCTGTCTTCCACCACGGTCAGCCCCGATACATTACTGGCCGATGGCATCAGCACATCCACCGTGACACTGCGTATTACCGGCGCCGATCAGTTACCGGTGACCGCCATTGCTCCGCAACTGGCGGCTACTGTGAAGTTAACACCGGCCACCAGTGCCGGCACAGCGTCCCAAACTGCAGTGAAAAATCCCCTTATTTCTAACTTCAGCGAATCAGCGCCCGGCGTTTATCTCGCGACCTTTACCAGCGGCAATGTCGCGGGGACTGCTGATATAACCCCGATGGTCAGCGGTAAAAATGCCCTGCAAACCGCGCAAATAGTGCTGCAAAATGCGCAGGTCTGGCCTTCGTTAAGTTCGCTGAACGCATCGAAAACCCTGGCGCTGGCAAATGGCACCGATACGGTCACCCTGACGGCTGAAGTGCTGACGGCAGAAGGCTTGCCAGATCCGGGCGTCACTGTCTCCTGGAAGGCGGATAATGCCGCCATCGGGCTGTCAGCGCCACAAAGTACGACCGATGAAAAGGGTATAGCCACAGTGACGGTCAGCAGTCTGAACGTTGTGGATACACGGGTCAGCGCGACGATCGAGGGAGGGAGTGTACTGCAAAGTGAACCGCTCAGCTTTGGCGCCGATGCTTCCACTGCGCAGGTGATGAGCCTGAACGCGGACAAAATGCAGGCAACGGCAAATAATGCCGATAAAGTCACGCTGATCGCGAGTGTGGTGAATGCCCAAAATCAGCCGCTGCAAGGCGCAACCGTTGACTGGAAAGTGGAGCAGGGGAGTGCAACGCTGAGTGCGCTGCAAGGTTCGACGGACGAACTGGGGAACGCGCAAATCACGCTGGCTTCACAGGTGGCGGGTGACGTGAAAGTCTCTGCCCGCGCCGGAACAACAGAAGCCAAAATGACCGACCTCATCTCATTTACTGCCGACAGTGCCAGCATGAATATTACCGGGCTTGAGCAGGACAAAACGCAGGCGCTGGCTAACGGCACCGACGCCGTCACCTACACCCTGACGGTGACTGATGCTAACGGCAACAAAGTACAGAATGCACCGGTCAGCTGGAGCAGCGATCAGCCCACTGCGCAGCTTTCCGCCAGCACCGTCAACACCGATGCACAGGGGCAGGCGCAGGTGAGTGTCTCGACTGTTCATGCCGGCGACGTGGTTATTTCGGCGCAACTGCCGGGCGGCACCGCCAGCATCGCGCCCGCAGCGTCATTTAATGCGGATGTGAGTACGGCGCAGTTTAGCGCGATGTCTGCTGATAAAACTCAGGCAGTGGCAAATGGCACCGATGTTATCACCCTGAGTTCAACGTTAACGGACGCTAACGGTAATCCGCTGGCGGATGCTGATATTGACTGGCTGGCGAGCCCGACCGGCGGTACGACGTCAGCCAGCAGTACTAAAACCAATGCGCAAGGTGTAAGCACTATCCGGTTAACCTCTTCAGAGGTCACGGATTACACCGTGAAAGCGTCGTTTAACGCCGCCAGTATAACGTCCTCAACCTTGTCATTTACGGCAGACGTAGCCAGCGCGACGATAAGTTCGCTGGTCGCGGACAAAACTGCGTCCGTAGTGGCGGGTAAAGACACGGTCAGTCTGACCGCAACGGTGCTGGATGCTAATAATCATCCGGTTCAGGGGGCGCAGGTCACCTGGAGCAGTGACAATGCGGCAGGTATTTTAACGCCGGTATCCGGAGTGACGGATGTCAACGGCGTAGCGACGGCTACGCTGATCTCAACACTGGCGCAAAATACCGTTGTGACCGCCAGCACCGGCAGCAGTCAGAAAACATTGCCGGTAGATATAGTGGCTGATGCCAATACCGCGCAGCTGACCCTTGTCTCTGATAAAACTCAGGCGCTGGCAAATGGCACGGATGTTATCTCCTGGACGGCAACGGTTAAAGATGCCAACAACAACCCGGTGAATGCAGTCAGCGTAGACTGGAGTGGCAATAATCCGAACGTGATTCTGGCGGGCAGTAATACGCAAACTACGCAGGCGGGCACGACGACAGTGACAGGCACTTCGCTCAAAGCCGGTACGGCGATTATGACAGCAACGCTCAGCCAGCAGCAGCAAACCGCAAGTGCAGGTGAGGTGAGCTATATTGCCGACCTCAGGACGGCGGAAATTGCCACACTGACGCTGGACCGGCCGGTTGTTTCCAATAACGGCAACGACGTGACGACATTTACTGCCACGGTGAAGGATGCAACGGGTAATCCGATCCCCAATGTGACAGTTAACTGGGCAACTACGCGCAATACACTGGGACAAAGCACCAGCGTGGCCAACGCGTCCGGCGTAGCCACTATGACGATTTCGGGTACCGAAGAAGGGGATGCGACGGTAACAGCCACTTACGGCACAAGTTCTAAATCGGCCATGACGACATTCATCGGTTCATTTAATGTGGACTGGGCAGTCAGCGGTGCCTCCGCTAAATATACGACCCCGTTATTTACGGCTTACAATGAGTTAGGTTTTATCGCGGTGTCGCCGACTACCGGCCCATCGTCTCTGGTGTGGTCTGGCGCGGCAAATACAAATTCGCCGCTGACAACGCCGCTGACTGACCAACACGGAAACGAGGTGGTCGTCACCTTTGGTGGCATGCGGCAGTCTTATTGTACGACTCGTACGTTCAACTCAGCTGTCTCTTGTGACGCTGGGCCGGGTACTCACGCTATATTGAACTATTCATCAGCGGACAATCCGGGCCTGCCTGCCGGTGTTTATCGGGGTGTCATCCGCTTTGCGGGGGTAAACTGGTTAAGCACGAAGCCATCCTTCTCCTATGAAGTCAGCGTCAGCCTGACCGTGGATTAATCTTCTCCGGGGTTCAGAAACTGGAAAGGCGGAAGAAATTCCGCCTTTTTTATTGGTATCATGCAGCAGGTATGAGTGGCTTTTGATGATATTTAAGGACGGCATGATGGATTACGATTTTCTGCGCGATATTACCGGTGAGGTCAAAGTGCGCTTTTCTATGGGCCACGAAGTGCTTGGTCACTGGCTGAATGAAGAAGTGAAGGGCGATCTGACGGTGCTGGATGCTGTCGAAGCTGAGCTGGCCGCGCTCAAAGGCAGCGAACGGCAGACCCAGCGCGTCGGCCACGAATATACGTTGCTGCTGGCCGATGACGAAGTGATGATCCGCGCCAACCAGCTGGATTTCGACGGCGATGAGATTGAAGAGGGCATGAGCTACTACGACGAAGAGAGTCTGGCGTTTTGCGGCGTCGAGGACTTTCTGCAAGTCCTCGCCAAATACCGTGCTTTCGTCACGACTTATCGGTAAAACTTACTTTCCCCGTGAGGCGGTCCAGCAAAGCAGCGAACCTCCGACCACCATCAGCACGCCCGGCCAGAAACTCGCGCCCGGCAACGTGTGCAGCCACAATCCGGCAATCAGAATCGAAGAGAGCGGTGTGAAGTACGACAGCGCCGCGACCAGTGTCGCATTGCCTTTTTTCATCGCCAGATCCCAGCACTGATAAGATATTGCCGTCACCGCGCCCATCGCCAGCAACTCCAGAATGGCCGGTAGCGTCAGGCTAATGCGATTCGAAGAATACGTGAAGTACAGCGCCCACAGCACCGCACCGGTCGCCAGCAGAAACAGCGGTAGCACGCCTTTGCCCTTGCATAATACGCGGACCAGATTGGAATACAGCGCCCAGGAAACGGCGGCACCCAGCGCCAGACTGTAGGCCACCGGATTACCGCGCACGTTACGCATCAGCTGATGAATATCCAGCCCGTGGCCGCCGCTGATCGCCCACAGCACGCCGGTAAAAGCCAGTACGACACCCGGCCAGATCCACCAGCGCACCCGCAGTTTTAATAACGGAACGGCAAAAAGCAGCGTCAGGCTCGGCCAGAGATAATTAATCAGCCCGAGTTCAAGCGTCTGCTGGCGGGTATGTGCCAGACCAATCGCCAGTGAAAACGCCACCATATAAAAGATAAACAGCAGGCCGCAGACAATCAGATATGACGCAGATTCTCCGCGCAGCGACGGTCTTCCGCCCGCCATCCAGACCATAATCCCGCTGACGGTATAAATTGATGCGGCGGCGCCAAAAGGCCCCAGCGATTCAGACAGACTGCGGGTGAGCGCCACGCTCATGCTCCACAGCAAAATGGCAAGAACGCCAAACAGCGTTGCGAAACGATCCATCGGAAAGGTAAGCCTCAGAAGAAGAAGGCTTTAAAGATAAGCGATTGTTGCGTTGGTGGAAACCGCAACAATCGACTTAACAGGCTCTTTAGGAGAATGCATTAAAAGTAGAAACCGACTTCGAGGCCGAGTGTGGACGTGGTGGTCGCAGGCTGGTAATAACCCACGGTACTTCCGTTCAGGTCACCCTGTTTTTCGTCCGATTTACCGTATTTCTGATGCACGTAGCTGGCTTTCACAAAGACGTCGTCGTTGATATTCCAGGTCAGACTGGTGAATGGCGAGAGCTTAGATTTCGGTTCCAGCCAGACTGAACCCTGATTACTGTGTGTCCAGGTTTTAATCGGATACAATGCCCCGCCTTCCAGACTCAGACGGGAATCGGCGGTCATCTGCCAGTTCGCGCCCAGTGATGCTTTGGCATAAGGCTGCAAAGACACTTCAACCGCGGTATAGCGTCGCGTTCGATCTTCGCTGGCGATATAGACATCGTCAGAGCGGATATTTCGCAACCATGCCTGGCCGCCGAGTGCGCCTTTCACATCAAAAGACACACTCTCTGATGCCCGGTAACGATAGCCACGCGTCATATCCGCACTGTAGCCGGTGTAATAGGTTTTGCCTTTCAGCGATCCGTTCGGCACATTGGCCTGATCGTCCAGCGTGCTGCCTTTATAGCGGACGATCCCGAACATCACGCTCATATCCCAGGCTTTTAATAAGCCGCTTTGGGTATCGAGATAATTATTGGATCCGAAATTAACACGCAGGCGCGGGCCGTGTTCAGCAACATATTTACCGTCCATATTATCGACGGATTCGTCCCACTTATAATATTCAGCACCATAACTGACGTAGTGCCGCATCCCTTCAGTATTATTGCTTAACAAACTTTCCCCGGCCCGGGAAACCCCGGAAACCAATAAAGAACTCGTGACCAGCAGGCTGGATACGGTCTTTAATTTACTCATTGTCATTTTTTATTTCTGCTTTCTGGTGGATGGAGCTGGTTGCTTAGTAAGCAATAGGGGGATGCTAATAAACGGAGGGGTATAGATAAAGGAATTTATCGAATTTTAAGAAAATAGTGATCTTTTGATCTGCGGTAAGTTAAATTAATGGCGATATATAAGTTTGATTTGATTTATAGTCTGTATATTAGTTTTATAATTTAGCTTAATTCGCAGATCGTTGATCGAATAATTTGGTTTAAGTAAGGATTTTATTGGGTTTTAAATATTAATTTGCCTTAAGAAGTGTAGCCGGTATTTAAGACGGCTACATTATTTTACTTAAGTAATGCTTATTGAGTTACAGCGATGCGCCGCCACAAATAATTAATTGCTGGCCGGTGATTGCCGATGCTGAAGGGGAGAGTAAATAGCAAACCAGGTCGGCGACTTCTTGCGGCTGGATAAAACGTCCAATTGGCGGCAGCTTCGGCGGTGAACTTTGGCGTTGCGGATTTTCCAGCATAGGCGTCTGCGTCGCGCCGGGCGCAACAATATTGACGGTAATCCCGCGCGGTGCCAGCTCCGCCGCCCAGCTTCTCACCATTCCGAACATGGCCGATTTAGTCGCGACATACTGACTGCGACCGGCAACGCCGGAAGAAGTGCGGCTGCCCAGCAATACGATGCGGCCACCGTCCGGCATTTTGTCCACCAGCCGGTTGGCCAGAACTTCTGCAACACCAACATGCAGCTGCCACAGTGCTGTGCTGGCCTGCGTATCCAGTTGCCCCAGCGGCGCCGCTTTCATCATGCCCGCCGCGTGGATCAGCGCGTCAACGCCGGAAAGCGTTTCCAGCAGGGCGGTCAGTTTTGCCGTATCGGTGATATCGAGTGCAATTCCGGTGAAATTAGCGTGCGGGAAACTCACCTCGCGGCGCGCCAGCCCGGTCACCTTCCAGCCCTGTGCCAGCAGTGTCTGGCACACCGTTTCGCCAATGCCTGAACTGCAACCGGTCACCAGTGCATGTCTGACAGGAACAGAGGTCATGACTTATCTCCTGAATGCCGAAGCCGGAACTTTGAAAACGGCTTTGCGCACAACGGCCGGGCGGTCTGTACAACACAATGCGCGATGCGGTTCGCCCGGGGCGAACGTCACAAAATCCCCGCTGCGCAGTAAAATCTCTTTCGACAATTGAGGGGTTTCAAGAATAAACAGATCGGGTTTCCGTTCGGTGGCGGGCTGCCCGGTGACGTTTCGCGTATCAAAACCAATGATTTCCTCGCCTTCCAGCACGACCTGAATATCCAGCCAGTCACGATGAAATTCCGTATGCCGTTCCGCCGCCGGTGACGTATTTGCGTTGCCAATCGTGCAAAACCACTCAGCGCCTTCCGGCTGAAAACGCCCGTCTTCCCGCGCGCGCAGTGCGTCCAGTGAACACGCCGGTAGTGTCAGGATCTGGCGAAGTGCATCGGGTAATGTGGCCAGTTCCAGCGCCTGTAAATGACCTGTAATCATGTTTAGCTCCTGATAAAAAAAGCCCGCGACAGCGGGCCTGAGGGATCAGCCTTTTACCCAGGATTCATCGACGCAGACGTATTTGATCGCCTGACGGTAGCAGGTAAACGCGATGTGAAGTTCACCGTTCAGCCCCTGTTTGATGCTCGGATAAGAGAACTCACGGTTCAGTTTTTGCTGCGAATTGTTGGTCATGCAGTAGCCGTCGCCGGTTTCCAGATTGCGCTGGTAAGGCCATGTGCGGCCGTCGTCTTCAGAAATCGCCAGCGTCATCGGCGCACGCGGCGCGCCCCAGAACGCGCTGCGACCGCCGGTTTCCACCGGCGCTTCAGAGCGGGCATCGTCTTCTTCATCTTCAATTTCATCATACAAAGACGCGCGACGTTCACTGGCATCTGCCGCACTCATCTTGTTAAACACCAGTGCCAGATGGCCGTTGGTGAGCGTGGTGACCTGAATGGACGAATTATTGTTAGGCAGCCCCGTCGGCTGCGGCGCAGTCCACGTATTGCCGCCATCGACAGACCGGCTCTGATAGATGAAGTCTGCCCAGCGGCTGCGGTACAACGCCAGCAGGCTGCCGTCGTGCAGCGGCGTAATATTCATGTGTACGCAGCCGGTGCTTTCCGGCACAGCGACATCGCGCCAGGTTTTGCCTTTATCGCTGGAAATTTTGACCGCGCTGTCATCATTGTTGCCGACCCATTTTTCACCGGGTTGCGTCCGGCAATAAAACACCGGCAGCAGCCAGTCGCCGTTCGCGAGTACCGTTACCGGCTGGCGAATAAACGTGCCGGGCTGACCGAGCAGCGTGCCAATTTCGCCCCAGCTTTTGCCCAGATCCTGCGACTGACGGAAACGCACAATGGCGGTGTCCTGATTCCCCGATTTCTGCGCGGTGTACATCAGCCAAAGCACATTATCAGGAGCGAGAAACAGCACCGGATTCTGTTCGGAACGGCTGGCATCTTCAGAGAGTTTTACTGGCTGGCTCCAGACTTGCGCACCTTTTTCCAGGCGTGAAAGATAAATCGAGATGTCCGCGATCCCTTCCTGAGTTCCGGCAAACCACGTACACAGCAGGCTGCCGTCGGGCAAAGGCAGCAGATTGGCGGCATGATTTTGCGGGCAATCAGACGGCAACATGGCGTCCCGACGTGCGGCGTCGTTTTCCGGGATGTGGACTTTTCCGCTGCGTTCGACGGTTAACGTTTCAGTGGTCATCTTTAAGCTCCAGACTTTTGAATAATTTGTGCATTTTTACTTTTAACGGCTCGCTGCGGGATCAAACGGTCAATCACCATAATGATGGCCGGCGTGACCAGCGCAATGTACATATTGTTGATACCAAACGGATCGCCGAGTACATACCATACGGACGTCACGACGCAGGCACCGATCAGGCCGGCATTCGCACCGCGCGCGCTTTTGAAGAACGGCAGGTAGAAAGCCATGACCGCAACCACGGAAATCGAGAGGCGGATTGCGCGGGTGAAGAAGGAAAGTTTCAGCACTTCCGGTACCAGCAGTACGAAAATCAGTGGCAGGAAACCAATCAGCAGCGACAACCAGCGCGTCATTTTGAATTCACGCTCAGGCGTTGGATTACGGTAAGGCACGTAGAAATCCTTCACAATCAGCGAGGCGATGGCCAGCGCAACGGTACTGACGCTGACGAATATCGAAGCCACCAGCGACGTGGTCACCAGACCTGCCAGCCACGGATTCATGTCCTGAATAAAGACCGGCAGTGCATACAGGCTGTTCATGTCGGGGTGCAGGAATTTAGCCGCCACGCCTATCATGCCAATCGCCAGCGCAATCGGTACGCAGAAGAAGAACGCGACCCAGGTAGCACGCTTGGCTGACTCCGCGCTTTTGGTGGAAGAGATGGCCTGAATGACGAACTGTGTGCAGAAAATAGAACCGATGGTGCCAATCAGCCAGGCGAAGATGGTGCTGGCGCCAATGCTGCCGTCCCACGTCCAGTAGAAATCTGGCATCTCTTTGACCATCGGCATCACGCCACCGGTCATGTGCAAGGCGATGCCTGAAATCACCAGCACGCCGATGTACTTGATAGCGCTGTGCAGCATCGTCACCCACGCCATACCTTTCATGCCGCCGAACGCAAAGTAGAACGTACTTACGACGGCGGTGATAAAGGCTGCCACCGGCAGATTCACTTTCAGTACGGTAGAAATGGCCGCTGCACCGCTCACGTAGTTCCCGACGTTAACCAGCAGCAGGGCGTAAATCATGATGATTGAAATGATGTTCTTGGTCGTGTTGCCGTACTTCTCAGCAATTGCGCCCGAAATCGTGATTTTTCCGGTGTTATAAATGCGTTTGACCAGCAACAGACCAAAAATCGGGAAGCCGATGGCGGCACCCAAAATCGACCAGGACGCCGCAAAACCGCCTTCGAAAGCCGCCTGCGCCGTCCCGATGGTGGATTTGGCACCGATGTATTCCGACATCAGCAGCACGCCGACAATAAACGCAGGCATTGCGCGCGAACCTTCCATGAAATCGCCGCTGGTTTTACTGCGCAACCGGTAGGTCAGCCAGGTGGTGAACAGGATGTAGGCGAGCACAATGCCAATAATAATTAACGTATCTGATGAGCTAAATTCTTTCATTTTTTCCTCACACAGCGCGTAGGGGACCCTGCCTGCGCACTTTCATGCGCAGGAGATCGGTAGATTCGTTAGGTAAGGCGCGTTTAGCCGCGCAAATTAAATTCTTTTATGACGGTCAGGATCTTCTGTGTATCGTCCTGCGTGAATTCCACCGGATACCGGCTTTCACCCACGTTAAACCCGAGCATATTCACGGCTTTTTTAACCACGGCCGGTGAAAACGCAATGCTGTATAAATCGGTGCGGATCTTATTGATGTCTGCCTGAACCGCTTCGGCGGCGGCAGGCTGGTTTTCCTGCAGATGGTGGTAAACAGCGTTTACCTGTGCGGGGATGATATTGGCGATACCGGAAATGCAGCCGGCGCTGCCTTCGGTGAAACCGCGATAAATCAGTGAATCCGGCCCGGTCAGCACGTCAAAATCAGCAAACTGCTGGCTGACTTCGTGGAAACCGTGCAGGCTCTCGTACGAACCGGCACTGTCTTTAATCCCTTTGATATTAGGATGATCGGCTAGTACGCGGACTACATCTGGCGTCAGCGTATTACCGGTTCTTGCCGGAATGTTGTAGAGATACACCGGCACCGTCAGCGCATCGGCGACGGCGCGGAAATGCGCAATCAACTCCTGTGGGCGTAACGCCGCAAACCACGGCGTAATCACCGACACGGCACGCACGCCGAGTTTCTCAATCTGTTTTCCCAGACGAATGGTGTCGCGGGTAGAAATCTCGCCGACATGCGACATCACGCCCGTGTCATCGCCCGCGGCTTCGAGACAAATCTCTGTGACTTGAATTTTTTCCTGCTCGCTGAGCATAAAGAATTCGCCGTTAGTGCCGTTACAGAAAATATTATTTCCTGCCTGTTTTTGGCGTTTTACCTGCTGGCGCAATGCGTCACCGTCGAGTTCTCCCCTGGCGGAGAACGGCGTCACAATGGCGGTATAGACTCCGGTAATATTATTCATTTTATTCTCTTTACGTCGTTGTAATCGGATATGAAATAAGGGGTTAACGAATGCTGCGGTAAATTTCCGCTATTTGATTTTTGCTGACCGGCATCGGTACATTTTTAATTAAACGTTGTACCTCTATTGCCCCCTGCGACAAATAAGGAATGTCGTCAGGTGTGATATTCAGCTGGCTTAATTTGACCGGCAAATCCAGGCGATGAACCAGCGCGTCAAAATATTCCACCAGCGCATGGGATTTTTCTTCTTCACGTAATGTCCGGTCGGCATCTGGAATTAAGTCATAGGCCTGCGCAAATTTATTCACGGCTGAAGGCCTGACAAAAGCCATACAAGGTGCGAGCAGAATGGCATTCGCTACCCCGTGAGGAATGTGATATTTGCCGCCGAGCGGATAGGACATAGCGTGAACCAGATGGGTGCCCGCATGGGCAATCGATGCGCCGCCGTAATATGACGCCCACAGCATATTCAGCCGCGCCTGCAGATTTTCCGGTTCGGCAACGGCCGTTTCGAGGCTGGCAAACAGCTTCTTCATGCCGACCAGCGCGAAGTTATCACTGACCGGGTTAGCAATGACCGACGTGAAGCATTCGAACAGATGGCACAGCGCATCGATGCCGGTAGACGCCGCGATGCGCGCGGGCATGCTGGTGGCCAGTTCAGGCACCAGCGCAACATAATCGGGCAGCATGACCGGCGTGATAATGCCTATTTTGGTTTCCTTTTCGGGGATCGCCAGAATCGCGTTTGGTGTGGATTCTGAGCCGGTGCCTGCAGTGGTTGGGATCAGTAACGACGTCGTACGGTGTTGCGGTTTTTCGCCCGCCAGCAGACTGTCGAGCGTGACGGTTTCATCTCCGGCGCACAGAATCGAAAGCAGCTTTGCGACGTCCAGTACGCTTCCGCCGCCGACGCCAATCACCAGATCGACCTGCGGCTGATGCAGTGTTTTCAGGATAGCGGCGACGTCATGCTGGTTCGGTTCGGGCGGCACACTATCAATAATGCTCACCTCGCAGCCTGCGTTATCCAGCTGGCCTATCAGCGATTGCACCGGCGGCAGGCCAATAATGTTTTTGTCGCTGACCAGTAAAACCTGACGTTTTCCGGCCAGCAAGTAGCCGATGTCCTGTAATGACTGATAACCGCTGATGATCGTGCTGTCTATTTTCATGCCTTTTTCCTGCCGTCTGAGTCTTTAGTAAGAGTGAGTTTAATCATCAAAGGTCGATACTCCTCACATCGTCAGGGCAATTTATAGGCGAAATTGAAGTTGAATAATTTGAACTTGCTCACATATAATCAATCATGATTGAATATAATCATAACCAGCAAGATTAACCCGACCTCATTCATCACGGAGCCACGATGGCCAAAACCGTAACTCATACAGCACTTCAGAAATCCGCCGGGCTGCTGGTGATTGCCGACGACTTTACCGGCGCGAATGATACTGGCGTGGCGCTGGTGGCGCAGGGAATGTCGGTATGTGTGCAGTTTGATGTCACTGGCAGCGTGGTAAAAGTGGGCACCGGTCATGCACTGATTTACAGCACCGACAGCCGGGCTATGAGTGCAGAGGATGCCGCGGAAAAAGTCACGCAGGCTGTGCTGGCCGGGTCACCGCTTTCCACTGAGAAAGGATGGGTCTTCAAGAAAATCGACTCTACGCTGCGCGGGAATCTGGGGGCAGAAACCGAAGCTGTGCTGATGGCACTCGATTGCCCGCTGGCGATTATCGCGCCCGCCGTACCCGAACTCGGGCGAGTGATAAAAGACGGGCTTTGCTACGTGAATGGCCGCTTACTGACGGAAACTGAATTCGCCACAGACCCGAAAACGCCGGTCAGCACGGCCAGCGTCGGCGCACGTCTGGCTGAACAGACGTCGCTGCGCCAGCATCACATCAGCCTTGAGGTGCTGCGTTCGGGGGATTTTCAGGCACAGCTTTTCGCGCTGACGGCCTCGGGTGTTCGCATTGTCGTGGCCGACAGCCAGTCCGCAGAAGATCTGAAACTGATTATTCATGCCGCAGAAAGTTTGCCATTCAGACCGCTGCTGGTCGGTGCTTCCGGCCTGAGCCATGCGCTGGCGCAACATTGCCTGACGCCGCAAACCTCGCCTGAGAATATCACTGAACGCACAGCCGCACCGCTGCTGGCGGTTGTCGGCTCAATGAGTGAAATCGCGGCGCAGCAGATTACTTTTGTACAACAACACCGCCCCGTTTCACTGATTGATATTGATGTTCTCCGGCTCTTCTCTGCGGATTCAGACCGGCTGCTGACGACGCTTTCTGCTGAAATTCGCCACGCCATCGCAGAGGGCAAACATTGTTTTATCCGTACCCGCCAGAGTGAAGAGCAGCGGCATTCCGTTGCCCAGTTTTGCCAGCAAAATCACATCAGCCGCCCGCAAATGGGCGGGCTCATTGCCGTCTTTCTCGGGCAACTGATTCAGAACGTTTTACAGCAACCGGAGACGAAACCGGGCGGACTATATCTGTCCGGCGGAGATATTGCGCTGGCCGTTGCCCGGGCGCTGGGTGCGAAAGGATTTGAAATCAAAGGACAGATTGCAGGCTGTGTTCCGTGGGGATTTTTACTCGACAGCCCGCTAAACCGTTTGCCGGTTATGACCAAAGCGGGTGGGTTCGGCACTGAAAATACGCTATTTGAAGTTTTACGCTTTATTGAGGAGAAATTGAGTGACTAAAATTATTGCAGTAACCATGGGTGATCCTGCCGGTATTGGCCCTGAAATTATCATTAAAGCGTTAGCTGAAGGTGAGTTGTCCGGTACGCCTGCGGTAGTTGTCGGATGCGCGGCGACTTTCCGCCGGATCCTCGCTCTCGGGATCACGCCAGCCGCTGAATTACGCATTATCGATGACGTTTCGCAGGCACATTTCGCGCCGGGCGTCATCAACGTGATTGACGAACCACTGGCGGATCCGCAGACGCTGGTACCGGGAAAAGTGCAGAAAGAAGCGGGTGATCTGGCCTATCGCTGTGTGAAACGCGCCACCGAACTGGCGATGGCCGGACACGTTCAGGCCATCGCTACCGCTCCTCTTAATAAAGAAGCGATGCATTCTGCCGGGCATATTTATCCGGGTCATACGGAATTGCTGGCGAAACTAACGGGCAGCCGCGATTACGCGATGGTGCTTTACACCGACAAGCTGAAAGTCATTCATGTCACCACGCACATTGCCCTGCGCAAGTTCCTCGATACGCTTAACGCCGGGCGCGTGGAAACTGTTATTCAGATGGCAGATACCTTCCTGCGTCGCGTCGGTTACGAAAACCCGCGTATCGCGGTGGCGGGTGTGAATCCGCATGCCGGTGAGAACGGATTGTTCGGCGATGAAGAAATCAGGATTGTCGGGCCGTCTGTGGAAAAAATGAAAGCTAAAGGCATTAATGTTGCCGGGCCTTGTCCGCCGGATACCGTGTTCCTGCAAACCTACGAAGGGATGTATGACATGGTGGTGGCGATGTATCACGATCAGGGACATATTCCGCTGAAACTGATGGGATTCTATGACGGCGTGAACATTACGGCGGGCCTGCCTTTCATTCGTACGTCGGCAGACCACGGCACCGCATTTGATATTGCGTGGACAGGAAAAGCCAAGTCTGAGAGCATGGCGATCTCCATTCAGTTAGCCGTACAACTGGCGTAATTCTGCGCCAGCGGCGCAGGGAAAAAAGGAATCACGTTGACCGGACAAAGCCGCCTCGATCAGATTATGGATTATCTGAAAAGCCATAATCTGGTCACCGTTGAACAACTGGTTGCCGCTATTGCGGCCTCCCCGGCGACCATTCGCCGGGATCTGATCAAACTGGACGAGCAGGGTGTCATCAGCCGCAGCCACGGCGGTGTGACGCTCAACCGCTTCATTCCCAGCCAGCCGACGACCAATGAAAAGCTTCAACGCAGCCTGCAGGAAAAACAGGCCATCGCCGAAGTCGCTGCTGCTATGGTAAAACCGGGCGATGCCGTCGTTCTCGATGCAGGCACCACGATGCTTGAACTGGCGCGCAATCTGACCCATTTGCCTCTGCGGGTCATTACAGCCGATTTGCGTATCGCGCTGTTTTTATCGGAATTTAAACAAATCGAAGTGACCATTATTGGCGGACGTATCGACGACAGCAGTCAGTCATGCGTCGGCGAGCATGGCCGCCGGTTGCTGCGCAGCGTCTATCCGGATATCGCGTTTATCAGTTGTAACTCGTGGAGTTTGGATAAAGGCATCACCACGCCGACAGAAGAAAAAGCCGGGCTCAAGCAGGATCTTGCCATTAATGCGCGCCGCAGGGTGTTGCTGGCTGACAGCAGTAAATATGGTGCGTACTCGCTTTTTTGTGTCACGCCGCTGGCCGGGATGACTGACATTATCACCGATAAAGGTCTGAACTCAGAAATCAGACAATTGCTGGTAGAACAGCCATTTACGCTGACTCTGGCCTGAAACCAGCTGAGAATTCACGATAAAAAAAGGCCGGACATCCCGCGATGCCCGGCCTTTTCTTTTATGTGCCGATCAGACGGCAGGGAGATTCCGGCCGTAGTAGATTTCCTGCATTTCTTTGTACAGCAAATCGGTGATTTCCTTGCGTTCCTGCCCAGTCAGTTCTTCCGGATTTGCATTAAACAGATAATGCTTGAGATCGAATTCTTTCAGTAACATCTTGGTATGGAAGATATTTTCCTGATACACGTTGACGTCCATCATCTTGTACAACCCTTTCATGTCCTGCGACATAAAGTTCTGAATCGAATTGATGGAATGGTCGATGTAGTGCTTCACGCCGTTCACGTCACGGGTAAAACCGCGGACGCGGTAATCGATGGTGACGATGTCAGATTCCAGCTGGTGGATTAAATAGTTCAGCGCTTTCAGCGGTGAAATCACGCCACAGGTGGACACTTCTATGTCGGCGCGGAACGTACACAGTCCGCCTTCAGGATGGCTTTCCGGATAGGTATGCACACAGATGTGGCTTTTATCGAGATGCGCAACCACGGAATTCGGCAGCGGGCCAGGATGTTCGGTGGTATCGACATCACAGGGGTCAATCGGCTCTTCGCTCACCAGAATCGTGACGCTGGCGCCC
Source organism: Rahnella sp. BIGb0603 (assembly GCF_024808755.1). Taxonomy (NCBI): domain Bacteria; kingdom Pseudomonadati; phylum Pseudomonadota; class Gammaproteobacteria; order Enterobacterales; family Yersiniaceae; genus Rahnella; species Rahnella sp. BIGb0603. The sequence continues at coordinate 248,148 of NZ_JANUEX010000004.1, read as the reverse complement.
TGTGGTTCGTAATCCTGCCGCGCAACGTTAAGAATGTTAGCACCGATAATCGAACAGGTTTCGGTGAGGATCTCGGTTAAGCGGTTGGCGTTATATTCTTTGTCAATGTAGGCAATATAGCCGTCACGATCGGCTGCGCTTTTGGCGTAGCAGATATCGTAGATACAAAAACTCAGGCTTTTGGTCAGGTTATTGAAGCCATGCAGTTTTAGTTTTTGCAATTTAGTTCACCCCCTTACGGATGCGGTATCAGCGCGCAGCTGACAGGGCATTCAGTAAATACTGCGGCAACGCAAAGCTGCCGTGATGAATCGCCGGATTGTAATAGCGACAGGTAATGCCTGCGGCGTCGAAGCGCGCCTGCAATGTCTGGCTGTCGATCTGGCGGTAAGCCGGGTTATTGGTCGCCCAGGCGAAGGTCATGATGCCGCCGTAATAGGTCGGGATCGCGGCCTGATAGAAACTGACATCACTGAAATAGTGGCTCAGTTTGGTGTGGCTGTTGACCGCTTCATCCTGCTGAAGGAAGCAGACACCGTTTTGCGCCACGAAAATGCCGCCCGGTTTCAGGCAACGCGCGCAACCTTCGTAGAAGGCCGAGGTGAACAGGCTTTCTCCCGGACCGATCGGATCGGTGCAGTCGGAGATAATCACATCAAACGTTTCAGCGGTCTGATTCACGAAATTCACGCCATCTTCAATCACCAGATTGAAACGGGCATCATCGTAAGCACCGGCATTATGATTGGGCAGATACTGGCGGCAAAACTCCACCACGCCGGCATCAATTTCCACCATCGTGACCGATTCCACGCCTTTATGACGGCAGACTTCACGCAGCATTCCGCCGTCGCCACCGCCGATGATCAGCACTTTTTTGGCATCGCCGTGCGCCAGTAACGGAACGTGTGTCAGCATCTCGTGATAGATAAATTCATCACGTTCGGTGGTTTGCACCACGCCGTCGAGCGCCATCACGCGGCCCAGCGCCGCATTCTCAAAAATCACCAGATCCTGGTGTTCAGTTTTCTCACGGTACAACTCTTTTTCGACGCTGAAGTACTGGCCAAAATGGGCGTGCAGCGTCTCATACCATATTTCTTTGGGTGACGAGTTCCGGGACATGTCTTTGTTTCTCCTGAGCATTCGCAGCCATAAAAATGGGCGCACATGATAGCTAACTCTGCCTGCGCATGCACGGTTGAATTTCAAACAGATAAATTTAGCTTAATTGTAGCTGAGTGAGGTGTGACGCGGATCCGGAGAGGGGAAATGAAACGCTCCGGCATCAGACTGACGGAGCACTGCGGGGGAAATTTAGTTGGTATAAGCCAGCAGACTCAGTGAATCGCGTGCCAGAGATTTGCATTTGGCCGGTTTCGGAACTGCGATGCCGCTCAGGTCGCGATAGCTGTCTTCGCCCATTGCCTGCATATTGAAGCTGTTGTAGTTGCTCAGATCCCAGCGATTCTGCTGTGCGAAAAAGACGATCGCCCGTTTGATTTGGGTATTAGGCAACTGTTCGTAGCCGCAGTTATTTTTCAAATAAACGAAGACTGCGGTCAGATCCGCCAGATCTTCTGCTTCTGACTCACTCAACGCCTGACTGGCGGAGGAGAAGCCGAGCAGCGACAGTAACAGCAAACACAATGTTGTTCTTTTCATGGAAGTGTTCTTGTTCTTTTAGATTGAAAGATTAGAAAAACCTGGCTCAAAGCGAATCGAAATGACGTTACCATATTTGCGATGAGTGGCACCAAATTTCTTTTCTGCGTGCCCGCCACTTGACCTTCCCCTTAGTGGAGGGTTTAGGCTGTCGTACTATTATGGCAGTTTTATGCCGTTCGTCTGGCAATTTTCCATCATAAGGACTGAACATGAACCGTCGCGATTTCGTGAAGTGGACAACGCTCCTGGGCGCCGCCAGTACGTTACCCGGCTGGAGCCGGTTTGCGCTGGCCGCTGACCGCCCGGCGTTGCCCATTCCCACACTGCTTGAACCGGATGCCCGCAGCGCGATTTCGCTTTCCCTGCAACGTGGTCAGAGCCAGTTTCTGCCCGGGGTGAATACACAAACCTGGGGCGTGAACGGCAATCTGCTAGGGCCTGCGCTGCGCGTGCGGCGGGGCAAACCGCTCAATGTCACGGTCAAAAACAATCTGGACGTCGCGAGCACCGTTCACTGGCACGGGCTGGAAATTCCTGGTGACATTGACGGCGGTCCTCAGGGGCTGATCGCGCCGGGCCAGAGCCGCAGCGTGAGTTTGCAGCTCGAACAACCCGCCGCGACCTGCTGGTTTCACCCGCATCCGCATCAGACCAGCGGCTATCAGGTGGCAATGGGGCTGGCCGGATTAGTCCTGATTGAAGATGAAGGCAGCGACGCATTACAGATCCCGAAACGCTGGGGCGTGGATGATATCCCGGTCATTTTGCAGGACAAACGCCTCAGTGACGCCGGACAGATTGATTACCAGATGGACGTGATGACTGCCGCCATCGGCTGGTTCGGCGAGCACATGCTGACTAACGGCGCGATTTATCCGCAGCACGGCATTTCGCGCGGCTGGGTGCGCTTTCGTCTGCTTAACGGCTGCAATGCGCGCTCGCTGCACATCGCCACCAGCGACCAGCGGCCGATGTACGTGATCGCCAGCGACGGCGGTTTTCTTTCCGAGCCGGTAAAAGTCAGTGATTTGCCGTTGCTGATGGGGGAACGTTTTGAAGTGCTGATTGATTGCAGCGACGGTAAAGCGTTTGATCTGGTCACATTGCCGGTGAAACAAATGGGTATGACGCTGGCACCGTTCGACAAGCCGTTGCCGGTACTACGCATTCAGCCGACATTGACCCAAAGCGGCGGTTCACTGCCGGACACGCTGGTGCCGGTTCCGGCGCTGGTTTCTACTGATAATCTGCCGACCCGCTGGTTGCAACTGATGATGGATCCGCAACTGGATCAGCAGGGCATGGCGGCGCTGATGAAACGTTACGGTCACAGCGCGATGGCCGGCATGAGCATGGATCACGGCGGCGGTGATATGGATATGGCGGCGATGCCGGGGATGTCCGGTTCGGGCCCTGACGGCCACGGCGGTATGGCCGGAATGGACATGGGCAAAGTGGCCGGAAGTTACGATTTCATGCAGGGCAATAAAATCAACGGCAAAGCCTACGACATGAACGTGCCTGCGTTCGATGTGAAACAAGGGCAATACGAGAAATGGACGATTTCCGGCGAAGGCGACATGATGCTGCATCCGTTCCATATCCACGGCACACAGTTTCGTATTCTTTCTGAAAACGGCCAGCCGGTCGCGCCGCACCGTCAGGGCTGGAAAGATATCGTCCGCGTCGAAGGCGCCCGCAGCGAAGTGCTGGTGCGCTTCAGTCACCTGGCGGATAAACAGCATGCCTATATGGCGCATTGCCATCTGCTGGAACACGAAGATACCGGCATGATGCTCGCGTTTACGGTGTCGGCATAAGCTTCTTTCTAATTTCCTTTCTGTAATTCCCTGAAAAAATGGCCCGAGACTATTCTCCGGGCCATTTTTTTTACCCGCCATTCCCGCCCGTTTTAATTCTCTGCCAGTACCTGATTATAAAAATTTCATTTCGAAAGGTAAATCTTTCGAAATGTGATCAATATGGAATTATTATAAGTTCAATATGATTATATTTTCAGCGTGGAGTGACGAAACATGAAAGCTTAAAGCTCACGTATCCCTACAGGAGAACAAGATGATTGAAGTGATTACACACAGTGCCGAATGGTTTATCGGCCTGTTTCAAAAAGGGGGAGAGGTTTTTGTCGGTATGGTAACCGGCATTTTACCGCTCTTAATCAGTTTGCTGGTGGTCATGAATGCGCTGATCGTTTTTGTGGGTCAGCGCAGGATCGAACGTCTGGCGCAGCGCTGTGCCGGAAATCCGGTTTCACGTTATCTGTTGTTGCCGGTCATCGGCACATTTGTTTTTTGTAACCCGATGACGCTGAGTCTCGGGCGCTTCATGCCTGAGATTTACAAGCCGAGTTACTATGCGGCGGGTTCCTACAGCTGCCATTCCATGAACGGATTATTCCCGCACATTAATCCTGGCGAACTGTTCGTTTATCTCGGTGTGGCCAGCGGGCTGACCACGTTGGGATTACCGCTCGGGCCACTGGCGGTCAGCTATTTCCTCGTCGGCATGGTGACCAACTTCTTCCGGGGTTGGGTGACCGATCTCACGACGCGCATCTTCGAAAGGAAGATGGGCATTCAGCTTGATCGTCAGGTTCAACTTTAAACGCGGAGCAGAAAATGAGCGTTACCATTCGAATTAACCGGGGTGAAGGTGGCTGGGGCGGTCCGTTACTGATTGAGGCCGTACCAGGCAAAAAAATTGTGTATATCACGGCGGGCACGCGTCCGGCGATCGTCGACAAACTGGCGGAACTGACGGGTTGGGAAACCGTTGATGGTTTTAAAGAAGGTGAGCCCCCGGCAGAAGAAATCGGTGTGGCGGTGATCGACTGCGGCGGAACGCTGCGCTGCGGTATTTATCCAAAACGTCGGATCCCGACCGTGAACATCCATTCGACCGGCAAATCTGGCCCGCTGGCACAGTTTATTACAGAAGACATTTATGTCTCCGGTGTGCGTGAACACGACATCGTTTTCGATACCAGTGAACGCGAAAAACCGGCACCTGTGGACAGTAAACCCGCACCTACAGCGGCTGTGAGAGACTACGACACCACCAAAAAAATCACCGAGCAAAGTGACGGACTGCTGGCAAAAGTCGGAATGGGCATGGGATCGGGCGTCGCGGTGCTGTTCCAGGCGGGGCGCGATACCATTGATACGGTGCTCAAAACTATCCTGCCGTTTATGGCGTTTGTGGCGGCACTGATTGGCATCATTATGGCGTCTGGTCTTGGCGACCTGGTGGCGCACGGCCTGACGCCTCTGGCCAAAAGTCCTGTCGGACTGGTGTTGCTGGCGCTGATTTGCTCCTTCCCGCTGCTGTCTCCTTTCCTCGGCCCCGGTGCGGTGATCGCGCAGGTCATCGGCGTGCTGGTCGGCGTTCAGATCGGGCTGGGCAATATTCCGCCGCATCTGGCTTTACCGGCTCTCTTTGCGATTAACGCGCAGGCGGCTTGCGACTTCATTCCGGTCGGGCTTTCACTGGCAGAAGCCAAGCAGGACACCGTTCGCGTCGGTGTGCCGTCCGTGCTGGTCAGCCGTTTCCTCACCGGTGCCCCGACGGTGCTTATCGCCTGGGCCGCGTCCGCCTTCATCTATCAGTAAGGAGTCACCATGCAAACTATTTATCAAACCAGGATTACGCATATCGGAGACTTTGCCCGCGAGGCGTTATCCGATCAGATGCTGATTACATTCCGCGAAGGCGCACCGGCTGATATTCAGGATTATTGCTTTATTCATCAGCACGGCCAGACCGAAGGCGAACTGCATCGCGGAGCCTGCATGGAACTGGCTGATGTGCTTTATCCGGTGACCGCCGTGGGCGAGGTGGCGATGCAAAACCTGCGCGAACTCGGACATATCACACTGCGTTTTGACGGCAGCGCGGAGGCGGAATATCCCGGCTGCGTACATGTAAAAGGCGTAACGCCCGAAGACATTCCGCTGGGCAGCATATTGAAATTTATCGATTAACACTAAAGTCAGGAGTCAGTTATGGAACAGGTTGCAGTCGTGATCGGCGGTGGGCAGACGCTGGGCGCATTTCTCTGTCAGGGGCTGGCTGAATCCGGATATCGGGTTGCGGTGGCAGATCTGAATGAAAAGAATGCCGCAGAAGTTGCGGCACAGATTAATCAGCAGTTTGGAGACGAAAGGGCATTTGGATTTGTGGTCGATGCCACGAATGAAAGTAGCGTTGAAAAGCTGGCGAAGGCGGTGGATCAGACCTTTGGCGGCGTCAGTTTGCTGGTCTACAGCGCGGGAATGGCGAAGGCCTCGCCGATTACCGACTTTGCTCTCAATGATTTTGATCTCTCACTTCAGGTGAACCTGGTCGGGTATTTCCTTTGCGCCCGGGAGTTTTCCCGTCTGATGATCCGCGACCGAATTCCGGGTCGCATCATCCAGATCAACTCCAAATCCGGCAAAGTGGGCAGCAAACACAACGCGGGTTACAGTGCGGCGAAATTCGGCGGCGTGGGGCTGACGCAATCTCTGGCGCTGGATCTGGCGGAATACGGTATTACTGTCCATTCGCTGATGTTAGGGAACCTGCTGAAATCGCCGATGTTCCAGTCATTATTACCGCAATACGCTAAGAAACTCGGCATTCAGGCCGACGAAGTAGAACAGTATTACATTGATAAAGTGCCGCTCAAACGCGGTTGTGACTATCAGGATGTGCTGGATATGTTGTTGTTTTACGCCAGTGATAAAGCGTCTTACTGTACCGGCCAGTCAATCAATATTACCGGCGGCCAGGTGATGTTCTGATGCCATCCGCCCTTGTCTGAGACCGGGGCGGATTTTTTAAGGAGAAACCGATGACCTCGACTTCAGCACTGATTGCGTGCGCGATGCTGGCATGGGTAGCGCAGATTGTGTTGGGCTGGTGGCAGTTACAGCGTTTCAATCACGCGTTTGACCAGCTGTGTTTATGCGGTTCAGTGGGCGTCGGGCGTTCGGGCGGTCGCTTCAAACCGCGCGTTGTGCTGGCGCTGGCTTTCGATAAAGAAGAAAAGGTCTGCGCGGGTTTTCTGCTGCGCGGACTGACCATCTTTGCCCGTCCTCAGCCCTTTACTGCTCTTAATGGAATGAAACGCGAACAATTAATGACAGGTGTGATCTTCCCGAAAGATCCGGATATTCAAACCGCACTATCATTAGCGATTGAACCGAAATCATGATATTTTCACTTTAAAAGCTATTATCTTTCAAAAGGAATGATGGCGAGTGAATTTATCTGAAAATTTGAGCGGAAATCGTGATGAAACCTAAGCAACGGCAGGCGGCGATACTGGAGCATTTGCAGCAATTTGGTAAGACGGCGGTGGAAGATCTGGCAGCGCATTTCGCCACTACAGGCACCACCATCCGGAAAGATCTCACTCTGCTGGAAGAAGAGGGTGCTGTGATTCGTACCTACGGCGGCGTGGTTCTGAGCCGCGAAGAAGGCGACCAGCCCATCGACCGTAAAACACACATTAATACCGGTAAAAAGCTGCGTATTGCCCGCGCCGCGATTAGCGAAATTCAGGACGGCGATTCCCTCATTTTCGACGCAGGCAGTACGGTCATGCAGATGGTGCCTTTCCTCAGTCAGTTCAATAACATCACGGTTATGACCAACAGCCTGCATATCGTCAATGCACTGGTCGAGCTGGATAATGATCAAACCATTCTGATGCCGGGCGGCACCTACCGTAAAAAATCCTCTTCTTTCCATGGCAGCCTGGCGGAAAGCGCTTTTGATCAATTCAACTTCGACAAACTGTTTATCGGTGCCGATGGTGTTGATCTGAACGGGGGGGTCACCACGTTTAACGAAGTTCACGGCGTCAGCCAGGCGATGTGCAATGCCGCCGAACGTATTTTCCTGCTGGTAGATTCCTCAAAATTCGGGCGCAAAAGCCCGAACGTGGTCTGTAATTTGGGCAAAGTCGATACGTTGATCACTGACAGCGGGTTAACTGCTCCTTATCGTGAGGCCATCGAAAAACTGGGGATCCGCATTATTTTAGTCGGGGAAGACGATGAATGATTCATTACTGAACTACGCACGCGAAACGCTGGAAATTGAGATTGAAGAAGCGAAACGTTTACTGACGCGGCTTGATGATAATTTCCTTTGTGCGTGCAGCTTATTACTAAATTGCACCGGTAAAGCAGTGGTTTCCGGTATGGGGAAATCCGGCCATATCGGCAAGAAAATCGCGGCATCGCTGGCCAGCACCGGGACGCCTGCGTTCTTTGTTCATCCCGCCGAAGCCCTGCACGGCGATCTGGGGATGATTGGCAGCAATGACGTGCTGATTTTCATTTCTTATTCCGGCCGAGCAAAAGAGCTGGATACGATTTTGCCGTTACTGAAAGAAAACCAGACGCGCCTGATCGCCATCACCGGCGGCAAAAATTCCTCGCTGGCGCAGGCGGCCGATTGCGTGCTCGACATCAGCGTTGAGCGCGAGGCCTGCCCGATGGGGCTCGCGCCGACGTCCAGCGCAGTAAATACGTTGATGATGGGCGACGCGCTGGCGATGGCACTGATGCGCCACCGTGGTTTCGGCGCCGAGGATTTCGCGCGGTCACATCCGGGGGGGAGTCTGGGCGCCAGATTGCTCAACCGCGTCCATCATCTGATGCGCACCGGCGATCGTCTGCCTGTTGTCGACAGCCAGAAAAATGTCATGGATGCCATGCTGGAACTGAGTCGCACCGGCCTGGGGCTGGTTGCGGTGTGTGACGCCAGCCTGCATGTCGTGGGCGTTTTTACCGACGGCGATTTGCGCCGCTGGCTGGTGAAAGGACTTAGCCTGGATGATCCGCTGGTGAGCGCGATGAGCCGTCCGGGATATCAGCTTCCTGCCCAATGGCGGGCGGGTGAAGCGTTGGAAGCCTTGCACGAACAGCACATCAGTGCCGCACCGGTGGTCGACAGCGAGGGTATTTTGGTGGGAGCCATCAACCTGCATGACCTGCACCAGGCCGGTATTGGCTGACACCGGCGTTACTCATCGGCGGGTTCTTTGATATAATCCCATCCACTATATGGTCGCCGTTTCTTCCAATAACGGCGATAAATATTCTTAAATCAGGTGGTTAGTCTTTATATGAAACATCGCGTTGATGTCATGATTTCCGAACAGGAAATCAAAACCCGAATTGAAGAGCTGGGCCGTAAAATTACCGACCACTACCGTGACAGCGGCAGCGAAATGGTACTGGTCGGGCTGCTGCGCGGTTCCTTTATGTTCATGGCCGATTTGTGCCGCGCCATTGATGTGCCGCATGAAGTCGATTTCATGACCGCATCAAGCTACGGCAACGGCATGTCTACGACTCGCGATGTCAAAATCCTGAAAGATCTCGACGAAGACATTCGGGGCAAAGATGTGCTGATCGTCGAAGACATCATTGACTCCGGCAACACGCTGAGCAAAGTGCGCGAAATCCTGCAACTGCGCGGCCCGAAATCTCTGGCAATTTGTACCCTGCTCGACAAACCCGAACGCCGTGAAGTTGAAGTCAAAGTGGAATACGTCGGTTTTGCGATCCCGGACGAATTCGTCGTTGGTTTCGGCATCGACTACGCCCAGCGCTATCGCCATCTGCCGTATGTCGGCAAAGTGGTTATGCTGGACGAATAGTGCCTGGCTACCCGGTTTAGCCATTTCCGGCGCGGGAAGTGCTCGCATTCCTCATGGACTTTATGTCTATTGCAGTTGCCCCGCGCTTGCCCCGTCAGAACTGACGTCATCGGCTACGCCCTTGACAGTCTTTCCCGAAAAATCTCACTAAAAAAGGCACATTTTTGTGCCTTTGAAAACGATGTTAAATACATGAATTAAATGGATTTTTTCATTTCAGTGTCCACGCATTGACCACATCGACAAGAGAAGCCCCGTTTATTCGGGGCTTTTTCTTTAGTGCATCTGGAAGGATTGCTGCTGATTTTTGTCAGGATGCAACTGCACAGCGTGAACTGTTCCTGGCTCAACAATGATGTCAGCAATCGACTCATGAGTTTTAAACGTGCAACTGCAATTGATGTTCTGACACTGGTGATAACGCTCTTTGGTATTGATGCTCAGATAACGACTGGAACGTGCGTGTGCGGCGTGCTGGCATTTGGGGCAGTGCATCATAATAATCACCATGTAATCATTTTTAATCAGATGCAGTCATTGTATGTTATTTCGAAAATCATACACGCTGTATTACATTGATTTACAGAGCCTTCTCTCCCACGCTGTCGATGCGCTAGTAACAACCATTCATGTGCATTATTATCTGAAATATGGACATAAATTTATCAGGTTTCTTCCCTGCATTACTTCCCATCGCACTTTCCCCAGGAGCCAGCTTTACGCTTGCGATGAACAGTGCGCTGTCAGGCGGGCAAAGGGGGTTACTAAAAACACTTACCGGTACAGCTCTCGGTATTTATACACATGCAATCCTTATCGGACTTGGGATCACTTCTTTGCTTGTGGCATCGCCTGCACTTTTTCATATGTTGAAAATTGCCGGAACAGCCTATCTGCTTTGGTTGGGGATACAGTTCATTCGCAGTGGCCTCAAAGCACGTGAAATGGTATTCGACTCTGGTGGTGCTCCTGTCACAATGAAAGATGCATGGCTGGCTAATGTTTTGAATCCCAAAGCCATCATGTTTTACCTCACGGTAGTTTCACAATTTGCTGGCAGCAAAGGGGAGATCGGGCATTACATGATCCTTGCCACGGTGCATATTGCTGTTATGACTCTTTGGCTAATCGCGATTAGCAAAGTTCTCATTTTCTCTGCCAATAAGATGAACACCATGACTTTGAAGAAATATGTGAATGTCGCGGGTGGTGGCTTACTTATACTTTTCGCATTTATGAGCATAGTGCATTAGAAAGTATGATTTCCCTTTTCACTGGCTTATCTCGTCACTTCCCGTCGCCTCATAACTCACATCAGACAGCAGCACCTCGAGATTTAACGTTGTCACAAACCCGCTGCCGCCCAGGCTGTGCGTCACCTTACTGATTATCCAGGGCTGCGCGTCAATCACGGATTTAAATCCGGACACCGCCACCGGCGTCTCAGGGAATAAATCAGCCCGCCCGCGAGCCAGGGAGATCGAGAACTCTGCGACACCGCGCTGGAGTTTGTCCCACTTTGCCTGCGCTGCCCGCATGGCCGCTTTCTGCGTGGCGTAGATGGTGGTCAGGGCAAACACGTTTTCATCGCTCCCCGCCAGGTATTCCCCTTCCTTCGCCTCCGGCGTTTTCTGTGCCTTCGTGCTGACCTTTTTTGCCTTCGGGTGTTGCAGGGCTCGCAGGTACTGCACTTTCGGTTTCCTTTGTACCTTCACTTTTTTAGGCTTCGGGTCTTTGGTATGCAGCCAGCTTGCCGACACGCCGGTATAAGCCCCACGGTCAGCAATATTGAACGTGTGCCCGTCGCCGTCGCTGCGGATGATCGTCATCTGTGGGATCGGCTTCCCGCTTGCCGTCTTTGCTGCCCCTGGTTTGATAAACAGCAAATTACCGGCCTTGATGGCAACAACCGCGCCGTTCAGCTCCGCCAGGCGGGTGATAAATTTCGCGTCGGTTTCCTGGGTCTGATCGATATGCGATACCTTCACGCCTTTGAACGGCTCCGCAACGGCGGACTTGAGGTTATTGCGCGCCGCCACTGCCGACACCACCGCTTCCAGCGTCGTGTCGTGATAGGAGTTGTCGCGGCGGGAATTCAGGCTGCCGCGATAGTCCGCACTGCGGGCGCGGATGGTCAGCGTGTCCGGCGTTCCGCGGTGCTCCACCTCATCCACGGTAAAGTCACCTTTGTTCGTCAGTGCCTGGCCTTTCCAGCCGAGCGCAATATTAATCAACGCACCGCGTGGCGGCATGTCCAGCAGGCCGTCGGTGTCGCTCAGCGCGATGTCGAGCTGGTCAGCCTCAAAGCCGCGGTTATCCGTGAGCGTCAGCGATATCAGCCGGTTGCCGACGTCCTGCGTGATGTCTTTGCCGCCGACAGTCACCGTGAAGTCCGGCGCAAACTGCGCACCGGCACCGATGGTCATATCCGTAATCACAGCAGGCCTCCCAGCTGTCCCGTTAAACCACCGGCCTGATCCAGCAGCCCGTCGGCCTGGGCTTTCATGTCGCCAAACATCGCCGCCAGGGATTCATCCACGCGGGTCAGCGTCAGCGTAAATTCAATCCGGCGGGCGGCACCGTTGGAAAAATGCTCCGTGTGGGTTTCGCTGACGCTGTTCACCACGAACATCCCGTAAATGGTGCCACTGCCCTCCAGCAGCGGCCACGCCTTGCCTTCGTCAGCCATCAGGTTCAGTGCCAGCAGTGACAACTTCCCGCCGGTGATTTCCGGCATCAGCACGCCGGACAGGGTAATTTTCTCCTCATTCACCCCGAGGAACTGCGGCAGCGGGCGCAGGCCGACGCGGTTGTTTACCGGCCAGCGGTAATCGACATCGCGCTGCAAACTTTGGTAAGGGACGGTCTGCAACTGAAAGACAAACAGCCCAAGCGTTAACATCATGCGGGGTTCTCCTTAATCGTTATCCATGCGGGAACGCTGCTGTGCGGCGCGGGCGCGGTCACGGGCTTCCAGCTCGGCGCGGATCTGGCGACTAGTGTCCTGAACGCCCAAACCGGCACCGGCGGCAATGGTGTAATTGTGCGTGCTGCGGTCGATATAGCTGCGCCCGCCGCCGACGGACACCGGCGCATAACCGCCGCCCGGCAGGCCGCCAGGCGGTGGCGTGACCGGCGCGGGGTTATCCAGCGGGTGTTCTGCCGGATCCGCATCGCCGTTTTGTTTCGTGCGCCGGTCAGCTTTGTCGGCTGCCTTATCAATGTCTGCGGATTCATCCTTGATGATGCCGAGCTTCTCCAGCAGCCAGACCACGCTGCTGCGCAGCTTATTTGCCACCTGCAACGGCGCGGTCAGTGCGTTCGCGACCAGGTGACCAAACGACACGCCCGCATCTTTACAACTGTTCAGCGTTTCCCGCGTGGATTTCACAGGCTCAATCAGGTCTTTGAACCACTGCCACAGGACTTTGAGCTTATCCCCCAGCCAGTCAAACACCGGCTTAAGCGGCGAAAACATCTCTTTTACCGGTTCGAACGCAATCCCTAACCCTTCAATGACGCCCGCAAAGAACGCGCTGATCGGCTCCCAGTACTTACGGATAAGCAGGGCACCGGCGACAATCGCCACGCCAATCGCCACTATTGGCAGCGTAAGCCCGCCGATCACCGTCGCAATCGCACCGCCCACCGTGCCGAGGATGCTCCAGAGCACACCGGCGGCGGCGACGATCAGATTGATGCCGCTGATTACCGGACCCGCCACCAGGCCAAACACGCCGAGCGCGCCGGTAATCAGCAACGCACCGCCTGCCACCTTGCCGAGCGTCGCCGCCAGGGCTTTATTGTTCACAATCCACTTATCCAGTTTCAGCACGTAGCCGGTGGCGGTCTGCACCAGTTTGCGCAGGGACGAATCCTGCTGATCAAACAGGTCAGTACCGACGGCCTCATAAGCGGACTGAAATTCCTTAAAGTCGCCGCCGAGGTTGTCCTGCATCACCGCCACCAGCGCCTCGGTTTTGCCGTCCGAGGTTTTCAGCGCCTGGCTGAGTTTGTCGAGTTTGCCGGATGACGCATCCCCCATCAGCACCGCCGCCGCCGAGCTGGCCTCCTCGCCAAAGATGGCCTTCATGTACTGCGCACGCTGCGACGTGCCGAGCTTGTTTTTCTCAAAGCTCTTTTGCATTTCTTTCAGGATGGTAAACAGCGGGCGCATGTTGCCTTTGCCGTCCGCCGTTTTCACCTTCAGCTCACCCAGCGCCGCCGCTGCGGTGCCCGTCGGTGCCTGCAAACGGGTAATGACCGCACGGGCACCGGTGCCCGCCATCGAGCCGGTGATTTTGGCATCCGCCAGCGCAGCGGCCATCGCTGCGGTTTCTTCGACGCTGATACCGGCCTGTTTCGCTACCGGTGCGGCGTAGGTCATGGTGTCTGACAGGCCTTCAAAGGTGGCGGCGGACTTATTCATGGCCGTGGAAAGCACGTCGCCGATATGTGACACGGTGTCGTTCGTCATGCCAAACGCGGATTTCACGCCCATCAGCAGCGTGGCGTTTTCTTCCATGGTGCGTTTGTTTGCCAGGGACAGATTCAGGATGGTCGGCGTCGCCGCCAGAATGCCGTCCTTGTCCGCGCCCGATTTGGCGACGATGATTTGCGCGGCGGCGGCATCGTCGGCAGATGCGGCGGTGTTATCGCCGAGCTGCCGCGCCTGGGTGCGCAGCGCGGTCATATCGGCAGAGTCTTTTTCTAATCCTAACGTTGCCTGTAACTCTGAGTTTTTCAGCCCAAAGTCATAGCCGGGCTTGAGCATCCCGGCACCGGCTACCGTGCCCGCTGTCGCAATCGCGACGCCCGCCGCACCCGCGCCGGTCACGCTGCCGGCCAGTTGTTTACCGGCCTGATACCGGCCTTTGACCGCGTTGAGTTTGGCCTGCTGCGCGCTGACGCGTGCCAGGGATTCACGCTGGCGGTTGAGCTGCGCGGTGGTTTCGCTAATGGAGGTTTTCAGGCGGCGCTCAGAGTCAGACAGCGTGCGCGTGCTGATGCCCGCCTGGCTGAGTTCCGTGCGCTGACGCTGCACCGACTGCCGCAGCCCGTTGAACTGGGTCTGCAACTGCGCGGCGGTGCGCTTCGCGGACTCCATCGCCTGCGCCTGTGCGCGGGTCGGGCTGGCGGTGTTTTTGAACTGGATAGCCAGCGCCGCCGCTTCCGCTTTGGCATTTTTCAGCTTTTGGCTGGTGACGGCAAGCTGCGCGCTGGACTTGCGGAATCCGTCAATCTTTCCGGCCTGAGCGTTCAGGTCTTTGAGCACGGTCTGAGAGTTTTTAATGTCTCCGGACAGCGCCTTACTGGCGTTCTCAACCGATTTAAACGGGCGGGTCGCCTGGTCAACCGCCTTTAACAGCACCTCTACTTTTAAATTACTCACTGTCGGCTCCGCTGCGCTGCATGGCCTTATGACGCCAGCCGCAAAGCTCGGTCAGCGTCATCAGGTTCATTTCTGACGGCGGCCAGTGAAAGATCACCGCAATGTCCGCCATCAGGTCATCGACCGTCAGGGTCGGGGGAAGTTTTACTGTTCCGATTTCGGCGATAAAAAACCAATCACCTTACCCGCCAGGGCAATCAGGTCGGGCAGGTTCAGGCTTTTGCAGTCCTGGGCGGTCAGGTTCGGGGCGGTAATGCGCGGCAGGATCACGGTCAGCGCGTCAACGTCAGCATTCGCCAGCGCCGCCAGGCCAATTCCTCGCAGGTGTCCGGCAT
The DNA here is from genome assembly GCF_024808755.1 of Rahnella sp. BIGb0603. Lineage (NCBI taxonomy): Bacteria > Pseudomonadati > Pseudomonadota > Gammaproteobacteria > Enterobacterales > Yersiniaceae > Rahnella > Rahnella sp. BIGb0603. Next base: position 233,078 of record NZ_JANUEX010000004.1, on the reverse strand, counting down.
TGGGTTTGATGACTTCAACCTGGTTAATCAGCGTGTCGCCGCGTTTGATCGGTTCTTCCAGGATTACGATGTTTTCATTGTGTTCTGACATAGCGGTGTCTCTTATTTTAAAGTGAGGTTTCGCGCCGGAGTCCGGCGCGGGGTTCGGATTACAGGCCGATGTTTTTGCGGTGTTCCGCCACGCGGTCAACGCCGCCGACGATTTCCACCATGTTCACGGTATCGACTTCAATCATGTCTTTGCCGTCAATCGTGAGCTTGAAATAGGTGCACTGGGTGGTGATTTTGGTTTCGGTATCTTCGCCCTGTTTGTACTCGCCGAAATCCATTTCCTTGTGGCGTCCGCGCATCGTGACTTCCACGGCGGAGGTTTCGCCGGTGTCGTCGCGCTGGAAGGAACCGGCAAAGCGCAGCGGCACGGCATCGACTGCGCCCCACTGCTGCAATACCAGCTCATCCAGCCCGCCCACCGTCCACTCAAAGCTCAGCGCGTCGTCGTCCAGGCCAAAATCAATCGAGGCCGAACCGGTCATGCCGCCGCCGCGATAGTTCTCCAGCTTGCGGGTCAGTTTTGGCAGCGTCAGCGCGCTGACCATGCCCAGGTAGCTGTTCCCGTCGTTAAACAGGTTCAGGTATTTCAGTTTCTTAGGCAGTGCCATGTTTTAGCGCCTCTTAGCTGTTAACGGACGTGGCGAAATCCGCCAGGTACTGATCGGTGATGCGCTGACGCAGGGTTAAATCTTCCAGCGGCGGCACCGGCGTATAGTCGTAATCAATGAATAATTTGCCCGCTTTCAGGGTTTCGACGGTGTTGGCTTCTGGGTCATACCAGCAGTTGCCATCAACCAACAGACCGGCGGTTTTCATTTCGCGCAGTTTGGCGTTAATGCCCGCAATCATGTCTTTGATAAGCGTCGGGGTAACGGGCTTATCTGATGCCCACATATGCCCTTCGGCGATGGTGTCCGCCAGCACCTGCGCGGTGCGGGTGTAGTTTTCAAACAGGAACAATGGATCGTCAGAGCAGGTGCGCTGCCCCCAGAATTTAAAGCCATCCTTGCGGATAAGGGTGGTGACGCACGCCTGGTTCAGCAGGTCGGCATCGGTGCCGGTGGTTTGCAAATCCCAGTACACGCTGGCAGACAGGCCGGTCACGCCGTTGATGCCGACGTTAGATAGCGTTTTATGCCAGCCGGTTTCGGCGTCGATTTTGGCACGCAGGCCGAGCGCGTAAGCCGTCGCGGGGGCGATGTCGCTGGCGTTGGTGGTGGTGTTCCAGGACACGAAATCAGGCCAGACCACCATCAGCTCACGCTGGCTGAAATTGTCGCGGTACCTGATGGCATCAGACACGGTTTTGCATCCGTAAGCGCTGATGTAGCCAAAGGCGCGGAGCTGCTGACAGACGGCGGCCAGCGCAGTGGCGACGTCCTGATTGTCCAGCCCTGGCACGCCGAGAATGCGCGGCTTTACGCCGAGTTCCGTTTGCGCAGACAGCAGGGCTTTCATGCCGGTATACATGCCGGTTTCATCCGACCCGCCGATGATGTTAGAAGTGGTTTCTGCGTCGTCTTTGCCTTCGGCAACGCGCACGACGACGACAACCGGTTTAGCCTGGTTGGCGATGGCCATCAGGGAGGCGCGGAGCGTGCCGGTTTTACCGGCCTTGCCTGCGGCGGTCAGCACGTTGGTAATGAGTACGGGCGTATCCAGCGGGAAGGTCGCCGCGTCGGCATCCTCGCCGGTGCAGACCATCCCGATGATGGCGGTGGAAACGGTGGAGATAACGCGGGTGCCGTCATTGATTTCAACAACGCGCACACCGTGATGATAATCAGCCATGGTGTTTTTCCTGTGATTAATAAGCCAGTCAATCATCGCGTGTTGTGTACGCGCAGGCACGGCGGGAGGGATGTTTGAACAATGGCACAACGTGGCGGAGCAGAAACAAAAAAGCCCCTTTCGGGGCGAGGGTCAGGCAGGGATTTCAGGCCAGGTGATATCCGGCGCGGCGTTCGCATCCAGCCGGTTAAGCAGCACGCGGTATTTTTTCCAGCCGACAATTTGCGCCTTTTCGTCCTCTGAAGCCATATCCAGATCGATGGCGTCCTGAAGCGTATCAATTTGCAAAACGGCCTGCTGCATCAGCGTTTTCTTCTGCACTTCCGCTTCCTGAATCTGCTGAATGCGCTCCGCCGCATCATCCTTCACCCAGGCCGCGCCGTCCCAGCGGTCAAAGCGGGTGGCAGGGGCGATATCCGTCGTATTCTCAGGCAACGCGCCCAGCTCCGTGATGGTTGTCTGCTGACCCGTCAGTGTGCTGTAGACCACCTTACCCCGAAAATCTGCCACCACTGCCCAGGCTTCGCCGGTGAAAACCGCCACAAAACCTTTTTCTGTCTGCGGGGGCACAATGTCCGTGCAACGCGCAGGCAGGCCGGTATCCGGCGGGATCATGGCGTCGCTTTTGCCAATCAGTTCGCCGGTGATAGCGGAAAAGTCATACACCTTAATTGTCTGTGTCTTATCTGAATATCTGAACATTATGCGAGTCTCACAAGGTAATTAAAGGCCACGTTTTTCACGGTGTTTTCCGTGTTACCGGCGGCGTTTACGGTGATGGTGTGCCCGTGGGCGCCCATGTCGATGTAATGATCGTGTGCCCCAATATCGACATAGTGATCGTGCGCGCCGATGTAGGTGTTATGTCCGTGGTTGCCGTCCACGCTGGTCACCGGCATTTCTGTCTGATTGGCATTATTGGAACCGCTAAAGCCGTAATCTTTCGCTACCCCAATCGCACCAAAGCGGTTATTGGCACCGGCGACCCCCATCTGATGCTGGTGTGCGCCCTGGCCGTCTGACCCTTTGGTGCCGTAGTCAAAGCCGGATGTTCCTTTTCGTCCGTAATCAAACGCACTCGTCGTTTTCCGTCCGAGGTCGGTATTGCTGGCTGTGGCGGTATGGTTGTGACTTTTGACCCCGTCCTGCTCCAGGGAAAGCACGGCGCGCCCGCTGGCCGGTTTGCCTTTGAGGGTCTGCCCGCGCATATCAGGAATAACGCCGGAAGGGTAAGCGATAGCCAGAGACGGGTACGTTGTCTTGTTAAATGTCTGCCCGACCATCAGCGCAAAACCGGCGGGCACGGTGTCAGAAGGCCAGGGAACCGGCATACCGACAAGCACGTCACCGGTGGCTAACGCGCCAATTTCTGCGGGACTGGGCTTGTTGGCCTGGCAGTAAATTTCATTCCAGGCAGACCATGGACCATCAACGCCGTTCCACGCCCCCGTCATGGCGCGGGTAAATTGCCGACCGTTGCTATTGAATGCAATCTGCTGCGTCGCATTCGGACCCCAGGTAACAAAAATCGCCCCGACGAAACCGTTCATCGGATAGCCTTTGTCCGTCGTCGCCGCAGCGACACCTGGCACGCCGTAATGCCCAAACATGCCGCTGCCGCGCAGGGTGTTCGGGGTATCGGCTGCGGTTAGGTTCGTGCGGATTTTAAAGGCTGTCGCAATTTCATCAGACAGCGCCTTTTCACTGGCTGCGCTTTGCGCTGCCGTCCATGCGCCCACGTCTGCGGCGGTGGGCTTATTGTTGGTGCCGTAAATCGAAATCCAGTCTTTCCACGGACCATCTGTCCCGTTCCATACGCTGGAAAGACCACGGATATAAATCCGCCCCTCAAACGTCACATACATCTGTTGCCCGCCGTAGGCGCTGCCCGTGACATACAGAGTTCCCGCTTTGGCTTCGGGATAATGTCTGTCAGCGGTGGCTGAAGCGTTAGCCGTCTGGTGATAGACAGCGGCCTGCACCGCCGTCAGGCCAAAGCCCACGGTGTTCAGGTCAGTTGAACCGAGGGCGGTGTTTGCTGCAACAGAACCGGCGGTGCTGGCCTGTACCCAGTCGCGCCATGGTCCATCGGTGCCATTCCAGGACGCATTCAGCGCACGCGTCCACACCATGCCGGTGTTTTGCACCGTGTAACGCTGGAGTACTCCACCCGTCCAGGAGGCAGGGATAATCTCCAGCACGCCCGCCGCCTGCGAGCCTGGCGGATAGCCGTTTGCTACCGTGGCATTCGCGCCTGTGCTTTGCACGTAAAGGCCAATTTTTGCCAGGTTAAACGTGTTGATATTGACGGTGCCCAGAACGGCAGAAGCGACGGGCAAGGCACCGACTTCTGAGGCCGTCGGCTTCTGGGCTGAATCATAGACTGTTCGCCAGCCGTTAACGTCACCGGATAAGCTTGTGCCATGCCATGTAATAACGCCTGATGAGACAGCTGCGGTTCGGACATAGACTGCGCCGCCGGTCATGTAGAGATATTGAATTAAGGAACAACCGGCATCATAAGCACGGCGGATATTATGCAAAACACCCGTAGGGCTGGTATTGCCCGCCGGGGCATCGGTATAACCGCTGGTCACTGTCCACGTCGATTCAAAACCAATAATCGACGGGTCAGCCAGCAACGTAATGGTTGAAGGCAGTACCGGCGCTTTACCCCCCAGGCCAAATTCGGCGGGGGCAATTGCGCCTACGTCAGCCGACGTCAGCGTGATATCAGCGCTCAGGGCTTTATTGTTTACCTTGCGGGTGGCAGGCACGCGGGTATTGGCGTTGTCGTTGGCGGCCTTGACCGCTTTCGGCGTCGCGGCCAGAACTTCGCTGGTACTGCTGACCGAGCTGCTGAGCTGGACAAAACCTTTTGCCGTCAGCGTGCCGTCGGGATGGTTACGGGATTTTTCATGCGCGGCCAGCAGGTCATTCACATACTGCTCCGTTGCCATAATCACCGAGTCGTCGATCAGCAGGCTGATAGCCTCGGTGTTACTGACGGCAATCACCATCCGCAGCGTCTGCGTGCGGCCTGAACCTTCCGCCAGGGTCGGCTTGTAAGTGTCCGCCATGTTGCAGACGGCAATCAGCGCGCCGTCGTCAGCAAACAATCCCATTTCGCGCATCCAGAAACCGCCGACGCTGGCAGAAATCACGGCCTCGGCAATCACCCAGTTGCCGTGAGTGGGATCCAGCTTTAAGGAATTGAGCGGCGTGCGGTACACCTCTTTAACCAGTTTGGTCTGGGTGGCGACGGGCGTGGTCGCCTTGCCGTCGCCGTCACCGACGGCAAGCTGCGTGATGTTGATGTCAGTCCCCGCCGCGATGGCGGCCGCAATACGCGACTGGCCGAGCGTGGTGACGACGGATTTAAATGTGCTCATAGCGTCCTCTTATGCGGGGTAAACGGTCAGCAGCTCGCCGGTGTACTGCGCTGCGCCAATGTAAACATCACCTTTAATATCCTGGGTGATGGTCAGGCCGATCAGATGGCGGCTGGCCGGTTTAGCGTCAGCAATCAGCCTTTCCATCTCTAAATACATTTCTTCGGTAATGCCGGTTTCCAGCACCCCGATATCCAGGCGAAACGTCCCAGGCTCGTCATTGGTTTCCCACCACTCGGTCACGTTAATCAGGTAGCCAAGCGGCTCCACCACGCGCCGGATGGCACCAATAGTTCCCTTGTGGCAGTGAATGAACCACGCCGACTGAATAACGCGGCGCTTGGTGGCAACCGGCCAGTTTTCATCCCAGCGGTCAACCGACAGCGCCCACGCCAGGTACGGTAAAAACCTGGCCGGACAGGCCAGCGGATCCCAGAGCTGCCGCAGCGGCACCGGCACGTTTTCAAGCGCGGCGCAGGCATCAGCAGCAGCAACCTCAAGAACAGAGGAACCAACGGGCAGCAGGCGATCACTCATCGTAGCCGCCCACTTTCAGGGTGTACGCGGTGCAGAATGACGCCTGCGTTTTATCCAGCTCGATGTCAGCGGCGGGGCTTTTCAGCTCCACCCGCTGCACGCCTTCAACGTGCAGCGCGGCATAAATGGCGGACAGCCGGATGTCGCGACCTAAACGGTGCTGCGCCGTGGTGTAAGCAATCAGTTTTGCCTCAGAGGCTTCGCGAATGGGTTCGGCTTCCGGACCAGGGAACAGATACAGCACCGCATCAATGGTGTAATTCACCACCGTAGCTGACTGGACAGTCACGCGGTCAGCCACGGGGCGCACGTTCTCGTCATTGAGCGCGGCCTGAACCACCGCCAGCAGGTCGGCGGGGGCGGTGCCGTTGCCGGTTTGTGCCAGCACGGAAATTGTCACGCAGGCAGGCGACGGACTGATCACTGAAATATCCGCCACGCGCCCGTCAGCCGAGCGCCCGTGATACTCATAAGAGCCGACGGGACCGGCTACGCTCAGTCCTTCAAACGCCTGCTGCGCACGGATACGCAAATCGGCATCACTTTCCATCACAGCCGCCACGGCGGGCACGCTGACCGTATCCGCAGGCGTGATCGTCAGGCGTTCCACGCTGAACGTGGCGGCGATATTGTCGAGATCATTACCGGAGGCATAAGCCAGCATCACCGCCTGCGCCGCCTCGTTTACCCGCTGACGCAGGATCACTTCGCGGTAAGCGTTCTCCTCCAGCAGTTTCACCATCGGCTCAGACTCCAGGGTCAGCGTGCGGGCAATTGCGGCCTGCTGGCCTTCGGGGTACAGCGAGACCAGCGTGGCTTTGCGCTCAGCTAGCAGGATTTCGTAATCCAGCACCTCCACCACGTCGGGGGCGGGTAACTGGCTCAGGTCGATAGTTGCCATGGTTAGCTCACGGGTAAGGTTAAGGAGATGGCGGCGGACGTGTCTTTGCGGGTGCCGGTGATATCCACCACCATTTTCCCGTCGAACGTCGTTTCAAAGGTGATGCCGGTCAGGCTGACGCGTGGCTCCCATTTGAGGATCGCGCTGTAGCAGGCCGCCATGATTTGCAGGCGCAGCGCCGCATTCTGCGGACGGTCAGTCAGTTCAGACAGCAATGAACCATAGTCACGGCGCATGATGCGGGAACCGACGGGCGTGCGCAGAATGTCGCTGACCGACTGCTGAATGTGCGCCAGGTCTTCGACGCCGCGCCCTGACTCGCGCGCCATGCCGATGTATTTCGCGTTAGTCATTTTTAAACAACAGGTACACGCCGATACCCGCCACTAACCACCAGCCATTCGTCCCGCTTGCCAGCATGACGCCCGCTGTCGTTGCAGCGAAAACAGACAAAAATACTTTTAGATTCTTGCTCATTAAATCCCCTTATTAGATCGGTGTGCCGGTATTACCGCCGCCCGTCTGGACGCCGCCGTGTTTATGGGTATGAACAACCACGCCGTTTGACGTGAGACTCCCGCCTGAATGGGTGAGGTTGCCGGTTAGGGTTCCGCCTTGTTTCACCTCCAGGCTGCCTGTCGTGAGCTTGTTGGTGCAGACCACTTCGGGCGTGTCGAGTGTGATGCGGGTTTTCGCCGTGCAGGTGATCAGCGGAGCAGTTACAGACACCTTATCCGAGGCGGTTACCGTGGCGGATTTGATGCCGGTTGCCAGCAGTGCGCCGGTTTTGGGTTCGTACTCGATCACCGCGCCGTCAGGGAATGACACATGCAGGGCATCGGCGGACGCAGACGGCGCCGGAAATTCATCAGAAAAAATGCCAGGCATTACAAAGGCGGTATCCAGCTCGCCGCCCAGGCAGAACAGCACAACCTGTTCACCGGCAGACGGTGCCCACCAGGCACGGGAACGCCCAGCGCGGGACGTCAGCCAGTGCAGCCAGTCGGTGACGTTACCGCCGGTATTTACGCGACAAGTTGCTTCCTCCAAATTCACCTCGGCAACGGTGCCAATGCGGATCAGATTGCGCAGCAGACGCGGAATGTCGTTGTTTGGGATGGATGTATTCATGGATAAAAGAATGCCGCCCTGTCAGGCGGCATACAATTTGAGGCGGGTTGATGGCAGGTGGCACAACATGGGGATCACTAACTAAGGGGGATTAGCCCAAGCTTGAGCTGACACATTTCGTAGGTTGAACATCATTACATCTGACAGTCTGGTTTGAGCGAAAAGCGGACGCCCGCAAAGCATTAACAGGCGTCCGATATTTTGAAGTGGGCAGATTACTTAACCCGTTTCCCCATTTCGTCAATGACTTTCTCGCCATCCTCTTTGGTAAACACTCCTTTCTGACCTTCCGGTAGAATATCCAACACTATTTCTGAAGGGCGGCAAAGACGAGTGCCAAGCGGCGTAACGACTACCGGCCGATTAATCAGGATCGGGTGTTGAAGCATGAAATCAATCAACTGCTCATCACTAAATTTCTCTTCATCAAGACCCAACTGCTCATAGGGTTCGACGTTCTTACGCAGCAATGCACGTACTCCAATACCCATATCTGAAATCAGTTTGATAAGTTCATCACGAGTCGGGGGAGTATCGAGATAATAAATAATGGTTGGTTCGTTACCGCTGTTACGGATCATCTCCAGCGTGTTACGTGAGGTCCCACAGGCCGGATTGTGATAGATGGTAATGTTGCTCATATCTGTTTCTCATTACAAAGTGACGGAGAGCCGTAACGCCAGCGCGGCCAGAGTGACAAACAGCACGGGCAGAGTCATGATTATGCCCGTGCGGAAGTAATACCCCCAGGTAATGGTCATGTTTTTCTGTGCCAACACATGAAGCCATAACAGGGTTGCCAGACTGCCTATCGGGGTGATTTTAGGACCTAAATCGCAGCCAATCACATTGGCATAAATCATCGCCTCTCTGGCTATGCCGGACGCAGTGCTCCCGTCTATAGACAATGCGCCAATGAGTACCGTCGGCATATTGTTCATCACAGACGCCAGGAACGCAGTCAGGAAGCCGGTACCGAACGTAGCAGCCCATAAACCTTTGTCTGCCAGCATATTGAGTACGGCTGAAAGAGACTCAGTCAGTCCAGCGTTACGCAGGCCGTAGACGACCAGATACATACCCAGCGAGAAAATCACTATCTGCCAGGGCGCACCGCGCAGCACTTTCCCGGTATTTATGGCATGACCACGCTTTGCTACCACGAAAAGCACCGCAGCCCCAACTGCTGCTATCGCACTTACAGGGATCCCCAGCGGCTCCAGAACAAAGAAACCGGTCAGCAAGAACAGTAAAACAACCCAGCCCGCCCTGAACGTCGCTGGATCTTTAATCGCGCTGGCAGGCGTTTTGAGCAGTGAAACGTCATATCTGGCCGGAATATCGCGGCGGAAGAAGAGATGGAGCATGGCCAGCGTTGCAGCGATGGCCGCAAGGTTCACAGGGACCATCACGGAGGCGTACTGCGTAAAGCCCAGATCGAAGAAATCCGCCGAGACAATATTCACCAGGTTGGAAACTATCAGCGGCAGGCTGGCGGTATCGGCAATAAATCCCGCAGCCATAACAAAGGCCAGCGTCGTCGCCTGGCTGAACCCCAGTGCGAGCAGCATTGCAATCACAATTGGCGTCAGTATCAGCGCGGCACCGTCGTTAGCAAACAGAGCAGCAACAGCTGCGCCAAGCAGTACTATCCAGGTAAACAGCAGGCGGCCGTGCCCGTTACCCCATCTGGAAACATGCAGCGCGGCCCATTCAAAGAAACCGGACTCATCGAGCAGCAGGCTGATGATGATCACCGCAATGAATGCCGCTGTTGCGTTCCAGACGATGTTCCAGACTACAGGGATATCATGAATGTGGATAACTCCCGTTCCCAGCGCCAACACTGCTCCGATACTTGCACTCCAACCGATGCTTAGACCTCTGGGCTGCCAGATGACCAGGACCAGCGTCAGTATAAATATACTCCCTGCCAAAATCATTTCAGGTTCCTTTGCATATGGTTATGTATATGTGATGAAAAATTCTCAGCATGATGTACAGGCTGATTTTGACAGCCATTCACCCACATCTTCTCTCATACATTGCCAGGTCGTCGTGATCGTCTCAGCCGCCCACGCTGGCATGTGGGGAGACAGACGGTAGTGAATCCATTTGCCTTCCCGGCGGTCAAGCACTAACTCTGCTTCACGCAGAATAGCCATATGGCGAGATATTTTGGGCTGTGACTCAGTAGTGACCGCACATATATCGCATACGCATAGTTCGCCGGACTCCCGGAGAAGCATGACAATGGCGAGACGTGTTTCATCCGACAGGATTTTAAAAAGCTGAACAGGCTGTAGCATTGATTACTCCGTTCCCTTCAGAATATACATATGGTAAACCATATGCATTAGCTTTGAAATCACCGTAATATCCCGGAGGAGAAATAATGGAACACTTTCCTGCACTGAACGCTGATTGTTTCGATAAAAAGATTGCTGAGCACCTACAGCTCAATGAATCTCCACGCATTCTGATTCTGTATGGCTCGGTAAGAGAGCGTTCGTACAGTCGTTTTGCAGCAGAAGAGGCGGGTCGCCTGCTGACGGCGATGGGGGCGGAAGTCAGGCTGTTTAATCCTTCAGGTTTACCCCTGCCGGATGATGCTCCGGATACACACCCAAAAGTCATAGAGCTGCGCGGACTGGTCAGATGGTGTGATGGAATGGTGTGGAGCTCTCCTGAGCGGCATGGGGCAATGAGTGCGGTGATGAAGGCCCAGATCGACTGGATCCCGTTAAGCGAAGGCGCGGTCCGCCCTTCTCAAGGCAAAACTCTCGCTGTAATGCAGGTATGTGGCGGCTCGCAGTCTTTTAATGCGGTGAACCAGATGCGAATTCTTGGCCGCTGGATGAGGATGTTCACTATTCCTAACCAGTCTTCAGTCGCTAAAGCCTGGCAGGAATTCGATGAAAACGGGCGAATGAAACCTTCGTCCTGGTATGACCGCATTGTCGATGTCGCCGAGGAGTTATTTAAAATCACTCTCCTGTTCAAGGGGCAAAGCAGTTACCTTGCCGATCGCTACAGCGAACGAAAAGAGAGCCATCAGGAACTTTCGTCACGCGTCAATCAGGAGAAAATATAACGTTAGGTAGTTCAAAATGTCCGCTTATGGCACAGAGCTGCCTGTCAGATTAGGTTTGGCTCTGTGCCGTAGTTGAGTCAGGTCAAGCTAGTGATAATACTATTAGCAATTCATTCTCAACAATCTTCATATCTTCCCCATCCAACCCTAATAACGGGCGCGCCGTATACTGCATTTCTTTTGCACGTACAGACGGACGATCCCGCAGCCCGTACTGATGCACCTTCGCCATGCGTTGAACCTGGCCGGTGAATTCCACCACGGCGTCGTCAGCGGTGCCTTTGGCCTTCATGTATTTTGCCGTGCGCAGTTTGGCGAACATTTCACGCTTAATGCGGCCTTTCTTTGCCCGCAGAGGCTGCGGACGGCGGGGCGTGAAGGGCTGCCCCTCCGGTGTAACCTGCTGCTTAATGCGCTGCTGCTGATGTTTGCGCAGACGCTTCGCAATGGTTGCCGCCATCGCCTTCCGGCTTTGCGGTGAGAGCGCGGAAATCAGCCCCGCCAGTCGGGTATCAAAGGCTGACAGTTCACTCATGCCACTGACTCACTAACTCGCCGTGCAGGTAGAGTTCACGCGGCCTTTCCACCGGCTCCGGCAGTGGCGGTTCCGGAAAATGCTCCACGTACAGACCGGCATCAATCTGTTTCACAATCACGCGCTCGGTGAGTTGCACGTCAATAGCGATATCGTAAGAACCATCATCGAGCATATCGGCCTTAAATTTAAAGCCGGTCTGCTGCTTTTCCGGTGTCGCCATGATGTCCGGCTGGTTCTCACGCAGCCAGGCCAGAATCGGCACAATAATCAAATCGCAGTCCTGGGCAAAGTTGGTGATCAGCAGCTCGGTCTGATACTGGTATTCAAACGACAGCGAACTGGCTAACGTGGAAACGATGCGCCCGTTGTCCACAAACATCCGCAAGGTGTCGGGGCTGGTTTGCAGCACCGGTACGGCGTCAGTTAAGGCTTTTCGCAGCTGTGCGGGTTTTAACACGGTGTTCCTCCTGGCATTGTTTGACCGCTTCCACCTGGAGGCCGCAGGCCGTCAGCGCGGCCTCCAGGTTTCTGACATCACTGCTTAAATCGCCGTTAGTGGCCGGTGAGCTTGCCGGTATCGGGCAACTGGTTACCGCCGGACAGCCAACGTAAATAATCTGCGGCGCTGGCAAAGGTGGGACGCGAGTGCATCCGGCCAATGCCATCAGGCAGACGAGTGCCGTACCAATCGCGCATTTCCTGATTTTCATTAAGTAACCTTTGAATATGAACTTCACGATCCCGTGCTAACTGCCCCGCTTGTGAGAGCTGTGCGCGCAGGCTTTGTTCCTGGCGTTCGCGTCTCAGTGCATCATCGCTCAGGCGGTTAATGGCAGCATCACGGCTCTCAATACCGGCGGACAGCGTGCCGATGATGCGCTGCGCCTGGTCGGCTTTTTCAGTCAGGCCACCGATACGCCAGGTTTGCAGCCCCGCCAGCGCGCAGGCTGCCAGCAGTAATAAAATTAAAACGCGCATCAGCCCCCCCGCAGGCAGTAGGCCAGCTCATTCGCGCGGCGGCGCTCCAGGCCGGTGACGCGCTCGCCCTTAACAAACACCCAGCGCGGCAACTGTTCGCAGGCGTCACGCCATCGGCCTTTATTGATGAAAAACCCTAACGTTGATTTGCAGGCCGCCGTCACGCCGACGTTAAACGCAAAGGACACCACGGCGTCATACACCGGTTGTGGCATGGTGATCGCCATACATCGGGCAATCCCTTTCTCCACCCGCATCACGTCTTCCACCAGATTCACGGCAGCCTGCCGTTCGCTGATATGGGTCTGCGGCTTCACGCCTGCGGTGTGCCCGATGCCGTTTGTCCAGACGCCCGCGCTGCACTGGTAGGCGGACAGGCGGCAGCCTTCAAAATCCGCAATCAGTGCCAGACCGGCGGCGGAGGTTTTCAACGTCGGCGTTTGCGGCAGCAGCGCGGCAATCGCAAGTACTGCGGCGACGGCGCAGCGTCTAACGATTGATGGCTGCATTAATGTCCCCTCTGATGCCCATTGCTTTCAGCAGGCGGTAGGTTTTTCGCCGGTAGTACCAGTTCACCAGGAAGGTCGCGACGCCGACGGCTGCACCGACTAAAAAGGCAATATCCTGATAAGACATTCCCCCCAGCCAGGCCAGAAACACGGCAATGCAATAACAGATAAACGAGGTGATGCGCTCCATGGTCATCAGTCCCAAAGTGAGACGGTTTCACTGACTGCGGCCTGGGTAATATCCGGCAGCTCCACCGCGTAGCCATGGGGCAGAATTGCCCCCTGTGCGGCTAAGCCAACGTTAGCCGCGTAAACTTGTTCCATTACCGACTCGGTACGCCCGTAGTACCGCCAGCACAGCGAATCGACGGTGTCGCCTTGCTCGGCAATGACTTTCATCAGAGCAGCCCGATGATGCAGTGAGAGACACCGGCGACGTCGCTGATCGCGTTGCGCCCGTCCCGCCATAAATCATCAACCGTGCTTTCCACGATTTCGGCCTTTTTACTGCCTTTATCGGTGGTGTCGTTATTCGGGTAACGCTCCGCCAGGAAGGCCGCAGAGATAGACGCAACGGCGCGCTGATAGGCGCAGACCTTCACGCTTTCGTCATCAATCTGATCGGCGGGGACATCAGCCAGGCGATTAAATCCCTGGGCAATCTGTGCATCGCGAAAGCTGAACAGCTCGGCGTTCACTTCGGTCATGGCAAACTTTGCGGCGGTGCGCAGCCTTTTCGCCGTGACGGTGCCCTCCAGGCGCAGCGTGTCACGCAGTTCAACCGGATCCACATCAGGCCAAAAGTGCGTATTTTTAATCGCGGGTTCCGTCGCGGCGTCCGGCTTTGGTGCAGGTACAACAAGGGACATAGTGACCTCTGAATGGGGGGCGGTGGACGCCAGCGTCGAACAAGGTCAAAGACCGGTCTCGGCTGGCGTGCCGCCCTGCGCGGGGCGCATGCTTTTTAGCTTCCGGACGCCTTTTTAATGGCAGACTCCAGGCGCTCAATGTCTTTTTTAACGCCTGATTTGCCGTCGAGAATTAAGGCACTTTTCAGACGCGCCAGGGCTAAGGTGTCCTTGCCGCCGTCGCGGTAGAGATAGCCGATAATTTTGTGCAACTGGGCACGGACTTTATCGGGCATATCCTCAGCGTCAGTCAGTTCCAGCACTTCCAGCATCAGCTCAACGCTGACCGGTTCACCGGCGGTGCGGGCACGTACAGCCTGGTCGATCACTTCCTCAGTGAAAGCGCATCCCGCCGTGCGGGTGCCGAACGGCATCGCGAGCCGGTGCTTAAAGGCGTAGCGGGCAATGTTCAGCGCACCGGCAATATCACCGGCGTCAATACGCCAGATCATCACGGTCATCAGGATGGCATCCTGCGCGCCGTTCCCTTCGGCGAGTACGCCCGACACCCATGGGGCGTATTCCGGCAACAGCTTGCGTTTCTGTTCCGCTTTCGCCTGGAAGGACTGGAGTTTGTGCAGTGCCTGTTTATCCGCATTGAGCTTCTGCATTTGCAGTTCGTAGCCGGTGGCATGGGTCAACTGACCGGCGGCCTGCTGTGCGGCCATAATGGCTGACTGTCGCAACATGTGACGACGGCAAGGGCTAATCATGACGTCCCCCTTTATTCCGCTGATTCAGGCGCGGTGGTTTTGAAGGTGCCGAGCTGGATGTTTTCGACCAGGCAGCCGCCGCGGTAATCTTCCACCACGAAATCCTCATTAATGGATTCGTAGTTTTCGATGCGGTCACGCTTCGGCACTTCTTCGATGTGACGGCGGTGCGTACCGTCCTGCCAGTAGATGGACAGGTTATCCAGGCGGGTGATCATGAAGGCATTGGCAGGGAAGCCAGGCACGCGCACCGCCGGTAAGTTACCGATGCGTTTCTGGCTGATAATCATATCCGCCGCCAGGCTTTCCGAGTTCTCCTGCGCTTTGTTCACCAGCGGGAAATACTTGTCCGCCAGCAGTTGACGACCGCAGATCACCACCAGGCCGGTATCGTCCTGATAAATCGGGTCAACCATGTTGTTGGTGGCATCCATCACCAGCGCGTCGAGGTTCTCAAAGTCACCGCCTGCACCGACGCGGACGGTCGCGGAAATCACGGCGTCATCATCCCCGAGGATTTTGCTCATCACGCGCTCCGGCGCGTTGTTGCGGTACTTTTGCAGCCAGCCCACGTTCACGTCCTGCAACAGCGGGTTTTTAGCGCGGTTAGATGTCGCCGCACGCTCAACGCCGTTAAAGCCGATGGTAATGCGATCCAGTGCCTGGCGTTTCACGATGGCGTCACGTAAACGCGCCTGGAAATCCTGATAGCGCGCCCAGAGATCGAGCGTGGCGTAACGGAAATGGAAATCGTAGTTCGTCTGGCGGCACTCATAACCCTCAGCGGTCAGGGTATTAAAATCAGCCGTCTGGCGTTCACCGGTGCCGCTGGTGTCTGCCGTGCTGGCAATCGAACCGGAGACACCCACGCCGACCTTTTCACCCTTCATTTCATCCACCGGAATGATGTTAATCATCTGGAGGAAGGCGGAAGATTCCTGCACGCGGGTCATCAGCGTCTGTGTCACCGACGGCTCAACGCTGAATTTTTTATCCAGGTCGCCGGTGTCCACCGAGTTCAGCTCGGCAATGCGGGACAGGTAGGCGTTAAATTGAAAGCGGGTTGTTTGTTTCATGCGTTTTTTTCCAAATTTGTGTACGGGTTAATTGCGAGTGTTGTACTTAGCAGTCGGTGAAATTGGCTGCATCACCCTTGCCGCCGCCGCTTGAAACAGGGCGCTGCGTGTAGTTCTGCGGGGCGGATTTTTCCAGCTTGCCTTTCAGCGTGCTGAACTGTTCGCGGTCATCTTTCGCGGCTTGTTCCAGTGCGTTCAGGCGTTCCGTCAGCGAGGTTTTCAGCGCAGACAGCTTTTCGTCACCGGCTTGCAGGCCGGTTTCGACGTGAGACACAACGACTTCCACTGCGTCATGCACGTCTTTAAAACGGGCATCATCTGAGGCCGATTTGCTGGAAAGCAGCTGTTTCACGCGGGAGAACAGCGACGGGGCAGCCGGTACTTCCTCCACGAACTCGAACGCCGTTTCTTCGGCGGCGGTAAAGAGGTTTCCGGCATCCTGTTTGCGGCTCGCCAGCGGGTTTTGCTGTGCCTTCGCGCTAAATTGCAGGTACTCGGTGCCGAGGCTGGCGGGGCTGTCGGTCACGGCCAGGCCGATCAGATAGGCTTTGCCGGTATCGGAAAACGAGGGGTTCACTTCGATGGAGGTGTAAACCTTCTGACGGGCTTTCACCATCGACACTAAATCCGGCGTCGGGTCGATATCGGCATACAGTGCCAGCTTGCCTTTCAACGCGCCGTCTGCCACTTCTTCGGCATAAACGCCGGTGACATCGCCGTACATACGAAACGCACTGTCAGGGAAATACCCTTTGATGTGCTCCATGTTGATGCGTGCGCCGTAGACTTTCGGGTCATAGGTCGCCGCCATCTGTTCAATCCAGTCGCGGGTGATTTCGCGTCCGTCGGTGGTTGCCCCTTCGGTACAGATACGAAAGCGCTTTGCTTTTGTTGCCATTGCCATTTTCTGACTCCAGTCGGTGTGTGCTTCTGAGAAATCCAAGTTTCCAGACACACGCCCGACACCGCCAGCCGATGCGGGTTGATGCTCGATGGCACAACGTGGACAGCAGGAAAATCAGCAGGCCGCCCGTTAACGTGGCAGTCATGAAAATGACAAACTCAACCATCATCAGCGACCCACGGCGACAGGCGGCACTGCTTTACTGGCAGGGGTTTTCAGTGCGTCAGATTGCGGAACTGCTGACCCAAAAAATACCGACGGTGCAAAGCTGGAAAACACGCGACGCCTGGGACAACGCCGCGCCCATTTCCCGCGTGGAATCCAGCCTGGAAGCGCGCCTTATCCAGCTCACCACCAAAGACGTCAAAGGGAATGCGGATTACAAGGAAATGGAGGCGCTAGGTCGGTTGATGGAACGCCTGGCAAGGGTGAACCGCTATGGGAAAAGTGGGAACGAGGTGGATTTAAACCCGAACGTTGCCAACCGAAATAAGGGTGAGCGTAAGAAGCCGACTAAGAACTATTTCAGTGACGAGGCGTTGGAGAAACTGGAGGGGATTTTTCTGGCTCAGTGCTTCCAGTACCAGCGTGTGTGGTATGACGCGGGGCTTAAACATCGTATCCGCGACATCCTGAAATCCCGCCAGATTGGCGCAACGTTCTTCTTTGCGCGTGAGGCGTTATTGCGCGCCCTGGCAACCGGCCATAACCAGATTTTTCTGTCGGCCAGTAAAACCCAGGCTTACGTGTTTCGTGAGTACATCATTCAGTTTGCCCGCCAGGTCGATGTCGAGCTGACCGGCGACCCGATTGTAATCGGCAACAACGGCGCAAAACTGATTTTCTTAGGCACTAACTCCAACACAGCACAAAGCCATAACGGTGACCTGTACGTGGACGAAATCTTTTGGATCCCCAACTTCCAGAAGCTGCGCAAGGTCGCCAGCGGCATGGCGTCGCAGGAACATCTGCGCACCACCTATTTTTCCACGCCGTCGGCACTGACACACGGTGCTTACCCGTTCTGGTCAGGCGAGCTGTTCAACAAAGGGCGGGAAGATCGCAACGACAGGATTGAGCTAGATATCAGCCATCACGCCCTGGCTAAAGGGCAGCTTTGCGGCGACGGGCAGTGGCGGCAAATCGTCACCATTGAGGATGCGTTAGCCGGTGGCTGCAACCTGTTTAACATCGACACGCTGAAACAGGAGAACAGCGCGGAGGACTTCCGGAACCTGTTCATGTGTGAGTTTGTAGACGATCAGGCGTCCGTGTTCCCGTTCGCCGAGCTGCAACGCTGCATGGTGGAAAGCGCGGAGGAATGGGAGGATTTCAGCCCGTTTGCGACGCGTCCGTTTGGTTATCGCGCCGTCTGGATTGGTTACGACCCGTCACACACGGGCGACAGCGCAGGCTGCGCCGTCGTGGCTCCGCCGCTGGTGGACGGCGGCAAATTCCGCGTGCTGGAACGCCATCAGTGGAAAGGAATGGATTTTGCCGCCCAGGCGAAAAGTATTGAGGAACTCACAAAGCGTTACTGCGTGGAATATATCGGCATTGATGCCACCGGCATCGGTCAGGGCGTTTTCCAGCTTGTCCGGCAGTTCTTCCCCGCTGCAATGGAAATCCGCTACAGCCCGGAAACAAAAACGAAAATGGTGCTGAAAGCGAAAGACAGCATCACCTCCGGCCGCCTGGAGTACGACACCAACCATAAAGACATCACCTCGTCATTCATGGCGATCCGCAAAACCATGACCGCCAGCGGCAGCCGCTCAACCTATGAGGCCAGCCGGAGCGAGGAAGCCAGCCACGCAGATGTTGCCTGGGCAATCATGCACGCACTGCTCAACGAACCTCTGACCGCCGCCAACGGTGGACAAAGCCCTAACATCCTGGAGTTTTATTAATTATGAGTAAGCGCAAATTTCGCAAGGCAGCACAGACCACCGTCACAGCAGTCGCCCAGCAGACAGGCAGGGCGGAGGCGTTCAGCTTTGGCGACCCGACGCCGGTGCTAGACCGCCGTGAAATCCTGGATTACATCGAATGCACGGGGAACGGCCAGTGGTATGAGCCGCCGGTCAGCTTTGATGGCCTGGCTCGCACGCTGCGGGCAGCGGTGCACCACAGTTCGTCGCTGTATGTGAAACGTAATATTCTGGCCTCGACCTTTGTACCGCATCCGCTGCTATCACAGCAGGAGTTCAGCCGGTTTGCCCTGGATTACCTGGTATTTGGGAATGCGTTTTTAGAAGTGATCCGCAACCAGCTCGGCGACGCGGTGGTGATGAAAACGGTGCCCGCCAAATATGCGCGGCGTGGTGTTGAGCAGGATACTTACTGGTTTGTGCAGCAGTGGAAGGATGCGCATCAGTTTGAAGCCGGCAGCGTGTTTCATCTGATTGAGCCGGACATTAACCAGGAGCTGTATGGCCTGCCGGAATATCTCAGCGCCCTGAATTCCGCCTGGTTGAATGAAGCCGCCACGCTGTTTCGCCGCAAGTACTATCAGAACGGCGCGCACGCCGGATATATCCTGTACATGACCGACGCAGCACAAAGCAGCTCGGACATCGATCAGATGCGTAAAGCGATGCGGGACACGAAAGGTCTGGGCAATTTCCGTAACCTGTTTATGTACGCGCCGAACGGCAAACCGGACGGGATCAAGATTTTGCCACTGAGTGAAGTCGCGACGAAAGACGATTTCTTTAACATCAAGAAAGCCAGCCAGAACGATTTGCTCTGCGCGCACCGCGTACCGCCGCAGATGATGGGGATTATTCCGGAGAACAGCGGCGGATTTGGTGATTCGGTTAAGGCGTCACAGGTATTTGTCCGTAACGAACTGACGCCGTTGCAGGAACGGTTTAAGGAGTTGAATGCGTGGTTTGGGGAGGAGGTGATTAGGTTTACCTTTTATGAGCTTACATCTCAATATATATAGTCAAATTGATAGGTCAGTGTAACCCACTGACCTAAATTTTCTTCTAAGAGTTGAATAGAAACTTTTCAATCTCTTTGAGAGTTTTCTCTAAGAAACCTAAGCAAACCCTAGCTTCAGCGTCCTCTAATGAGGCAATCTTATTCGCCAAAGGTAATTTTCTATCTTTATGGACAAAATTCTCAACTTTAATTCGATACGGCTTTCCCTCTAAATGCTTATATAATGAAACATCAGATTTTAGTAATTCATTATTTTTGCTTTCAGTGAGAATATCACCAAGTTTCTCCCTCTGCTCAAGCTTTCCGTTTTCTAGTTCTTCTTCCCATATATGGATAGGATAGTTGCACTCTAGTACTCCAGGGATTAAGAACCCATCTTTTTTTGCATCAATAATATCCTGCGTAGGTTGTAAAAGGTAACACTTCACTGATTCTCCCACATCCTGAATATTCCCGAGCTCTTGTTTAACTTTCCTACCATCATCATCGGCATCAACTATTCCTACACACTTGAATTTATCTTTATGATGCTTGTGCATATGAAAATATGCTTTCAACATATCACTGACGTAGTTGGTACCAGCGCCATAGTCCTTGGTAACAATCTCAATGGTCTCTATTCGATCAGGAATATAAAGAGATATCGCTTTCTCTATAATTATTTTATCACTCATTCCTTCGACATAAATAACAGCTTTCACGTCACCAAGTTGACTAACGGACTCTATGTTTTCTATGCGTGACCTAACTTCTTCAATATAAGGTGAAAGTAACTCCATTACTCCCATCTTGTCATCAAGCAGTGCATAGTCGCTATCACAGTACGTTAAATCAGTCTTGTCTTTTTCTATGAATAAACACTTAACGTTTTCATCATGCTTAGATAGATTATAAAAAGCTGGAGAGTGGGTGGTAATGAGCAATTGAGAAACAGGTTCAGGTACAAAATTTTTAAATTGAAGTGCTAACTTTATAGCTGAAGTCAGTTCAAGATTATTTTCAGGCTCTTCATAACCCCAAATAAATGTATAAGGCGGGTTACCTCTAGCTTGTAAAGTTTTAGTTTTCTCAGCAATAAATTTCAATATTAGAGGTATGTGACGTGCTTTAACGCCATCGCCTCGCTCATTGAGTGATATTTTCATATCATTCAGGAAATCTAAGTTTCCAAATAAACTACTAAGGTCTCGTGGTAATGAAAGAGCTGAATTAAATCCAAGTGACTCGCTAATTTCTTTGGTCAACTCGTGAAGGTTTTCAGCAATGCTTTTTTCGAATGCTTTGCTAGAATCGTTAAAGTTTTCGTTAAAGACTTCATTGACAACAAAGTAAATCTCACTTCTAAGCTTTGCTATATATTCTTTGTCCTTTACCGCAGGGATATATACATACTTAACATTGCTGAGGAGTTGTTTCATGTTGGATCTAGGAGGTATTTCTATTTTTTCAGATCGTCTTCCTCCCCTTGGGCCATTTGACGATTTGATACCCAGAATTTTTTCATCATATAAACCGCCTGATCGCCATGATTTAGTCCACTCTATCAGGTCCCCATTTGTGGCATGGTAACTTGAAGGAATCTCAAGAATCAACTTTACTTTTATTTCGCGTGCTTTTTTTGATTCTTTGTTAGCGGAGTAAATATTATAGTCAGTCGTAAAGTTGAAACTCTCTCCCGGATTAGTTTCATGATTGAAAAATAGATTTAGGGCTCTTAGTATATTTGATTTACCCGCATCGTTATTCCCAACAATTATCTGTAACCTTGCGCTATCAATAACCATTTTTTGTATTGATCTGAAATTCGATATTTCAATCCTAGAAATACTAACAGGCATGGGATCCTCGAAATTTTATGTGAGATTTGTTCATAACATAAAATATCATAATTTTTAATAAAGTCAGTAATTTTCCTAACGCCGGTTTTTCGCTTCACAAGCCCAAGCGTCTTATCACACCACAAGAAACTTTCAGGGCTGCCCTCGGCGCGCGCAATGTTACCCGCCTGCCCGCTTCTGACTTAGTTCACCGTTTTTAATGCATGACCGAGATCGTCGCAAAGTACTGGCAGAGGGTCGAGCAGGTGTTTTTTGATCCTTTCGGGATCATGCAAAACCATGCGCATAATACATGCATAGCTCACCCATATGATGTGCTTGATGCACATCATATGGGTGAGCTCAGATTTGACCTTACACAACTAAACTTACCTGACAGGCAGCTTTGTGCCAAATGCGGTCGTTGCCGAAATGATAATGTGTGAGTCAACTTGGAACAAGGGGGTAAGTTGATGTTGAAAGTGAGTTATCAAAAGTTCCCGCTCGCCATCACTGCCAGCAGAGATTATTGAGTGTACGCACTTTAAGTTACAGTTGCTTCATTCAGGCGCATGAGAAATATTATTAATTTCCGTATTTAAGGGAATGAGGGTTGTGTTTGGCGAACTACGCGATGTTTCGCTGCAAAAAACTGGTAGAAATGAGAAGCGTTGCCAGTGCGTTGCAACGCTGTTACTGAGAGCGGGAGATGCCTAACGCTGATGTTGAACGTACACCAAAAAAATGAATACGATGTGTCCGAATCGTCAGATCAGGCAATGGACTGATTATAGGATTTATACCGGAAAAACGCCTAAAGGATGCTGTATTAGCCCTCGAGTACGTTATGACAGCAAGTCCATAACAGCAGGCTGAATTTTTCGCCCATTATGAGCAGTAGCTTGAAAAAAATACGGAAAGTATCGTGTTGTGGCTGCTGTGGTTCATCGCGATGAAGCTACACCACATCTTTTTGTATTTGTGGTGCTGTTGACAGATGATGGAAGGTTATCCGCAAAAGAGTTTATTGGTAACCGTTCTAAAATGCGTGATGACCAGAGTTCATATGCAGAGTCAGGGAAAAAGCTGAGATTGGGACGAGGCATAGAGGGAAGTCGCACTACACACCATACAGTTCAGCATTACTACAAATCATTAAGCCGTGGAATGCTTAATTAGGTATCGATACCTCTGGAATTGCTGAAACGACAGGTGCTACGGAAAGCTATCTTCACTAAAGAGGCAGAAAATTTGACTAGTGTAGCTAAACGTTTGAGTAAGGCTGTGAATGATGGATTTACAGCCATTATCACTCTAGCCTCGTAGAGCCACCAGAACGAGAACAGAGTAAGATTAAGGGCGAACAACAAAAGCGCCTACACGGCGTTACGGAGCCGTTTAAGGGATTGCATTAAGACCCGATGCAGGAGATTTTACGGATGTCTAAGATTTTCCAGCAAGTAAATCGAAAGCGCGAGTTAGAAAAACGAATTAAAAGTGAAATTCATAGAAAATCTCGTGGTTATGGTGAGTTTGAACATTATTTAATTATTATATATACAGTACTTAATAGTGTTGGATGTTTCACAATTTATAAAATCAATAGTAATCGAAAGAGAGGGGGAACCTTGATATGAGTATTATTTCAGAAAAAATATCATCTAGGATAAAAACATTGAAACAAGAGTTTGCTGTAAATAAAAATGTAGAACACCAGGGGGTGAAGGGTGGTTTGAATGAAGTAGAGTTGATAAAAATAATAAAAGACGTTATTCCAAGAAAGTATGAGATTTCAAGAGGTATAATTGAGAACTCATGTGGAGAGCAATCAAATGAAAGTGATGTTATCATTTATGATAATGAAATATTACCGCCATATATAAATAATGATCTTGCCTTCGTTCCTATCGAAGCAGTTAGATATAACATTGAGGTTAAATCAACTTTAACAGCGAAAGAACTAGAAACAACAATTGAAAAATTTAGAAGATTTCGATCAATTGGTGGGAAGTCTCCTACCGTTCTATTTGCATTTTCAAGTAATGCCAAGAAAAGCGAACTGAGCAGATATTATGATAACGATACTAATTTCTTGGCAAATCCAGCCATTGGCGTACTCTGCATTTCTGATAAGTGTTACTACTACAAACACACAGAGATTAAATATTTAAAAGACTACCTTAGCAACTCTGATATTCTCAAGGGTTTTATGGGCGATGGTAATATAAAAATGTCAAATTTTACAGATATCATTCAAGACACTTTAAAAAACGATAATGTTCTATCTGGTTTAACGAGATCTCAATTTGCTTTATTATTGCAATCTTCTATTCAAACCAACAAAATAGTTTCCGATTTTGACACGGGGAAAATTATAATAAACGGCATTAATTTTAATGAAATAACTTTTAAAATACACCAATGGATTGGAGTTGAGTGCAACGATAATGATGTTGAGTTATCACTTTTTTCTGGAATATCAAACACATTATCTAAAGAATCATTTGGTAATTACTTACTTAACGAAAGGAAAGCTGATCCCAAGGTTTTTTCGATATGCTGTGAGGATATGTGGGGTAATTTAAGTTGTAAGAAGTTTGATAAAAACGGTCTAGGTGACGACTTTAAAAATTTCAGTTTCAGTTTTGAAAGCTCAGCTGAAGAAAGTAAAATAACCTTTTACTTTAAACAAAACCCACCACAGGAAGAATAAAATCCGCACAAGACGGGTACTGTCGGCCACCAGATGGATTATACCATTTCGCCCTGTATGACGCTGGGGCCGCTTTTCAATGCTCTTTTGTTATTACTAGCAGTACCCTTCCTGATAAACTGGGGGTGGCAGGCGATAAGTTTTGCTCCGCCCAATCCTCGGTCCTTATGTGAGCATCTTGGTAGCAGTATCATTCACTTTTGTGAGTATATAGTAATTCAAGGTCCGCTCCTCGCTCAAACCAGACTGTCATCATTTGATGATGTTCTATCTACCTACGAAATCTGTCGGATCAAGTCTAAGCTAGTACATATCATTCAAATTCTGCCCAATCAGGCAGCGGTTCAAAACTCATAACCAGATCCCCAAAGCTGATTTTCGCCCCACGGCTTAACACTTCCAGCTCCCAGCGTTCCGCCGTGATGTTGTGTTTCATCAATGCGCGTTCGATTTCCGGCAAGCGTGCCCGTTCTTCTGATGTCAATCTTGCCGACGGAGCCACGTCACGACCTTTTGTCGGGTCGAAACTGCACTGCGTCTTGCTGACTCTCGGCGCCTTCTCACGTATACGCGCCACAATCACCTTCACGGCGGCAGTGTCTGTCCAGTTAATAACTCGCAGGTTGTCAGAATTGGACGCAGTAGCGTCGCTCCCAGCCTTGTTATCACGCCAATTTGCGGCCAGCTTCTTTTCACCTAACCCACAGTTATTGACAGGACTCCGAGGCGCGCCGGAGGCGCTTTTTACGGTCAAAACCTCAGAATCAACGGCAGAAGCAACGATGCGCCATTGAGTGGTGCGCGTTTCATATACATGTGATTCGCCGAGGTGGGGCGCGAAAATGCCCACAACTTTTTTCACTTCTTCATCGTAAGCGTTCAGCTCATTGGCAACGCGACGTGCTACGCGCACCGTCTGATCGTCACGAGGTACATTAGCGCCGCCCTGGGCAGTCATGTACGCCATAAAGTCACCGTCATCAGCAGCAGCGCGAACGGCTTCGACTTCTTCGTCAAAGGTTTCAGTCAGACTGATGGAACGTATCCGACGACACTCACGGTAGGAACCCATCGTAGGTAAACCGATGGGATGAAACTGCGGTATACGCCATGTTGCAGCCCAGGCAGTAACAGCAGCAGCGGAGTCAGTCAGAAGCTCGCCAGTCTCGTGGTCGCGTTCGCCTTCTAATGCATAACCGTCGATATTCTTCGCGATGTACTTAGCGATGTAGCCAGCGGCACCGCCTCGGTTCAGGTGCTTACAGTCAAAGCGGTTCTTTGCAGCGCCGCGCTCGTCACCGTCTTCTTTCATGGCGTATTTACGCATGATATCGATCACGGGCTTACGCATGGCAGGCTTGGTGAATAGCATCATGTGCCAGTGCGGGGTCGCGTCGTGGTGAGGTTCTACTACACGCATACCATAAACGGATAGGCCACTGTCTTTGAACGCGGTGCGCATTTTGCTCCAGATACCGCAAAGATAACGCTGTGCATCTTTAGGCGTATATGCCTCTTTGTCCCAGGAGTGATTTCGCTGAACACGCTTGTTATCACCTTTACCCACCATGCGGGTCGGGTGAAATTTAGAAGGGGTGGTGATGGTCAGAAACATCCCGACGTCACCATTCGCGGCAGCATATTTTTCGGTGCCAGCGATCGTACTCATCAATTCCATACGGCGGATTTCAGGATTTGAAATACTCGCCATCACTTTGTCGATCAGACTGATGCGTTCACCGGTTTCGACATTCTCCAGGTCACGGCTTTTTAGATAATCCAGATTCGACAGACGGCGGGAGCGAACTTCACGGATAGCCTGCTTACTGGCATAGGGGGAGGCGTCACGGTTAACCTTGCCGATTGCAATAAGTAAAGACTCACGCCAGCGGGTACGCTGGCCTTTCAACTGACTTAACCACCAGTCAGGATTGACCAAGCGTGACATGCCAGCGATGGCAGACGTTGCATCCAGTTTGCCTTTACTGAATTTTGTCCAATACATCGGGCTAACGTTGAAAGCTCGCGACATTCCTGCAATATCACGATACAGAGCGCATTGCGTATCAGAGTGAAGAAGTACCGCGTAATCTCCACCATGTTCAGCCAACAGCTGATCGCAACGGTCTTCATAAATGGCCTTCAATTGTCCTGCAATATTCTGTGTGAAACGACGTAGCGGTTTGTCGCTCATGCCTGGTAACTGGTGATAAACATCGGCCTCTGAGATAAATTTCATGGTGGCATTGATATTCATTGCATGGGCTTTATTAACTGCATCGACACGCGGAAGGGTGCTGCGGCCAAGTGTATAAACCAGATATTTATTTGCTGCGTGAATGCCCTGAGTTTTGAGTAGGTACTTATGGCGGCCAGTGAAAATTTCTTGCAGGTCTTTAGAGAGGTTTTTTACTTTGATTAAAACAGCTTGCCCCTGATCGTATTCATCACGGGTAAGCGGTCTCGGCCTTTCTTGGGGGCTGATTGGGGCTAGAGGTTTATTCCAGGGGAACGCCCAAACATCGGGCGTTTCAGTCTGAGAAGTAAAGCGATTGTTCTGCATTACAAACCGTCTTTGATATCAATGAGCAGATAGCCAGCATTGATGCCAGCCAGAATGAGCAATGCCATCGAGAACAAAATCACTTACTGTCTCGGTAATGCTTAGCGTTTAGCTCACTGATTTCCTTGCAATAGACACACAGCTCAACGCCAGGCAGAGCTGCGCGGCGTTCTTCAGGAATAGGGCGGTCACAGTCGAGGCAATACATGGAGGAAGCGCCCGTAGTGCTTATGCGGGCAGCTTGAATTTGTGACTCTAAGATCAGGTCCGCTCGTTCTTGGGCAGCGTCAATAACATCAGCCATTAATGAAATTCTCCCGCTTCGTTTTGGATGCGGGTAGCCTCAACGCGTAAAGCTTCGGCGGCTTCAGTGCCGGTCATTGCCTGCTTGATGATGAAACATGCGATAGCCTCAAGACGTGCAGCGAATACGGCTGCACGATTTAAACGTTCGTCAGAACGAGCTTCATTTATGATTTCTTCCATTATCCAATCCTGTTTTTAGGCAAAAGAATGCCCGGCGGGTTGAACGCCAATTAAATTTCAGATGTATTAATGTTCTATGTTGAGAACTGAGTCGGTTTCACTAATAAAGGCCGGAAGCGCGTTACCAAACTCAATGAGTGAGTTAAGTGCTTCAATGACCTTTATTCTTTCACTGTGCGCCAATTCAAAGAAACGCATATTGATATGACGACTTTTCAATCCAGCATGGAAGCAGATCAATTTGCGCATGGTCGGCGTACTTTCATCAAACGTTTCCTGCGCAATATTTTTCTGGCTGGTCAGCATTTTTCGGATCCCGATAATATGCTGAAAACATGCCTCTCTTTTTTCCTTCGGGATACTTTCCGAATAGCTCAATGTTTGCGATTGCATAGACACCTCAACCAAAGAAGCGTTTGTAGAAGGGCTTCCGGATCGAACCGGTTGAAAACATTTGTGGTTTAGCTGGATTCCAGCGTTTGCCACCTGGTAGCTCAATCCAGCCATGCCCAAAACTGCGGGAAGGGCTTTGTCTTTTCAGCAGTGGTGCAACTGAGATACTCATCTTCACCTATCCTATGTTGGCTCGAGTGCCTGAAATGGAAACATGCACTCTTTCACCATGATTCATATGGTAAAGTTGTTCAGCCTGATTATCTTTCGCGAGATGACTCAGGTTTAAACACATTACAAAAGGAGACATTTATGAGTAGAGAAGCCAAGGTTCGCGCTCAACTGACAGATTTAGTAAAACTGTTAAAATCCATCGAAACCCCCGATGGGGCGAGTGCTTTAGGATCTGAACTCAAAGGTCTTGTGAATGAAATTGCTCATCTAATTGATCAAAAATTCCCAATAGAACCGCATTTAAAAAGCTTTATCGAGCGTATCTAATAGCTTCCATAGGCCGGTCTAGACTGGCCTTATCTTCCTCAGATAAGGCAAAAATAAACATTGCAGGAATCGTGTCTGCTACTTCGGGGTGAGATCTGCGGCAATTCTTAACGGCATATGCAATTGTGCTCATGACTGCTGTGACACTTAAATGAACTGAAATCTCCAGTCCCGAATCTAAGGTGATAAGAGCACCTTCGGCATTTCGTTGAATAGATATAATTGAAGTTAAAAGGACGAATGTCCTTCCTTTATTTACATCTTGAAAATCTAAAAAAAGTAAACTGTCCTGAATTGTGGAACCAATATTTTTAGCCATGCTTTCCTCCAACTTAAATATCAATCTAACGAAGTATTACTTCGGCTCGCCCAAGCCAAGCCACATTAGCCATCCGTCGCGAATCTCTTTTGGACGCTTTTCAAAAGCTAATTTCATGCCTGCATTCCATGCTGGAATGTAGATCCAATTCTCTGCTCGAGCCGTAGGATTTTCAGGGTTACGCATTTCGACTACCGGCAGTTTGCCAGCCTCAATCATTGCCTTAACGGCAGCGGGAGTTTTGCCAATTGATTTGGCAAATTCCGTATAAGGCAGTACATCCGACACACTTACGATTTGTTTGCTCATCTGCTAACCTTTCCCAGATCTCGACAACTGCTTATAGTCGCTTAACGACACTTACAGATGTTTAGATAATGTTGAATTCAAATATCGTGTACATCTAATTATTAGAGGATCTTGAAAACATGTCAAGCTCGATAGCAGAGAAGATTGGACTCATCAGAGAATCCGAAAGGATTAACCGTAAGCAATTTGCGGAGTTAACAGGGGTTCCATACAGTTCTTTGACATACTACGAAAGCGGGAGATCTGTTCCCCCGACGGACGTCACTATGAAAATTTTGGCGCATCCAAAGTTCACAAAATACACAATGTGGTTCATGACTGATCAAATTTCCCCAGAAGCCGGACAGATCGCGCCGGTTCTCGCACACTTTGGGCAGGACGAAACAACGTCGTCCCACTCCGACAAAAAGACTGGTTAACGCTACATTTCGACTTTTTACGTTTTATAGATTCACTGAGTCTTTGCAGTACCCACGATTCCGGAGGGCTTCAATATGTCGATTAAGAAGCTCGATGATGGTCGTTATGAAGTGGACATCAGACCGCAGGGGCGCAACGGAAAGCGCTTCCGGCGTAGGTTCGACAAAAAACATGAAGCAGCCGCCTACGAAAAATATGTAGCGGTGAATTATCACGACAAAGAATGGCTATCTAAACCGGCAGACAAACGACCGTTATCCGAGCTGATAGAACTGTGGTGGCTCTATCACGGACAGAACGTGAAACACGGCAAGCTCGACAAAGCCAAACTGGAATTCATCTGCAACCTGATGGATGACCCGTGTTCTTTTCAAATCGATAGCCTGGCTATTACAAAATTTAAGTCATTAAGATTGGCGAAGGGCGTTAAGGCAACGACGGTAAACCGCAATTTGATGTTGCTGAGTGGCCTGTTTACTTACCTGAACGAAGCCGGTTTATTCCACGCTGAAAATCCGTTGCATGGAGTAACGTTGCTAAAAGGTCAGCTATCATCCATGACTTTTATGTCTGCTGATGAAATTGAGAAGTTGCTGTCTGTTTTGGAAGGGGACAATAAGCGGATTGCGATCCTGAGTTTGAGCACTGGTGGCCGTTGGGGAGAAATAAGCAGTTTGAAGGTGGAGAATGTCATTAATAACCGAGTGACTTTTCTTAACACCAAAAACGGCAAACCTAGAACAGTCCCGATCTCAGATGAGGTATGTAAGGCAGTCAAAAATCAGAAGTCTGGATTACTTTTTCCTGATGCCGATTATTTGACCTTCCGGCTGCTATTGAAATCGGTGAAGCCAGACTTACCGAAAGGGCAATCATTGCATGTGCTGCGACATACGTTTGCGACACATTTCATGATGAACGGCGGGAACATAATCACCCTGCAAAGAATTCTCGGACACGCGAATATTAACCAGACAATGGTCTATGCTCACTTTGCTCCGGACTTCCTGCAGGACGCGATTTTCTTCAATCCACTGAGGGGAAAAGCGGGGCTGGAGTGTCCACATAGTGTCCACACCTAAGCATCTTTATAGGGCTTGTAGCTGCTTACACCGCATATAACTCATTGATTTATAGTGATCGCGTTATAAGTGCAGGAAAAATAAATGATAAAAAAGGCACATTTTTGTGCCTTTTGTTTTTTAATTTTCTGTAGAGTGGGGCGGCTTGTTATTGCGGGTTGCCGTTCAGTAAGGCGGAGACGCCCTGACGGTAGCGCTGTTCCAGCGTTTCGCGGCTGGTGGCGTCGACTTCGAGATTGCGCAGTCGTCCGTCCTGAATGCCGTAAACCCAGCCGTGCAGGGTGACTTTCTGGCCGCGTTTCCAGGCTGATTGCATTACGGTGGAGTGGCCGAGGTTGTAAACCTGTTCCACGACGTTCAGCTCACACAATTTATCGAGACGCTGATTTGGTGACAGTTCGCCCAGCAGGGAACTGTGTTTGTACCAGATGTCCCGGATATGCAATAACCAGTTATTAATCAAACCCAGTTCAGGGTTTTCAACCGCTGCCTGTACGCCACCGCAACCGTAGTGACCGCAAATGATGACGTGTTCCACTTCCAGTACGTCGATAGCATATTGCACAACGGACAGGCAGTTGAGATCAGTATGGATAACCAGATTGGCGACGTTACGGTGAACAAACAGTTCGCCCGGTTCAAGCCCGGTCAATTGCTCAGCGGGAACGCGACTGTCGGAGCAACCGATCCACAGAAAACGGGGTTTTTGAGATTGGGAAAGTCGTTCAAAGAAGCCAGGATCTTCGTCGATCATGGTCTTGGACCAGTTGGCATTATTACTGATGAGCTTTTCTATATCATTCATTGAGGTTAATAGCCTGTAACGAGCCAACAGCGATGGAGTAATATAGGGCAATGCTCCGTCTTTTAAAACCGATTCAACATCTCCTTTTACGCATTCCTACAACAGGGTTTTCACAACAAGGTACGCTTCCTTTATGAATTATGCATTGGAACTGGAAAAGTTAACCAAAACTTACGCCGGTGGTGTACAGGCTTTGCGCGGTATCGATCTGCGCGTCGAAGCCGGCGATTTTTATGCCCTGCTGGGGCCGAACGGTGCGGGTAAATCGACGACCATCGGCATCATCAGCTCACTGGTGAACAAAACTGCCGGTAAAGTTCAGGTGTTCGGTTACGACATCGACAAAGATATCGTCAACGCCAAGCGTCAGCTCGGGCTGGTGCCGCAGGAATTCAACTTCAATCCGTTTGAAACTGTGATGCAGGTTGTCGTCAACCAGGCCGGTTACTACGGCGTGCCGCGTCCGCTGGCGCTTCAACGTGCCGAAAAATATCTGACCCAACTGGATCTTTGGGGCAAGCGTAATGAGCGTTCCCGCATGCTTTCAGGTGGCATGAAGCGTCGTCTGATGATTGCCCGCGCGCTGATGCATGAACCGAAACTGCTGATCCTCGACGAACCGACCGCCGGGGTAGATATCGAACTACGTCGCTCGATGTGGGGTTTCCTGAAAGAGCTGAATGCACAGGGCACGACCATTATTCTGACCACGCATTATCTGGAAGAAGCCGAAATGCTGTGCCGCAATATCGGCATCATTCAGGGCGGTGAACTGGTGGAAAACACCAGCATGAAAGCGCTGTTGTCCAAGCTCAAATCCGAAACCTTCATTCTGGATTTAGGGGCGAAAAGCCCGCTGCCGGTACTTGAAGGCTACCGCAGCCAGCTGACAGATACGTCGACGCTGGAAGTTGAAGTCATGCGTGAACAAGGCCTGAATTCCCTGTTCAGCCAGCTGAGCAAGCAGGGCGTACAGGTATTAAGTATGCGTAACAAAGCTAACCGTCTGGAAGAGCTGTTTGTCACGCTGGTGAACGGCAGCGGGGAAAAGAAATAATGTCGCAACTGTATTGGGTAGCACTCAAAAGTATCTGGATGAAAGAGATCAACCGGTTTGGCCGGATCTGGATCCAAACGCTGGTTCCACCGGTGATCACCATGACACTTTATTTCATCATTTTCGGCAATCTGATCGGTTCGCAAATCGGTAGCATGCATGGTTTTACTTACATGCAGTTCATCGTGCCGGGCCTGATCATGATGGCGGTAATCACCAACTCTTACGCTAACGTGGCTTCGTCTTTCTTCAGCGCGAAATTCCAGCGCAATATTGAAGAGCTGCTGGTTGCACCGGTGCCAACGCACGTGGTGATCGCCGGTTATGTCGGCGGTGGCGTGGCGCGTGGGATTTGCGTGGGGATTCTGGTCACGGCGATTTCGTTGTTCTTCGTGCCGCTGGTGATCCATTCCTGGTGGGTGATTGCGCTGACACTGCTGCTGACCGCGATCCTGTTCTCGCTGGGCGGTTTGCTGAATGCGGTGTTTGCCACCACGTTTGATGATATCAGCCTGATCCCGACGTTCGTGCTGACTCCGCTGACGTATCTGGGCGGCGTGTTTTACTCGCTGTCGTTGCTGCCACCAATCTGGCAGGCGATTTCCAAGCTGAACCCGATCGTCTACATGATCAGCGGTTTCCGCTACGGATTCCTTGGCGTCAGTGACGTTCCGCTGATCTTCACGATGAGCGTGCTGGTGGCGTTTATCGCGGTATTTTATCTGCTGGCGTGGTATCTGATTGAACGCGGACGCGGTCTGAGAAGTTAATCCCCTTCATCTTTCGGGCCGCTTCTGCGTTGGCTGCCCTCGTGAACCCCGGTCACATACTTATGTATGCTCCCGGGGATTCACTCAATTGCCGCGTTACTCGGCAGAGCCTCGCCCCATAGGGGCCAGCGCAAGCGCTGTTCAAAAGGCTAAAGCCTTTTGTGATGCAACTCGAATGATTGGGGGGATTCAGATTTTTTATAATTCTTTATGTGTTGCTCAGAGAATCAAGCCACCTGAACCGGCACGGCTTTCGCGGTGCGTTTTAGCTGGTTCTCACCTTCAAAATAAGCCACTTTCGGTTTGTGCTGGCGGGCATCAGCGTCAGACATCTGCACGTAAGAGCAGATGATCAGCAGATCGCCGACACAGGCGCAGCGCGCCGCAGCGCCGTTAACCGAAATAATACGCGAACCGCGTTCTGCCGCGATGGCGTAAGTTGAGAAACGCTGACCGTTATCAACGTTATAAATATCAATCGCTTCGTATTCTAAAATGCCTGAAGCATCGAGAAAGTCCTGGTCGATGGCGCAGGAACCTTCGTAGTGCAAATCTGCCTGAGTCACGTGAACCCGGTGCAGTTTGCCTTGCAGCATAGTGCGGATCATCACATATACCTTACTTGCGTAAAAAATCAGGGAACCCACCGGGCGGAGATAATAAAATTCCGATATTTCCGGCGGCCAACATAGTTGCCGATTTGAGCTGCGCTGTCTACTGCGTCAGATCAACCTCTTGATTATCAATCAGCCGGGCTTTCCCTAACCATGCCGCCATCAGGATCACCGCAGATGTGCTGTCGACGGACAATTCCTGCAAGGTTTTGGCATCACGAATAAACAACTCATCAGGCGTAAATCCGGCTTCACGCAGCTGTTGCGCGGTTTCCTGCAACATCTCTTCAACGTGACGCTCGCCCTGGCTTAGACGCTCCGCCAGCGCGGTCATGATCTTGTTCAGCTGTGGCGCTATTTTACGCTCTTCCGGGGTCAGATAACCATTGCGCGAACTCAGTGCCAGACCGTCTTTGGCGCGGACAATCGGTACGCCAATAATTTCAATGTCGTAGCCCATGTCTTCAACCATCGTGCGCAGCAGCGCCAGTTGCTGGAAGTCTTTCTGGCCGAAACAGGCTACCTGCGGCTGCACCAGATTGAACAATTTGCTGACGATGGTAGAGACGCCACGAAAATGCCCCGGACGGCTCGCGCCTTCCAGAATGGTAGAAATCACCGGTACATCGACCTGCGTCTGCGTTGTCAGGCCTTTCGGATAAACCTCCGCCGGAGACGGAGCAAATACCAGATCCACGCCGCGTTTGTTCAGCTTTTCGCAGTCTTCCTGCAACGTGCGCGGATAACGTTCAAGATCATCCGCTCGCTCAAACTGCATCGGGTTGACGAAAATACTCACCACTACCACGTCGCCACGCGCTTTGGCTTCTTCCACCAGCGTCATATGGCCTTCGTGCAGGTTGCCCATTGTCGGCACCAGCGCGATGCGTTTGTTATTTTTACGAAAATCACGGATCTCGCGACGCAGCAGCGCCACGCTGTCAATTATCAGCACACTTCTTCTCCCGATTATTTAAAGGAATGCTCTTCGCCCGGATACACGCCCTGCGCGACCTGATCGACATACAAACGCACCGCGGTGCGGATATCGCCCGCTTCTGTGAGGAAGTCTTTGGCAAATTTTGGCGTATGGCCGCCGGTAATGCCGAACGCGTCATGCATCACCAGAATCTGTCCGTCGGTCACGTTACCGGCACCAATGCCGATCACCGGGATGCTCAGTTCTTCGGTCACGCGGCGCGCCAGTTCAACGGGTACACATTCCAGCACCAGCAGCTGCGCCCCGGCTTCTTCGAGCATCATCGCATCTTTGATGAGCTGGTTTGCGGCTACTTCGTCGCGCCCCTGCACTTTGTAACCACCAAAAATGTTCACGGATTGCGGCGTCAGCCCGAGATGGCCGCACACCGGCACGGCGCGCTCGGTCAGCATTTTAACTGTATCGCACAGCCAGCTGCCGCCTTCGAGTTTCACCATATTGCCGCCGGCACGCATCAGGATTGCCGCGCTTTCAAACGCCTGTTCCGGTGTGGCGTAACTCATGAACGGCAGGTCTGCCAGCAATAAAGCCTGAGGCGCGCCACGGCGCACGCAGCGCGTGTGGTAAGCAATTTCCTCAACCGTCACCGGCAGGGTGGAATCCTGCCCCTGAACGACCATGCCCAGTGAGTCACCGATCAGCATCACGCTGATACCCTGTTCGGCAAACAATTGCGCGAAACTGGCGTCATACGCGGTAATGGTCGCAAATTTGTGTTTTTCCTGCTTCCATTGGCGAAGCTGGCTCAGCGTTGTTGGTTTCATGAACACTTTCCTTTGAATAATTCATCGGATGAATATGATGCCAGTATTCTACTGTATGAGCCGAAATGCAGACAGCAAGATCAGCAACGGACTCTATGATTCAGGTCTTAAGAAGTGATTAAGAAGCTTCGCCTATAATGAAAAAAACGGAGGGAACCATGCGAATTCTATTGGTTGAAGACGACAAAATGATTGGCGACGGCATCAAAGCCGGGCTGACAAAACTGGGGTTTACGCTCGACTGGTTTACCGACGGGCTGACCGGTAAGGCCGCGCTCGACAGCGCGCCTTACGATGCGGTGATCCTCGATTTAAGCCTGCCGGGAATGGACGGCATGGAGCTGCTGCGTGAATGGCGCAAGGCCGGTCTCGACACGCCGGTACTCATCCTCACGGCGCGCGATGCGCTTGAACAGCGCGTCGGCGGATTGCAGGCCGGTGCGGATGATTATCTGTGTAAGCCGTTTGCGCTGGTGGAAGTGGCCGCGCGTTTACAGGCGCTGATCCGCCGCCGTCATGGCGTGGTTACGCCGAAAGTGACGCACGGCGCAGTGGAATTCGATCCGGCCGCCCGAAGTGTAACGCTCAACGGCGAAACCGTCACGCTCACGCCGCGTGAAGTCGCGGTGCTGGAACTGTTTCTCAATAACAAAGGCCGCGTGCTGGCGCGCACCCTGATTCAGGAAAAACTGTACAACTGGGACGATGAAGTCAGCAGCAACGCGGTTGAAGTGCATATCCACCATCTTCGCAGCAAACTCGGCAAAAGCTTCATCCGCACCGTTCACGGTGTGGGATATACGCTGGGCGATGTTTCATCCGGGGAGAGCGCGTGAAGGAGCTGAAAAACCTGAGTTTGCGCCTCCGGCTGATCCTGCTGTTTACCGTGCTGGCACTACTGACGTGGCTGATTGCCAGCGGCGTGGCGTGGCACCAGACCCGCAAACACATCAACGAAGTGTTTGATACCCAACAGATGTTGTTTGCCAAACGTCTGGCCGCTACCGGGCTGGGCGACCGGTTGAATATGCAAAAAGACGCCGAGCTGCCGGACACCAAAAAGATGGTACGAAAAGGCTCGCGCGGCCACACCGATGACGATGCGCTGACGTTTGCGATTTTCAATCAGCAGGGCGACATGCTGCTCAACGACGGCGAAAACGGCAAACGTATCCGCTTCGACGGCAACACGCAGGGCTTTAAAGATGACGAGATTAAAGGCGACCACGACGACTGGCGTATGGTCTGGCTGACGTCGCCGGACGGGCAATATCGCGTGGCTGTCGGTCAGGAATACGACTACCGCAATGATATGGCCTGGAGTTTAGTCAGCGGGCAACTGACGCCGTGGCTGGCTTCATTGCCGGTATTGCTGCTGGCGCTGATTGTGATGGTGACGCTGGAACTCCGCCCGCTACGCCGGGTGGCAGAGGGGCTGCGTCAGCGATCGCCGGAAGATGCCACGCCGATTGTCACAGACCGTCTGCCCGGTGAAGTCCTTCCGCTGGCAAACGCGCTGAATTCTCTGTTCGACCGTACCAGTGAAATGCTGGTCCGCGAACGCCGGTTTACTTCCGATGCCGCGCATGAATTACGCAGCCCGCTGGCGGCATTGCGCGTGCAAACCGAAGTGGTACAGCTGTCCGGCGACGACACTGAAATGCGTGAACATGCGCTGGAAAACCTGACCACCAGTATCGATCGCGCCACGCGGCTGGTGGATCAGCTGCTGACGCTTTCGCGGCTGGAAAGTTTTTCAGAACCTGAAGAACTGGAGATCATCGACTGGCCTTCGCTGCTGGCACAAAATCTCGCTGAGCAGGATTATCGCGCGCACAGCAAAGGCATCGAATTACGTTTTGAAGAGCAGGGAACGCCGCCGCAAATGCGCGGGCAATCTCTTCTCCTTTCGCTGATGGTGCGTAATCTGCTGGATAACGCGATTCGTTATTCTCCGGCGGGAACCACTGTGTCGGTCACGCTGAATGCGCAGGGATTAACGGTAGAAGATCAGGGGCCGGGGATCTCGGAAGAACATCTGGCGCGGCTGGGCGAACGCTTTTACCGGCCACCAGGCCAGGAGCAAACCGGCAGCGGTCTGGGCATTTCGATCGTACAGAGGATCGCACAGTTACATCACTTGCGGGTGGAGTACCAGAACAAAGCAGAAGGGGGATTACAGGTGCGGGTAAGTCGCTGAGCGGCTTACCATTTTTTCAGGCCATTCAGCGGAACGCGATCCAATACGCTTTGCAACGTTTCGCCATCCGGGAACACCAGATCCGGTGCCAGATCCGCCAGCGGGTAAAGCATAAACTCGCGGTTTTTCATATGATAATGCGGCACGGTCAGACGTTCAGTCTCGATCACCCGATCGCCATAACACAGCATATCCAGATCTAATGTCCGCGGACCCCAGCGTTCGGCTTTGCGGACACGTCCCTGATTTTGCTCGATGGCTTGCGTGCAATCGAGCAGCTCTTCCGGTGGTAACAACGTATCGAGCGACACCACGGCGTTCAGATAATCAGGCTGATCCTGCGGCCCCAGCGGTTTGCTGCGGTAAAACGGAGAGACAGCGACAAAACGGGTGCGCGGCAAATGTGCCAGCGCCTCCAGCGCGCAATTTACCTGGTCGAGAGGTCGTGAGAGATTGCTTCCCAGAGCCAGGTAAACGCGGATCATTGACCGCCGTCCTTGCGGGGAGCACGTTTACGCGGACGACGTGTCCGTGCGCGGCGCGCAGGCGTTGCGTCGTCACCGAGCGTACCGAGCATGGCTTTCTGCGAGGCCGGTGTGGCTTCCTGGAATTCACCCCACCACTGCGCCAGACTTTGCAGTTCGCGATGCTGTTCAACTTCAGCGCGCAGAACCAGTAAATCGT
Source organism: Rahnella sp. BIGb0603 (assembly GCF_024808755.1). Lineage (NCBI taxonomy): Bacteria > Pseudomonadati > Pseudomonadota > Gammaproteobacteria > Enterobacterales > Yersiniaceae > Rahnella > Rahnella sp. BIGb0603. Next base: position 195,109 of record NZ_JANUEX010000004.1, on the reverse strand, counting down.
AAGCGGCGCGGAACTTAGGATGTTCCATCAGCTTGTGCGCACGTTTGCCCTGACGGCGGGACAGACGCAGCTGCAATGCCCAGATGTCACGCACCAGCGTGGTAATACGTTTTGGAATTGCCAGCGTGCGACATTGTTCGTCGAGCACGTCGTTCATGGCCAGCGCGAAGGCGTCGTAATACGTCAGACCGCCTTCCTGCGCCAGTTTCTGTGCATGTTCAATCACCGGATACCACAACATTGCCGCAAACAGGAACGCCGGATTGACGCGCTGATCGTTTTGCAAACGGTAGTCGGTATTTTTCAGAACCTGCAACAGAATATGTTCCATCGGGCTGTCGCCATGCTCAGTAAACTGGCGGGCAATCAGCGGGAACAGTGGCTGGAACAGCTGGTATTCACACAGTTTTTTGTACGTGGCATAACCGTAGCCGGCTTGCAGCAACTTCAGCGATTCTTCAAACAGACGCGCAGGCGGAATTTCCTGTAACAGGGTCGCCAGACGTGGGATCGGCTCAGCGGTTTCCGGGCTGATCTTCATGTCGAGTTTTGCAGCGAAACGCACCGCACGCAGCATACGCACCGGGTCTTCGCGGTAGCGGGTTTCCGGATCACCAATCAGGCGGATGATGCCGTTTTCCAGATCACGCAGGCCGCCGGTGTAATCGCGGACGGTGAAATCAGCCACGCCGTAATACAGGCTGTTGATGGTGAAGTCGCGGCGCTGAGCATCGTCTTCAATCGTGCCGAAGATGTTATCGCGCAGCAGCATGCCGTTCTGGGCCTGCTGGGAAACGTTTTTATCGTCGGTTTCTTCGTACTGTTCGTGGTGACCACGGAACGTGGCGACCTCGATGATTTCCGGGCCGAACATCACATGGGCCAGACGGAAACGGCGGCCAACCAGACGGCAGTTACGGAAAAGTTTGCGCACCTGGTCAGGCGTTGCATTGGTCGTGATATCGAAATCTTTTGGCTTTTTATCCAGCAGCAAATCGCGCACGCCACCGCCCACCAGGAAGGCTTCATAGCCAGACTTGTTCAGTCGGTACAGAACTTTCAGGGCGTTTTCGCTGATGTCACGGCGGGAAATATTATGCTCATCACGGGGAATGATGGTCATCGCACGGGTTTCGCCCGCGTAATCAAATGACGGGCGCGGTTTCTGGACGTGCTCGGTACGCGGAGCACGCTGTTCGCTGCGTTCGCCACGGTTGTCGGTACGTTCACCGCGATTGTCGTTACGTTCGCCACGCGGCTGATAAGGCGCTGAGCGACGGTTGTTGTTATTACGACGGTCGCCCCGGTTTGCGTTGTCATCCCGACGGCCACGGTTTTCGCGGCGTTGCTCGTTGTCACGACGTTCAGGATGGTTTGCCTTCACAGTGTTTTCAGCCACAGGAGACGGATCGCGACGGGAATTGTCCTCACGATTAACTTCTCCATGAAGTGCGGCTTCGTCATGAACAGCCTTTTCTTCACGAACGACTTTATCTTCACGGACCAGCACCTTACGGCAAAAATTGGCTACTCGGGTAAAAATGGTACACCTCGATAGTGACTGAAAAAATTGGCGTGACGCAAAAACAGCGGCTAATCATAGCTCACGATAGCCTCTTTGAGAATGCCGATGTCAGTTCAGCGGTGATTAAGCGCCCTGACGCGGTATCTCAGAGGGCGTCCAGTGCGTTGTCGCCCAGCGTAATAATAAAGGCAAAGTGTAATCCTGCCAGTTTTCCGGCAGCGTTTGGCCTAAAAATTTCAGTGCGTTAATGATTACCGGCCGCGGATCGCCTTCAGGCAGCGCCGGTGCATGATTTTGTTTGGAAAGCTTGTCGCCATTTTCATTCAGTGCCAGCGGCAAATGCAGATATCCCGGTTGCGGATAGCCCAGATGCCGGTAAAGCGAAATCTGGCGCACGGTCGGCTCGATGAGATCGGCTCCGCGCACAATATGATTCACGCCCTGAAAATGGTCATCAACGACCACCGCCAGATTGTAGGCAAACAGCCCGTCGCGGCGGCGGATAATAAAATCTTCTTCGGCCAGCTGGCTTTCGGCCTGTAAATGCCCCTGAAAATCATCATCAAAACCATAAACCGGTAAGGTCTGATGCAGGCGAATTGCCGCGTTTTCTGCACCTAAATTCAGGCCTCGGCAGTGACCGTCGTAAAAGCCGCCGCTTTGCGTAATGCGCTGGCGGGTACAGGTGCAGTAATAGCTTTTTTGTTGCTGATACAGCCAGTCCAGCACTTCGCGGTAGGCGTCATGACGTTTGGATTGCCAGACGACGTCACCGTCCCATTCCAGACCATAGCGTTCAAGCGTGGCCAGAATGCGGTCAGCAGAACCAGGAATTTCACGCGGCGGATCGATATCGTCAATGCGAACCAGCCACTGGCCGTTTTGGGCGCGTGCATGCAGATAACTGCCGAGTGCGGCAATCAGCGAACCGAAATGGAGGTCACCGGAAGGTGAAGGCGCGAAACGGCCCGTATATTGATTTTGTGGCATAAGAATGGGGTCGTGCTTTTAAAGGGAACGCGGTGCATGACGCACCGCGTGGAACCCGGGACTTAGCCAGCCATCTGCTTTTCGCGGATTTCTGCCAGAGTCTTACAGTCGATACACAAATCAGCGGTCGGACGTGCTTCAAGACGGCGGATGCCAATCTCAACGCCACAGGAATCGCAATAACCGAAATCCTCGTCTTCCACTTTTTTCAGTGTTTTTTCAATCTTTTTGATCAGCTTACGTTCCCGGTCACGGTTACGCAGTTCGAGGCTGAATTCTTCTTCCTGAGCGGCACGGTCGACCGGATCAGGGAAGTTTGCAGCTTCATCCTGCATGTGTGTAACGGTACGATCTACTTCATCCCTGAGCTGATTGCGCCATGCTTCAAGAATCTTTTTGAAGTGAGCCAGCTGAGCGTCGTTCATGTACTCTTCGCCCGGCTTCTCTTGATACGGCTGCACCCCAGCGATAGCGAGAATGCTCAAGGACGACGTCTTACGGGTTTGGCCTTCTTGCATGATGCTTCTCCTACATAACACGCACTATGTTCATCCACCTTAACGTTTACAGATTGTCTGCAAATGAGAGGCTTCGAACATTTCGATCCCCAACGGGGGAAAAAATCAGGCCGCTATAAATAACAGAAGGCAACGAGGTTGGCAATTATTCCTGACAGGTGCTTGACAAGCCTGTGAGGAAAAGCGTATTCGCGACCTGTTTTTTATGCCGCCGACGGCTAATAACAGGGTTATCCGAACTGGGTTTATCCGTTTAGCGATTTCGTGACCAGCGGTAAACGTTCTGTGAGGCGGATGCCCTCAGCAGAAAGTGCGGCACCGTAGCACATCACTTCTACACCATTTTTCTGAACCTGCGTCAGCAATTCTGTGTAACGGGGATCAATATGGTGTGCAGCAGACACGCTTTCAATGCCTGAATGTAAAACAGCGAAGAAAAGTACTGCTCGCTGCCCCTGTTCTGCCATCGACTGTAACTCGCGCAAATGCTTCTGGCCGCGCAGCGTGACTGCATCCGGGAAGAATCCCTGACCTTCGTGCAGCAGCGTGACAGATTTCACTTCAATATAGCAGTCAGGTTGATTTTCTGCCTGTAACATCAAGTCTATACGGCTATTTTCGGTGCCGTATTTTACTTCCGCCGATAAATTACTGTAACCGGATAATTCCGGTATGCGACCGGCTTCTATTGCCTCGCGCACCAGCTGATTTGCCCGCAGCGTATTCACGCAAATCCAGTGATGTCGCTGCGTTTCGGTCAACTCCCAGCTGTGGGCATATTTACGTTTGGCGTTATCTGAGGTGGAATACCAGACGGTATCGCCCGGCGTAGCGCAACCGGTCATTGCGCCGGTGTTGGCGCAGTGCAGCGTAAGTTCACGGCCATCGGGGGTGATGACGTCAGCGAGAAAACGTTTGTAACGTTTGATCAGGGTAGCGGGTTGAAGCGCTGGCTCGAAATGCATGAGAGTTTCCGTATGAAAGAGGTTCAGATGGCCGGAATGTCAGCCAGAGGCCAGCTTTGCAGGCAGCAGTAACGGGTACGCCCGCGTTCGTAAGTCGATTCGTAAAGACTGAATCCTTCGGCGTCCAGTTGCCAGTTGGGGGTGGCGGGTGGGATCGCCACCGGCCGCGTGGCGCTGCGGTACAACGACACGTGCGGATGAAACGGCAGCGTACTCTGATGGCAGCCGTTACGCGCGGCGTGAGAGCGCAGCACCGAAGCCAGTTGCAGCAGCGCATTGGGCGCGCGCTTCGTGCCTATCCAGACCACGCCGGAACCCGGCCAGTGGCCGATATCGTCCAGACACAGGCTGAATTTATGCGCCTGAATGCGCCCGGCGATGCGGGTCAGCGCATCCGCTTTGAGTTCACTGATTTCGCCCAGAAACGCCAGCGTAATGTGCAGGTTCGCCGCCGCGACGGGGCGGCCGGTGTCCTGCGGAAAGTTATCGGCACGCCATTTGATGACCTGCTTTTGTAACTTTGCAGGTAACGCTAAGGCGAAAAACAAGCGGCGCTCGGCAGACATATTCATTCCTGGTTTAAAAAAATCACGACATACCGGATCTGGCGCTAAATGCTACAATGCCCGCCGTTTAAAGTTAACTCTCATGGAGAATTCATTGTCTTCTTTGCCGGTCAGCGCCGTACTTGAACCGCTTTTAATCGCCCTTAAGCAGGCACCACAAGTGTTACTGCTCGCGCCGACCGGTGCCGGTAAATCGACCTGGCTGCCGTTGCAATTGCTCAAACAGAGCAATCTGCCGGGGAAAATCCTGTTGCTGGAGCCGCGTCGTCTGGCGGCGAAAAATGTCGCTTTCCGTCTGGCGCAGCAGTTGGGCGAAACGCCGGGGCAGACTGTCGGTTACCGTATGCGCGCCGAAAGCAAAACCAGCGCGGCGACGCGGCTTGAAGTCGTGACCGAAGGCATTCTCACCCGCATGGTGCAGGCAGATCCTGAACTGACCGGTGTTTCGCTGGTGATCCTCGATGAATTCCATGAGCGCAGTTTGCAGGCCGATCTGGCGCTGGCGCTGCTGCTCGACGTGCAAAATGCGCTGCGCGATGATCTGAAACTGCTGATCATGTCCGCGACGCTCGACAACCTGCGTTTATCGCCGCTGCTGCCTGATGCGCCGGTGATCGTCTCCGAAGGCCGCAGTTTTCCGGTTGACCGTCAGTATCTTTCCCTCGCCACTCACGAAAGGCTGGACGAAGGCGTTTCCCGCGTGGTCAGCCGCCTGATGAGTGAAAATCACGGCTCGATGCTGCTGTTTTTGCCCGGCGTTTCCGAAATTACCCGCGTGCAAAATCTGCTTTCGGGCAAGGTGGCAGACGATGTCGATCTCTGCCCGCTGTACGGCGCGCTCTCTTTAGAACAGCAGCAAAAAGCCATTCAGCCTTCACCCGCCGGACGTCGCAAAATCGTGCTGGCGACCAATATTGCGGAAACCAGCCTGACCATTGAAGGTATCCGGCTGGTGGTCGACAGCGGTCTGGAGCGCAGCGCGCAGTTCGAGCCGCGCAGCGGCCTGACGCGTCTCGTTACGCAGCGTATCAGTCAGGCGTCGATGACCCAGCGCGCAGGCCGCGCAGGGCGTCTGGAGCCGGGATTGTGCTGGCATCTGTTTAGCAAAGAGCAGGCGGAACGCGCCAGTGCGCAGGCCGAAGCGGAAATCCTGCAAAGCGATCTGAGCAGTTTCTGGCTGGAGTTGTTGCAGTGGGGTTGTCAGGATCCGGCCCAGCTTCAGTGGCTCGATGCACCACCCGCGGCGGCGTTGTCGGCGGCAAAACACCTTTTACATCAGCTTGGCGCGACCGACGCGCAGGGCAAACTTACCGCTGCCGGACAGCGCATGGCGCAACTCGGCTGCGAGCCACGGCTGGCAGCGATGTTGATTTCTTCGGCGCAGCAAAGCCCGGACGCGCTGGCGACGGCGGCGCTGCTGGCGGCCATGCTCGAAGAACCACCACGCGGCGGATTGCCGGATATTGATTACTGGTTCAGCCGTCCGCAGGGCAACTGGCAGCGGCGGGCAAAACAGCTGGTGCAGCGTACCGGTGCGAAAAGCGGTGACGCGGATGCCTCGCTCGCGCCGTGGCTGCTGGCGCGGGCCTTCAGCGACCGTATCGCCCAGCGGCGCGGCGAAGATGGCCGTTATCTGCTGGCGAACGGGCTGGGCGCGTCTTTGCCACAGGACGACGGATTAACCCGCGCGCCGTGGCTGGTTGCGCCGCAATTATTACAGGGCAACAACAGCCCGGACGCCCGAATTTTGCTGGCGATTTCGCTCGATATCACACAACTGCCTGCGCGGTTGCCGGACGTCGTGAAAGAGCAGACGGCGGTCGAATGGGATGAAGAAAAAGGTACGCTGCGCGCGTGGCGGCGCTGGCAAATCGGGCGTCTGGTGCTGAAAGCGAATCCGCTGGCGAAGCCGGAAGATGGCGAGCTGCAACAGGCGCTGATCGACTGGATCCGCACGCAGGGTTTGCAGGCGCTGACCTGGTCGGTGGCCGCCGAACAATTGCGCCTGCGCCTGACTTGTGCGGCCAAATGGTTGCCGGAAGATGACTGGCCAGCGATGGACGACGAGGCCCTGCTCGGCGGGCTGGAAAGCTGGTTACAGCCTTCTTTACAGGGCGTGCGTTCGTTAAAATCGCTGCAACAGGTTGATTTGTATGATGCCTTATTAAGGCTTTGTGACTGGAAACAGCGTCAGCGTCTTGACGCCGCTTTACCGACGCATTACACCGTCCCGACTGGCAGTCGCCTGCCGATCCGCTATCATGCAGACCAGCCACCGGCGCTTTCGGTGCGGATGCAGGAAATGTTTGGCGAAGAACGCAGCCCTGAACTTGCCGAAGGGCGCGTGACCGTGGTGCTGGAATTACTGTCTCCGGCGCAGCGGCCTTTGCAAATTACCGCCGATCTCGCGGCGTTCTGGCAGGGCTCGTACCGCGAAGTGCAGAAAGAAATGAAAGGGCGCTACCCGAAACATCCGTGGCCTGACAACCCGGCTGAAGCAGCGCCGACGCGGCGAACGAAGAAGTATTCCGCGCAATAAGCGTGGCGACGAAATTGTTCAGGAAAGGTCGCTTTTTTTCAGACCTTTCTTCTGGAAGTTAACCAAAGCCGGGCACAGAGTAAGCGCCTTGCTGCCCGCGTTGCGGGATAAAAAAGTATCCGTTTGAATCGAATATGAAAATGACTCAGCTAAACAGAATCATTATGCAGAATAACTTTATGACGAACACAGCAGTACGTGGGGAGAATGACTAATGTCTGGCGATGATCGCGAGCCAATTGGCCGTAAAGGTAAACCCGCCGGGCGCAAGCCTGCGCGGACTCGTCCGGTTCGCCGCAGCCGTCGGGATGACGACTACGACGAATACGAAGAAGAGGAACTCGATGACGAGTATGAGGATGAAGATGATTACGAAGAAGAACGGGGATCTCGCATGAGCCGCAAAGCACCGCCGCGTAAAGCGAAAAAAGGCGGCAAGAAGAGCCTGAAACGCCGTATTTTCTGGCTGCTGGTCAAGCTGTTCATCGTCTTTGCCATTCTGCTGGGCATTTACGCGGTCTATCTGAACCGTGAAATACACAGCCGCATCGACGGCGGTAAAGTCTGGCAATTACCGGCGGCCGTTTATGGTCGTCAGGTGAACCTTGAGCCGGATATGTCCATCAGCAAAGCTGAAATGGTCGGGCTGCTGGAAGGCACGCAATATCGCGAAGTGACGCGCATCACCCGTCCGGGCGAATTTACCGTTCACGCAAATTATATTGATTTACTGCGCCGTCCGTTCGATTTCCCGGAAGGCAAAGAAGGGCAGGTTAACGCGCGTCTGATGTTTGACGGCAACAGTCTGTCAGAAATTAAAAACCTGGATAATCAGCGTGATTTCGGGCTGTTCCGCCTGGATCCGCGTTTGATCACCATGTTGCAGGCGTCCAATGCTAACGGCGAACAACGCCTGTTCGTGCCGCGTTCCGGCTTCCCGGACTTGCTGGTTGATACCTTGCTGGCAACGGAAGACCGCCATTTCTACGAGCACGACGGGATTAACTTCTATTCCATCGGTCGTGCGGTGGTGGCGAACCTGACAGCCGGTCATGCGGTGCAGGGCGGCTCTACGCTGACCCAGCAGTTGGTCAAAAACCTGTTCCTGACCAACGAACGCTCGCTGAGCCGTAAGGCGCGCGAAGCGGTGATGGCGGTCTTGCTCGACGCCGACTACAGCAAAGATCGCATCCTTGAGCTGTATCTGAACGAGGTATATCTCGGCCAGAGCGGTTCGGATCAGATCCGCGGTTTCCCGCTGGCGAGCCTGTACTACTTTGGCCGTCCGGTGAACGAACTGAGCCTCGATCAGCAGGCATTGCTGGTCGGTATGGTGAAAGGCGCATCGCTGTATAACCCGTGGCGTAACCCGGCGATGGCGTTGCAACGTCGTAATCTGGTGCTGCGTTTGCTGGTCGATCAGAAAGTTATCGATCAGGAATTGTATGACATGCTGAGCGCGCGTCCGCTGGGCGTACAGCCCAAAGGCGGGGTGATTTCACCGCAGCCTGCGTTTATGCAGATGGTGCGTCAGGAATTGCAGGCCAAACTGGGCGATAAAGTTCAGGACATGTCCGGGGTGAAAATTTTCACCACGCTGGATCCGATTTCTCAGGATGCGGCGGAAAAAGCAGTTGAGGAAGGCATTCCGTTACTTCGCAAGAAAAGCGGCCTGAACGACATCGAAACCGCGATGGTGATTGTTGACCGTTATACCGGCGAAGTGCGTGCGATGGTCGGCGGGGCGGAAACGCAGTTTGCCGGTTTCAACCGCGCCATGCAGGCGCGCCGTCAGGTCGGTTCTCTGGCTAAACCAGCGACCTATCTGACTGCGCTGTCGCAGCCGGATAAATACCGTCTGAATACCATTCTTGCTGACCAGCCGCTGAACCTGAAACTGGCGAACGGTCAGATCTGGTCGCCGAAAAACGATGATCATCAGTTCCGCGGTCAGGTTCTGCTGGTCGATGCGCTGGCGCGTTCCATGAACGTCCCGACGGTTAATCTCGGTATGGCGGTGGGTCTCGACAACATCACAAAGACGCTGATTGATTTGGGGATCCCGAAAGAATCCCTGAACCAGACGCCGTCGATGTTGCTCGGTGCAATCGCGCTGACGCCGATGGAAGTGGCGCAGGAATACCAGACCATTGCCAGCGGCGGTAACAAAGCGCCACTGTCGGCGGTGCGTTCGGTGATTGCGGAAGACGGCACGGTCTTGTACCAGAGCTTCCCGCAGGCAGTACGTGTGATCCCTGCTCAGGCCGCTTATCTGACATTGTACGCAATGCAGCAGGTGGTTCAGGAAGGGACATCGCGCGCGCTGGCGAACAAATTCCCGAAACTGCATCTGGCCGCGAAAACCGGGACATCGAACGAACTGCGTGACAGCTGGTTTGCCGGTATCGACGGCAATCAGGTCGCAATCACCTGGGTTGGCCGCGATAACAACGGCCCGTCTAAGCTGTGGGGTTCGACCGGTGCACTGGTGCTGTATGGCCGCTATCTGGAAAACGGCACGCCTCAGCCGCTGGATCTGCAAATGCCGGAAGGTATCAGCCCGATGAATATCGACGGCGCGGGTAACTTTGTGTGTGGTGGCGGCGGTATGTTGGGCGGTGGCACCGTGCGTTCCATTCCGGTGTGGACGGATTCACCGGATGCTATGTGCCAGGCTTCTGTTTCTGCCGTTCAGCAGCAGCAACAGCAGCAACAACAGCAGCAGATTCAGCAGCAACAGCAGCAACAACAGCCTCAGGGCCAGCAACCTCAGGCGCAGGACGAGAAGAAAGACAGCAACGGTGTTGCCGGTTGGATCAAGGACATGTTCGGTTCCGGCCAGTAACAAATTGTTGATTTCAGGTACATTAAAGGGCGCGATGAAAATCGCGCCCTTTTTAATTGTTATTCTTAACTCAAATTTCCCCGTCGTGTTTTACATTCCCGTCAGGTCTTTCACAACTCATTCCGTATAATTCATAGGCGTTTTTACCCATGCTTAACATGGGGATACTTTTTATTCATTCAGCCAATCTATGAGTCAAATAGGCTTGCAGAGCCCCGCGCAATGCGCATATTATGCGACGGTCATAATAATAATTATCGTTTACATTCCCATTACCACTCCAGAGATAATGCAATGGCTTCTCAATGCTCGCTTTCAAACTCAGTCCAAAAAGGCGCATTTAAGCGTCGGACGCTCGCGTTAACCATTACCGCCGTTCTGGGCTCCACCGCGTTTTACGCAGGTGCAGCAACCACAGCAACCGCAAAAGAAGATACGATTAATGTCACCAGCTCTGCGTCTGCTGATGTCGCACAGGAATCGGCATGGGGCCCGGCCGCAACAATCGCGGCAAAACACAGTGCGACCGGGACTAAAACCGATACGCCACTGGTGAAAACCCCGCAGTCTGTTTCCGTGGTCACCCGTGAAGAAATGGACATGAAGCAGCCTGTGACGGTGAAAGAAGCGCTGGGTTATACGCCGGGTGTCTTCGCCAGCCGTGGTAGCTCCAACACCATCGATGCTATGGCAATCCGTGGCTTCACCTCTGTGAATACCAACCAGTATCTCGACGGTATCAAACTTCAGGGTGATAACTATTCTGAAGTGTCGATGGATCCGTACATGCTTGAGCGTGTCGAAGTGCTGCGCGGGCCGTCTTCCGTTTTGTACGGTAAAAGCAACCCGGGCGGCGTTGTCAGCATGGTCAGCAAGCGCCCGACCACTGAACCACTCAAAGAAGTACAGTTCAAAATGGGTACAGATAATCTGTACCAGACCGGGTTTGATTTCAGCGATGCCATCGACGATGCGGGCGTGTATTCCTACCGTCTGACCGGTGTGGCACGTAGTCAGGATGCGCAGCAGGAAATGGCGAAAGAAAAACGCTATTCCATTGCTCCGTCTTTCTCATGGCGTCCTGATGATAAAACTGATTTCACCTTCCTGAGCAATTTCCAGAACGATCCGGATGCGGGTTACTACGGATGGTTGCCACGTGAAGGCACCGTTGTGCCGTATTACGACGCCAACGGTAAAGCGCATAAACTGCCGACAGATTTCAACGAAGGCGAAGCGGGTAACCGCATGTCCCGTAATCAGAAAATGGTCGGTTACAGCTTTGCGCACCAGTTTGATGATACCTGGACAGTTCGCCAGAACCTGCGTTACACCAAACTCGATACGGAATATAAATCGGTTTACGGCTTCGGCTACCTCGGCAACGGCAACATTACGCGCAGCTATGTTCAGTCCAAAGAGAAGCTGGCGAACTTTGATGTTGATACGCAGGCACAAGCTAAATTCGGTACCGGTGATGTTGATCACACCGTGCTGGCAGGCGTCGATTACATGCGTATGCGTAACGATATTGATGCGGATTACGGCAGCGCAAGTAATCTGAATCTGGCCAATCCGCAGTACGGTAACGGCAATGTCTCGCTGTACTTCCCGTATGAGATCCTCAACCGTCAGGAACAAACGGGCCTGTACGTGCAGGATCAGGCGGAATGGAACAAGTGGATCCTGACCCTCGGCGGTCGTTACGATTTCGCGAAAAGCTCAACCTTTACCCGCACAACGAACACTTCTGCGCAGATCAACGACGAGCAGTTTACCTGGCGCGGCGGTCTGAACTACCTGTTTGACAACGGTATTTCTCCGTACTTCAGCTACAGCGAATCCTTTGAACCGACTGCCGGCGCGACCAAAGAAGGGAAACCGTTCGATCCTTCAATGGGCAAACAGTACGAAGCCGGGATCAAATACATCCCGAACGATCGTCCGATCAGCCTGACCGCGGCGGTATACCAGCTGACAAAAGACAAAAACCTGACTGCCAACCCTGCTGATGCTGCCTTTAGCGTTCAGTCTGGTGAAATACGTTCGCGTGGTGTTGAACTCGAAGCCAAAGCTGCGATTAACGCTAACATTAACGTGACGGCGTCTTATACCTACACTGATGCCAAGTACACGCATGACACCACTTTCGAAGGCAAACGCCCTGTTGAAGTACCGGCAAATATGGCGTCTCTGTGGGCGGATTACACCTTCCACGAAACGGCTCTCAGCGGCCTGACCGTAGGCTCCGGTGTGCGTTATGTCGGGGCCAGCTCCAGCTTCTACACAACGAACGGTGTAAATGCAGACAAAGCGAATGAAGCATTCAATGTCTCTTCATACACACTGGTGGATGCAACGGTGAAATACGATCTGGGTCGTTTCGGCCTGCCGGGTTCTTCCGTGGGCGTGAACATCAACAACTTGCTGGATCGTGAGTACGTTGCCAGCTGCTACCGCGATTACGCCTGTTACTGGGGTTCAGATCGTCAGGTTGTGGCAACAGCCACCTTCCGTTTCTAAAAGTTTTAAGAAGTTAAATCCGGGCACGCTGGTCGTGCCCGTTTCCAATTCACTTCCAGACGCCACGTAGAAAATCTTATGCCTGATAACAACGTACACCCGTCTTCATCGCTGCCTGACAGCGTCTTTCGCCTGCAAGAAGTCAGCTTTTCAGTGCCGGGGCGAACGTTGCTCGCGCCACTGTCGCTGACTTTCCCGCAGGGAAAAGTGTGCGGGCTGATTGGCCATAACGGCTCCGGGAAATCAACGTTGTTAAAAATGCTGGGACGGCATCAGCCGGCGACGTCCGGAACGATTTATCTGAATGAAACGCCGCTGGCCCAGTGGGACAGCAAAGCGTTTGCGCGTCAGGTTGCGTATCTGCCGCAGCAACTTCCGGCCGCAGAAGGCATGACGGTGCAGGAACTGGTGGCGATTGGCCGCTATCCGTGGCACGGCGCGCTGGGGCGTTTTAAACATCAGGACAAAGAAAAAGTCGAAGAAGCCATTGCGCTGGTGGGCCTGAAACCGTTCGCCCAGCGCCTGGTCGACAGCCTCTCGGGCGGCGAGCGTCAGCGTGCGTGGCTGGCAATGATGGTCGCACAGGACAGCCGTTGCCTGTTGCTCGACGAACCGACTTCCGCGCTGGATATCGCGCATCAGAAAGATGTGCTGGCGTTGATCCAGCGCCTGAGCCGTGAGAAAGGCTTAACCGTGATCGCGGTATTGCATGATCTGAATATGGCGGCGCGTTATTGCGATGAACTGATGGCATTGCGCGGCGGTGAGATGATCGCGCAGGGCGCGCCGGAAGACATGATGCGCGGTGACGTTCTCGAACAAATTTATGGTATTCCGATGGGCATTCTTCCGCATCCTGCGGGCGGTGCGCCGGTAAGCTTCGTTTACTGATATGTCTGATATTCAACGTTATTCAGGGCTGACGCGCCGTCGTCTTTTACAGATGATGGCGCTGTCCCCGTTACTGACTTCCCTGCCAGCGCTGTCTGCCTCGCGCCCTGATCTGAGCCGCATTGTTACCCTCGAATGGTTACCTACCGAGTTGCTGATTGCGCTCGGCGTGATGCCGCTGGCGATTGCTGATATTCCCAATTACAACCTGTGGGTGGCGGAACCGCCGCTGGCGCCCGGCGTTATCGATGTCGGCCAGCGCACCGAGCCTAACATGGAGCTTATCCAGCAACTGAAACCTTCTTTGTTGCTGATAACGCAAGGTTATGGCCCGGACACCCAACAGCTGGAAACCATCGCGCCGGTGCTGGGTGTGAAAGCCAATGATGGCAGCGCGAAGCCGATGCAGCTGGCGATCAAATCGCTGCATAAACTGGCGGATACGCTCGGTTTGCAGGATCGCGCCGAAGAACATTTACGAGTGTACAACGACGCCATTGCGAAAACGCGTGAGCTGATGAAACCGGTCGCGCAGCAACCGGTTCTGCTGATGACCTTTATCGACCCGCGCCATGTTCTGGTGTTTGGTCAGGGCAGCATGTTCCATGAAATCATGGGCGATGTCGGGCTGACCAACGCGTGGGGTGGCGAAGGCAGTTTCTGGGGCAGCGTGTCGGTAGGCGTTGAGCGCCTGACCCGCATTAAAAATGCCCGCGTGCTGTGTTTTGATCACGGCAGCGCTGACATCATGGACGCGGTTGCCAAAACGCCGCTGTGGAAATCGATGCCTTTCGTCCGTTCAAATCAGTTCAGCGTTGTCCCCGCCGTCTGGTTCTACGGCGCGACGTTCAGCGCCATGCATTTCTGTAAAATCCTGAACAGCACACTGGGGAAACCGGTATGAACCGCCGTTCACTCAGCGTTTCGCTGATCCTACTTTTGGTTCTGGCGCTGGCGGCCGGTGCGCTCAGCATCTACAACCTGCACCAGCAATTGCCTTATCACTTATGGCGCGGCGCGCTCTGGCAGCCGGACATCGATGATGTTCAGCAGATGCTTTTCCATTACAGCTCACTGCCGCGCATCGCCGTCGCGCTGCTCGCCGGTGCCGGTCTGGGGCTGGTCGGTTTACTGTTCCAGCAGGTATTACGTAATCCGCTGGCCGAACCCGCGACGCTGGGCGTTTCAGCGGGCGCGCAGCTCGGCCTGACGATCGCCACTCTCTGGGCGTTGCCGGGCGGCATGCTCACGCAGCAGTTTGCCGCGATGACTGGTGCGGTGGTGATCGGCGGACTGGTGTTCGGGATCGCCTGGGGCAAACGCATGTCGCCGGTGACGCTGATCCTCGCGGGGCTGGTGCTCGGTTTGTATTGCGGGGCGGTGAATGGCCTGCTCGGGATCTTCAACTATCAGAGCCTGCAAAGCCTGTATATGTGGAGCAGCGGTTCGCTGACGCAGCAGGACTGGGATGTCGCGACGTTTTTACTGCCGCGCGTGATTATCGTCTGGCTGCTGGCGTTCCTGTTGCAGCGCCCGATGACGCTGCTCGGGCTGGATGACGGTGTCGCGAAAAACCTGGGTTTAGGCTTGTCGGCGGCGCGTCTGGCAGTGCTGGCGCTGGCGATCCTGATGAGTGCGCAGCTGGTCAACGCCGTCGGGATAATCGGTTTTATCGGCCTCTTTGCGCCGCTTCTGGCAAAAATGCTCGGCGCACGTCGCCTGACTGCGCGTCTGGTGATGGCTCCGCTGATTGGTGCATTGCTGCTGTGGTTCACCGATCAGGTGATGCAGTACGTGACGCAAATCTGGATGGAAATCCCGACCGGTGCCGCGACCGCGTTAGTCGGTGCGCCGTTGCTGCTGTGGCTGCTGCCGCGTCTGCGAAACAGCATGACGCCGCCGCCGATGAATCAGGGCGACAATGTGCCCAATGAACGTCACCATCTGGTGCGTTGGGTTGCGCTGGCTTTACTGGTGCTTCTCGCCGGGCTGGTGATAGCGCTTATGGTCGGGCGTAATGCGACAGGCTGGAGCTGGGCGACGGGCGCAGATTTGCAGGCGTTGCTGCCGTGGCGTTTACCGCGCGTACTGGCGGCGCTGGCGGCAGGGATTATGCTGGCATCTTCCGGCGTGCTGATTCAGAAACTGACCGGTAACGCGATGGCGAGCCCGGAAGTGCTGGGGATCAGCTCCGGTGCGGCGACCGGCGTCGTGGTGATGATGTTTATCGTTCCCGGCGATGCGTTTGTGTGGCTGCTGCCTGCGGGCAGTGCCGGTGCGGCGTTAACGTTGCTGGTGATTATGGTCGCCTCCGGCCTGCGCAGTTTCTCGGCGGAACGGATGTTGCTGACCGGCATTGCGTTGAGTACCGCTTTCACCACGCTGATGACACTGCTGCTGGCCAGCGGCGATCCGCGTATGGGCGGTTTGCTGACCTGGCTTTCCGGTTCGACCTATTCAGTGACTGCGCCGATGGCGTGGCGAACGCTGGCGCTGGCCGCCGTGCTGATGGCCATCGTGCCGTTCTGCCGCCGCTGGATAAACATCTTGCCGCTCGGCAGCGTGACCGCGAAATCCGTCGGGCTGGCGCTGACGCCAACGCGTGTGGCGATCCTGCTGCTGGCCGCCGTGATGACGGCGGCCGCAACGCTGACCGTCGGGCCGCTGAGTTTTGTCGGGCTGATGGCACCGCATATGGCGCGCATGATGGGATTCCGCCGCGCCGTTCCGCAGTGGATGGTGGCGAGTATTCTCGGCGGTTTGCTGATGGTCTTCGCGGACTGGTGTGGCCGTATGGTGATCTTCCCAAACCAGATCCCCGCCGGTTTGCTCGCGACCTTCATCGGCGCGCCGTACTTTATCTATCTGCTGAGAAAGCAGGCGAGTTAACGTGTTTGCCAATAGAAAAGGGGCCAGATGGCCCCTTTTTGCTTTCTGCAGGATAGAGCGGCTTAAAGCTTAGCGAAACAGCGGCGCGCGGCGTCGATGGTGCGCTGAATGTCTTCCTGCGTGTGGGCCAGAGACATGAAGCCCGCTTCGAACGCGGAAGGTGCCAGATAAATGCCTTCTTCCAGCATCATGTGGAAGAATTTTTTGAAACGCTCAACGTCGCATTTCATCACGTCCTGATAGCTGGTGACGGTTTTGGCATCGGTAAAGAACAGGCCAAACATGCCGCCGACGTGGTTCACCACGAACGGAATGTTCTCTTCTGCTGCGGCTTCACGTAAACCTTCAGCCAGCTGCGTGGTGCGTTCGGTCAGGGTCTGATGCACGCCCGGTTGTGCCACCTGCGTCAGGCAGGCGATACCGGCTGCCATCGCAATCGGGTTACCGGAAAGCGTACCCGCCTGGTACACCGGCCCGGTTGGCGCCAGCGCTTCCATCACATCGCGACGACCACCAAACGCGCCTACCGGCATACCGCCGCCGATGATTTTACCCAGACACGTCAGATCAGGCATCACATCGTAATACTCCTGAGCACCGCCCAGCGCGACGCGGAAACCCGTCATCACTTCGTCGATAATCAGCAGTGCGCCGAACTCATCACAAATTGCACGCAGGCCCGGCAGGAATTCCGGCAGTGGCGGCACGCAGTTCATGTTGCCCGCGACCGGCTCAACGATGATACAGGCGATGTCGTCAGGATATTGTTCGAACGCGGCGCGCACTGAATCCAGATCGTTATACGTACAGGTCAGCGTGTGTTTGGCGAAATCAGCCGGAACACCCGGAGAGTTTGGCTGGCCGAGAGTCAGCGCGCCGGAACCGGCTTTCACCAGCAGGCAGTCGGCGTGGCCGTGATAGCAGCCTTCGAATTTGACGATTTTATCGCGATGCGTGAAGCCGCGCGCCAGACGGATGGCGCTCATGGTCGCTTCCGTTCCGGAGTTCACCATGCGAACCATGTCCATGCTTGGCACCAGCCCGGTGACCAGCTCGGCCATTTTGACTTCCATTTCGGTCGGTGCGCCAAAACTCAGGCCGCGTTGCGCTGCTTCAATAACCGCGTTGCGGATTTCCGCGTTGTTGTGGCCGAGCACCATCGGGCCCCACGAGCCAACATAGTCGATATAGGCTTTGCCATCGGCATCAAACAGGAACGCGCCGTCTGCGCGCGCAATGAATAAGGGGACGCCGCCGACGCCGGAGAAGGCACGTACCGGCGAGTTAACACCGCCCGGGATTAGCGCTTGCGCCTGCGTGAACAGACTTTCTGACTTACTCATTATTCGGCTCCTGAATTGCTGGGTTCTGTATGTAATAAGAATGTTGATGCGCCCATTCTAGTGAAGTGAGCGGCGTTATCAAACCGTAAACCGTGCGGCATATTGTTGCAGATCCTGTCAGGCCGGCATTTTGTATGATTAAATCCATCAATCTTTCCCAACTCTTTCCAAATAACCTTTCACCAAATGAATGAATCAGGCTCTGAACATTTAGATAATCCGCGCCTGCGCGGTCCGCGTAAGCGCAGTGAAGTGCTGCGCCTTTTTCTGCGCCGCGATAAAACGCCGGTCACGATTTTGATAGTCGCCGCGGTGGCCGGTACCGTCGCCGGGTTGCTCGGCGTGGCGTTCGAAAAAGCGGTTAACTGGGTGATGCACCTGCGCCTCACCGGCTTGGGATTTTTCAGCGATTACTGGATCCTGCTGTGGCCGCTGACCTTTGTGGTTTCCGCCGTGCTGGCGATGTTTGGTTATTACCTGGTGCGCAAATTCGCGCCCGAAGCGGGCGGCTCCGGCATTCCTGAAATTGAAGGCGCGCTGGAAGAATTACGGCCGGTTCGCTGGTGGCGCGTTATCCCGGTGAAGTTTTTTGGCGGGATGGGCACACTCGGCGCAGGCATGGTATTGGGCAGGGAAGGGCCGACCGTGCAGATGGGCGCAAACGTCGGGAAAATGATGGTGGATATTTTCCGGCTGCGCAGCGCTGAAGCGCGCCATTCTTTGCTGGCAACCGGCGCGGCGGCCGGGCTTTCGGCCGCTTTTAACGCACCGCTGGCGGGGATCCTGTTCATTCTCGAAGAGATGCGTCTGCAATTCCGGTACAGCCTGATTTCCATCAAAGCGGTGTTTATCGGTGTGATTATGTCGAGCATCGTCTTTCGTGTTTTCAACGGCGACGGCGCGGTAATTGAAGTCGGGAAACTGGCGAACGCACCGCTCAACACGCTGTGGCTGTATCTGGTGTTAGGCATGGTTTTTGGCGTGGTGGGCGTCAGCTTTAACGCGCTGATTTTCCGTACGCAGGATATGTTTGCGCGCATTCACGGCGGCAATCTGAAGAAAATCCTGATTATCGGCGGTACTCTGGGCGGCTTTTGCGGGTTGCTCGGGCTGGTTCAGCCGGAAGCGGCAGGCGGCGGCTTTGCGCTGATCCCGCTGGCGGCGGCCGGCAAATACAGCCTGCTGATGCTTCTGTTTATCTTTGTTGTCCGCGTTGCGACCACGTTATTGTGCTTCGCCTCCGGTGCGCCGGGCGGGATTTTCGCGCCGATGTTAGCGCTCGGCACTTTGCTGGGCACCGCATTCGGCACCGCGGCGATGTACTTTTTCCCGCAATACGGCATTGAGCCCGCGACCTTTGCAATTGCCGGAATGGGCGCGTTATTTGCAGGCAGTGTACGTGCTCCGCTCACCGGAATTGTGCTGGTGCTGGAAATGACCGATAACTATCAGCTCATTTTGCCGATGATTATTACCTGTCTCGGCGCAACGCTGCTGGCACAGTTTTTGGGGGGTAAACCCTTGTATTCGGCCATTCTGACCCGCACCTTGCAACGGCAGGAAAGTGAAAATGCCGAAAAAGCGGAAGCAGAATCTGAGACTAAAGGCACCATTAGTCAGGACAGCGCGACCAAAACACCCCATACTTGAAGCATTAACTCAGGTATAAGATAATGAGTACATTATTCAGACAGTCAATCCGGCGGCCTGAACAAATGCGGATTGGGAGCGAGAGATTATGAGCGAAGCATTGTTGAATGAAACTGCTGCGTTGCCGTTACAGTTTACTGAAAACGCAGCGAAGAAGGTGAAGAACCTGATTTCTGATGAAGAAAACCCGAACCTGAAACTGCGTGTTTATATCACCGGTGGTGGTTGCAGCGGTTTCCAGTACGGCTTTACCTTTGATGACAAAATCAACGACGGCGACATGACCATTGAGAAATCAGGCGTGGCGCTGGTGGTCGATCCGATGAGCCTGCAATATCTGGTGGGTGGCTCCGTGGATTATACCGAAGGTCTGGAAGGCTCACGTTTCGTGGTGACGAATCCGAATGCGAAGACGACATGTGGTTGCGGTTCCTCCTTCAGCATCTGATATTCCCCTTCGTCCTTAAAAGAATAAGCCCGTTTGCTGATGCAGACGGGCTTTTTTAATGGCTGATAGCGGACGCTGAGGTAAGTAAGCATTCACATGCCACTTACCATTCCACCGTGACCAGTTTGGAATCTGTGCTGATGCCCGGAACGGAAGCGAGCATCATTTCACTGATGTGAGGCTGCATCATCGTGCGGCTGGCGCAGGTAACTGACGTGCCGGAGTGCGCCACATCCACTTTGCAGGTCGGTAAAATGGTCAGGCTGATGTGGATCTCGCCACTTGTCATGCCCGCGACCGCGACCAGCGGGCTCAAAGCCAGCAGCACGCTGAGTAGGAGTACTTTCATTAATATTTTTTCCTGCTGGTGTAATCACAATAAAAATCAGCCGGGGGCTGAGAAGGTTATCGGTAATGTTTTCGTGGCCTTTAATCCAAAATTCTTATGATTTGGATGCCAGTCATGCCTTTTAGTGACGTTATTTTTAACGTTCTGGCGTGACTTTTATTATTTCGTTTGTACAACAAAGAGATAATGTTCAAGCGGGGAAAGTGCACGAACCGGATAATTCTACGACAGGCATGTTACCAGATGACAGGGCTGTATTCTTGATTTTGGTTAATAAAAGAACAATTCGGAAAAGTGCGACAACGCACAGATTTTGGCAGAAAGACGTTTTGTTAGTAAGTATTCACCTTTAAGGCAAGGCAGCAAGCTGAGGGCAGAGCTGTTGAGCGGCCAGCAAAATACGTGGCCCCGCGCGGCTGAACCAGTCCGGTTCGAGTGCGATAACCTGCGCATTGAGCAGGGAATGCCAGTAGCCTTCAATGATGGCTTTTTGCGATTTTCCTCCCGATATAACAATAACCTGCGGCTGACGGCTTAAAACCTGCTCCCGGCTGACCTGAGGCCACGGAACACGGCTGTCGGCGAAAACGTTTTTTGCGCCACACACTTCCAGCACTTCACTTTGCATTGTTGCGGATGAGGCGGTAAACAGCGGCTGAGTGCCGAACTGGATAAATGCCGGCACCGGCTTTTCGCGGTGATATTTTTGCTTCAGCGCCTGCCATTGCTGACGAAAATCACGGGCTGCCTGCTGAGCTTTTGCAGGCTCCGGGCTGTAGGCTGCCAGCTGTTCCAGCGCCTTTGCCACATCTTGCGCATTCTGCGGATCGAGATAAATGACCCTGATGCCCAGAGACGTGAGCTGATCAAGCGGACGCTGCGGATTACCGCCGCGCCAGGCGAGCACCAGATCCGGTTTTAGCGTCACAATGCGCTCGACATTGATTCCCTGCCAGTTCGCAACCTGCTCAAGCTTGCTGGCCTGCGGCGGGAAGTCGGAGTAAGCACTAACTCCGACCAACTGATCGCCCATGCCCGCAGCAAACGCCAGTTCTGTCAGATTAGGCGCGAGGCTGATCACCCGCTGCGCCGGTGCCGCTGTCGCCATCAGGGGCAGCGACAGGCAAATCAGCAAAAGACAGAACCGGCGCATCATCACTCTTCGGAAGCAGCCAGTGCTTTCAGCATGGCATCAACCATCAGCGTGGATTGCTGTGCAGCAACCACCAGGAACTCTTCAAAGCTCAGGTGAGATTCGGTGTCTGCGACGTCAGAAATGGCACGCACAACCACGAAAGGCGTGTCGAAAAGATGGCAAACATGGCCAACTGCGGCAGCTTCCATTTCCACGGCAGCGACGTTCGGGAAGGTGGCACGAATGCGGGCCAGAGGCGCGGCACCGTTGATGAATGCGTCACCGCTGCACACCAGACCGCGCACGGCGTTCAGGTCCAGCTCGCGGATACAGGTTTCAGCCAGTTCGATCAGGAAAGGGGCTGCCACGAAAGCTGCCGGGCAACCCGCCATCTGACCCGGCTCATAACCAAATGCGGTCACATCCGCGTCGTGGTAGCGAACTTCATCGGAAACCACGATATCGCCGACTTTCAGCGTTTTCGCCAGACCACCGGCAGAACCGGTATTGATCACCACATCCGGGCGGCAATGTTCCAGCAGCAGCGTCGTACCCATCGCCGCAGACACTTTACCGATGCCTGATTTCAGCAGCGCGACGTCCACACCGTTCAGCTGACCGGTATAGATTTCGCAGCCAGCACGCTCGATAGTCTGACGGTTGATGATTTTGTCGCGCAGCAGGGTCACTTCCTGCTCCATTGCGCCAATAATGCCTACTTTCATATAAATACTCGCAGATTGGGGTGAAATGAACCGCAACAGGTGCGGAATTGACGGTTTAATAACGAAAACAATGTGCGATAGTCTATCATGGCTAAAGGGAAGAGATAATGCGTTTGGGCCGTGGGTTTTGTTACGCAAAACGCGGGCTGGCCGGGCGCGTGAGTGGCTGAAAAGGTGGGAAATCATGTCCGGGATCGATTTTAAAGCGAAATTCAATTTTCAGCGCCCGTTTAGCGCCCCGATTGAGGCGCGGGATGCATATGATGTCGTCCGGCAGTTTGAGAGCGACCGGGGACGTATTATCAATTCTGCCGCCATCCGCCGTCTGCAACAAAAAACACAAGTCTTCCCGCTGGAGAAAAATGCCGCCGTCCGCAGCCGCCTGACGCATTCCCTCGAAGTTCAGCAGGTGGGCCGCCACATTGCGAAAGAAATCCTGCACCGCCTGCGCCGTCAGGGCAAGCTCGGGGTTTACGGGCTGGACGACGTGACCGATCCGTTCGAAAGCGTAGTTGAAATGGCCTGCCTGATGCACGACATCGGCAATCCGCCTTTCGGGCATTTCGGCGAGTCGGCAATTAATAACTGGTTCAAAAAGCGCATGGATATCGAAAGCTGTGGCGAAACGCCGCCGGAAACCGATTCCTGTCTGGTGGCCTGTTTGCGGCTGACGCCGGACGAGGCGGAGCTGAATCAGTTGCGCAGTAAAATTCGTTATGACCTCAGTAATTTTGAAGGCAACGCGCAGGCCATTCGCCTGGTATTTACGTTGCTCAAACTCAATCTGACCTACAGCCAGACCGCCTGCATCCTGAAATATACCCGTCCGGCGTACTCAATGAACCGCCTGCCTTCGCACGATTATCTGATGAAAAAGCCCGGTTTTTATCTGGCCGAAGAAACGTTCATCAAAGAGCTGCGTAGCGAACTCGGATTAGGGGAGTTCAACCGTTTCCCGCTGACCTACATTATGGAAGCGGCGGATGATATTTCTTACTGCATCGCCGATCTGGAAGATGCGGTTGAGAAAAATATTTTCAGCGTCGAAGAACTCTATAAATATCTGATGCGTGAATGGGGCGACATTGAGAAGAATGACATCTTTGATAAAGTGGTTCGCACCGCGTATGAAAAAATGGATAAAGCGAAAACATTCCGTAATCCGGTGGATTATTTCTTTATGGAACTTCGCGTTCAGACGGTTAAACAGCTGGTGCCTCATGCAGCGCGCAGATTCATTGATAATATAGAAGATGTTTATCAGGGAACCTTTAATCACGCGCTGCTCGAAGACGACAGCCAGGCGAACCGTTTGTTAGAAATTTATAAATCCGTCGCATTCAAACAGGTATTCAACCATCCTGAAGTCGAGGAGCTGGAATTACAAGGCTATCGGGTGATCAGCGGATTACTGGATATTTACAGCCCGTTGCTGGATATGCCATTGTCTGATTTTAGCCAGCTGGTTGAGGAGGATACGCACAGGAAATATCCTATAGAAACCCGTCTGTTGCATAAGATTTCTGCCAAACACCGTCTGGCGTATAACAATGCCGTCGTGGCGCTCGAAGGCGCAGGCGTTTCGGAATTTTCCGCGCAGGAGTTCTATTACCGGGCGAGAATGATTCAGGATTATATCAGCGGCATGACAGACCTTTATGCGTACGACGAATATCGCCGTCTGATGGCGGCGGAGTAATTTGTTTTAAAAAGACAGATTTTAACGTCTTTTATTTTCTTTACGAAACTGTCCGAAAAAGCGCCATTTGTAAATAATGACAATACTTTTTTACCATTGTCAGTATGACCCTGATGAACTTCACGCTATTAATACCATCTCAGTATCACGACTACCAAGCAACGCGACTATTTTGGTTGCCACAATAATTTTAAGAGATCCTGAAAAATGAAAAAATCGACTTTATTCCTCAGCGCTTTAGCGTTAAGTGTTGGTATGGCAATGGCCCCGGTTTCGTCTGCTCTGGCTGCCGAAACCGCATCTTCGAGCACCACACAGCTGCCAAGCCTGGCACCGATGCTTGAAAAAGTCATGCCGTCCGTAGTGAGTGTGAACGTTGAAGGCAGCGCGCCGGTGAAAACACCACGCATGGGCCAGCAGTTCCAGCAATTCTTTGGTCAGAACTCTCCGCTGTGCCAGGACGGTTCGCCGTTCCAGGGCTCCCCGGTTTGCCAGGGCGGCGGTCAGGACGGACAACCCGCTCCTGAACAGAAAGAAGATTTCCGTGCGCTGGGTTCCGGTGTGATTATTGATGCGGATAAAGGTTATGTTGTGACCAACAACCACGTTGTTGATAACGCGACAAAAATCACCGTACAGCTGAACGATGGCCGTAAGTTCGATGCGAAAGTGATCGGTAAAGATCCACGTTCTGACATCGCGGTTATTCAGCTGCAAAACGCCAAAAACCTGACCGCGATTAAAATCGCCGATTCCGAGCAGCTGCGCGTGGGTGACTACACCGTGGCGATCGGTAACCCGTATGGTCTGGGCGAAACCGTGACATCCGGTATCGTGTCTGCGCTCGGACGTTCTGGCCTGAACATCGAAAACTATGAAAACTTCATCCAGACGGATGCGGCGATCAACCGCGGTAACTCCGGCGGCGCGCTGGTGAACCTGAACGGTGAACTGATTGGTCTGAACACGGCGATCCTGGCACCGGACGGCGGCAATATCGGTATCGGTTTTGCGATCCCAAGTAACATGGTGAAAAACCTGTCCAAACAGATGATCGAATTCGGCCAGGTGAAACGTGGTGAACTGGGCATCATGGGCACCGAGCTGAACTCCGAGCTGGCGAAAGCGATGAAAGTGGACGCACAGCGTGGCGCGTTCATCAGTCAGGTCATGCCGAAATCTGCCGCAGAAAAAGCGGGCATCAAAGCGGGCGACGTTATCCTGAGCATGAACGGCAAGCCAATCAGCAGCTTCGCGTCGTTCCGTGCGGATATCGGCACCATGCCAATCGGCACCAAAGTGACGCTGGGTCTGCTGCGCGAAGGGAAACCGATGAATGTTGACGTAACGATTGAGCAAAGTACGCAAACGCCTAAAGTTGAATCCGGCAACATTTTCACCGGCATTGAAGGTGCTGAGCTGAGCAATGGCACCGCGGGCGACCAGAAAGGCGTGAAAGTTGACGAAGTGAAACCGGGTTCAAAAGCCGCGAACATTGGCCTGAAAAAAGGCGACGTGATCCTGGGCGTGAACCAGCAGAAAGTCGCTAACTTAGGCGAGCTGCGTAAAATTCTGGATACCAAGCCGTCTGTACTGGCGCTGGATATTCAGCGTGGTGACTCTTCAATCTACCTGCTGGCGCAATAATCCGCAGGCAGACCTCACAAGGCACGCTACGGCGTGCCTTTTTTTATGCATTTTTCTCCCGATCCGCGCCTGAATTTTCTTGGGCATTTGCTTAAAAATGTGACCTTACCCGCAACTTCAATAGGTGCTTTCGCTCTTTGGGCATTTGCATAATGTGTCGGAGTAAGCCGCTGGGTATGCTGGTCTGACAACGATAAAACAGGCAAGGCAGGGGATCATGTCAGCGTATCATCTCGATGCAAAGCTGGCGCAACAGATTGTTGCCCGAACAATGCAAATCATTGATAGTAATGTGAATGTCATGGATGGACGGGGAAGAATAATCGGTAGCGGCGACGATCAGCGTCTTGGCGAATTGCACGAAGGTGCGCTGTTGTCCATTTCGCAGGAGCGTATTGTCGATATCGATGAAGGTGTTGCACGGCATTTGCACGGAGTGCGTCCGGGTATCAATCTGCCGCTGCGCATAGATGGCCAGATTGTCGGCGTGATTGGACTGACCGGCAATCCGTCACAGCTGCGTCAGTACGGCGAGCTGGTTTGTATGACCGCCGAAATGATGCTTGAGCAGGCGCGTTTGTTACATATGCTCGCACAGGACAGCCGTTTGCGCGAAGAACTGGTGCTGAACCTGATCCGCGTGGATGAACTTTCTCCGGCATTAATGGAATGGGCGCAGCGTCTGGGCATTGACCTGAACCGCCCGCGCGTGGCGGCGGTGGTTGAAGTCGACAGCGGTCAGCTCGGCGTGGATTCCGCGATGGCGGAGCTGCAACAGCTGCAAACCTTACTGACCACGCCGGAGCGCGATAACCTGATCGCGATTGTTTCGCTCACCGAAATGGTGGTGCTGAAACCAGCGCTGAACAGCTACGATCGCTGGGATCCGGACGGTCACCGGCAGCGAATCGATCATCTGTTGTCGCGCATGACCGAAACAGGTCGTCTGCGCGTCCGTATTTCCCTCGGCAACTTCTTCAGCGGTCCCGGCAGTATTGCCCGATCGTATCGCACCGCGCGAACCACCATGACCGTCGGCAAACAGCGTATGCCCGAACAGCGTTGCTATTTTTATCAGGATCTGATTTTGCCGGTGCTGCTCGACAGCCTACGCGGCGGCTGGCAGGCCGATGAACTGGTGCGGCCGCTGGCGCGTCTGAAGGCCACCGACGGCAACGGATTACTGCGCCGTACACTGGCGTCGTGGTTCCATAATAATGTGCAACCCACGGCAACGTCTAAGGCACTTTATATTCACCGTAATACGCTGGAATATCGATTGAACCGTATTTCGGAATTAACCGGTTTGGATCTGGGGAATTTTGACGATCGTCTGTTGTTGTATGTGGCACTTCAATTAGATAACGATCAGGTTTAATTAATCTGTACGTCCTGAAAGTATTTTTTTACCGGATATTTTCAGGACGAAATTGCCGTATTTAATTAAACGTGACGTCAATCACAAGCCATTCTCTTTTCGTGAACTGACTCGCATGGTACTGGGCATTCGCCTCAAGATAAATGCAAAGCGCTTTCCATGCTTGTCACTTTGCCTAATGAGTTGGTTTCCGGTTGTTCTTATACTGGCATTCTTCCTTCCTCTCTGAACCCTACAGTTCTGTGGCTGGCTGGAATGACTTATACCTTGGGGTATTTGCATCACTCTCAATTCCGGAGAACATCATGGAAACAATCGTTTCATCAGCCAGTGCCGTGAAAAAAAGAACTAATGCGCGCTACTGGATCGTGGTGATGTTATTTATCGTCACATCATTTAATTACGGCGACCGCGCAACGTTATCTATTGCCGGGTCGGCAATGGCGAAAGATATCGGTCTCGATTCTGTCGGGATGGGTTATATATTTTCGGCATTTTCCTGGGCCTATGTTATCGGACAAATACCCGGTGGCTGGTTACTGGATAAATTCGGCTCCAAAAAAGTTTACTTCTACAGTATTTTCATCTGGTCATTATTCACGTTGCTGCAAGGGTTTGTAGATATATTCAGCGGCTTCGGCATCGTAGTTTCCCTCTTCGTATTACGTTTCCTGGTCGGGCTGGCTGAAGCGCCTTCTTTCCCGGGCAACAGCCGGATTGTTGCGGCATGGTTCCCGGCGCAGGAACGTGGAACAGCGGTTTCGATTTTTAACTCCGCACAGTATTTCGCTACCGTGATTTTTGCCCCGATTATGGGCTGGCTGACACAGGCCGTAGGCTGGTCACATGTCTTCTTCTTCATGGGCGGACTGGGGATCATCCTGAGCTTCATCTGGCTGAAAGTGATCCACGATCCGAAAGATCATCCGGGCGTCAATCAGGCCGAACTGGACTACATGGAAGCCGGTGGTGCGCTGATCAATATGGATCAGAAAGTCACTAAAAAGGCGAAAGTCAAAGGCGAGAAAGCCTCACAGCTCAAACAGTTAATGAAATCGCGCATGATGATCGGCATCTATATCGGCCAGTATTGCATCAATGCGCTGACCTACTTCTTCATCACCTGGTTCCCTGTTTATCTGGTTCAGGCACGCGGAATGTCCATTCTTAAAGCGGGCATGGTGGCGTCGGTTCCGGCCATTTGCGGCTTCCTCGGCGGCGTGTTGGGCGGGATTATATCCGACTGGCTGATGCGCAGAACCAACAACCTGACGCTTTCACGTAAAGCGCCGATCGTCATCGGCATGCTGCTGTCGATGTCGATGATTGTCTGTAACTATGTTGACACCGAATGGATGGTTGTCGGGATTATGGCGTTCGCCTTCTTCGGCAAAGGGCTGGGCGCGCTGGGCTGGGCGGTAATGGCCGATACCGCACCGAAAGAAATCAGCGGGCTGAGCGGCGGGCTGTTCAACATGTTCGGTAACGTTTCCGGCATCATCACCCCGATTGCGGTCGGCTACATTATTGGTACCACCGGTTCGTTTAACGGCGCACTGATTTTCGTCGGGATCCACGCACTGCTCGCTGTCATCAGCTATGTCTTTATTGTCGGCAAAATTGAACGTATCCAGCTGAAACCTCTCGTCTCTGCCAGCGTAAAAAAAGGAGCATCACGATGAGTACGCAATCTTCTCCGGTCATTACTGATATGCAGGTTATTCCTGTGGCCGGGCACGACAGCATGCTGATGAACATCGGTGGCGCACATGGCGCTTACTTCACCCGTAACATCGTGATTCTGACGGACAGCGCCGGGAACACCGGCGTGGGCGAAGCGCCGGGCGGCGAAGTGATTTACAACACGCTGGTGGAAGCCATCGCGCAGGTCAAAGGCCAGGAAGTAGCGCGGATGAACCGGCTGGTGCATCAGATTCACGTGGGTAATCAGTCGTCGGATTTCGATTCGTTTGGTAAAGGCGCGTGGACGTTTGAACTGCGCGTGAACGCGGTTGCGGCGCTGGAAGCCGCGCTGCTGGATCTGATGGGCAAATTCCTCGGCGTGCCGGTGTGCGAGCTGCTCGGGCCGGGCAAACAGCGCGACGAAGTGACGGTGCTCGGTTATCTCTTCTATATCGGCGACCGTCAGAAAACAGATTTGCCGTATCAGGAAGGGGCGCGTGGTGTTCACGACTGGTATCACCTGCGTCACCAGAAAGCGATGAACAGCGACGCCGTGGTGCAGCTGGCAGAAGCCGCGCAGGATCGCTACGGCTTTAAAGATTTCAAACTCAAAGGCGGCGTGTTGCCGGGTGAGCAGGAAATCGACGCGGTGAAAGCGCTGGCAAAACGTTTCCCGGATGCGCGGATTACCGTCGATCCGAACGGCGCGTGGCTGCTCGATGAAGCGATTGATTTATGTAAAAACCTGCACGGGATCCTCAGCTATGCGGAAGATCCGTGCGGCGCGGAGCAGGGTTTTTCAGGCCGCGAAGTGATGGCCGAGTTCCGCCGCGCCACCGGTTTGCCGGTCGCCACCAATATGATTGCCACCAACTGGCGCGAGATGCAGCACGCCGTGATGTTGCAGTCCGTCGATATTCCGCTGGCGGATCCGCATTTCTGGACCATGCACGGCGCGGTACGCGTGGCGCAGCTGTGCGATGAGTGGGGGCTGACCTGGGGCTGCCATTCTAACAACCATTTCGATATTTCTCTGGCGATGTTTACCCACGTTGGCGCGGCTGTGCCGGGTAAACCGACGGCTATCGATACGCACTGGATCTGGCAGGAAGGCAATCAGCGCCTGACCAAAGAGCCGCTGCAAATCGTCAACGGAAAAATCAAAGTGCCTGAGAAACCGGGGTTAGGGATTGAGATCGACATGGATCAGATCCACCGCGCTCACGAACTGCACAGAAAACTGCCGACCGGCGCCCGCAACGATGCCGTTGCAATGCAGTATCTGATCCCCGGCTGGAAATTCGATCGCAAGCGCCCGGCGATGGGGCGCTGATTACGGAATCCGAATTCACTAAGGAGTTAGCTATGACCTCTTCTTCAACACCTAAAATTGTTTCCATGCAGGTGATCCCGGTAGCCGGGCACGACAGCATGTTGCTTAACCTCAGCGGGGCGCACGCGCCTTTTTTCACCCGTAACATCCTGATCCTCAAAGACAGCAGCGGGAATACCGGCGTGGGCGAAGTCCCGGGCGGCGAGAAAATCCGCCAGACGCTGGATGATTCCGCGTTGCTGGTGATCGGCAAAACGCTGGGCGAATACAAAAACGTCATGACCGCCGTGCGCGAAAAATTTGCTGACCGCGATGCTTCCGGCCGCGGGCTGCAAACTTTCGATTTACGCACCACAATCCACGTTGTGACCGCGATTGAAGCGGCGATGCTGGATCTGCTCGGCAAACATCTGGGCGTCACCGTCGCATCTCTGCTCGGCGACGGTCAGCAGCGCGACGAAGTCGAAATGCTCGGTTATCTGTTCTACGTCGGCGACCGCAACAAAACGTCGCTCGGCTACCAGAGCCAGCCCGGCGACAACTGCGACTGGTATCGTCTGCGCCACGAAGAAGCCCTGACGCCTGCCGCCGTGGTTCGTCTGGCCGAAGCCGCGTATGAAAAATACGGCTTCAATGATTTCAAACTGAAAGGCGGCGTGCTGGCCGGCAATGAAGAAGCCGAAGCCGTGACCGCGCTGGCGCAACGCTTCCCGCAGGCGCGCATCACGCTGGATCCGAACGGCGCGTGGTCGCTGAATGAAGCCATCGCGCTGGGCAAACAACTGCGTGGCGTGCTGGCCTATGCGGAAGATCCGTGCGGCGCAGAGCAGGGTTTCTCGGGGCGCGAAATCATGGCGGAATTCCGTCAGGCCACCGGCTTACCGACTGCGACCAATATGATCGCCACCGACTGGCGTCAGATGGGCCATACCATCCAGCTGAAATCTGTGGATATTCCGCTGGCGGATCCGCATTTCTGGACCATGCAGGGCTCGGTGCGCGTGGCGCAGATGTGCCATGAATGGGGCCTGACGTGGGGTTCTCACTCCAATAACCACTTTGATATCTCGCTGGCGATGTTTACGCAGGTTGCCGCCGCCGCGCCGGGCAAAATCACCGCCATCGATACGCACTGGATCTGGCAGGAAGGCAATCAGCGTCTGACTAAAGAACCGCTGCAGATCAAAGGCGGTAAGGTGCGCGTGCCGGAACAACCGGGGCTGGGCGTTGAGCTGGATATGGATCAGGTGATGAAAGCTCACGAACTCTACAAGGGGATGGGGCTGGGCGCGCGCGATGATGCGCAGGGCATGCAGTTCCTGGTGCCGGACTGGACGTTTGATCCGAAGAAACCCTGTCTGGTTCGGTAGCCGTTTGATTCAAAAAATTGGTGCAGTCATGACCACCGCCCTGACGTTGCCGTCAGGGCTTTTTTGTTTTTACGTCAGGTGATTACAACCCTTAGCTTCGCGCGTGCGTTGCCGCGGCTTCGATAAGTTCGTCGGACGGGCGTTTGCCGGTATACAGCACGAACTGTTCGACGGCCTGAAGTGCGGCGACTTCTGCGCCGGTGATGACTTTTTTGCCGTGCTCACGTCCGTATCGGATAAGCGGCGTTTCGACCGGCAGGGCGACGACGTCGAAAACGATGCTCGCGCGGTCAATGACGTCGGGCGCAAAGGCCAGTGAATCGGCTTCCGGGCCACCGGCCATACCGATTGGTGTGACGTTGACGACCATATCGACGGCTAAATCACCGACGTCGGCTTTCCATTCGTAACCGTATTCTTCTGCCAGCGCGCGGCCATTGGCTTCGTTGCGGGCAATGATATAACCGGTTTTGAAACCGGCATCACGGATGGCAGCGACCACAGCTTTGCCCATTCCGCCGCTGCCGCGCAGCGCGAAGACCGCATCGCGCGGGACTTTATGGCTGTCGAGCAGTTTGGCGACGGCAATATAGTCGGTGTTATAGGCGCGCAGGAAACCGTCGTCATTGACGATGGTATTCACGGACTGAATGGCGGTTGCGGAAGGATCCAGTTCATCGAGGAACGGAATGCAGGCTTCCTTGAACGGCATGGAAACCGCGCAGCCGCGGATACCGAGCGCGCGAACGCCTTTGACAGCCGCCTCGATATCCTGAGTGGTGAACGCCTTGTAGACGAAGTTCAGGTCTAACGCCTGATAAAGGTAGTTATGAAAACGGGTACCGAAATTTCCCGGACGACCGGAAAGAGACATGCACAGCTGCGTGTCTTTGTTGATTTCCCGACTCATGATGCTCTCCTGATAGGGTAGGTTTGGCTTAGGTAAACCTTAGCTGAAACGATACAACCCTACAATCAGCGCGTTCCTTCATGGGCGGTTCCCGTTTCCGCTGAGTTTCCGTTATCGTATTGAATAATGGTGAAACCTTCTTCCGCCTGAGGTTCAGCAAAATGTCGGGAGATAAGCTCAAACTGCTCATCGGTCACCACAAAATCATGCGTGCCGGACTGATTCCGGACGTGCAAACGGGATTTACAGACGTCGGCGGAGACATTCAGAAAATGCAGGCGATGATCCGTGCCCGATTCGTGAATGATGCTCATCATCCACTGGCGGTTCGCGACGGTATTGGCCGGAAAATCCAGCACCACGGAAACTCCGGCGCTGAGCAGCGAAACCACGTGCGGGGCGATGGCGCTGCGCAGTTTTGCCGAGCAGCGGACGTAATCCTCGATCGTGCGCATTTCCTCTTTAAACAGCGCGGATAACCACCGGTCTTCGCTGACGACAACCGTGACCGGCTGCGTTGCCAGTTCGCGCGCCAGGGTCGATTTCCCGGAGGCAATTTTTCCGCACAAGATATGCAGCATTGCCTGATTTTCGGTGTTCATTGTCTGCCCCTCCGGTTTGATGTCTTTGTTTTTCAGCCCGTTCAGCTGGTTAAAATAACACGTTGATTTCAGAATAAGATGCCGCATTTTCCATCATCGGCGTCATCGCATCGTCCTGTAAAAAACCGCTGACCAGCCTTGCATTCTGTGCCCACAAGGTTTGCGGCAGCCAGGAACCGGCGCTGAGACGGCGGACGCCCGCTTGCGCCAGTTCTTCTACCGGCGCAAGCCCCGGCCAGACCGCAACATTGAGCAGCAGCGGCGTGCTTTTGGCGATGTCGCGCATCTCGTTCAGGTCGGTTAATCCGAGCACAAAAAGCCCGTCAGCGCCTGCGCGATGGCAGGCTTGTGCCCGTACCATGACTTCGGCGGCGCGGTGTTCAGCGGACACCAGATTGCGGGCGTAAACGTCGGTACGCACATTAATGTACAGCTCCACGCCGCGCCGGATACACGCGTTGCGGATGGCCTCGACTTTGGCGTAAAGGAGGTCGGGATTGCCCGCGCCGTCCTCAATATTAATGCCGGTGACGCCGACGTCGGTAAGCCGTGAAACATTAATGGCAACCTGCGCCGGGGAGTCGCTGTAGCCGCCTTCGACATCCGCAGACAGCGGAACTGAAATTACCCGGGCGATAGACGCCGCGCGCGCCACATACTCATCCACCGGCAGCGCATTGCCGTCGCGATACCCCAAAGACCAGGCGACGCCCGCACTGGTGGTGGCAATGGCCGCCGCGCCAAGAAACTCTGTCTGGCGTGCGCTGCCTGCGTCCCAGGCGTTGGGTAATTTCAGCGGTTTATCCTGCAAATGCAGGGCGTGAAAGGCGGAGAGATCAGGCGTTTTCATAGAATGTTCCTCGAAAAAGAAACATTCTAATCATGCTTAATTTTCTTGATAATAGCCGGAAATAACATTCATTGATTCCCTGAGAGCAATAATGAACGCGCCGTCGCTGCACTTAGTGCAAACCTTTGTTGCTGTGGTTGAACACAATAGCTTTGCCCGCGCCGCTGATGCGCTGGGGATCACGCCGTCGTCCGTCAGCCGCTTTATCAAAGCGCTGGAACAGCAGCTGGGCACCCAGCTGCTGAACCGGACCACGCGGGCGATGTCGCTGACTGAATCCGGGAAACGCTATTTTTCCGAGAGTCATCAGGCGCTGCTGCTGCTGCGGAACGCCGCCGAAACCGTGCGCGATGAACAGAAGCTGCCGTATGGCGAACTGGTGGTCAGCGCGCCGGTGGCATTTGGTCACACGCATATCGTGCCGTATCTGAGTGCGTTTCTGGCGGCGTATCCCCGCGTGCAGCTGGATTTGCGTCTGACCGATGACTACGCTGATCTGGTTGCCGACGGCATCATGCTGGCGTTTCGTATTGGTCGTATGAAGGATTCCTCGCTGATTGCTCACAAGATGCTGGAGAACCGGCGGATCCTGGTAGCCGCACCGGCTTATCTGGAAAAACGCGGGGTGCCGCAGGCGTTGGAAGATCTCAATCAGCATGAATGTATTGTTTCTTCGGCCAGTCAGGACGGCCTGCTGTGGCGGCTGTTTTCGGGTGCAGAAGAACGCACGCTGGCACCGAAAGGATCGGTGAAAGTGGATAACGCGGATGCGGCGCGGCGGCTTTGTACCGACGCGCACGGCATCGCTTTTCATTCGGCAGTCACGATGGCGGCGGCGATTGCCGCAGGAAGTCTGGTGCAGGTTTTGCCGCAATGGACAGGGCGGGAAACCGGCGTCTATTGCGTGCGGCCTAACCGGCGTATCGGCCAGGCGGCCACGGTATTTCTTGAGTTTTTGTCTTCACGGTGGCGTTGAAAATGATGGTCTGATGCTCAAAAGGCGAGATCCGTTATACTTAATGCATACGCAAACGCGGAGGCTGACATGAATTTGGATCTTTTTGATCATCCCGATTTCCACCCGCACTGGCGCGAAGATCTTTTCCCCGGCGCGGTGGTGCTGCGTGGCGCAGCGCGGGAAAACGATACAGCGTTGCTGGCGGAGATCGACCGGATCGCCGGGCTGGTGCCTTTTCAGTATCGCGCGACGCCGGGCGGTTATGCGATGTCTGTGGCGATGACCAACTGCGGTGATGTCGGCTGGGTAACCGATAAAGCCGGTTACCGGTATCAGACCACATCGCCGGAAAGCCATCAGCAATGGCCCGCGATGCCTGAACTGTTTCGCGATATCGCGGTGAAAGCCGCAGAGCAGGCCGGTTTTCCCGGTTTTAATCCGGATGCCTGCCTGATTAACCGGTATCAGCCGGGCGCCAAAATGAGCCTGCATCAGGATAAAGACGAGCATGACTTCGGGCAGCCGATTGTCTCGATTTCGCTCGGATTACCGGCGGTGTTTCAGTTTGGCGGGCTGGAGCGCAGCGACAAAACACAGCGCATTACGCTGACGCACGGCGATATCGTGGTGTGGGGCGGCCCGTCGCGGCTGCGTTATCACGGCGTTTTGCCGCTGAAAGCCGGTGAACATCCGCTCACAGGTGCGTACCGGTTTAACCTGACTTTCCGTAAAGCGGTATAACACGGCAGGCCGGGCTGTAAAGCACAGGACTTTATCCTCATTCTGCTTTACACTGCCGCCCTGCAAAATCTGACATATTGAACGAATAATTACTTAGGCGGTAAGCGATGAACGGCGTAATCACAACCTGGTTTGAAGATAAAGGTTTCGGTTTTATCAAAGATGAAAACGGCGATAACCGTTATTTCCACGTGATTAAAGTCGCAAACCCTGAGCTGATTAAAAAAGATGCGGTGGTCACTTTTGAGCCGACGACCAACAACAAAGGTCTTTCCGCCTTTGCGCTCAAAGTGGAACCGGAAAGCAAATACATCTTTATTGCCGGTGAGCGCATCAAAATCACCAGTATCAAATCCTTCCTGGCCTTCAATGAAGAAGTCCCGGCAGAAACCAAAGTCGACAAAGAGAATGCCGTGCTTTCTGTCGGCCTGCTGATGAACCGTATCCGCCCGCAGGAAGAAGAGAAAAAAGCCGCGACGCGTACCATGAAAAAGCTGCTGATCACCACCTTCCAGAACAGCACGTACGTGTTTACGGAAGATGAAATTGACGTGGATGCCACCATCAAAACGCTGAAAGCGCTGTAAGTTTTTATCGTTTCCAAACCGGTGCGCATTCGCTGCACCGGTTCTGTTTTATCCCTACTAGTACGTCACTGTTACCGTCACGGTATCGCTGTAAGAACCTGCGGGCTGGTTGGCTTGCGTCAAATTCACGGACGCCGTGTACGGGAATGACTGCGAAGTACCGGTTCCGGTCGCGCTGCTGTTGGTTGCGGCGGTCCAGACCGTGCTGTCACCTTTGAAAATCTGGTATTGCAGATAGCTGGTAACCGAATTGGCGGTAGATGACATCTGCCGGTATGCGCCGGTGCCCGCCACGCTGCTGGTCAGGTTCACGGAATAGGCGGCGTTCAGGGTGCAGCGCACGCTGATGGTGTTCGCCACGACCGTCGTCAGGCCGGAAGGCAGGGCGGCGCTGCCGAAACCGACGTTGGGAGCACTGTCGATATAGCAAAAACTGGTGACATTCAGGGTCAGATTCACATTGCCAGAAACACTCCCTGTATCCGCGAGACACAGCAATGTACCCACGGCGATGGAACACATATTCCAGGTCCAGTTAATCGGAACCGTATCGATATAGGTTCCGGCTGCCAGATTGGAAATGGCAACCGGGCGGACGTAGAGCGGCAATGTACTGTTGGGGCCGGAAAATAATCCCAACAGGCCGAGCGCGGTGCTGCTGCTCCAGGTGATAGTATCGCCCTGATTATAAACGGCACTGCAGCTGGCATCTTTACACAAACTGTACGGCAGATACTGGCCGGTGGCTGCACTGTAAAGGCGTGGCTGTGTTCCGGTCGGATGTGTCGTTGTGCCTATCAGCGCCGTGATGGTATTGGTGCCGCCCACGTTGAGCAGGCCGCCGGTACAGCTTAATCCGCTGCCGCCAGAGGTGATCAGCGGAGTGGAACTGACGGCAAAAGAATTTTGTGTTCCCAATGTAATGGTGGATGCTGCTGTGGTACAACCGGCCCGGGCCACCGACGATGCCGCAAGCAGCATCACCAGCAACACGCCGTGGCGTATCTGCCGCCAAAAAATTCTCATGATTTATCTCCTGCGCCTGTACCCGCTGTCGTGTCCGGACATGCCAGCGGGCCAATCTGCTCAATGCTCTGATGTTTAGGATCCAGATCGAAACTGATCCGGCATACCGAATGATCTTCCTGCTGAATATTCAGCACGTTGTGTTCCTGCAAATGGGAGAAGTACACCAGCCCGTCATAGCCGGTTACGGTGGTTTGCTGAGAGTTTTGTTCCGTTACCAGCGTCCCGAGTTTCAGCGGTTGCCCGGCTTTGTCGTGGAGGGTGATATTGGCGGAAAGGACTTTTTCCACGCTAAATTTCACTATTACGCCACTGCCTTGCTTCACGGCAATCCGGTCATTGACGTTATTGGCGACCACGTCTGCCGGGAGCGGAAGCGTATCGATTTCCACTTTGGCGGGATAATACGAGCTGACGGTCGGGATCAAAAGATGTCCGTTGCTGTCTGTTTTGCCCATTTTCTGGTTCTCGAACAACACCGGCACGTCGGCGTAATGGCCGGTATCCACCACGATAAAGGCGTCATTAATTTTGTCTGACAGGAACCAGTCGTTTGCCATAAACACCACGGAACCACTCAGATCCGCCCAGTTGGTG
Source organism: Rahnella sp. BIGb0603 (assembly GCF_024808755.1). Classification (NCBI taxonomy): domain Bacteria; kingdom Pseudomonadati; phylum Pseudomonadota; class Gammaproteobacteria; order Enterobacterales; family Yersiniaceae; genus Rahnella; species Rahnella sp. BIGb0603. The sequence goes on along the minus strand of NZ_JANUEX010000004.1, from coordinate 157,827 downwards.
TAATCGCCCTGATTGCCGTAAAAGCCGCCCTGAACCGTGGCGTAATGGGATTTCCAGGTGGCATCGGCCTGCTGATACGGGTTATTGCCGCCACTGTAAGCCAGATTCCAGCCCAGACCCCCGTCGGTCGGTGTCGCTTTGCTGGCGCCAATTTGCTCCTGATAATTTCCTGAACTGTCACGCTGCACGCCTGCATTCATATTGATATTGGTGCCGATCGGGATAATGAACTGAAGTTGTGCGCTGTAGCCGTTATCGCCCAGCGTTTTGTTGAGCGATAAAAACATGCTGCTCTGGCCCCACAGCGAGCGGCTGTAAGAGAAGTTCACCAGCCGGGTATGGGAATTGTCATAGGCTTCGACGTCGTAATACCCGATGCCCATGGTGCCGTTTGACGAGCCAAAGGGCGAGGTGCTGAACGTCACCTGATCCGCCTGACGGCTTAACCTCGTGTTGCTGGTGTAAGACGTAATATCCTGATAACCCACCGTGCGTTTTGAGCGCAGGGCGGACAGACTGAAAATATTGGAATAGTACGAATAGCCGAGGGTGTACTGGCTGCCGTCTTTTTTGTCGGTCGCGCTCACGCCCAGCGGATTGCTGATTTCTCCGCTGGCATTGGGAATACCCGGGTTCGCGCCGTTCGGGTAAGTACTTTGGTTATCGGGAATATTACTACCATCGACCGGCGGCCGGTCGGCTTTACTCATGCTGCCTGAGACACTCAGCGTTCCCCAGGTGCCGACCGCGATATCCCCCCCTAAACCACCGAGCGTTAATCCCTGCGCGATTTCGGTATGGCCCGAAAGCGTCAGGTAATTGCTCAGGCCGTAACGGTAGATACCGCTGAAGGCCGCATCGGAATAATCACCGTTGGACAGGCCATAATTCTGACGAACCGCGCCGAGCGAGAAATCAAAGTCGCTGAGGTTTTTGCGCAGCAAGGTGTTGGAAACATAAAACGGTACGCTGGTCGAAACCTGTCGCCCGACAGCATCCGTCGTCACGATCGTGGCTTCACCGGCGCCGTTGATATACGGCACGTTGGTCAGGGTAAACGGCCCGGAGTTCAGGTTATTACTGCTGGCTTTGAAGCCATTGAGGAACAAATCCACGGTGGTTGGTACGGCGGCTGTTCCGCTGTATTGCAGCAGCGGATACGTCACCAGATCCGGACGAACCGCGAAATTACGGCTGATGCGGATACCGCCCATGCGCGCCGAATTACTCCATGTCAGGGAATCGCTGACGAAATCCCCGACCTGATAGCTGATCAGATTTTTTTCGTCGGTAAAACGCCAGAAAGTATCGTAACGCAGATAGCCATCCTGCGAGGTCTGGCCGCCGTTGGGGGACACGCTGTCAATGTTGTAGCGGTAAGTTCCGGTGTTGGTGACAATCCCCAGACTGCTGAAAAAACGCTGTTCCATCCAGGTGGCGACTGACCGTGCGCCGCCGGGCGGATCGGTGTAATACGCATCGTAGTTAAACAGCAGGCCGTTGCTGCTTTCCGATGGTGTGTAGTTCATCAGCGGATCGCCGCTGACGTTCTGATTTGGCAGCCACGCATCCGGCACCTGTAAAATCAGCTGCTGTGTTCCCGAGTCATAACGGGCTTTCACGTCCGGCAACTCGCCGACGTTAATCAGCCCCGTCTGACCGTTAATGTGAACGTGATTTTTCGCCAGCACCCCGGCTTCGACAAAGTACGCATTATTGCGATAGGTAACAGGCACCACCTGATTATCCGTCTGGCCGTTCACCACAACAGACAGATAAAACATGGCATCCGTCACCACCGGCGCCGCACGCGGGGCGTCCGGCAGCGATGAATATTCCTGCGCCTGCACGGCAAACGTGGTCAGGCATAACAGGCACAGGCTTCCCCGGAAATACAGCTTAGGCTGATAACCCGAACGGGGAAGAGGTCTGATTGGCATCCGTTGCGGCTCCTGCTGTTACTGGCCGCGGGAAATGACAATCGGTTTGGTATTATCGGCAATCTGCGCATTAAGCTGCTCGCCGGGCGTGACGCCCGCAGGCAACGGCCAGCGCATCTGTTGCCCCGGTAACACGTAGCCCATAAAGCCGCCGACCATGGTTTTTACACCCTGCTTCTGATTGCCGTTCGCTGACCAGAATACGTTGCTCAGACGCGCATGGACGATGCCGGTATTGCGCACCTGCAAATAGGTTTTACCGCCGTCAGAAACCGTGCGCCACGACAGTACCGGGCGCGACGCCGTGGACGGATCGCGTTTCATATCCGGGCGATCGTTAGTCCACAGACTGCCGCCATCCATAAACAGCGGAAGCAGATAACGCATCTGCAATTGCAGCCCGACCACCGCCTTATCTTTCCCCTGGCCGGCGTTATTCAACGGGGACGGGATCTCATCAATAATGATGCGGTAGGCCTGTTCAGTATTCGCCGGCACCGGCGTGTTGCGGATCAGTCTGATCAGCTGGCGCTGACCCGGAGGCACCGTCGCAAAAGGCGGGCTGGCGACCACGTTGGTTTGATCCGCGTATCGCTCGTTAAAATTCTCCTGCTTCCAGGCCAGCACGCGCACCTGTAAAGACACCGGTTCAGCGCCACGGTTCTCCAGCCACAGGGCCGATCCGTTCTGATCGGCTTCAATAATCTGGTAGACCGGCCAGACAAGCACGGAACTGGCAGCCTGCGCAGCGGGCGGTAACAGCAGGGAGCAGGCCAGCGCAGTGGTTGAAATAATGCGGGAAAAATTCGTGCGTAAAAACAGTGTATTCATATTCCATATCCTGATGATTCAATAAGTTAACGTTACGGTGACGGTATCGGTATAAGTCCCGGCAGAAGGCAGGGTGGTCACAGCGTATAAACGTGCATAAACCGGGTAGGTTTGTGTGGTCGCAGGAAAACTGGCCACGGATTTAACCAGTGCGCCGTTGCCCCAGACCTGACTGCGGGCGGCATCCTGAAAAAGCTGATAGCCCAGTTGCTCTGTGCTGGTGGTGTTTTGCAGAAAGCGGCGCGTCGCGCTGCCGCCGTGAGTGCCGTAATCCATGGCGATACTGACGGAGGTTCCCGGCGTACAGGTCACCACCACGGATCCGGCACCGGCAACGCTGGTGGTGTCGACGTTGGCGGGGATGGAGGACATGGAGCCGAAGTTGATGGTGCCGAGGTTGGTGGTCGGGCTGGAAAACGAGCTGCCAAAAGCGCAGCCATTGGTGAGGGTGGCGGTGACGGTAAATGCTGCCGTGGCGGTTGCGGCCCGCGCTGCGCTGCAAAACATCAGCGGCAGCAGAATCAGCGGAGCAAGCAGACGGCCAGGCATAACAGCCTCTACCAGGACACGGTGACGTTCACCGTGTCCTGATAAACACCGGCGGCCGGTGTGCTTTGAGCCGGAACGCGGCCATAGACCGTCGCCCACTGATCGGCACCGTTGCCGGTATTGCTCACGCCGGTGGTGTTATCCCAGACTGTCGTGCGCGCCGCTGTGGTATAGAGATTATATTGCAGGGATACCGCGCTGTTGGTGGTGTTGACCATTCTGCGGGCTGTCACCACGCCGCTGCTGCCGCCATCCATAACAATTTTGTAGGCCAGTCCGTTCACGCATTTCACGCGAATCGAGCCCGCCAGCTGAGCGCTGGTGGCATTAATCGCGCTGGTCAGCGAAGCATAATTGCCAAAATTCAGCGTACCAAAACTGGTACTTCCGGACGTCGTGGTTCCCGCCTCGCAGGCGGGCAACAACGTGGCGCTGACGCCGATTGTTGCCGCCTGACTTAAGGGAATGCTGAACGGCATCGACACCAGCAGGATAGCTGGCAAGAGCAGCAGTACCTTGATGTCCATGGTTTTCCTTCCTTGAATCAAAAATCCTTCAGAGGCTAAACCGGCCCTGAGGGAATAAAGCTTTACCAGGAAAGAGTGGCAACAACGGTATCGTTATAAGTTCCTGCGGCTGGCGTGGTGCTGGTCTGGTCAGCAGGCAGCACGCGGCCATAAATCGGGATATTTTGCGCCGTCGTCCCGGTGGTCAGGGTGATTGGCGTATTGATCGCGATTTCAGTGGTACGTGCGGTATCGGAATAGAGACGGTAAGGAATGCTGGTTCCGCTGGAGGTCATCGTGCGCAACCCGCCGGTCGCCGCAAGGCCGCCATTGAGTGACAGCGTTGGTGTCAGGCCGGTGCTACAGGTGATGGTGACCGCGCCGGTGCCATTGGCACCAAACACGGTGCCGTTGATCACGCTGGTCAGATCGGCATAGTTACCAAAGTTTAAGGTACCCCACTGGTTGGTCCCACCCGTTGACGTGCCGTTACCCACGGTACACCCGGTACTGATGGTCAGTGAAACGCCCACTTGCCCTGTTAAGGTTCCGGCTGCCTGCGCGCCTGCGGCTAACGTCAGTGTTGCCGCGGCCAGAATAGCCAGTAATAAAGAATTTTTTTCGCCCATGATGACTCCCAATAACTGCTTACACTGGTGTGTATTCATGCAACGGTGTTGCATGTGGAAATCCTCTGGTGGTCAGTAATTTAACGCTAAAGACTGCAAGAAAACCGGACAAGAAACGACGCGCAGACCGGGATTTGTATTGTTCAGTCACTGCTGAAAGAGTCCCTGACCTTAACCTCATGATGAAAAACGCCGTTATGGTTAAATATAAGTTAATAAATTTACCTTAAGGGGATATTTTCGGCATTTTTGATAATAAGGATAAAAATTCTATAAATGTGAAATTGATAGTTTTTTATCCCGATATTATGTTTTTTACAGGTCTGTATGATGCGGAGCGGCAGTGAAAAGATGAAGTTTATTAACCATTCTTTGTGTGTTGTTAACGGGTTATGATGCTGTATCCCCCCGAATGGAGACTGTGATGTTTTCTGATCCCGTTATTGCTGATATGAACCGTCTGGCGCGTTTTTTATCTTTTGACCAAACCGCCGGAAAGGGGCCGTCAGGTACTTCGCCGCTGCTCATCCTCCTGGGCAACGCGATTTTACCGACCGCAGAAGCGGCGTTTCAAGCGCTGGCGCAGGGCGCGGTGTCACGCCTGCTGATTGCCGGTGGCATCGGGCATTCAACCCGTTTGCTGTATGACGCGGTGCAGCAACATCCGGTTTACCGGAACATCGCCACCGAAGGCCGCAGTGAGGCCGAAGTGTTGTACGACATCGGTTTACAGCATTTCGGGCTTTCCCCGGAAAATATCCTGCTGGAAACGGCGTCGGCCAACTGCGGCGATAACGCCTTACAGGCGCGGCGCGTGCTCGACGGATCCGGTGACCAGAATACGAACATTATTCTGACACAGGATCCGCTGATGCAGTTGCGCACCGACGCCAGTTTCCGCCACGTCTGGCGCGATCGTCCGGATGTCCGCTTCACCAGCTGGCCGGTGCTGGTGCCGCAGCTGGTGCGCGAAGGCGAAAGCGTGAGATTTGCCGGAACCGCACAGGCCGGTTTGTGGACATTGCCGCGCTTTATCTCCCTGCTGCTGGGCGAAATCCCGCGTCTGCGTAATGCGCCGGGGGGCTACGGCCCGCGCGGTGCGGGCTTTATTGCCGAAGTGGATATTCCGGCAGACATTGAAGAAATTTATGCGCGGCTGCGCCCGGTTCTTGAAGCCGGTTACGGCGACAGATCCTTCTGACAGACGGCCGCGGGTTCTGCCGTTTCCTGATGATTTCCGCGCAGTGCCAGTAAAACCACCAGCGCGGAAAACAGCGTAATACCCGTCAGGCACAACAACAGCGGATGCAGCGAGGCGGCATAAAGCGCCTGAAGCTGCGCCGTGCTGGCCTGCGGAATGAGCTGCTGCGCGACCGCCAGATTGCCGGTCGCCAGCCGCTGCGCCGCCTGACTGATTTCTCCGCCGGTAAATTGTGCCGCCAGTGCGTTATGAGTGAGCGCTGAGAGAATGGCGCCGACAATCGCCAGTGAAATCCCTTCACCGGCCACGCGCGTGGTGCTGAAGATTCCGGTCGCCATGCCTGCCCGTTCTTTTGGTACAACGCTGACAGAAAGCCCGTCCATCAAACCCCAGGGTAAACCCGTACCCACGCCAATTATCAGCATCGGCGCGATCATGCCGGACAGATCCTGCGCCAGCACCGCGCGGCTCAGCCAGCCCAGACCGGCAGCAGCAATCACCAGCCCGGCGGTACACAACACGCCCGCCGGTATCCAGCGCGTCAGCCACGCCGCCAGCAGCGGTACAACCAGCATCGGCACCGACAGCGCCATCATCATCAGCCCGGCGTGCTCTTCGCTCAGCCCGGTAACGCCGATAAACAGCATCGGCAGCACCACCAGCAGCACCACAAAACAGAAACCGGTCGCCAGCGGCAGTGCCTGCACGCCGATAAAACGCACGTAGTGGAACAGCGATAAATCCAGCATCGGATTTTTCACGCGCAGCTCAACCACCACGAAAATACCCAGTAGCACCGCCGCACCCGCCAGCATCACCAGCACCTGCGGGCTGTTCAGGCCGGACTGCGGAATTTCCATCAGCGCCCAGGTCAGCAAAGCCAGCATGGCGGTAAACGACACTGTGCCCGGCCAGTCGATACCGGCAGCCTGCGGATTTCGCGTTTCGTGCATTTTCGACGTGCCGCTCAGCAGGGAAATCAGCGCGATGGCAGCGGCGGAGAAAAAGACCGAACGCCAGCCGAAATGCGCGATAAGCAATCCGGCCAGAAACGGGCCGAACGCCAGTCCGACGCCAAAACTGCTGCCCATCAGACTGAACGCGCGGGTTCGCGCTGCGCCGTCGAATTCCTGCGCCAGAGCCGCCGCACCGCCCGCCAGCGCACCGGCGGCGGCAATCCCCTGCGCGCCGCGCAGCAAATCAGTCCACAGCAAACTGCTGCTGAAGGCCTGTAACAACGAAAGCAGGGCGAACAGCGAAACGCCGCTGATAAACACTTTTTTGCGGCCGATTTCATCCGCCAGCGCACCCGCGGCCATCAGAAAACAGCCAAACGTCAGCATGAAAGAATTGGTTATCCAGCTGAGCGCCTGCGCGCTGCCGCCGAGTTCACGGGCGATGGCGGGCGTGGCGACCGCGCCGCTGACGAAATTGAGCGGCAGGATCACCGCTGCCAGACAAACGGTGAACAGAACCCGCAGGCTGCCGGTGTTGTGCGTGGAAGAGGTATTCATTGGTTTCCCCAACGGAAAGAGTCGTGACATGGATGATAAAATGTCAGTAATCTTGCGGAAACAGGCTATGAGTCCGATGATTAAGGACTAAAACGCTTGAATGGCAGGAAGGGTAAAGTGGAAAATCTGAATGGTTTGCTGGCGTTTGTCCGCGCGGCGCAAAGCCAGAGTTTTGCGGCGGCAGCAGAACGCATAGGCATTTCGGCGTCAGCGGTGGGGAAAAGCGTGGCACGCCTGGAGGAAAAGCTCAACGTGCGGCTGTTTAACCGCAGCACGCGACGCATCAGCCTGACCGATGAAGGGCAGCTTTTTTTCGAACGCTGCCAGAATATCGTCACGCAATTGGAAGAAGCCGAGCAGGAGCTGGTGCGGATTTCCGCCGTGCCACGCGGCAAATTGCGCATCACCGCGCCGGCCATCGGTTACCGCATGTTGTTGCCACATTTGCCGGAGTTTCGCGTACGTTATCCTGACGTCGAGCTGGATCTGGATTTCAGCGACCGCATGGTGGACGTCATCGATGAAGGGTTTGATATTGCTATCCGCAGCGGCGAGCTGAACAGTTCGCAGATGATGTCGCGCCGTCTCGGGCCGTTCCGCTTTGCCATCGTCGGCAGCCCCGGTTATTTCGCGCAACACCCGGCTCCGCTGACGCCGGGTGATTTGCGTCATCACGCCTGCCTGCGTTACCGGTTTCCGGGTAACGGACAATGGCAGGAGTGGGAACTGAGCGAAACGCCGGTGGATCTGCCGCTGGCGCTGAGCAGCAATAATCTCGAATCGATACTTCAGGCGGCGGTACAGGGGCTGGGAATGGCGTATGTGCCGGAGTTTATCGTGCGCAATTATCTGGCCTCCGGCGAGCTGATTTCGGTGCTGGACAGCTTTCAGAAAGAGGGCGGCAAGTTCTCGGTAGTCTGGCCGAGCAGCCGCCATATGTTGCCCAAGGTGCGGGTGTTCATTGATTTTCTGACCGAAAAACAGGTACTGGGATAAGTATTTTTTCAGCGGTTTACTGCTTATCCAGCCATTTTCCCATTTCCGCCAGCGCCTGTTCAAGATTATCGCGGCCAAAGCCAATACGCAGAAAATCTTCCGAAACCGGCGTCAGTTCAGAGGCATAAGTCACCGACGGAATGACCATCACCCCGGTTTCTTCCACCAGTGTGGTGGCGAATGCTTCTGCGCCTTCTGTCCCCAGATAACGCGGAAACGCCAGCACACCGGCCTTCGGCATGGAAAGCCGGAACAGATGCGGATAGCGCGCCAGGAACTCTGCCAGCGCGGCGAGCTGGGTGCGCGAACGCGCCATGACACGCTCAAGGATCGGCGCGCGGACGTTGAGCGCAATCGTCGTCAGAAACTCGCCGGGCATGGAATTGCAGATCGACAGATACTGCTTCATGCGTTCGAGTTTCAGCATCCACGCGTCATCCTGACACGCCACCCAGCCGATACGCAGGCCGGGCAATCCGTAGGCTTTTGACGTCACATTCAGCGAGATCCCACGTTCGTAAATATCGGCCAGCTGCGGCAGACGATCCGCCGGATCAAACTCCGTCAGGCGGTACACTTCATCGGAGAAAATCCAGATCCCGCGTGCGCGGCACATTTCCACCAGATCCGTGAGTTGCTGACGCGAAATCAGCGCACCGGTCGGGTTATGCGGGAAGTTTATCGCCAGCACTTTGGTGTTTTCACGCAGCGCAGCCCGCACTTTTTCCACGTCCAGCGCCCAGTCGTTGTTTTCATCGAGCGCCACGCCGGTGACGGAACAGCGCGACAACGGCACGCTTTCCAGCGACTGATAATTGGGCGTGATCACGACCGCGTGATCACCTGGTTCGAGCAGCATCTGAAAGCTGGCATAAATGGCTTCGTCGGCACCGGCAAAACTGATGACCTGCTGCGGCGTAATGTGCCGGTATGTGGACGCGATGGCTTCAAGAAGTTCAGGCGTTCCGCGCAGCGGCGGGTAATCCAGCACGGTTTGCATGAAAGGCGCGCGGTGCTCTTTTCCCGCCAGTTCAAACAGCGTATCGATGCTCATCGATTCCGGATAAGACGACGACAGCGGAAAACGGACGGCGTGTTCCAGCCGTGAGAGGTAGCTGATTAAACGAAAATCTTCTGGAAAGGACATGGCGTACCCGTTAATAAAATTTAAACATCAGCGGCGCTGGCCCTGCGCAAAACGGCGCTCAAGACGGCTTTGCAGCAGTTCTAAAACAATCGACATAATCCAGTATATCGCAGCCGCGGTCGCCAGCATTTCCATATAACGATAGGTGCTTCGCCCGTAGGATTGCGCGAGAAAATTCAGCTCCCACAGCCCCATCAGCGAGACCAGCGAAGAGTCTTTCAGCATGGAAATAAACATCGACCCGGCGGGCGGAATAATAATGCGCAGCGCCTGAGGTGCGGTGACGTGAACCGCCACCGTCCAGCGCGAAACGCCGAGCGCCAGCGCGGCTTCCTGCTGGCCACGTGGCACGGAAAGCACGCCGCTGCGGATAGTTTCAGCCAGATACGCGCCATAGTTCATCGACAGCGCGATGATGCCGGAGCTGAGCGCACCGAGCACAATCCCGACCTGCGGCAGCGCCAGATAAATAATTAGTACCTGAACCAGCAGTGGCGTACCGCGAAACAACGAGGCATAAAACGTTGCGCAGCCAAACGCCAGCGCGTTTTTGGACATCCGCCCGAGTGCAGTAATCAGGCCAATCAGCAGGCAGAAAAACATCGAGCAGGCGGTGATCATAATGGTCAGCGCCGCGCCCTGAATAAAACCGTCCGGCGACAGACGCAGGCCGAGCAGAAAAGGCAATTTCTGGCTGATCAGGCTCCAGTCCAGCCCCATTTTACTGAAGGTGCCGAGCAGCAGGCTGAGCAGAATCAGCCACGTCAGCCCGGTTTTAAATTTAAACGCGTGCGCGTGGTGCCAGCGTTCCGGCGTTTCCACCTTCGGCTGGCTGTCCGGGATTTGTGGCATCACGGTACCTCGTGCGTAATATCTTCACCCAGCCAGTGCTGGGAAATTTTGGCCAGCGTGCCGTCGTCGCGCAGCGATTTGATGGTGTCTGCGACTTTTTTATCCCACTCTGCGTCGCCTTTGTCCGTCGCCACCCAGTTCGGTTCGGCGTACAGCTCGGTGACAATTTTGAACACCGGTGCGCGTTTGATGCGGGCATTGGCGGTGGCTAAATCAGACACCACGCCGTCGAGTCGCACGCCCGGCCCCAACGCCAGATTCTGGAACGCGACTTCTTCGTCACTCGGGATAACCTGCACGTTATCGAACGGGAAGTTCAGCGGTTTTGCGCCCGGAATCACCAGCGCTTTTTGCAGGTACGTTTCATAGGTTGAACCGATGCCGACACCGATTTTCTTATTGCTCAGATCCGCAGCGGATTTAATGCGGTCATCTTTCTTATTCACCACCAAAACCGCCGGAGAGTTGTAGTACGGCGTCGGGAAATCCAGCACTTTGGCGCGTTCGGTGTTTGGCGTCATCGAGCAGATACAGGTATCCCAGCGCCCCTGCCATTTACCGCCGACAATCGTTTCCCAGCCCGGCGCAATAATTTCCAGCTTCACGCCCATGCGCTGTGCCACGGCTTTGGCGACATCCACGTCAAAACCCGCCAGCTGATTATTGTCATCAATAAAGCCGAAAGGCGGATAGTCATTAACGATGGCATTGCGCAAAACGCCGGTTTTGGTCACGCGATCCAGCGTCGACCCGGCAAAAGTGGTGGCAGAAAACAGCGTGGTGGCCAGCAGGGTCAGGGCAACGAACGAAGTGCGCATAAGCAAAGTTTCCTTAAACGTAACCAAATTGGGAGAATATTGTGAAAACCTACACTAAGTTTTAGACGTATAGAAGTCCAAAATGCGCCTTTTTTGACTTACAGTGAACTCTGCCGAAAATCCCCCGAAATACAGCGTATTACTTCAATCGTTAAGTCAGTAATTAGCTTAGCAATCCCGCGCCGACGTTAATGGAAAACCCGAGAATGGCCAGATTGAAGACGAATGAAATCACCGACTGCAACAGCGCAATCTGCCGCATATCGGTGGTGCCGGTTGCCACGTCGGCGGTTTGCGACGCCACGGCAATGGTGAAAGAGAAATAGAGAAAATCCCAGTAACCGGGTTCGTCGGGTTTTTCAGGGAAAATCATTGGCGTGCAGTCTTTGCTGCGCCGCAGATAGTGATGATGGGCGTAATGCATGGCGAACGACGTGGGCAGCAGCGCCCAGGAAGCAATCAGCGTGGTGGCGGTCAGCAGAATGTGCAGCGCCCGAGCGGTGCCGGTCAGATCTTTCAGTGACCCCAGTTCCATCAGGATCGCCAGAATGCTCACCAGACAGGTCAGCGTCACCAGCGTCAGCACGATGCTGGCACTTTCATCCTGCGTTTTGGCGATGTGCGGAATGTCTTTCGGCTCGGTGCGCAACATCCGCAACCACAGGAAAAACAGGTACAGCCATGCCAGCACATTCCAGCCAATCATCAGGCGCTGCAACGTCCCCAGATGCGCGGGAAGAGCAAAAAAACAAATCAGTCCGGCAATGATAGAAATCACCAGCCGGGAACGGGCGTGCAGGTAGTGACGAAGGGAAAGACTCATGATGTTAGGCGCTTAGCGAAAAAGGGATGGATACGTTAAGGGTAGACGCAGATGGCAGGCTTGTATTGGTGGCGGTTTTCACTTCCTGGCGTCTGCGCAATTTCTTCCAATACCCGGTTTCGCGGGAGTGATTTAGTAGGTTGTCTCTATTGCGCTTAAGGGTTTGAAATCATGTTTACAACCTCATTTTGGCCAGCCGCGGCGGCATATCAGGTTTCAATGATGGATCTGGATGCCCCGGAAAATTTAAGTCCTAAAGCTCTGCAAACTATTCACTACTGCCTGCGTCTCACGGAAGCCATTAATCAGCTGGAAGCCGCCTGCGAAAGCCGTTTGCTGGATGCGCTGCGCGAGGAAATGTCGATCCAGTGTTTCCGTCTTGCGCCGATGTTTGATGACCCTGATACCCGCCGCGGGCTGTTTTTGCGCGCGGAAGTACTGGCGGACGACAGCTGCGGGAAAACCGTGCTGCCGCAAATCGCCGGGCTGAATGAACAGCAGCTGGTGCTGGGCATCGGCAATACCTCGACGTGGGTCGGAAAATCCAAACAGAGTTTTTATTCGTCGTGGTTTGGCGAACCCGCGCCGATGTTGCAGGAAATCTCCGACGTGATGGACGATTTATTCCCGGAAAGTTTGCTGTATCTGCAAAAGGAAATTGCCGGTGATTTGCTGGCGATGTCGGGCTGTGCGTACAAAATTATCAACCTGTTTGGCATTGCCGGTGAAGCCAATACCTATCCGAAACATTTCGCCTATTTCTTCCCGGAGGATGAAGGGCTGAAGTATTCGCCGGTCAAGCGCACCGTGGTTTTCGCCAACACTTACCTGCAACTTTTCGAACTGTTTTCGCGTACCGAAGCGGCGAAAATGGGCTGGCCGGAAGACCGGTTGCCGGACAGCCGCGTGTGCCAGCGTTATCTGATTGCGTGGTTCCGCGGGCACGACCTGGGACATTCGCTGGTGCGCAACGAGAACGTCTTCCCGAAACTCAGCAAGATTGATCGCTGGGGCTCGATGATGGTGCAGGAAGCGCTGGCCGATCAGTTTGGCCTGCTGATGTGCCTCACGCCGCAGGTGGCCGACGGTCTGCAACTCGACCGCACCGTGCTGGCGCGGATCTACTTCCTCGAAATGCTTCGCTATCTTCGCCGCGGGCCGTCGAGCTATCCAGACGCCGGTGCGGCCTGGATCCAGTTCAACTACCTGCGTGAACATGGCTGCATCGGGCTGACCGAGAACTCTGTCGACTTCCACCCTGATCTTTTCTTTACCCAGATGGCGGATCTTACCCGGCTGATGAGCGAAGAGTTGCTGGGCGGCGACGCAGAACGGGCAAAAAATTTCATGCTGGAACGTTGTCCGCACACCAATCCGGAGGATGTCGATGTGCTGATGGCGCGTCTGGGCACCACCAATGACATGATTGAATACAACCAGTTAATTAAGAGAGTTCCGTTATGATGCCGTTTTCAAATGGATTTTTGCTCAGCCTATCGCTGTGTCTGGACATCGGGATTGCCAATATCGCCATGATTACGCTGGCGATGCAACGCGGCTATTTTCACGGATTCTGGCTGGGCATTGGCACCTGCATTGGCGACCTGATTTACGCCGTGCTGGCGCTGGCAGGGATGACGCTGTTGCTGCAATACCAGAGCGTCCGCTGGGTTTTGTGGGTCGGCGGCTCGCTGATGCTGATGTGGTTTACCTACAAAATGATCCGCGCGGCGCTGGCTCCGGCCAGCGATCTGAGCTCCGGCGACAACGCGCAACCGCGTTCGGTTGTCCGCAACTTCGGTCGTGGCGTGTTGCTGGCGATGTCCTCTCCGACGGCGATCCTGTGGTTTGCCGCCGTCGGCGGGGCACTGATTTCCCGCATGGGGCAGGGCGGCACAGTGGAAGCGTCGTGGTTCCTGACCGGATTCTTTATCGCCGGTGTGTTCTGGACGATCGTGCTGTGCTGCGTCGGCAGTTGGGGCGGAAAAATGCTCGGCACCAAAATGCTGAAATACTCTTACGTGGCATCAGCGGCGATATTCTCGTACTTCGCGCTGTACGTGGTGATCACCGGCTACCGCGAATTTATCGTATAGCCGCGTGGCTGTGCGAGGCGTTGAGCGACAGCGAATAAAGGTGGGGCGTGATCCCCATCATTTTGCGGAACGTATTGATGAAGTGGCTTTGATCGTAAAAGCCCAGGCGGATTGCCACGTCCAGCGCGTTATTGTTTTTGCGCAGCTGGTTGCGGGCTTCGAGCAGCCGCAGCTGCATATGGTATTGCAGCGGCGGCATGCCGATATGCTGACGGAAAAGCCGGACAAAATGGAATTTACTCAGCCCGCTGATTTGGGCCAGCGTATCGAGATGTATTTTCCGCGTCAGATGGTCGCGCATAAAATCCAGCGCCAGTGTGATGGGGCGCAGCGACTGCTCCTGCTCTTTCGCCGGTTCTTCCAGCAGCGCGCCCAGCAGCCACAGCAGATTCTGCTCCTGGTCTTCATCATTGAGCGTGCGTTTGTAATGGCACAGTGCGGAAAACAGCGCGGGATTACTCAGAACGCCTTCGGCCAGGACCGGCGCGTGATGGTCTGAACGCAGATTGTGATCGACCGACACCTGGCGCAGCAACGCTTGGGGAATATGCACGCTGAGGAATTCGACCTTTTCATTGCCGAATAACGAGGACTGCACCGTCGACGGGTTATAAATCGTGATATCGCCGCCGCGCACCAGCGCGGTTTTTCCGTGCAGCCAGATTTCTTCCGTGCCGGTGAGATTGGCGCTGATGACGTATTCGTCGTGAGTATGACGCGGAAATGACGAATTACTCGCGGTGAGATGCGAGCATTCAATGTCGTTAGCTATCGTCCATTCAGAAATAGAAAGAGACACATCACCCCCATAAATCATTGCTGAGCGAAAAAAAACAAACTAACCCTTTTTCTTATGCAAAATTTATAGCACAAACTTTTAACACTGAAAGCGAGGAAAATTCATGACGCACGGAGGGGAAAAACCTCCGACCCAAGCATGACGCCATTCTTTCCGTGATGCTTTATCGCATACATCGCCCGGTCGGCGAGCAGCAGCGCTTCGCTGAAATCATCGCTGCCGTTCACTTCATCAATCCCTATTGACGCGCCAATCTGCGCATTGCCGTTATCCAGCTCAAAGGGGATGATCGCCGCATTCAGACAAGCCTGCGCTACGCGTTTAATCACCGGATTGTTCAGCGAATATGGCATCAGAAGCACAAATTCATCACCGCCCAGCCGCCCCGGAATTACACCCGGCGGGCACGCTTCCTGAAAACGCTGGCTAAGCCGCATCAGAACTTCATCTCCGCTGCGGTGGCCGAGCGTATCATTCACATGCTTAAAATCATCCAGATCGATAAATGCCACACACAACGGGCCGGCATTTTTCAGTGCTGCAAAATGATGCTGTAACGCATGACGGTTTGCCAGCCCGGTCAGCGGATCATGATTTGCCAGCGTCGCCAGCTGCTGCTCGTAATTCTTCTCTTTGGTCATATCGATGTGGGTGCCCGTCACTTTCAGCGGGCGTCCGGCATCGTCCCGTTCGGTGACGCGGCCACGATCGAGCACCCAGGTAATGGTGCCATTTTTCGCCTGCATCCGGTGCAGCGCCTCATAAAACGGCGTCTTGCCTTCCAGATGATTGTAAAAAGCCGACAGCACATCGTCCCGGTCGTCCGGGTGTAAATGCTCGCGCCAGACTTCAAAACGCGCGCTCAGCTCTTTCGGCTGATAACCCAGCATTGATCCCCAGCGGCGGTTGTAAATCACCAGTTTTCCGCTGGGCACGTCAAGCTGCCACAAACACAAACCGGTTCCATCCAGCGCGGCACTCAGCTTGTTGCGGGCGTCGTGCGCGATGCGTTTTAGCCGGGCATTGTGCTTCTTCAGGTTCTGGAGTTGTTGTAAAAGTGAGGAATCAGACATTTCTTATTTTATGAGCAAATAATCTTCATTCTTGCCACGGACCCTGATTTTGTAAACATCAGGTGTGAAAAAGACGTCAGAGGAGCGGATTTTCGGAATTTGCCCATAAGTGATACCGGGAAGGGACAACGGCGTTTCGGGGCGATAAATGTTAAATAAGAGGCGCACTCGTTATTTTTAAACATGGGTTGTCGATATATCTCCGGATGCAATAACGGCGTGTTTAATTATTTTCACATTATAAAAACATTTCATTCCACCCCTTCGAAAGCGCTTTGACAATACGTGCCGGTTTTGGCGGATTATTTTATTTATTGCCTTTGTTTATCCTGAGCAGTCTTGTCAATTCGATACTTAATCAGGCAAAATATGCGGCCCGCAAAACGGGCTGATTCACTCTTTCTTCATTAAACGAAATCATTCTTCGTACAAGAAAACATTCAAAAACCAGAGGCCGGGCTTAGTACCGGATAGATATTTACTTTCAGAAATCGACAGTCTTGTCGCAAGGAAACATAAATGGTGCACCACTCTTTTTATGTGACGTCATCCGTCATGGGAAATTCACATCATGTCGGATAACATCGCAACAGGTACCCCTTCCCGCGTGGAACTGCGTAAAAGCCTTACGCTGATTCCGGTTGTCATGATAGGCCTGGCCTATATGCAACCCATGACCTTGTTCGATACGTTCGGTATTGTCTCCGGCCTGACCGACGGCCATGTGCCGACGGCCTACGCCTTCGCGCTGATCGCTGTTTTATTTACGGCGCTGAGCTACGGCAAACTGGTGCGCCGCTATCCTTCTGCGGGCTCCGCTTATACGTACGCGCAAAAAGCGATTCATCCGGTTGTCGGCTTTATGGTGGGCTGGTCGTCGCTGCTCGATTACCTTTTCGCGCCGATGATTAATATCCTGCTGGCGAAAATCTATTTCGAAGCGCTGGTGCCTTCCGTGCCGTCGTGGATATTTGTCATTGTGCTGGTCGGCTTTATGACGCTGTCGAATTTACGCAGCATCAAAACCGTCGCCAATATTAATACGCTGGTCGTCGTCTTGCAGATTGTGCTGATTGTTGTGATTACCGGCATGGTGATTTACGGCGTTAACCACGGCACCGGTTACGGCACGCTGGCCAGTTCGAAACCGTTCTGGGGCGAAAATACCCATACTGTGCCGCTGATTACCGGCGCCACCATTCTGTGCTTCTCGTTCACCGGCTTTGACGGCATCAGTAATTTGTCGGAAGAAACGAAAGACGCCGAACGCGTGATTCCGCGGGCGATTTTCCTGACGGCGTTAATTGGCGGTGCCATCTTTATCTGTGCAACCTATTTCCTGCAACTGTATTTTCCGGATATTTCCAGCTTCAAAAACCCGGATGCTTCTCAGCCTGAAATCATGTTGCAGGTTGCCGGACGCGCTTTCCAGTTCGGCGCACTGATTTTCTCCAGCATCACGGTTCTGGCTTCCGGCATGGCGGCGCACGCGGGCGTTTCGCGCCTGATGTACGTCATGGGCCGCGACGGCGTATTCCCAAAACGTTTCTTCGGCTACATTCACCCGAAATGGCGTACGCCGTCTTTCAACGTGTTGCTGGTTGGCGCGATTGCCCTGATGGCGATTAACTTCGATCTGGTGACTGCGACGGCGCTGATTAACTTCGGTGCGCTGGTGGCATTTACCTTCGTGAACTTGTCTGTGATTTCGCAGTTCTGGATCCGCGAGAAGCGCAACAAAACCTTGCTGGACCACTTCCAGTATCTGCTTTTACCGTTGTGCGGCGCGCTGACGGTCGGTGCGTTGTGGGTAAATCTGGAAGAAGGTTCGATGGTGCTGGGGCTGATCTGGGGCGCAGTCGGCTTCATCTATCTGGCCTGCATGACCAAAAGCTTCCGCAATCCGGTACCGCAATACGAAGATGTGGCGTAAAGACTGGTGAATATTGATGGCTCCTGCGGGAGCCATTTTTATTTGTGTTCAGGCGATCCCCGTCCAGCGCATCAGCGCAGTTATGACCGCCGCCGCGATAATAATGACGATCAGCGGTGCCTTTCGCCACGCTAAAAACAGCGCTACGCCGACGCCTGCTACCCGTGCAAATCCGCCAAAGTGGTGGCCTTCAAACAACGCTGACGTGGCCGCAACGGCCAGTAACAGAATCGTGGCGGAGTCCGACAACATTGTTTGCGTTGCCGGTGAAAAATTCAGGCGCGAGCCCAGCCGGTAACCGGCCATGCGCATCGCGAAAGTTCCGGCCGCCAGAACGACGATCCCGGCAATCCATAACGTTTGTTGCGTCATTTTTTGTTTCTCCAGGCCAGTAATCCCAGCAATGAAAACAGTACCGGCATTCCGGCGGGCACAAAAGGCACAGCGGCGACGGAAATCAGTGCGCCGGACGCCGCCGGGATCAGCGTTCTGCGCTTCCTCAGTGCGGGGAAAATCAGCGCCAGCAAAATGGCCGGGAATACGGCATCCAGCCCGATGGCTTTGATATCAGGGATAAACTGCCCGATGTACGCCCCGGCAATCACGCTGACTGGCCAGAACAGCGCAATGCCCGCGCCGCACAGCCAGTAGGCTTTTTTGCGTTTCTCATGGGTGGGCTGGGAGATGCCAAATACCACGCTTTCATCGTTCATGATGTGGCATCCGAGCCAGCTGAGCGATTTACTGCCCACCAGATCTTTCACGGCGATACCGAACGGCAAATGGCGGGCATTCACCAGTAAACCGGCAGCCGCTGCGGCGAGCGGGCTTCCGCCACCGCCGACAATCGCGATAAATAAAAACTCCGAAGCGCCGGCGAGCACCAGCAACGAGAGCATCAGCGGCACCCACAGCGGGAAGCCTCCGGCGACCGCCAGTGAACCGTAAGAAATCCCCACCAGACCGTCGGCGAGACAGACCAGAAAGATGGCTTTCACCACATCTTTTCCCAGCGGTGAAAAGAAACGTGCTTGCATAATTCAATCCCATAACGAACGAGTATCCATTATAATGAACACTTCCGAATCGTTCTTCAAGTCGAACGATCGTTCGTTATAAGGATCGGAGTACCGCAATGTCTCAACCTATCAGCGTTATTTCCAAAGGTCTGGTGCGTGAACGTCAGCGCGCGGGCTTGTCTCTGGCAGAAGTCGCCCGCCGCGCCGGTGTGGCTAAATCGACGCTTTCACAACTCGAAGCCGGTAACGGGAATCCGAGCCTGGAAACGCTGTGGGCGCTGTGCGTGGCGCTGAATATTCCCTTCGCGCGGCTGATGGAGCCTGAAGTGAATAAAATGCAGGTGATCCGGCGCGGCGAAGGCCCGTCGGTGGTGGCGGAACTGGCGGATTACAAAGCGGTGCTTCTGGCGACCTGTCCGCCGGGCGCGCGTCGCGATGTCTATCTGCTGACCACACAGCCGGGCAGCGACCGCGTTTCCAGCCCGCATCCGCAGGGTTCGGTGGAACACATCATCATCACACAGGGGCGTGCGCTGGTCGGGATGGTGGATTCACCGGTCGAGCTGAACGCCGGTGACTACATTTCATATCCGGCTGACGTTGAGCATATTTTCAGAGCACTGGAGCCCGACACCATGGCTGTGCTGGTGTCGGAGCAACGCTAAATCAAAACGTAATCAGCTTTTTCGTCAGATTGCTTTTAAGCAGCAGCATGGATGACGCCACCGAAAGCAGGAACGTCATCAGAATGACCAGCAGTTTGGCGGTCAGGGAATTGATCGGGATCCACTCGATAAGCAGATTGAAGAAGGTGTAGTGCAGGATATAAACGCCGGTCATGGTTTTACCGAGCGAGCTGACCATTTCACTGACCGGCAGCCGCGTGGCGTCCGGTTTTACGCCGTTCGCGGCAATGATAATAAGCAGCACCAGGATATACACCTGCGAGCCGGTCAGAATAAAGCTGTTGCGCTCAACGTTGAATATCGAGAAGAAAAAGTGCTTCTCATAAAACCACGTAAAGGTATAAACAAACGGAATCGCGATGGCGGCGTATTTCGCGATGCGCGGGCGGCTGTAGAGTGTGGAAACCACCGGATCGTAAAGTAACTGGCCGGTCAGATAATAAAGCACCCACGTCCAGATGCGGAATTGCGCGGGCGCGGAGAAGCTTTTACTTTCAGTGAAATAGATCGCCAGCAGATCATAGGCGAAAGAGAAAATCAGCAGCGCGAGCACCAGCGATGCCAGGATCACCCGGCGTTTCGCCAGCCATTCCACGACCGGATGAAAGGTGTAGATGATCACCAGCGAAAAGATGAACCACGGCTGGATCAGATAGCCTTTCTGATACGGTCCCCACAGGTAATAAATCGAGAACCAGAAGATAAATATTGTCAGGATCCCGCGTATCTTTTTCATCTGCCATTCCGGCGTGTGCTGGGAATCGGCGTCCATATAACCGGTCACGACAAAAAACAGCGGCGTGGCGATGGTGGAAATAAAAGTCAGAAAGGCCAGGATCTGATCGTAGTTATAATTGTAATTATCGTACGTGTTATAGACGGTGAAAAAGGTCACGGCCGTCAGGCAGCCGAGCGTTTTAATAATGTTCAGTCCCGTTGTGTTCATTGTTGAATTCGTTGTCCTTCACGATGGAAACAGTTGTAAATCACCGGCAGAACCAGAAGCGTCAGCACGGTCGCAAACCCCAGACCGAACATGATAACAACCGCCATGCTCTGGAAAAATACATCAAGTAACAACGGCGCGAGCCCGAGCACGGTGGTAAACGCCGTCAGCAGGATAGGGCGCAGACGTGACGTTGCTGCGTAGATAATCGCTTCTGTCTGATTTTTCTCTTTCTTCTGCTGGCCGATTTCTTCGACCAGCACGATACCGTTGCGGATCAGCATGCCGCTCAGGCTGAGCAGGCCAATCAGCGCCATAAACCCGAACGGAATGCCGGTCAGCAGGAAACCAAACGTCACGCCAATCAGCGCCAGCGGCACGGTCAGCCAGATGGCAATCGCATTTTTTACCGAACTGAACATCAGCACCGTGATGATAAACATCATCAGGAATCCAATCGGCAGCGTGGTGAACAGGCCTTGCTGCGCCTCGGCGGAATTCTCCGCATCGCCGCCCCATTCAATGCTGTAACCGTGCGGCAAGGTCAGTGCCTCAACCTGCGGTTTTATCCGCGCGAGCATATCGCCGGACGTTTCGCCGGTGGCCGCATCGGGGTCGGTCTGCACGGTGAGCATGCGGATACGGTCGCGACGCATGATCAGCGGATCTTCCCATTCCACTTTGAAGTCACTGACCACGTTGCTCAGCGGAATAAACTGCTGGCGCGTCTGGCTCCAGACCATGATGTTCGCCATATGATCGACATCCAGCCTTTCCGCCGCCGGCGGACGCAAAACGATGGGCATCAGCGTGGAGCCATCGCGGTAAATCCCGACCGTGCTGCCGCTGAAATTCATCTGTAAGGCGCTGTCGACTTCGCCTTTATCCACGCCCAGTTCACGGCCCAGATACGGGGAAAATACCGGCCTGACCATTTTGCTACGATCCTGCCAGTCGTTGCGCACGCCGTCAGCCGCGCCGTCATCGAGGATGATTTTATCCACCCGGCTGGCGATGCTGCGCAGCGTATCCGGGTCGGAGCCTTTAATGCGGACTTCAATGGCGCTGTCGCCGGACGGCCCGAACATGATGCGTTTGAGCCGCGCATTCACCTCGGGGTAATTTTTCTGGATATCCTGCTCGGTGTGGCGAATTAGCCCGGCGATTTTCCGCTGGTCGTCCATCCGCACCATAATCTGCGCGTAGTTGGAATACTGGCGCTGGCCGTTGTAGGTCAGAATGAAGCGCATCCCGCCCTGACCGACGGTGGTCACGGTGTTTTCCACGCCCTCCTGTTTGCTGATGTTCTGTTCTATTTCGCGGGCGACACGGGCGGTGTAATTGATATCGGTGCCGTAAGGCAGCCAGAGATCGACGAAGAAAATAGGCGTGTTGGAGGACGGGAAAAAGTTCTGCCGCACAAAGCCGAACCCCCAGACGGATGCCGCGAGCAGCGCCGCCAGCGTGACCAGCGTGACCGTCTGGCGCACCAGCAGCGCCGACAGCAAACGCCGGTAAACGCGGAAAATCCAGCCGCTGTACGGGTCGGCCTGTTCATCCGGCTTTTTCTCCGGCACCGGCATATTGGCAAACGCCCATTTGACCAGCACCGGCGTGAGCGTCAGCGCCGTTACCCAGCTGAGCATCAGCGAAATCAGCAATACCTGGAACAGCGATTTACAGTATTCGCCGGTCGAATCCTGGGACAGACCGATAGGTGCAAACGCCAGAATGGCGATGACCGTCGCGCCCAGCAACGGCAGGGCGGAGCGTTTGATAATGCGTGCAATTGCACTCATCAGCGGATTGCCCTGCTGTCGGGAAATCAGTACGCCTTCCACGACCACAATTGCGTTATCCACCAGCATACTCAGGGCGATGATCAGCGCGCCGAGCGAAATGCGCTGAAGCTCGATGCCAAATAAATACATAATCAGCAACGTGCCGAGCACGTTCAGCGCCAGCGACACGGCGATGATAATCCCGCTGCGTAAACCCATAAAAATCAGCAAGACGCCGACTACAATCGCCAGCGCCATCAGGAAGTTAATGATGAAACCGTCGACGGATTTCTTCACTTCAGCAGCCTGATCGTAGAAGACTTTAAGCTCGATCCCTGCCGGTTTGTCGGCGCTGATCTGGTTCATTCTGGCTTCGATAGCGTGGCCGATATTCATGACATTCACGCCGGGAATATAGGAGACGCCAATGGTCAGCGCATTGCGGCCATTGGCGTGGTAAATATTGCCGGGATGATCCGTCACGCCCTGCGAAACCGTAGCGATATCGCGCAGATAAATACTGTGCGTGGAACCGGCCGGGCTGATGAGCACATTATTGAGTTCATCGATATTCTGAAAGCCGCCGGTCGGATGCAGACGGATGGATTCACTTCCCACCGTCATGCTGCCCGCGTCGGAAACCATATTCTGCCGGTTCAGCACATCGGCCAGACGCGCCAGCGTGACGCCGTAAGCCGCCATTTTCGCCCGCGAAATCTCGATGTAAACCTGCTCAGGAATGACGCCGCCAATCGCGACTTTGCCCACGCCGGGCACCAGAACCAGTTGCCTGCGAAGCTGTTCGGCATAGGCGCGCAGTTCGGGATTGGTAAAACTGTCTCCGTAGATCGAGAAAAAATAGCCGTACACGTCGCCGAAATCATCGTTAACGAACGGCGGACTGACGCCGGGCGGGAATTGCAGCGTCGCGTCATTCACCCGGCGGCGCAGTTCATCCCAGATTTGCGGCAGTTCGGAAGAGTGATAGCGGGCATCGATATTCACGGTAATTTGCGATAAACCGACGGCAGAAATCGACGTGATGTTATCGACGTAAGGCAGGCGTTGAAGCGCGTTTTCCAGCGGCAGCGTGACTTCTTCTTCCACCTGTTGCGAGGATGCGCCCGGATACTGAACGGAAACCACCGCCGTTTTAATGGTAAACGCCGGATCTTCCAGCCGCCCGATGTTGAACAATGCAATTAATCCGCCCACGCCGAGCAGCAGGATCACCAGCCAGACGCGCGTCGGATTGCTGATAAAACTCTCGTTGATCCCCATATTACAGGCCCCGTTCCCGTGTCCAGATGCGAACGGGTTGCTGCGCATGTAATTCACCGACACCGGCGGCGACAATGCGGTCGCCCTGTTTCAAACCGGCCGTAATTTCAATGCCCTGCGAGGTGAGTTTACCGACGGTGACTTTGCGATCCTCAACGTGCAGGGTGTCGCCTTCTCCGGCGATCACCCAGACGTGCGGGTTGTTGCGCTGCGTGTTGTCGGGGTTAAACACGGCTTCAACCGGGATCACCAGCGTGGAGTCCGGCGTGGCCGTGGCGAGATTGGCCGGGTTCACCGTGACAGTGCCGCTCAGTCCTGCCACCGCCGGGAAGTTTTCCGGGCGCGGCATGGTCAGCGTCACCTGCCAGGTCAGCGTGTTGGCTTCGCTGCTGGCGGTGTGCTCTTTATAAGTCGCGGTGAATTCGCGGTCGGGAAGGGTGTTGATGCGCACCCGCGGACGGTAATCGGCGTTACGCATATCAAGGCTGGTGAAGAGGTTTTCCGGCACGCTGAAAATAACGTCCAGCACATCGGAACGGCTGAGCGTCGCCACCGGCTGACCGGCGGAAATCACCTGATGATTACGCACATTCAGCCGCGCAATGACGCCGCTGAACGGTGCCACCAGATTGAGATCATTGAGTTCTTCCTGTGCGATTTTCAGCGCCGCTGCCGCAGAATCCCGGCTGGCTTTATGCACTTCAAGTTCAGCCTGAGAAACGACATGGCGACGGGCGAGGGTCTGATAACGTTCGAACTGGCGCTGAGCGAGTGTCGCGGCGCTGCGGCGATCGTTGAGCCGCTGGCGGGCGTCATTGTTGGTGAGGCGGGCGAGAACTTGCCCCTGTTTCACGGCTTCGCCTTCGCGGACGTCAAGCGTCTGCAACTGACCGGCGCGCTTAAAGGCAATGTCGGTGTTATCGCCTGCGAGAATACGTGCCGGAAAAACGCGGGTACTTAGCGGGCTGGCCGCTTCGGCGGTGGCGATTTTTACCTGACGCGGGGGCGCGGGCGCGTCCGCCGTTTTCTGGTCGCAGGCGCTTAACATTAAAGCGAGGGCCAGAACGAGAGAGAAACGGATCTTCAAAATACTTCCCCTCATGCAACTACACGCGAAATTAATAAATCCCGGCAGAATATATAAGGACTCTTGATAAACCGGATTCGGTATATTCTGCCTTCGATGTATCCCCATTGAAACTGTGCAGTGACTTATTGTTTTTCTTTAATAATTTGTTTTTTCAGGCAACCCGTTAACACTATTTAACACGGTATATTATAGTTTATACAGCTTTAGGTATCTTGCCAGAATTAACACGACAATTAATTCATTATCCGCTTCATTCATGAACCATTTCAGGGGTCAAGGAGTCAGGCATCATGAATAATCCAGCACCAGTTTCCGGGGATAAAACATCGGAAAAATTGTGGTATCAGCACACAGTAGAAGAGAGCCTGGCCGGGCTGCAATCCGGGCCAGCCGGGCTGACACCCGAAGAAGCCAAAAACAAACTGCAACATTACGGCCCTAACGTTCTGCCACAAAAAGAAGGTAAGTCATTATTTATTAAGTTTATCTCTCACTTTAAAGATATCCTGATTTATATATTACTGGCGGCGGGCGTGGTCACCGCAATAATGGGGCACTGGGTCGATACGCTGGTGATATTAGCGGTGGCAGTTATTAATGCCCTAATCGGCTTCATCCAGGAAAATAACGCTGAAAAATCATTGAAGAGCATCCAGAATATGCTCTCCAGTGAGGCTGTCGTATTACGCGGTGGACAACAGGTTACCGTGGGAACCGACGAAATCGTGCCGGGGGATATTGTTCTGTTACGCCCCGGCGACAAAATTCCTGCCGATTTACGCCTGATTGACGTGCATAACCTGCGCGTTGAAGAGGCGATTCTGACCGGCGAATCCACCGTCGTCTCGAAAAAAACCGATTCGCTGGAAGGCGAGAAATCCATCGGCGACCGCAAAAACCTCGCGTTCTCGGGAACGACCGTCAGCTCCGGTACTGCCAGCGGCGTGGTGTTTGCCACCGGTGGCCAGACGGAACTCGGCCACATCAATGAAATGCTTTCCTCGATTGAAGACAATAAAACGCCGCTGCTGGTGCAGATAGATAAACTGGGTAAATCCATTTTTATCATCATTCTGTTCATGATGGTGGCGCTGCTGATCTTCGGTTTCCTGCTGCGCGATATTCCGTTTGGCGAGCTGCTGCTCTCGGTCATCAGCCTGGCCGTGGCCGCCGTTCCTGAAGGGCTGCCGGCAATTATTTCGATCATCTTGTCGCTTGGCGTGCAGGCGATGGCGCGGTCGAAAGCCATTATCCGCAAGCTGCCGACGGTCGAAACGCTCGGCGCGATGTCAGTGATTTGTTCGGATAAAACCGGCACGCTGACCATGAATGAAATGACCGTGAAAGCGGTGATTCTGGCGGATAACGTCTGGACCGTCGAAGGCAACAGCTACGAGCCGATGGGCAGTTTTTCTCTTGCCGGTTCGGCAGCGCAGGTGCCGCCAGACTCGTCGCCGCTGCTGACGCAGTTTCTTCGCACGGTCGATATCTGTAACGACAGTACGTTAAAACAGGACGCGCAGGGCCACTGGGGCATTACCGGCGGGCCGACGGAAGGCGCGCTGAAAGTGCTGGCTGCGAAGGCGCATTTACCGGAATTGCCGTTTAACCTGAGCAGCAAAATTCCGTTCGATTCACTCTACAAATATATGGCGGTGGCGGGCGATAAAAACGGGGAGGCGCAGATTATGCTCACCGGCGCACCGGATGTTTTGCTGAAACTTTGTCAGTACCAGCAGACGCCGGAAGGTGCCGTTCCGTTAGATCATGCGTACTGGGAATCAGCAATCACCCGATACGCCAGCGAAGGTTTGCGTATGGTGGCGGCGGCCTGGAAGCCGGTAGATCAGCCGGTGACGGCGCTCGATCACCCGGAACTCAGCCACGGCATGGTGCTGATAGGCATTGCAGGCATGATGGATCCGCCGCGTCCGGAAGCGATTGTGGCGATCGGTGAATGTCAGCAGGCGGGGATCCGCGTCAAGATGATCACCGGCGACCATCAGGAAACCGCGATGGCGATCGGTAAAATGCTCGGGATCGGCAACAGCGAAAACTCGATCACCGGGTATGAACTTGAGCATATGAATGACGATCAGCTGCGGGTTGCCGCGACGCAGTTTGATATCTTCGCCCGCACCAGCCCGGAACATAAACTGCGGCTGGTAAAAGCGTTGCAGGAAACCGGTGAAATCGTTGGGATGACCGGCGACGGCGTGAACGATGCGCCTGCGCTGAAACAGGCGAACGTCGGGATCGCGATGGGTATCAAAGGGACGGAGGTGACCAAGGAGTCGGCGGATATGATCCTGGTGGATGACAACTTTGCCACCATCGCCAACGCGGTCAGGGAAGGGCGCCGGGTTTATGACAACCTGAAAAAAACCATTCTCTTTATTATGCCGACCAACCTGGCGCAAGGGTTGCTGATTATTATCGCCATTCTGATGGGTAATTTTCTGCCGTTAACGCCGGTACAAATTCTCTGGATGAACATGGCAACCTCAGCCACGCTGTCATTCGGGCTGGCGTTTGAAGAGGCGGAAAGCCGCGTGATGCGCCGTCCGCCGCGTAACGTCAGCGCGCATGTAATGGATAAATACGCCATCTGGCGCGTCGCGTTCGTTGGTTTGCTGATTTCCGTCAGCGCCTTCATGCTGGAAGCCTGGCTGCAACCGCGCGGTTATGAACCGGAGTTTATCCGTACCGTGCTCTTGCAGACGCTGGTGACCGCGCAGTGGGTTTACATGATCAACTGTCGCGATTCGGATAACTTCTCCCTCAGCCGCGGGCTGCTGGAAAACAAAGGGATCTGGATTGTCACCGTTGTGCTGTTCGCGCTTCAGGCAATCATTATCTATGTGCCGCTGATGAACACGCTGTTCGGCACGCGTCCGCTGCCGTTTATCTACTGGATCATCGGGCTGCTGATCGGCGTCGCGCTGTTCGTGATTGTCGAGATAGAGAAAGTGCTGACGCGCAGCTGGCGTAAAAGTTAGAGAGAAACCCACATCCTGAACGGCGAAGGTAGCCGTTCAGGTTTTTGGGATTTGTTTGCACGCCCTAAGTTGCCCTTAAGAAACCCGTGAAATACTCGCCTGACTTATCTCCAGCAGGGCGGGTTTTACAATGACAAACGTGGCAACGCAGGAAAAAGTTAACTGGGCAAACAAAGTGCCGGAAATTACCCTCTTTTTCTGGCTTATCAAAATGATGTCAACCACGGTGGGTGAAACGGCTGCCGATTTCCTCAACGTGAATCTGAACTTCGGGCTGACTAATACGTCGGTTGTGACCGGCATTTTGCTGGTGATTTCGTTGTTCTTCCAAATCAGAGCCAGACGCTATGTCCCCGCGCTTTACTGGATGTCGGTGTTGCTGATCAGCGTTTTTGGCACACTGCTCACCGATAACCTCACCGACAATTTCAACGTGCCGCTGGCTTTCTCCACCGTGATGTTTGGCGCGCTGCTGATTGTCACGTTCAGCATCTGGTATAAAAACGAAAAAACCTTGTCGATTCATGAGATTGATACAGTCAGACGAGAGCTGTTTTACTGGGCAGCTATTCTCTTCACTTTCGCACTGGGAACCGCTGCGGGTGACTGGGTGGCCGAAGGCATGAATCTGGGATATTCCACTGCCGCTATCGCGTTTGGTGGCCTGATTGTGATTACCGCTTGTGCCCATTATCTGCTGCGGATGAATGCGGTTTTGTGTTTCTGGATTGCCTATGTGCTGACCCGTCCGTTTGGAGCTTCCTGCGGCGACCTGCTGGCTCAGACGCCGGATAACGGCGGCCTCGGATTGGGCACGACCGGAACGAGTTGCCTGTTTCTCGTCGCCATTATTGGCCTGGTGGGTTATCTCACGTTCACTGAAAGGAAAATGGCTCAGTAAAGGCGTGCGTCAGTCCTGAAACCGATTCTTTCCACGAGATTACCGATGCGAATACTGCTGGTTGAAGATGACGTGATGACCGGCGAAGCGGTGCGGATGATTACATTCTTAAACCTTTTGAGATGAGTGAAGTGATGGCTGGAGGGAAAAATAATACAGGCCGTGTTTTAGCACCGTTAAATCGATTAATTAGCCCGCAAAAAACCCGCCATGAGGCGGGTTTTTTTATGACTGTCCGTCAGCACCTTATTACCGTTCATTCTGCCTGCAGGGGATTTACAGGCGTATTCCTGCGGTCACCTGCCCGAATTTTCACCCTTATTTAGCAATTAATGCCATCGCGATTAGGATTATTCTTGGTTGGGAAAATGAATTTAAGTAATAAAAATCCTATATTGGCCTGAAAATAGAGCAGTAAGTATATTTTGTGGTCTCTTTAAGATAACTCCTAGGTAATTATCTGAATAAGAAAAAAGGTAATTTTGTGCCACAGAGTTGGATTAAATTCCAATAGTTTAGATTTTTAACAGGGTTTTTAAGAAAACAACCCAGTTTTGAAATACGGGTGTTTAATTTTGGTGAAAATTAAAACCAAAATTTGCACTAAAAAAGAATAATGCTCTGTTGTAGTGTAAATATTTAGACTAAATCGGGTGTAAACAAATTCCTGAGAATGCGATTAGTTCCTAATAAGATAGTTCTTAGATTTTTGCAGTCATATCAGTCAAAAGCGTCGTATAGCTCACATTTCTGTGTGCCATTAGGAAGATAAGTAAGAATTCGCCTAGGTCGGAGGTGGGTTAATAACGATAAGAATGTGTAAATCGATCGGTCAAACCTATTGTTGCTCGTGATTATGAGCGAGAAAAACGATTTGAAGAGTTTCCGCTGCGTATTACTCTACATACAGTCACTGGAAAGGAAAAATATGAATTAAAACGCAGGTAAACTTCGTTTTCTTTATATCGTTCTGAAAGTGCTTTATTCTCCCCCGTTCTCTCGGAGTAGAGTTTTAGCGTTTTTAAAACCACAAAATTAGGCGGCCCAATGCCTCGGGTAATTATCTGGAGTGAGTGCCAGTTTACGAAACTGGCGTTGAAAGAAATAATCTCCAAGAAGGTGCCTTACGTGAACGGTGTCATTTCCTTTGACCAGAGCGAACAGGTGCAATTGTATACAAAGGATTATCTGATCATTGACCCGTCAGCGGGCGGTTTCCACAAATGCTACGAGTTTTTGAGAGAGAATCTGAATGTTTTGGACCCGGAACGGATACTCATTGTGTCTTCGGCGGTGGATGTCCTGATGCTTGAGCTTCTTCTGAAAAAAGAATTTAAATTTCTGAAGAAGAAAAAAGAGTTATCCGACGTGGAGAATGCCGTGGAACAGTTTATCCAGCTGCGTGGCACGCCGATTAACAAGGAGGCGTTTAATTACAATATCACGCGAATGGAAGAGAAGGTTTTGGTGATGATGATGTCCGGTCTTTCTGTCACCAGCATCTCGAATATACTGAAACTGAGTGTGAAAACCATCAGCGTGCACAAATGCAATTCGCTAAGAAAAATTGGTGTAGATGCCAGCAGCAGCTCGGCATTGTTCTTTTTGCACCGACATGCGGTAGGGAATTGAGTTACCCGATAAAAATAAAGAGCAGTAAAGATTATTTCTACTTTGAATCAGTTTTATTCGGCTACTGCTGTTTATCTCAGGGGACGGTATGCAATCGGTCACACGTGGTTATCCGGGACATATTTTTGAACCTATCGTCACAGCATCCGGTGGCTTGCTGGGTTTCGAATTAGTAAGAAGATCATACAAAGTAGAAAATCGCTCTGATTCTGCTGGTTATGAATATAAATTATCTCCTGAAGATAAAATAAAAGTATTTTTCAACCAGGTCACCCTTGCCTGCATCAATGCCAATATATTTACCGATAATGACTTTTTATTATCTGTAAATATCGATTATGACATCGCCTGTCATATCGTTAGCAACACAGCACTATGTCACGTTTTAGAACAACATCGCTTTATCCGGCTGGAAGTGGATCAGAATTTTCCGGAATTTACGCAAGAAGCTCCGCGTAAGATTATCCGGTCGTTATCAGCATTTTGTACTTTATGGTTGGACAACTTTGGGGCCGGGAACACCAGCCTTTCACTGGTTATGAACGAATCGTTTGAATATATAAAGATCGACGAAAGTTTTTTTTGGCAACACCAGGGAACCCAGTCTTTTAGAAAAACGATTGAACACCTCACACCTTACTGCCAGGGCGTTATCGTAAAAGGTGTCGAAAATGCACAACATGTAGAGTATTTAACAGGCAGCAATATTCACGCCATGCAAGGAGTATTGTGGTCCTCCTATAATCAGGAGGAACTAATTCAGTCTTTTTTCTCGAATAGCTGAATTTTATCGCCATAAATTTTTAAAGAATTAATGATCTCTGAATACGCTAAGGAAGTTTCGCCTGATATTTAATGGCGAGGCTTCCTTGCGCGGAAAATTATTGGATAAATATTTTGGCAAATTGGTGGCCGTAAACCAGGGGCGGTAGCATAGCTAAAATATACACCGGTCTTAAATTGTACAATAATTATTTTCTATTGATATACTCAAAGGGCCCATTGGTTATTGGGTGAACAATTCGTCTGTCAATTGAAGAGGAGTAATTATGAGAAAATTCATGTTTTCTGTTATTTCCCTGATGCTACTGCCGCTATATTCGCAGACAACATCTGCTGCTGAACTCAGCAAAGGGGAAACAGTGGCGGCAGTGGTCGGTACCAGCGGCGCAATATTAGCCGCAGGTCTGATTGCTGTAGGTAACGATGATAGTAATGGTAACAGCAACACTAACACCTCAACTACCACCACAACCTCACGCTAATAAGTCACTTAATTATAACCACACATCCGTGTGGTTATTTTCCCACATGATAATAAAGATATAGGGAATCACTTGTGCGCTATTCCTTATTGTTCCTCTGCCTCTTGTTACAAGCGTGTTCCCCCTCGCAAAACAGTCTGGTTGATACTTTTCAGGTTGCCATTAAAGGGCCGCAGGATGTTGTGGTGCCAACCCAAAGAATTGCCGCTATCCCTTATGGCAGCATTTATTTAAAACTGCCTACGTCTGCGCAAATCTTTGTGGTCGGCTATCTCCAGGATGGCTTTGAAAAATGGAGTACCGGCGACCAGGTCGTATTTATTACCCAAAATGGTCGCCTGGTTCGGTCGACCGGTTATTTGCAAGGGGATCTGCTGGAAGTCACCAATCTGCAACAAGACCCGCTGTTGCATGCAACAAATTTACGTGAAGGGGCGGGCTGGACAAGTCTGATGCGCTGGACGGAGAACCGGCAGCCATTGTCATCCGTTGTGACATCCCGTTTCAGCCGTCAGGGTGACGAAACCCTGACACTTCCCGGAAGAGTTGTCGCCTGTCAGGTGTGGCGCGAGGATGTGACGCTTGAGGCCACGGGTGACCGCTGGCAAAACACTTTCTGGGTAGATCCGCAAAGTGGATTAGTGCTCAAGAGCAATCAGAGGTTGGGAGCAGATATGCCGGTGAGTATGACATTGCTCAAACCTGCCAATGCGGGGATCCCACCAGCATGAAAATAAATACGCTTTTATTCATTTTTAGCGCCTTGCCGGGGATGGCATTTTCCGAGGGCAACGTGGCCGTTTACACCAGCGCCTCTCAGGGGCAGCCTGCCCAGGTACTCAGCCATATTAAAGATATGCGCCAGATGATGGCGGAGTCCGACCTGATCCGCCAATCCTGGTCGCCCGGCACCGTAATTGCTGTGCCTGCCGCAACGCCTGAGGCGCAGCAACAGTATCTGTACATGCAGAACCAGCTCAAGGCCTGGCGTGCCACGGAGAGTGGCGATACGCAGCAGACCATTAACCGCGTCATTCAGCAATTGCAGGGGTTGCGGGTTACCGGTCGTCAGTTTACCCCGATGGATGCGGATTTGATCCTCAACAACAATGCCGCTAACCGCCAGTTACAGGGGGATTATCGCGTCTATACCGCAACGCGTCCCGACAGCGTGTTGTTGCTGGGGGCGGTGAGTGGGGCGGGAAAACAGCCGTGGGTTGCAGGACGTACGATTCGTGAATATCTCGCAGACCATCAATTTCTTTCTGGTGCCAATCTGAATGAAGCCGTGGTGATTGATCCCAATGGAACCATCCGGGTCGCGCCGGTCGCCTACTGGAATTATCGCCACGCTGAAGCCCAGCCGGGCAGTATCATTTGGGTCGGTTTTTCTGACTGGACGCTGCCGCGCCAGTTTAAAAACCTTAATCAGCACATCGTCTCTGTTTTGGCGCACCGGATCCCTGAATGATGAAACCAAAATATCTTCTCAGCCTGCTTGCTGTGTCCGTGGTTTACGCTAATTCCGTCCGTGCGCAAACGTATGATGAACCCCTTGGTCCTTCACAGTCCGATTTCGGCGGCGCGGGACTTTTACAAACACCGACGGCGCGGGTCCCCAAAGAAGGGGAGTTCAGTGCCAACTACCGCGATAATGATGCCTACCGTTTTTATTCGGTCTCGATGGCGTTGTTTCCCTGGCTGGAGACCACGTTGCGTTATACCGACGTGCGTGACCGGCTTTACAGTAGCGATCCAAACTTCAGCGGCAATCAAACCTATAAAGACAAGTCTTTCGATGTGAAATTAAGACTGTGGGAAGAGGGCTACTATCTTCCGCAGGTCGCGTTGGGCAAGCGCGATATCGGCGGCACGGGGTTGTTTGACAGTGAATATATGGTCGCCAGTAAAGCGGCCGGACCGCTAGATTTCACGCTGGGGGTAGGCTGGGGTTATATCGGCAACAGCGGCAATATCACGAACCCTTTCTGCAAAGCCAGCGATAAATATTGTACCCGCGCGCAAAGCCATTCCACCGGCGATATTTCACTCAATGATATGTTCCGCGGGCCCGCGGGGGTATTCGGCGGCGTGGAGTATCAGACCCCCTGGCAGCCGTTGCGCCTGAAGATGGAATACGATGGTAATAACTACCGCGATGATTTTGCCGGGGCACTAAAACAGAACAGTAAGTTTAACTTCGGTGCTGTTTATCGCCTGGCCAGCTGGATGGATGTCAACGCCAGCTACGAGCGTGGCAATACCTTTATGTTCGGGTTTACCCTGCGCAGTAACATGAACGATTGGGTTCCTCATCAGATTGATGATCCGGTTCCTGCCTATCAGCCGCAGCCGCAAAGTGCGGGAATGGTTAATTACAGCGTCGCGACCGGGCAACTGGCCCAACTGAAAGGCAATGCCGGGTTTAGCGAACCGCGTATCGACATCCGTGACGACACCCTCAACGTTACGGGTCAGCAGGATAAATATCGTAATACGTCCAAAGGCGTAGAGCGTGCCAATCTCATCATGCTGAATAATCTGCCGGAGAATGTCGACACACTGGATGTTACCCAAAACCGCTTTGGTATGCCGATGGTCACCACACGTACCCGCGTGGCGAGCCTGCGTCAGCAGCAACAGGGTTATCCGCTGGGGCAGGAACAGTCCCTGAACCAGCAACGGATTGAACCGGTCACAGACGTCGGTCAGGGATTCTTTATCGGCAAGGACCGGTTTAATTACAGCCTGTCGCCGGTATTAAGACAATCCGTCGGCGGCCCTGAAAACTTTTATATGTATCAGATCGGGGTGCTGGCGGATGCCAACTACTGGCTGACAGATCATCTGCTTGTCGATGGCGGCGTGTTTGGCAACGTTGCCAATAACTACGATAAGTTCCGCTATGACGGCGTCAGTAATGACTCTTCTCTGCCACGCGTACGAACGCATATCCGTGAATACGTTCAGAACGATGTCTATGTGAATAACCTGCAAGCCAACTACTTCCGTTATCTGGGCAACGGTTTCTACGGACAGCTTTATGGCGGTTATCTGGAGATGATGTACGGCGGCGTCGGGGGCGAAGTGCTCTACCGGCCACTGGATTCTGACTGGGCACTGGGTATTGATGCCAACTATGTCAAACAGCGCGACTGGGACGACATGATGCGCTTCACTAACTACAAGGCCGCAACCGGCAACCTGACAGCCTACTGGCGGCCGGCATTTATGGATGATGTGCTGGTGAAAATGAGTGTCGGGCAATATCTGGCTAAAGACAAAGGCGGCACGTTGGATCTCTCCAAACGCTTTGACAGCGGTGTCACCGTGGGAGCCTATGCGACGCTGACGAATGTCTCTAAACAGGAATACGGTGAAGGCTCCTTTACTAAAGGCTTCTACATCTCTGTTCCGCTGGACTTACTGACTGTCAAACCGACACGTAGCACGCCAGTGGTCAGCTGGACACCACTGACGCGTGATGGTGGCCAGATGCTGGGCAGACAGTACGGCTTGTACGGTATTACTTCAGACAGAGATACGCCGCAGTTGCCTTAATGAAAGGTTGTGTCTGACTGCAACAGTCAGGCACCTACAAAATGACTTATTTATTATTTTTCTGATATGTCAGCATGTCAGGGGACAGTTAATGAAGTCAATTATTATAAGCCTATTAACCTGATTGCCTCAGGTAATAATTATTTTTTGATACTTGTTGTGAGGGAAATATGACATTTCTCACCAGAAATTTTTACTCAAGCCTGTTTCTTGCTCTTTCTGATTTCGTCAGTTTCACCCTGTCGATTTATGTCGCAAAAATATTACTGAGCTTCATGCTCAAAGAGTTTGATGACTATATTCCTGCCCAACATGTTACTGCCCTGGTTTTATTACACTGGACGCTGGCATTTTGTTGTGTTGGCTGGTTCTGCATGCGCTTGCGGCATTATTACTACCGCAAAACCTTCTGGTTTGAACTGAAAGAAATTTTACGCACGCTGGTCATTTTTGCCGTTATTGAGATCGCGGTAATGGCTTTCGCGGAGTGGAATTTTTCCCGTTATATGTGGATCCTCACCTGGCTGTTGGTGCTGATATTTGTACCTTGTGCCCGCATGATGACTAAGCGTGTATTAACGGTTCTGGGTATCTGGCAACGCGATGCCATTATTATTGGTACCGGTAAAAATGCTCACGAGGCTTACAAAGCGATTCAAAGCGAAAAGAATCTCGGGCTGAACGTCACCGGATTTATTTCCAGCGAACTGACTGACAAGCCGGGGGACAGCATTGATGGCATTCCGATCATATTCTGCGATGACCTGTGGTTATTAACGCCGTGCGACAAGAAAACCCAGTTTATTGTCGCCGTGGAAGCACACCAGAGCGATATCCGTAACTACTGGTTGCGGGTGTTTATGATCCACGGTTACCGTTATGTCTCGGTGATCCCGACCCTGCGCGGCATGCCGCTCGACAGTACGGATATGTCGTTTATTTTCAGCCACGAAGTGATGATCTTACGTGTTCATCAGAATCTGGCGAAATGGTCATCACGCTTCCTGAAACGTGCTTTCGATATTGTGGCTTCACTGGGGATTATTGCCATATTGTCTCCGCTGCTGCTGTATATCAGCTTCAAAGTGAGGAAAGATGGCGGCCCGGCAATTTATGGCCATGAGCGTATTGGTAAAGGCGGCCGTCCTTTCAAATGTCTTAAATTCCGCTCAATGGTAATCAATTCCAAGGAAGTGCTTGAGCAATTGCTGGCAAATAACCCGGAAGCACGCGCCGAGTGGGATGAGACATTTAAGCTGAAAAACGATCCACGTATTACGCGCATCGGACATTTATTGCGTAAAACCAGCATGGATGAATTGCCGCAGTTATTTAATGTATTAAAAGGAGAGATGAGCCTTGTTGGTCCGAGGCCTATTATTAACGCTGAACTGGAGCGTTACAGTGATGAGGTGGATTATTACTTGCTGAGCAAACCGGGAATGACCGGATTATGGCAGGTGAGTGGTCGCAGTGATGTGGATTACGAGACCCGCGTCTATCTTGACGCCTGGTATGTAAAAAACTGGTCGATGTGGAATGACATCGCCATCTTGTTTAAAACAGTAAGTGTTGTGCTTAGAAAAGACGGTGCTTATTAACAGTCATTTAAATAATGCATCACCCTCATGTATTGGCTGCTAGTTATTAGCGTCATGGCCAACATCAATTTCTGTTGAACCACATGATATGGATTTTATGAAAAATAAAACGTTTAAGATTTCTGCATTATTCGGAGCTTTGTTACTGAGCGGATGTACGGTTATTCCAGGGCAGTCGTTAAGTACCATGGACAAAGATGTTGTTCAACCTACTGATAGCAATTATGACATTGATAAATTAGTTAACGTGTATCCGATGACGCCCGGCCTGATCGATCAGCTGCGCCCTGACAGCGTTCAGGCACGGCCAAATCCTCAGCTGGATATACAACTGCAAAACTACCAATACCGTATTGGGGTTGGTGATGTGCTGATGGTTACCGTCTGGGATCACCCGGAACTGACCACGCCAGCCGGGCAATACCGCAGTGCCAGTGATACAGGGAACTGGGTCAATGCCGACGGGACAATTTTCTATCCTTATATCGGGAAACTGAAAGTCACCGGAAAAACTGTCAGTGAAGTACGTCAGGAGATCAGCAGCCGTCTGGCGACGTACATTGAAAGTCCGCAGGTTGACGTCAGTATTGCGGCATTCCGTTCGCAGAAAATTTATACCACCGGTGAAGTCATCAAGTCCGGACAACAGCCTATTACCAATATTCCGCTTACCGTGATTGATGCCATTAATGCCGCAGGGGGTTTAGCGCCTGATGCTGACTGGCGTAACGTGGTGCTCAATCACAACGGTCAGGATACCCAGATTTCTCTTCAGGCCCTGATGCAGAAAGGTGACCTTACACAGAACCGCTTGCTTTATCCTGGCGATATTCTGTTTGTGCCACGAAATGATGATCTGAAAGTCTTTGTTATGGGCGAAGTCACCAAACAGAGCACGTTGAAAATGGACCGTAGCGGGATGACTCTCGCCGAGGCGTTAGGGAATTCGGAGGGGATTGCCCAAAGTATGGCGGATGCTTCCGGTATATTTGTTATTCGCCCGCTGAAGGGAAGCCAGAAAGGCAAAATCGCCAACATTTATCAGCTGAATGCCAAAGATGCCTCTTCTATGGTGATGAGTACAGAATTCCAGCTCCAGCCTTACGATATCGTTTATGTCACCACTGCGCCGATTGTTCGCTGGAATCGTGTCATTTCCCAGATTGTTCCGACCATTACGGGAGTGCATGACATGATTGAAGCGGGACGCTTTGTACGGCAATGGAATCCATAATGTTTGACTCAATATTAATTGTCTGTACGGGAAATATCTGTCGCTCTCCGATTGCGGAGAGGCTGTTAAGGCGATTATTACCGGACAAGAAAATAGACTCGGCTGGAATGGCTGCTTTGGTTGGTCACTCTGCAGATGAGGGGGCGATTGTGGCAGCCGGGAGACATCAGCTGTTACTTGATAACCACCGGGCGACTCAATTTACTTCTGCGCTCGGGCGTCAGTATGAACTTATTTTAGTCATGGAAAAATTCCATCAAGAGCAGATTAGTCGTATCTCCCCTGAGGCCCGCGGAAAGATAATGTTGCTGGGCCACTGGCTTGGGCAGAGGGAGATTCCGGATCCTTACCGTAAGAGTCAGGAAGCCTTTGAGTCTGTTTACCGATTAATTGATCAGGCGTGTCAATCCTGGCTGCAAAAGCTGAACGGATAACTTCATCAGGGAAACTACGTATGTCTCCAGTAATTTCGAAAACCCCCGCTTCACCAGATTCAGACGAAATCGACCTGGGTCGTTTGATTGGTGAGATCATTGATCACCGTAAACTTATTATTATCATCACATCCGTATTTACGGTGCTGGCTATTATATATGTTCTTTTTGCCACGCCTATTTATCAGGCTGATGCATTGATCCAGGTGGAACAGAAACAAGGGAATGCGATTCTTGAAAGTCTGAGCCAGGTATTACCTGATTCTCAGCCACAATCCGCACCGGAAATTGCTTTATTACAATCACGGATGATTTTAGGCAAAACAGTGGATGACCTGAATCTGCAAGCTGTGGTTAAACAGAAGTATTTCCCGGTGTTTGGACGTGGATGGGCGAGGATCACCGGAGAGGTACCTGGCAAGCTTAAGATTACTCGCTTGTATTTACCCGCAGGTGGCGGTGATATACCAAAAATCACGATTAAGGTAATTGATAATAACAACTACCTGGTTGAAGGCGATGGTTTTGAAATCAAAGGAACAGTTGGAAATCTTCTTAATGAGAAAGGGATTTCCTTATTGGTAAATGATATTCAAAGCGTACCAGGTACCCAATTTGACGTGTATTATCTGTCCAGGCTAAGAGCAATTAATGATTTACTCGATGCTTTCAGTGTAAATGACCAGGGTAAGGACACGGGTATTCTGAATCTTTCGCTGAATGGTGATAATCAGGAACTTATTGCTGCCACCCTGAACAGCATTAGCCAAAATTACCTCGATCAAAATATTGCGCGTCAGGCTGCTCAGGATGCCAAAAGCCTTGATTTTCTTGAACGCCAACTTCCTCAGGTGCGTACTGACCTTAATGCGTCAGAAGATGCATTGAATACCTATCGCAGGCAGAAAGACTCGGTAGACCTGTCGCTTGAGGCAAAATCTGTGCTGGATCAAATCGTCAACGTCGAAAGTCAGTTAAATGAACTGACTTTCCGTGAAGCGGAAATTTCGCAGCTCTACACTAAAGACCACCCGACATATAAAGCGCTTCTTGAGAAACGTCAGACGTTGCTTAAAGAGAGGGATCGGCTAAATAAAAGTGTTTCTGCCATGCCAGGGACACAACAAGAAGTTGCCAGATTGAGCCGGGATGCAGAATCTAACCGTGCAATTTATATGCAGTTACTTAATCGTCAGCAGGAACTGAGTATTGCAAAATCCAGTGCAATAGGAAATGTGAGGATAATTGACTCAGCCGTCACTGAACCTAAAGCGGTGAAACCTAAAAAGGTATTGATTGTATTAATTGGCCTTATTCTTGGGGCGTTGGTTTCTATTAGTCTGGTGTTTATGCGCGTATTCTTGCGGAAAGGTATTGATTCACCGGAGCAACTGGAAGAAAAAGGAATCAATGTTTATGCAAGCATACCGTTATCAGAATGGCTGACTAAGAAAGGTAAATTCGGTAAAAACCAATCGTCTAAAACGAAGCGAAGCGGACCACAAACTAACTTTCTTGCGGTGGAGAACTCAGCCGATCTCGCTATAGAAGCTATACGCAGTCTGCGTACGAGCTTGCATTTCGCGATGATGGAGGCGAAAAATAACGTCCTTATGATATCAGGGCCGAGCCAGAGTGCTGGTAAAACATTTATAAGCAGTAATCTGGCTGCGGTAATTGCTCAAGCTAATAAGAAAGTTCTTTTAATTGATGCAGACATGCGAAGAGGCTATTCTCATAAACTGTTTAAGGTCGGTTTGGATAACGGACTTTCAGCTGTTTTATCCGGGAAAATCAATCAGGAATCAGCGCCTGTAAACATACCTGCAGTGGGTATCGATTTTATATCCCGTGGGGAAATACCGCCTAATCCAGCTGAACTCTTGATGCATCCGCGTTTCGAAGCACTACTGAACTGGGCTTCGAAAAATTATGAACTCGTTATTGTGGATACACCACCCATTCTGGCAGTTACAGACGCCGCTATTATAGGTCGTTATGTGGGAACAACATTATTAGTAGCCCGATTTGAGATGAATACCGTCAAAGAGGTTGAGGTCAGCATCAGGCGCTTTGAGCAAAGCGGTATTTTGGTTAAGGGTTGTATCATCAACAGTGTCATTAAAAAAGCTAGCAGTTATTATGGTTATGGCTATAGCAATTATGGCTATGAATATTCAGATAATAAGTGACTTGCATATTACTGACGTAAATTAACCACTAAAGTTTACCTAATTTAAATCTAAACATGACAACGAAAACTCTGAAAGAACGTACTATTTCTGGTCTCATCTGGAATGCGGTAGAAAGGTTTATGGTTCAGGGGGGGCAATTTATTATCCGCATAATGATTGCAAGGATGATTACCCCTTCAGAGTACGGTTTGGTAGGAATGGTTGCTGTCTTTCTGGTTCTTTCTGATGTGATCATTAATGGCGGTTTTTCACAGGCATTGATACAGAAAAAAGACCGTACAGATTTAGATTATTCAACTGTTTTTTACATAAACTTTTCTCTGGGGATGTTGATATATGTCTTACTCTATTATTTTGCCCCGGAGATTTCACATTTTTACAAAGATGAGCGTTTAATTGATGTAATAAGACTTATATCAGTGAGTATTGTTATAAAATCTTTGAGTGTGGTACAAATCGCAAAGTTGAGTATTGAGCTAAATTTTCGGTTGAAAACGCTTGTCAATTTCTGGGCGGTGCTGATTAGTGGAGTGTTCGCCATTTACCTTGCTTACAACGGGTATGGAGTATATTCACTGGTATACCAGGCAATCAGCTACTCAGCAATTGTCACGGTATTGATGTTTATTGTATCGAAATGGCGACCAAAACTAGAGTTCTCAATTTCAAGAACAAAAGAACTATTTAACTTTGGTTCTAAAGTTTTTTTGGCAGGACTGGCTGGTGTATTATCCGATAATTCATATTCAATTTTGATTGGCCGCCTTTTTACAAGTAAAGAAGTTGGGTTTTATGCTCAGGGGCGTAATCTGCCAGATCTCTTGTCCGTCAACCTGTTCAATGTATTACAAGGGGTGTTATTTCCTGTTATGGCAGCGGCTCAAGATGACCGAGCGCGGTTGCTTAAGATCTATAAAAAAAGTTTGGATATGACAGCCTTTATTGTGCTTCCTTGTATGGTTGGCCTGGTTGTGATTGCAGAGCCTTTTGTTAGATTATTTCTTACCGATAAATGGTTACCTTCTGTATTCATCATACAGTGGTTAGCACTTTCTCGTATGATCATTCCTCTCGGGGCCATTAATGCTAATCTCCTTAATGCAATTGGTCGTTCAGACCTATATTTGAAAATAGATCTCATAAAGTTACCTCTGACGATATTAGGGTTATTTATTTCTGCCCCATTTGGCCTTAAATATATGGTAATTAGTAATTTCATTATCTCAATTTTCTATTTTTTTATAAATGCATATTACCCTGGAAAACTCTTCGGGTATGGTGCGTTTAGGCAACTCAAGGATATGTCATTAGTTTTCATAGCCACCTTATCTATGTTTTTAGCAACCTATTTTTTTACGATTGATGGTGGATTTATTGACATAATTACTAAGTTCTTTATCGGTGCACTTGTGTATTTGGTTCTTTGCGCAGTCTTAAAGGTTAATGCGTTTTGGGAAGTGCTTGCATATGCCAAAGGTAAAATTATTAAAAACAAACAAGCAGGTGGTTTGTAATGAGGAAGATATTAGTACTTACAAATGAATTTTACCCATTCAAAGGCGGAATAGGTCGATATTGCGAGGAGCTAATCAACGTTATTAAAAATGACAATCTGGTAACACTTATAGCGCCCGAATATAACGCTACACTTAAGGATAGTGAGTTGAGCCATGGAATTACCTTGGATTTATTTTCTGGTGGACAGTTTAAATATTGGCACCTTCCTAGATTAATAAAAAAAGTCATTTCAGTAGACTTCAGAAAGTATGACTATGTCTTAGTAGCAGACTGGCCATTTTGGGTAGCAATTCAATGCATTAATATGTTGAGAATCCAAAATAAGATTCAGTTCAATCTTATGCTACATGGAAGTGAAGTCTTAAACTTAAAAAATGGCAAGGCATCTATATTTGCTAAGTCTCTGAATTTATTCTCAGGTATTAAAACTATTTTTACTAATAGTAATTATACAAAACGAATTTTATTAGAAAATCATGCGGTTCCAGGTAATATCCCCGTGGTTGTAACCTATCTTGGCGTTTCACAGGATTCAAACCTCAGTAACGAAAACTACATTGATAACATCAACTCAAAGCAGTTCAATGTACTTACTGTTGGGAGACTTGATGACAGAAAAGGTTACGATTATGTGATTGAATCATTAGGTTTAATCCCCCCTGATATTCGGAGAGAGATTCATTATACCGTGGTTGGGAATGGCAGTGATGAATATAAAAATAAATTAAAGGATTTGGCAAGGAAAAAACAGGTTAATCTAGATATACGGACTGGGGTAGATGATAAAGAACTCGAAAATATTTATAAAAATAATAAGGTTTTTATACTTGCTGCAAAACATAGTAATAAGAAAATAGAAGGTTTTGGCCTCGTTTTTCTCGAAGCAGCAAAATATGGCGTTCCCTCTATTGCTACTGATGTCGGTGCTATAAGCGAAGTAGTGCTAAATAATCATACAGGCTTGGTGGTGAAAGAAAGTATTAATGAAATTTCAGCGGCGATTTTGAAGCTTTATAATGAAAGGCAAACACTTGCTAGATTAAGCAATAATTGCATTGTTGAGGTTAAGAAATTTACCTGGTCAAAACTTGCCGATTTAACATTGAACGATTTTAGTGGAGAGGATTACCATGAAAAAAGAAAAGGTATTGTACGTTGATACTTGCCAAGATGTGGCAGGTGGTCAAAGAAGCCTGATAGCACTCTTAGAAAAAATAAGTGATAAAGTTGAATTCGATATCCTGATAGACAGTGATAATAGTAAATATAAGAATGAGTTATTAAAGTCCGGCATAAAAGAAAATAATATTTGTTACATAGACAGTAAGCCATTGAATTC
Source organism: Rahnella sp. BIGb0603 (assembly GCF_024808755.1). NCBI lineage: Bacteria > Pseudomonadati > Pseudomonadota > Gammaproteobacteria > Enterobacterales > Yersiniaceae > Rahnella > Rahnella sp. BIGb0603. The sequence goes on along the minus strand of NZ_JANUEX010000004.1, from coordinate 114,638 downwards.
GCGACTCTTAGGTGGCGTAAATTTGATGCTCAAAACATTTAATAAAAGTAAAAGTTACTCCATAGCCCATTGTAATACTTTTTATGATGGTTTGTTTGCGATGCCTTCCTTCAGAATTCGAGGAAAAAAAACAGTGTTCAGAGCTCGTTGTGGTATAGAATTATCTGATCATGGTTTTGTTGATAATATCATATATCGGCTTTCTACCGTAATATTGGCAAATTCTGAGTATGTAAAAAGTACATTTGTAAGAGTGTCGGATTCATTATCAAAGGTTAAAGTCATATACAACCCATTAGACTTGAAATTTCTTAGAAAATCAGATGGTGAAAGTATAAATAATACAAAAAGTGATAATGACTATGTGATAGCCGTTATAGGTGCAATTACAGAAGTTAAAAATCAGATGGAAGTATTAAAAGCTTTTGCACTGATGAACGACCATTCTGTAAAACTTCGTTTTATTGGTGAACCAAGAAGTTCCGAGAAAGATAAAAACTATTATAAAGAAATACAGCTGTATACTCAGGAACACAATCTTCAGGATCGCGTAGAATTCACAGGATTTATCTCCGACGTCCGGGATCAGTTGCAAGATGTTGATTTGGTTTGTGTCCCGTCGGATCGTGAGCCACTAGGGCGAGTTATCTTCGAAACACAACTTTATGAAATCCCTGTTTTAGCATCAAATTCTGGGGGGAATGTAGAATTAATTGAGGATAATGTCACAGGTTATCTCTATGAGTTAGGAAATATTGAGCAACTTTCTGAGAAGTTAAAACTCGTAAAAAATGATCACGCAAGAATAATAGCCAGTGCCAGGAGTTTTATAATCAGTAGGTTTTCTCCAGAACAAACTTATCTCGCTGAACTAAATTTATATACTGATCTTATAAAATGATGAAGGTTTTTAATGCAACTTGTAAATAAAGATAGCATTGCAATTCAATTTTCATGTCTTGCCATGGCAATAATTACATTAATACCCTTTGGAAGGGGGAACCTATCTGGATTAGAAGTCGCATTTCCTTTTTCTTTGCTATCACTGTTTTTTTTCTTGTTGACTAAAAAGAAAAAAAATGGACTTTCTTTGTATATTATATTGTTTATCTCTCTTTGGTTTGTGTGGGTGTTGTTAGGCCTTACGTATAGTTATCTTTATTATCCAGGCTCGATAGATCATATGCCTTCTTATTTAAGATACCTACGAATGTTGGAAATGTATGTTCCTGGTGTGCTTATATTAGCTTTCAGCCGTGGGATTACGGAAAGCCAGCAGAAAAGAGTTGCGTATTTTTTTATTGCTCTTTTTGTATTAGTGACACTTGAAGCTTGTTTGGGATTTTTTTTGCAAAGTGAGGCATTGACAGCGACACAAATGTATAAATACCCTGGGATGGGTTATGTATTTAGAGCTGGTGGTGTTGCAAAGGATTCCAGTGCTTATAGTAATCTTGTACTTCTTTTGGGACTAACGGCATTTATTGAGCTTAAAAAATCTGGGAAAAACGTTCTAATTTTCACAGGTATTTTACTTTGTTTTCTAATTAACATTTATCTATCAATGTCCAGAAGTCTCATCGTTGCTGTATTTGTTTATTTTGTTATAACATTAGGAATGGAGCGCAAGATAAAACCCGTAACATTAATTTTTATATCTGCTTTTATTATTTCAATTTTTATTTTTGGTATGAATAATGAATATCTGACATCTTTCTGGGGAAGGCTTTCTGGCGCTAATCAGGAAGATATCAGTTCTGGAAGATTCACAACCTGGGCACTGCTGTTAGGGCTGGTGGGTGATAATCCGCTACTGGGTGTGGGTTATCGTTTATCGACAGAAAAGTATGGCCTAATACCCGATAATATGTTCCTTTCACTTTCAGTGGAAACAGGTGTTGTTGGTTTATTCCTCTATCTTTCTTTCCTACTTTCAATGTGTGCATTTGTTTATAAAAATAATAAAGAGAAATTCCCATTGATTATTGCGTACATAATATCTGGCATATTCATTGATATATCAACATTTTGGGTAAGTGTGCCACTGTTTTTATTCACAATGAGTTTATACAACAGAAAGTCATTCATAAGTCATAATGAAGGTGATTAATGATGAATCAAGATGAGTATCTGGAAGAATGCATAAACTCTGAAAGGCGATTGTTTTTGAAAAACTCAGCAATCGGACTTTTTGGAACCTACTTTTTTGTTAATAATGCCTACGGCACATTGAAAAAAGCTGCACAAGAGCATTCATTAAACGTCATGGATTTTGGTGCCCGCGGTGATGGTATTAACGATGATGCCTCAGCATTTCAGAATGCTTGCGACTATTCGTTAAAAATAGGTGGCGCAAAAATATATATCCCTGATCCTGTTAAATATTACAAATTATCTTTCCCCGTATATTTATCTGATAACACAGAGGTTTTTGGTGAAGGTAAAACTACACGAATAGTGTTTGAAGATCCTTTATTTATTAAAGGGCGTGGGGGGTTTGTTATAGGCTCGAGCCAGGAAGCAAACAAAAATTTTGCTAATGAATGGTATAAGAATAAGAAAAATCCCACTACCATTAACTTGGGTTTTAAAAATCCATCCCAGAGAGAGTATCTCCGTGATAATCCTCATTTTTTACAAGCAGAAAACTCATTGATTCATGATGTTTTTTTAGAGGCTAAATTTACAAATAAAAATGCAAGAGGATGGGGGGGGTATGGGATTAATTTCGTTAATGCACGTGATTGCCATGCTTATAATATTTGGGGAAGTGGGTGGACGCAATTAATAGGTATGGGGTCTGATGTACCTCCTGAAACCCCATCAAATCATAACTGCTCAGCACGAAACTTATATGTAATTAGTCCGGATCTGGAAAGAACTTATTATTCCATTGGATTTATTGCAAACTCAACAAACTGTCTAATCGAAAATGCCGTTCAATATAATCCAATGACTCCGGGCAGTATGAATGGTAGTGGTATCGCAACAAACCTTTGTGAAGACTGCACGATAAAGAATATTCGTATTCCGAATCTTGGCAGAACAGTAACATCAGAGGGTATCCTTATTAATAACTCATCTGGTTGTCTGGTCGAGGATATATATATTGGAAATGCAAAAACGGCAGTGTCTGTTTTCTTTAGTTTGCCTGAAACATTAAATGATAAAAAAAATAATATATTTAACAACATAGAAGGAGTTAACTGTGATGTTGTGATGGCAGTTTATTCTAAATTTAATGTTATTAAATCAATATCAGGCGTTAATAGTAAGTTTATAATTCTTTTGAAAAATAGTAATGCGACCAATAATTTTATTTATTCACCATCTAATGATGTCGCGGTTTCTACAAAGCTTCGTCATAGAATCCTTTTAGATGAAAAATTTATTTCTTCACAGTTGAGATAGTAAGTTTAATTATAATCCTCACGTTGGTAAATTAGATGTCTAAATATATGAAAGATAGAAATCAATTGCTTGATGTTTTTAGGGTTTTATTGATTTTAATGGTTGTAGCAATACACGTAGATGTTTTCCCTAATGACCCTGCGTTAAGTTTTTATACTGTAGATGGTTTTTTTAGAATTGCAGTTCCTATTTTTTTTATTATTAATGGTTATTATTTCCAAACTAATGTTACAGATTTAAATCTATACAAACGCTGGTTAGTAAGAGTGCTGATATTATTTGTCTCCTGGCAGGTTATCTACCTCCCAATGTACATTCCTTACGATGGGTTAAATGCTAGACACCTGGCTGTTTTTATTTCAGAAATAATTTTTGGTTATCATCACCTTTGGTATATTTCTGCAATGGCAATAGGAGGTATAGGATTATATTACTTCAAGGATATTAAATATGGGCTGCATCTGTCTGTTGGATTGTTTATTTTAGGTCTACTGTTGCAATACTCACGAGTTTTTATAAATATTGATAGCACTTATTATAAAATCCTTTCTCAGTACTGGATCTTTAGAAATGGTTTATTTTTCGGTTTTCCAATGATGTACATTGGCTCATTCATTGCTAAGAATAGTTTAATCCAAAAGAGTAGTGTTAAAATTAGTTTGTTAGCACTGGTGGTTGGATTAGTATTTTTAGTGGCTGAACTTACGTTTTCTTATAAAACTATTTTTAACAAAAATACTTATCATATTGATTTTATACTTTCACTACTTGTTGTTTGTCCGGTTTTATTTGTGTTGCTCATGAAAAATCATGAGTGTTACTTTAAGGGTTTTAATACCAAGAAATTAGCTTTACTCAGTGGGGCTATGTATTTTGTCCATCCTTATATTATTTTCCTGATCAATCTTAGTTCAAGATTTACTATTCCTCAAATATATATGATTACAGTCGGTTTAACTTTAGTGACATCGCTCTTTCTTCTTAAGTATAGAAAAAAATTGCATTTTCTATTTTAGATAATAATTTTTAGAAAATACATTTAGTTCTCCATATTAAATATATCAATCAGGTGAGGGTAATCATGATCCTTCCAGTAATCATGGCTGGCGGCACCGGTAGCCGTTTGTGGCCAATGTCTCGTGAGCTTTATCCAAAACAATTTCTTCGTCTGCATGGCGATAATTCCATGTTGCAGGAAACGGTCACCCGTTTAAAAGGGCTGGACGTTTCTGCACCGCTGGTAATTTGTAATGAAGAGCATCGTTTTCTTGTTGCCGAACAATTACGACAAATAGACCAGCTCTCCGGCAATATTATTCTTGAGCCTGTCGGGCGCAATACGGCGCCTGCTATTACGCTGGCTGCGCTCAGTGCCATCGACAACGGTTCTGATCCGTTACTGTTGGTGCTTGCTGCCGACCATGTTATCGAGTCTCCGGATGCCTTCCATCAGGCCGTGCAGAATGCTATTCCGTTCGCTGAGCAGGGGAAACTGGTCACGTTCGGTATCGTGCCAACAGGCCCTGAAACCGGTTACGGTTATATCCAGAGGGGAACAGAATTCAGCAGTGATGCCGATCCTGTTTTTCGGGTACAGCGTTTTGTCGAGAAACCGAATCTTGAGGTCGCATTGCAATATCTGGAAAGCGGCGAGTATTACTGGAACAGCGGTATGTTTTTGTTCCGCGCCAGACGTTTTCTTGAAGAGATTGCGAAATTCAGGCCGGACATACTCGAAGCCTGTCAGAAAGCGATTGAGACTTCGCATACTGATGAGCAGCAAGATTTTATCCGTGTAGATAAAGCGGCATTTATTTCCTGTCCGGATGAATCTGTTGATTATGCCGTAATGGAAAAAACCACGGATGCGATTGTTGTTCCGTTAGATGCGGGCTGGAATGATGTGGGTTCCTGGTCGGCGCTTTGGGAAGTGAATGATAAAAACGCTGAAGGGAATGCCATCAGTGGCGATGTATTTACCCATAATGCGAACAATTGTTATATCAACACCGATGAGAAATTGGTGGCCGCCATTGGTGTGGATAATCTGGTCATCGTAAATACAAAAGATGCCGTTTTAGTGATTGATAAAAACCAGGTGCAGGACGTTAAAAAAGTCGTCGAATATTTAAAAGATAATAAACGACGGGAATATCGTTTGCACCGCGAATCCTATCGCCCGTGGGGCCGTAACGATAATGTTGTGACTGCACCCCGTTATCATGTGAACCGCATCACCGTTAAACCGGGCGGACAGTTCTCATTACAAATGCACCATCACCGCGCGGAGCACTGGGTCATTCTGTCGGGCACCGCCAGAGTTATTCTCGAAGATAAAAATTATCTGCTCAGTGAAAATGAATCAACGTTTATCCCTATTGGGGCTCAGCATATGTTAGAGAACCCGGGAAAAATTCCTCTGGAACTTCTGGAAATTCAGTCGGGATCCTATCTGGAAGATGACGATATTATCCGTATAAAAGATCACTATGGTCGCTGTTAATTTGGGGATGAAATATGTCAGGTACATTAACTTGCTTTAAAGCTTACGATATCCGCGGTGAACTGGGCGTTGAACTTAACGAAGATATTGCTTACCGGATTGGTCGGGCTTACGGTGAATATTTAAAACCTAATAAAATGGTATTGGGAGGCGATGTCCGCTTAACCAGCGAAGCATTAAAACTTGCGCTGGCGAGAGGTTTGCAGGATGCGGGAACGGACGTTGTTGATATCGGCGTGACGGGTACAGAAGAAATCTATTTTGCGACGTCTTATCTGGCACTGGATGGCGGAATAGAAGTGACGGCCAGCCATAATCCGATGAACTATAACGGCATGAAATTAGTTCGTGAAGAATCTAAACCTATAAGCGGTGATACCGGGCTTGTGGAAATACAACGTCTGGCAGAAGAGAACAATTTTTCACCTGCCGATCCTGCTCAGCGTGGAACCTACGAAAAAGCGTCGGTACTCGATGCGTATATCGATAAATTACTCAGTTATGTCGATTTAAAGAATTTTATCCGTCCGCTGAAACTGGTCATCAACTCGGGTAATGGCGCTGCGGGCCATGTTATTGATGCAATCGAAGCGCGCTTCAAACAGGCCGGTGCGCCGGTTGAATTTATCAAAGTACATCACCAGCCAGACGGCACATTCCCTAACGGTATTCCTAACCCGTTATTGCCGGAGTGCCGTCAGGACACGACGGATGCCATCATTAAGCACAAAGCAGATATGGGGATCGCTTTTGACGGTGATTTTGACAGATGTTTTCTCTTTGATGATGCCGGTAATTTTATCGAAGGGTATTATATCGTCGGTCTGCTTGCCGATGCCTTCCTCGAAAAATATCCCAACTCAAGAATTATCCATGACCCGCGTCTGAGCTGGAATACCATTGATATTGTCACCGGTGCGGGCGGCGTGCCTGTTATGTCGAAAACCGGCCATGCTTTTATTAAAGAACGTATGCGCCAGGAAGATGCAGTTTACGGTGGTGAGATGAGCGCCCATCATTACTTCCGCGATTTTTATTATTGCGACAGCGGGATGATTCCGTGGCTGCTGGTGGCGGAACTATTGCATGTAAAAGGCAAGTCCCTGCGCCAACTGATTAATGACCGCATTATTGCCTATCCGGCTTCAGGTGAAATAAACAGTTTCCTGCATCAGCCGAAAGAATCTATTGCGCGCGTGCTGGCGGTTTATGAAGGTGAAGCCATTAATGTCGATCATACGGACGGTATCAGCCTTGAGTTTGATGAATGGCGGTTTAATCTTCGCAGCTCAAATACGGAACCGGTTGTGCGTCTGAATGTGGAATCCAGGGCTAATTCAAAACTGATGCAGGAACAGACGAGGAGGATTCTTTCTATTCTCCGCAGTATGTAATTATCTGTAAAATATTTTCTGGTGAGTAATACAGCTCACTATCTAATTCGTATTACTCACTTTTAATTTCCGAAATGTTTCGCGTTTACTCTTATTTGTATTTTTTTTATCATCATACCAAAATAATAATTTATGAGGTTTTAATGATGTCACATGAAGTGAGTGTTGGGATTGTCGCTGACTGGTTGGTGACTTTTGCCGGGGCAGAAAAAGTTATTGCAGAATTTATAAAACTTTATCCTGAATCCGAGCTTTATTCGGTTGTTGATTTTCTCTCTGATGAATCCAGAAAACAATTTTACGGTAAAGATGTTAAGACATCATTTATTCAACGGCTTCCGTATGCAAAAACAAAGTATCAGCAATATTTGCCCCTGATGCCGTTAGCCATCGAGCAGCTGGATGTCACAAAGCACAATATTATTCTTTCCAGCAGCCATGCCGTAGCAAAAGGGGTACTCACCGGGCCCGACCAGCTGCATATCAGTTATGTCCATTCTCCGATACGTTATGCCTGGGATTTTCAGCATCAGTATCTCAGGGAAGCTGGTTTAGATAAAGGCCTTAAGGGTAAATTAGCACGATGGTTCTTGCACAAAATACGCATCTGGGATTGCCGTACCGCCAACGGCGTAGACCATTTCATTGCTAATTCACATTTCATCGCGCGGAGAATTAAAAAAGTCTACGGGCGTGATGCAGATGTTATTTATCCGCCGGTGAGCGTGGACCGTTTTACGTTGCAGGAAAATAAAGACGACTTCTATTTTACCGCGTCCCGTATGGTGCCCTACAAGCGCATCGATATTATTGTGGAAGCGTTCAGCCAGATGCCGGACAAAAAGCTGGTAGTCATTGGTGACGGGTCTGAGATGACCAAAATAAAAGCGAAAGCGGGCAAGAATATTGAGATTTTAGGGTATCAACCGGACGAGGTCATGCAGGATCATATGCGTCGTGCGAAGGCGTTCGTCTTTGCTGCCGAAGAAGATTTTGGTATCACGCCGGTTGAAGCGCAGGCCTGCGGAACACCGGTCATTGCTTTTGGCAAAGGCGGCGTACTGGAGTCCATCCGGCCTTATGGTGAAGTAAATCCGACCGGTATTTTCTTTGCAGAGCAGACGGCAGATTCACTCCTGCGCGCTGTTTTGCACTTCGAGACCCTTCAGGGATCTTTCCTGCCGGTGAATTGCCGCAACAATGCATTGCGGTTCTCTGAAGAACGTTTTCACAGTGAACTGGATGACTATATTAAAACAAAGTGGCAAGCGTTTAATGAAAGTAAGAAAGTCATATATTAATTCTTTACGGTTCACTTATGCCATTTGTTAAATCGTTTCTGCATCTTAATTCTGGTTCACTCTCTGCCTTCCGGTGAATAACCTTACGATTATAATCGGGCATCATTCATGATGTGTTTATTAAATTGTAATCAAAGGATCTTATATGTCTAAAGTCGCACTGATTACCCATATAACCGGGCAGGATGGTTCTTATCTTGCCGAGCTTTTATTAAAGAAAGGTTATACTGTTCACGGGATTGGCGGGAATGTCGTTCCGCATAATACCGGTAATGCGGGCAGTAATTTCCACGATAAATCCTCTGATCTTCATATTTATACTTATGCTGATATCAGCACGGGAACGGCTCGCGATTTGCTCGCTATTATCCGACCGGACGAAGTTTATAATCTGGGAGTAGCAGGTCAGTTGTCTGAAAATTCTGACTCCGCAGATGATCTGTTTTCCACGGGGGAATTCAGTGCGCTGAAGGTACTGGAGGCTATCCGTATTCTCGGGCTGGAAACGAAAACGCGTTATTATCATGCGTCGCCTTCGGCGTTATGCGGTCTGGTGAATGGCATCGCGATTAATGAAATGGTGAGCCTGAATATTTATCCCTCCTGGTATGCCACGGGTATTTCTGATTTCTGGACCATTGTGAATTATCGCGAAACGTTCGGGTTATATGCATGCAGCGGCATTCTTTTTAATCATGAGTCACCACGCCGCAGCGAGAACTTCGTCACGCGCAAAATTACCCGCAGCCTGGCCAATATTACGCAGGGGCTGGAGAAGTGTCTGCATCTGGGGAATCTGAATGCGCTGCGTGACTGGGGCCATGCCCGGGATTACGTCAAAATGCAGTGGCTGATGTTGCAACAGGATAATCCCGAGGATTTTGTGGTGGCTACCGGTGTGCAGTATACCGTCCGCCAGTTTGTGACGTTTGCGGCGCTGGAGCTCGGGATTAAGCTGCGCTTTGTAGGCAAGGGCGTGGAAGAGAAGGGGATTATTACCGCGATCATCAGCCCGGTTGCGGCGGCCCTGAAAGTCGGGGACGTGATTGTCGCCGTAGACCCGCGTTATATCCGGCCTGCCGAAGCCTGTAAGGTCAATGTCAATCCGACCAAAGCCCGCCGTAAACTCGGCTGGGCACCGGAAACATCTTTGCAGGATATGGTGATTGAGATGGTGCAGGCGGACCTTGCTTGTGCGAAGAAAGCTGCACGGCTGAAATTGTACGGATAACGCCAGCCGCTGTTTCTGAGATGTATAAAAAGCCGGAGAATGCGCTGACATTCTCCGGCTTTTTTTTGCCTGATTTTTACCGTCCGTAGCCCAACCAGAGTGCCAGTAAAACGGCAGCGATATTGGCAGCGATACTGAGCATAAATCTCGTTCTGAAAGGTTGCTTCTGCGTTTTATGCCGGAAAAGTTGCTGACCCGCCAGTGCGCCAGCCCAGCCACCGAGCAGTCCGAACAGCAGTAATGTGTTTTCCGGTATCCTTCGCCAGCCTTTGTGGGCGGCTAGCTTGTCGGCACCGTAAATCAGTAATGTCAGCAGGTTGATCAGTAATAAGCCCACCCGGACAGGATAAGGAGAGATGAGACTGACGCCGACCGTGAACATCAGCAGGACATAACAGACCGCGTTCATTGAGATATCACCGGAAATTGAAGGAAGACCCGTGTAACTATAAAGAAAAGTAAGGACAGAAAGGACAGAAAAACAGAAAGGACAGAAAGGACAGAAAGCAAAAAACCAGCCGTTAAGCTGGTTTCTTTAAAGATGGTGCCCGGACTCGGACAATGCTGCGAAGCAGCTTTGAACAGCGCTTGCGCTGGCCCCGAAGGGGTGAGTCTCAGTATGAGACGAATAATCGAACGGAGTTCGATGGAGAGTCCGTAGCTCAGAAAGCAAAAAACCAGCCGTTAAGCTGGTTTCTTTAAAGATGGTGCCCGGACTCGGAATCGAACCAAGGACACAGGGATTTTCAATCCCTTGCTCTACCGACTGAGCTATCCGGGCAACGGGGCGCATTAAACCGTATTGGGCATGTGTCGTCAACGGCTTTTTGTAACAACGGTGGCGTTCGTCACCCGACTGATGCTTTTTACCGCATTTTGGCGATTTAACTTACGATACCGGGAAAGTGTCTGTCAAAACAGGGTGGGATGGGCGGATTTTCGCGTTTTGTGATGTCGCATTCTGCAAGAATTTCCCGCAATGTTCAGGGTTGAACAGGGGAATAAAAGATGCCATTATTGCGCCGATTTATTAAACAACTCTGATCCCGTTTTCACGCGACAGCTCAAGAGGGTTGCGGCATGGCTGGTTTATCACATCGCGCTTTTCGTAAGTGCAGAAAAAATCTGATGATGATCTCCGGGTGCTGTAATCACCACGATTCCAGTTTTCCTCCTTTTGCAGATCCTTTCATGCGGTAAGGCTACCGTTTGCCTGCTGTTAGATATTAGTAAAAACAGAGCGCACCTCTGATTTTACTGTTGTCTATCAGACGTGGCCTGGCCTGAACGTCGATCTGTCACCACTTTGCCCCTCGGGCATCGTTTCATCGCACTCGACCTCGCGCTCAAGCCAACGTCATTTGCCGGGCTGGACTCTGCGCATTATACCTTTAAGACGTAAGAACCAGCTCATTGCCGTGCCCTGTGGCACACCCTCTTACTTAACCGTTTGAGAGTCTGAATGAAACACTTAAAACTTGCAGCAAGCGCTTCTGTCGCCCCTTATCTCCAGACGTCCCGCCTGGTCGTCGATCTGCGTCGTGCCGATTATGCCGACGTGGCGGCCATCATTATTTCTGTCGGGGATCTGAATCACGGCAGGCTGGCGGAGATAGAAACGCTGGGATTCGGGATCCCCGCGTTTGTTGCAGTGCAGGGAACGGAGCAGATTGCGCCGGAGTTTTTACCGTCGCTGAAAGGCGTGATTACGCTGTCCGATGCCAATCAGGCGTTCTATGCGGCGCAGATTGAATCGGCTGCGCAGGGCTATGAAGAAGCTTTGTTCCCGCCGTTTTTCGACACACTGAAAAAGTATGTCGAGATGGAGAACGCGACCTTTGCCTGTCCGGGGCATCAGGGCGGTGAGTTTTTCCGTCGCCATCCGGCAGGGCGTCAGTTCTATGATTTTTACGGCCCGAACATTTTCCGTTCCGACATGTGCAACGCCGACGTCAAACTGGGCGATTTACTGATCCACGAAGGCTCGGCGAAAGATGCGCAAAAGTATGCGGCGAAAGTCTTCAGCGCGGATAAAACCTATTTTGTGCTCAACGGGACTTCTGCCGCGAACAAAGTCGTGACCAACGCGCTGCTGACGCGCGACGATCTGGTGCTGTTCGACCGTAACAACCATAAATCCAACCACCACGGCGCACTGCTTCAGGCGGGCGCGACGCCGGTGTATCTCGAAACCGCACGCAATCCGTTTGGTTTTATCGGCGGCATCGACGCGGCCTGTTTCGATGAAACTTATCTGCGCAAACAAATCAAAGAAGTGGCGCCGCAACGTGCTGGAGAAAAACGTCCGTTCCGCCTGGCGATTATCCAGCTCGGCACGTATGACGGCACCGTGTATAACGCGCGTCAGGTGGTCGATAAAATCGGGCATCTGTGCGACTACATTCTGTTTGATTCTGCATGGGTCGGTTATGAGCAATTCATCCCGATGATGAAAGAGTGCTCACCGCTGTTGCTGGAGCTCAACGAAAACGATCCGGGCATTATCGTCACGCAGTCCGTGCATAAGCAGCAGGCCGGGTTCTCGCAGACGTCGCAGATCCATAAAAAAGACAATCATATCAAAGGCCAGAAGCGTCATTGCAGCCATAAGAAGCTGAATAACGCATTCATGATGCACGCTTCAACCAGCCCGTTTTATCCGCTTTTTGCCGCGCTTGATGTCAACGCGCGTATTCATGCCGGTGGCAGCGGTAAACATATGTGGATGGAGTGCGTGAAGCTGGGTATCGAAACCCGCAAAATGCTGCTCGATCAGTGTTCGATGATTCTGCCGTTTGTTCCGCCGGTGGTCGGTGGAAAGCGCTGGCAGGATCATGAAACCGCTGAAATGGCGAACGATGTGCGTTTCTTCGATTTTGTGCCGGGCGAGCGCTGGCATGCCTTCTCGGGTTACGCGGAAAAACAGTATTTTGTTGATCCTTGCAAGCTGCTGCTGACCACGCCAGGCATTGATGCGTCCAGCGGGAAATATACCGAGTTTGGTATTCCCGCGACTATTTTGGCGAACTACCTGCGTGAGAACGGCATCGTGCCGGAGAAATGCGATCTCAACTCGATCCTTTTCCTGCTGACGCCAGCCGAAACGCCGGCCAAAATGCAGCTGCTGGTGGAAGAGCTGGTTCGCTTCGAGCAGTACATCGAAGAAGACGCGCCGCTGAGCGAAGTGTTGCCGACCGTTTACCGTAAAAACGAAGACAGATACCGCAACTACACCATCCGCCAGTTGTGCCAGGAAATGCATAACCTGTACGTCAGTTTTGATGTGAAAGAGCTGCAAAAAGAGATGTTCCGCGAGAAGAGTTTCCCGAAAGCGGTGATGAACGCGCAGGACGCTCATAACGAGTTTATCCGCGACAACATTGAACTGGTGCCTGTCGGCGAAGCCGAAGGCCGTATCGCGGCGGAAGGTGCGTTGCCGTATCCGCCGGGCGTTCTGTGTGTCGTGCCGGGCGAGCTGTGGGGCGGCGCTGTGCAGCGTTACTTCATGGCGCTGGAAGAGGGGATTAATCTGCTGCCGGGCTTCTCGCCTGAACTTCAGGGCGTTTATATCGAGAAAAAACCGGTCGGCTGGAAGCGTATTATGGGCTACGTCGTCGCGGAGTAATCCGCACACGCTCACGCAGAAATGAAAACGGAGGCCAGCTGGCCTCCGTTTTTTTTGTACCGGAATCACATCAGTCTACACGGCGATAGCTGCGCTGCGTGTTGTTCACTTTGTACAGATAGCGGCGCGATTCTGCTGACGGATGTTTGGTGGTCAGCGTGGTATAGACATCGCCCGGCGCCATGTTGTTGATGATGTTGAACGCCTGCGTTTTGTTCTGTGAGAACACGCGCAGCACGCTACCTGCACCGCCATTGTAGGCCGTGATCACGGCGTAACGGCGTGACGTCGGGTTACTGATGTTCCCCAGATACGTCGTTTGCAGCATCGCCAGATACGCGGTGCCGGTGTTGATATTGTTCTGCGGATCGAACAGATAGCTTCGGCTCGGTTTGCCCCACTTGCCTTCGGATTTAAAGACGTCAACCCCGGCGGAATGCTGCACAACCTGCATCAGGCCCAGCGCATCGGCGTTACTGACCGCATACGGGTTAAAGGCGGATTCGGTTTGCATGATCGCCAGGATCAGCGACTGATCGACGCCGTATTTGGCGGAGGCTTCGCGGATCATCGGCAGATATTTATGCGCACGCTGATTCAGGTGGTTTGGCACCATCTGGATCGTGACGGAATAAATGATATGCATGCCGGACTGGCGGCGCATCAGTTTGTTTTGCACCAGATAATCGGCAAAGCTGTTGGCACGGCCGACCCAGCGGATAGGCTGCCCGGTGTTGTCGAGAACCTGCCCGTAAAGCATCGGCTCACGGCTGATCTGGATATCGTTGGCGTCGGAATAGAGGTCAACATTGCCCGGATCATCGCCCACCAGTAAGGTGCTGACGATCGCCTGACGCAGGCTCGCGGCCGGATCGGTGCCGGAAATGGTTTCAATCGTGATGGTACCCGCATCAAAGTTGATGTGGCTGCGGGTGTAATACTGATCGCTATACTTTACGTAGTCTTTCGGACCCGCAATCAGGACTTCATTCATACCCCAGATATTTTCGATGTTATGAGCGAACTGCCCCATCAAAATATCGAATCCGTTGGTGTCTTTTACGAAAGCTTCGTCGAACTGGTTTTTTTTACTGCCGGAGCAGGAAATCAGCATCGGTGCGATAACCAGCAAAGCTAAAATTTTCTTCATCTGAAAACCATTTCTGGTGAAAGAAGCAGGCCGCGCACGAGCCTGCCTAAATTTCTGTTCCTGAACGTTATTTTGAAGGCGGGGTGTAGCCTTCAATATGAACATCCTGACCTTCAAACAGGAAATTAACCATTTCCTGTTCCAGCAATTTCCGGTCGTCCGGGTTCATCATGCTGAGTTTCTTTTCGTTGATCAGCATGGTTTGTTTGGTCATCCACTGAGACCAGGCTTCTTTCGAAATTTCGTTGAAAATACGTTTGCCGATCTCGCCCGGATAAAGCTGGAAGTCCTGTCCTTCGGCATCGCGTTTCAGAAAAGTACAAAAAATCGTTCTGCTCATGCTAATTCCTTATGATCATTCTGTTGGGACGGTTTTTTGCCATCGGCTTGTTTTGCCAGAGAGGTCAGCAAACGCTCGACCGGTGCGGCCAGCCCGACCTGTTGTGGTTGCGCTAAGTTATACCAGAGACCCGCACCTTCATCCATGCAACCCGCTGTCGTTCGCAGATTTAACCACATCGGGACGATATCCAGATGGAAATGGCTGAAAGTGTGGCGAAAAGCGGTCTGCTGCTGCAACTGATTTTGCGTAACACCGTATTTTTGAAGCCCCTGCGCCAGTTCTTCTTCTGTCGCAAATTGCGGGAAGCAGAATAAACCGCCCCACAGGCCCACCGGCGGCCGCTGCTCCAGCCAGACTTTTTCGTCCTGCTGAATCATCAGCATAAAGGCCGTTTTTTCCGGCAACGTCGTCTTGGGTTTTTTACCCGGATATTTTGCCCAGCTGTGATGTGCGTAGGCTTCGCAGCCGGATTTCACCGGGCAAAGTTCGCATTTTGGTTTGCTGCGGGTGCAGACCATCGCCCCTAAATCCATCATCGCCTGATTAAACTGCGCGACACCTTCAGCCGGTGTGACGTCTTCGCTTATTTTCCACAAACGATTTTCAGTTTTCTTCTCGCCCGGCCAGCCGTCAACGGCATAACACCGGGCCAGCACGCGCTTCACGTTACCGTCTAAAATGGGATAGTGCTGGTTTAGCGCCAGCGACAATACGGCGCCTGCGGTCGAACGACCAATGCCCGGCAACGCGAGAATTTCATCAAAAGTGGTCGGAAACACGCCATTGTGCTGAGTGGCAATAGTTTGCGCCGCTTTATGCAGGTTACGCGCCCGGGCGTAATAACCCAGACCGGTCCACAGATGCAGCACTTCATCGAGCGGGGCGGCGGCGAGATCGGACACCGTCGGGAAGCGTTCCATAAACCGTTCGAAATAAGGAATAACGGTTGCGACCTGCGTTTGCTGCAACATCACTTCAGAAAGCCAGACTTTATAAGGCGTTTTGGCGATTTGCCACGGCAGCGTTTTACGGCCATAGCGCTGATACCAGTCGAGCACCAGCGGCGAAAAAGTGGAGGCTTCCATCATGGGTGAATTACAGTCCGGCAGGGTTAAAAGACGGGGCTGATCACATCACAGTTCCCGTCTGGCTGTAAACCGGAACTTTCCGCACTGTATTGACGGATTTCCTGCCCGCAAGCCTTGCTAATCGGGAGTAAGTTTGGATAATGCGCCATTCTTAACAGTTAATGACCAAAATACAGCAGTGACCGAATACCGCGTCTTGCGTAACGGAGTGGAAACACCATGAAAAACGACGTCATTTCTCCGGAGTTCGATGAGAACGGTCGCGCGATGCGCCGTATCCGCAGCTTTGTCCGCCGTCAGGGCCGTCTGACCAAAGGTCAGCAATTTGCGCTGGACAACTTCTGGCCGGTGATGGGCGTGGAGTTTCAGACTGAAGCTCTGGATATTGATGCCTTATTTGGTCGCTCAGCACCGGTTGTGCTGGAAATCGGTTTTGGTATGGGCACGTCGCTTGTCACCATGGCGCAGCAGAATCCTGACCAGAACTTTATCGGGATCGAAGTGCATTCGCCGGGCGTCGGTGCCTGTCTGGCAACGGCGCACGAAGAGGGCGTCAGCAACCTGCGCGTGATGTGTCACGATGCGGTTGAAGTACTGGAAAAAATGATTCCGGATGGCTCGCTGGACATGGTACAGCTATTCTTTCCTGACCCGTGGCATAAAGCGCGTCATAATAAGCGCCGTATCGTGCAGCCTGAATTCGTTGAGAAACTGCGCAGGAAATTGAAAGTGGGTGGCGTATTCCATATGGCAACCGACTGGGAGCCGTATGCAGAACACATGCTTGAGGTGATGACCAGTCTCGAAAACTGGGCAAATCTGTCGCAGGAAAATAATTATGTACCGCGCCCCGAATCGCGCCCGGTAACTAAGTTCGAAATGCGTGGCCAGCGTTTAGGCCACGGCGTGTGGGATCTGATGTTTGAGAGGAAGCAATAATGGCTACAAATCGCAGTCGTCGTTTACGTAAGAAGTTACACATTGCCGAGTTCCAGGAACTGGGCTTCTCTGTAAAATGGCGTTTCCCGGAAGGTACCGCGGTAGAAACCATTGACGAATCACTGGATAAATTCATTGACGGTGTGATCGAGCCAAACAAACTGGCCTTCGACGGCAGCGGCTATCTGCAATGGGAAGGTCTGGTTTGCCGTCAGGATATCGGTCACTGCACTGATGAACAGCGCGCGCAGGTCAAAAAATGGTTAGAAGACCATAAAATGGAAGACGTTGAAGTTTCAGACCTGTTCGATATCTGGTGGGATTGATTCTGCCAGCAGTTGAACACTGAATCTTTTAAAGGTGCCTTTCCGGCACCTTTGTTACATCTGGAGGAAGGACGTTGGGTACCGAGCTCGATAACAGTTTGCTGGAAGATATTCTTGCGCAGGTCAGGCCGCTGATTGGCCGTGGTAAAGTCGCCGACTATATTCCCGCGCTGGCAGAAGTCAGCCCTGATCATCTGGGGATTGCCGTGTGTACCACGAAAGGGGAGATCTTTCGTGCCGGTGATGCCAATACCCGGTTCTCAATCCAGTCGATTTCTAAAGTGCTCAGCCTGACGCTGGCGCTGACCCGCTATCAGGAAAGCGAAATCTGGCAACGCGTGGGCAAAGAGCCTTCCGGCCAGCCGTTTAACTCGCTGGTTCAGCTTGAGCTGGAACAGGGGAAACCGCGCAATCCGTTTATCAACCCCGGTGCTCTGGTGGTTTGCGATATGCTGCAAACCCGTCTGACTGCGCCCAAGCAAAGAATGCTGGAAGTGGTGCGTCAACTGGCCGGTTCGGCCGATCTCAACTACGATCGGCACGTTGCGCGTTCTGAATTCGATCATTCCGATCGCAACGCCGCCATCGCTTACCTGATGAAATCTTTCGGTAATTTCGATAACGACGTCATCACCGTGTTGCACACCTATTTCCATTATTGCGCATTGCGCATGAGTTGTGAGGAACTGGCGCGGACGTTCGTTTATCTTGCGAACAAGGGCCATCCGCTGGGTAATGAGCAGCCGCTGATTGATGCCCGTCAGGCGCGACAGATTAACGCAATGATGGTGACCAGCGGCATGTACGACGGCGCCGGTGAATTCGCTTACCGCGTCGGCATGCCGGGCAAGTCCGGTGTCGGTGGCGGCATTATTGCTATCGTGCCGGGAGAGATGTGTATCGCTGTCTGGTCGCCGGAACTTGATGCGGCGGGGAACTCTTTGGCAGGTATTGCTGCCTTAGAATTACTGGCGCAACGAATTGGCCGTTCAATTTTTTGAGTTTGCTGTCTTAAGGGAGAGTACATGTTAGTAAAAAGTGGAGTGGTAAAAACCGGACTGGCTGCATTGCTGGCGCTGAGTGCATGGAGCGTGCAGGCTGATTATCAGTGTGCCGTTCAGCCTAAAGACGACGTGATCATCAAGCCGCAAACCGTGCAGGTTGTCGGCAAAAGCGGTGACTTGCTGATGACCCCTAACGGCAATGTGACTCTTAACGGAAAAGACATGACCCTGAGCGCAAAACAGCGTCAGGAAGCCATCGATTATCAGGCTGGCCTGCGCCGTGACCTGCCATGGATTGATCAGGGCGCGACGGCGCATCTCGAAAAAGGCCGTGTGGCCGTTGACCGTGTGATTGTCGATAAACTCGGCAGCGACAGCAACGTGCGTAATCGTCTGGTCAAGCTGGATAAACAGCTGAAAGAGCAGATGAATCTGATTATCGAGCATCGCACTGACGGGCTGACCTTCCACTACAAAGCGGTGGATCAGGTTAAGCAGAATGGCCAGAAGCTGATGGAACAAACTATGGGCGGTGTGATGCAGGACAGCATCAACGAGATGGGCCTGAAACAAGCCACGAGCGGCGGCAATCCCCTGCAGGCAATGATGGGCAATCTCGGCGGTCTGCAACAGGCCGTACAGGAAGAGTGGAACAAACAGGAAAAAGAGTTTAAAGCCTTCGGCGATGATGTTTGTAAACGCGTCACCGCGCTGGATACCCAGCACAAAGCGTTACTGGCAGATTTGAAACAGTAATTTGCTAAATGCCAGACACAAAAAAACCGCGATTACGCGGTTTTTTTGTTGGAACATGTAGTTGGAGCTACATCTTCCAGAGTTTCTACTTCCGTAAGTAGCACGAAAGTCAGCACCCCAACGCAGCTGATAATATACCCAATTCAAATTTGCGACAATCCCAACACGCATCATTTTCCCGTACGCCGAAAATCTTATCCGGGAGGTCATATAAACGTGACGAAGTAATTTAGAGGGTGATAATATCCTGTCGGGACTAATTCCCCCGTTTGGAGACGGGGCACCGGGCTCAGGGATTGGAACTGACACACCGCGAAAGTTGGCACCTCAACAGATGCTGGCCATTTGCCACGTTATCCCGGTGTGATTTGGTGAAACGCGGTTTCTTCGGGAAACTGCAAATATGAAAAAGTGCATTTATGCGCTTCTCATCGTGCTTGGTTCTATGGCGACTACTGAAAGCGACGGATGGAACATTCATGTTTCACACATCAATTTCAGCGTTAACATAGGCCAGTACTGAGCACTTAACCAACCGCCCCTCGGGGCGGTTTCTTATTTTCTAATCCTTACTCACCCAAAAACAGCTCCAGCAGCGAATTCAGGAACAGTTTACCTTTGCGGGTGATCTGCCAGTGAGTGCCGGTTTCCACCAGATATTCTTTGGCGATGGCTTCGTCAAGCTGTGCGCGGATCACCGATTCATCCAGCCCGGTATACAACCCAAACTCTTCGCGTGGTGCGGCTTCGAGCAGACGGAAACGGTTCATGAAGAATTCAAACGGCAAATCTTCTGTTTCCACAGGATGCTGTTTGTCCATGTAACGTCCCTGCATATAACCACGCGGATGCTTGGTTTTGACCGTGCGCAGAATTTGCCCGTCGGGCTGTGTCAGCTTGCCGTGCGCGCCGCAACCGATGCCGAGATAATCCCCGAAGCGCCAGTAATTGAGATTATGCTGGCACTGATAGCCGGGTTTAGCATAGGCAGACGTTTCATATTGCTGATAACCGGCGGCCGTCAGCAGCCGGTCGCCTTGCTCAAAGATATCCCACAGCGCGTCGTCATCCGGCAACGTTGGCGGACGTGAGGCGTACATCGTATTAGGCTCGATGGTCAGCTGATACCACGATAAATGCGGCGGATTCAGTGCGATGGCCTGACGCAAATCGTCCAGCGCTTCTTCGAGTGTCTGATCCGGTAAACCGTGCATCAGATCCAGATTAAAACTGCGCAAATTCAGGCCGGTCGCCAGATGGGCGGCGCGTTTTGCTTCTTCCGGCCCGTGAATACGCCCCAGACGCTCCAGTTTTTGCGCATCGAAACTTTGCACACCAATTGAAATGCGGTTCACACCGGCGCGCTGATAGCCGCTGAAGCGGTCTGCTTCGACGGTACCCGGATTGGCTTCCATGGTGATTTCCGCACTGGCATCGAGAGGCAAACGCGCACGTACGCCGTCGAGCAGGTTTTGCATCGCTTCGCTGCTCAGCAGGCTTGGGGTTCCGCCGCCGATAAAAATTGTCCCTACGCTTCGGCCTGCGGCCAGATGCAAATCTGCATCCAAATCGGCCAGCAGATGCGCGACATAGTCGTCGTGCGGCACTTCACCCTTTAACGCATGCGAGTTGAAATCGCAGTAAGGGCATTTTTGCACGCACCACGGAATATGAATGTAGAGACTCAGCGGCGGCAACTTACGCATTCTTCTGTACAGCCTCTTTCATCGCTGCCAGCAGCAGTTTCAGCGCCTGACCACGGTGCGATACCGCACTTTTTTCTTCACGCGTCAGCTCTGCGGCTGTTTTGCCCAGTTCCGGAACGAAGAAAATGGGGTCGTAACCAAAACCGCCTTCACCGGCTTCTGCAAAGGCAATTTCACCCGGCCAGCTGCCGTGGCACACCAGCGGCGTCGGGTCTTCTGCGTGGCGCATGTAAACCAGAACGCAATGAAATTGTGCATTGCGCTGGCCCTGCGGCACGTCTTTCAACGCAACGAGCAGTTTGTCGAGATTTTGCTGATCGCTGGCATCAACACCTGCGTAACGTGCGGAATAAATCCCCGGCGCGCCACCCAGAAAATCGACGGCCAGGCCGGAGTCATCGGCCACAGCCGGTAAACCGGTTTCTGCCGCCGCGTGACGGGCTTTGAGAATGGCGTTCTCAATGAACGTCAGGCCGGTTTCTTCAGCGGATTCAACGCCGAGTTCGGTTTGTGCGACAACGTCCAGCCCGAAATCGGCCAGAAGGTGTGCGAGTTCACGGACTTTACCGGCGTTGCCGGTAGCCAATACGACTTTTTGCATAAAATAACGTCCTGAAGACCATCTGAAATGAGTTTATTCAGCGAGCAGTACCGCGACCTCGGTCGGGATATTTTGCGGATTCGTAATGCGGACTTGTTTATGGCGGCCCAGCTCGCCCTTTTCAATGCTTATCTGACTTTTGGCGACTTTAAACTGTTTGGCGAGAAATTTCACCAGATGCGTGTTGGCCTGACCGTCCACTGGTGGCGCGGTGATGGCGACTTTGAATTCATCGCCATGCAAACCGACCAGGCTGTCGCGGCTGGCTTTGGGCTGAATAATCAACCGCAAAACCAGCGCATCGGACTGCCAGCTCACCGGATTTACGGCAACTGCCATAATGTTCCGATGTAATTTAAGTTCGCGAAGAAATTATCGAGAATATAAAGAATAATCACGATAATCATGCCTGAAAAATCGATGCCACCCAGCGCGGGTAAGATGCGGCGAATTGGCCCCATCAGCGGTTCAGTTAACTGCATCAGCAGATAATCCATCGGGCCACGACCCTGCGTCACCCAGCTCAGCAGGGAGCGGATAATCACAACCCAGAAAATCAGCGAGCCTGCGGTTTTGATTAACGAAACCAGACCCGCCAGCAAATTCACCAGGCTCAGTGAAATCCCGCCGCTGATAATCAGCTCCATCAGCGGGTATTTGAGCGTCAGCAGCAGGAACGCAATCAGCAATGACGCGCTGTCAATCGGCCCCAGCGGCGGGATCACCCGGCGAAGCGGACGGATAACCGGCTGTGTGACTTTTACGACAAACTGGGATAACGGATTATAAAAATCTGTACGCGCCCACTGCATCCAGATGCGGAGCAGTAAAATCATTGCGTAAGTATTAATTACCATGACTAACAAATTGGTCAGCATAAATTGCCTTATCTAAGTATGTTAAAACTGTTTTTCCATTTCCTGTGCGCGGGTAATGGCGGCCTGCATGGCTTCGGAGACAATCTCCGGTAATTTACGATCGGTGAAAACTTTCAGTGCTTCAAACGTCGTGCCACCTTTGGACGTCACATTCTCACGAAGTTGTGACAATGGCGTGTCCGGGCTGGCGGCGACCAGCGCAGTCGCCCCGCTTGCAGCCTGTTCCACCAGCATCCGTGCCGCTTCTGCACTAAAGCCCAGACGCTGTGCTTCAGCCTGCATCGCTTCCATAAACAGGAAGAAATACGCCGGCGCACTGCCCGCAGCAGCAATAATATGGTTGATGCCTTCTTCGGTATCGACCCAGCACACTTTGCCGACGGCGGTCATCAGCTCGCCGCTGTAATCGCGGTCAGCTTGTGAAACCTGTTCTGGCGCGAACAAACCGCTCATGCCTTTTCCGACCAGAGACGGCGTGTTAGGCATAATACGCACAATGTTCAGATTATCGCCCAGCAGCTCGCAGAAACGCGCCACGCTGACGCCTGCGGCAATCGACAGTACCAGCTTGCCGCTAAAATCCACGTCTTTTTGCAGTGCTTTACATACATCGGCCATCATTTGTGGTTTTACAGAAAGTACCACCACATCAGCGTCTTTTGCGCAGCCATTGTTATCGCTGCTGCTTTTAACGCCATATTTTTCAGCCAGCGCGTCGCGGTGCGTGGTGGAAGGGGCACAAACGCTGACCAGATTTGCCGGATAGCCGCTTTCGACCAGACCCGCAATAATCGCGCCTGCCATGTTACCGGCGCCGATAAAACAGAGTTTACGATGTTGCATTGGTGCTCCTTGCTGTCAGAACAGGGGATAAGTAAGTCATTTAATGATGATTTAAAACAGTTTACTGCATCGCAGCGGTTACTGTTTGGCGCTGTAATCGCGGGCACCAAAAATCGCCGTCCCGATACGCACCATGGTGCTGCCTGCCGCAATGGCTGCCGGCATATCGTCGGTCATGCCCATTGAAAGCGTATCCGCTTGCGGGCAAATGACCTGCAATGCCTTCAGTGCGTCGCGCATCTGGCTGAAAACGTCCAGCTGGCGTGCGTAATCGGTTTCTGCCGCCGGAATTGCCATCAGACCGCGCAGATTCAGATTAGGCATCGCCATGATTTGCGCCGCCAGCTCCGCAACGTCTTCCAGCGCAATACCGGATTTACTGGCTTCATCGCTGATATTCACCTGAATCAAAACCTGTAATGGCGCAAGATCAGCCGGACGTTGTTCATTGAGGCGCTGGGCGATTTTCAGACGGTCAATCGTATGGCACCAGTCGAAATTCTCGGCCACCAGGCGGCTTTTGTTTGATTGCAATGGTCCGATGAAATGCCAGGTGAGCGCTGGCTGATGCCCGGCAAAGTGGGCAATTTTATCCACGCCTTCCTGCACGTAGTTTTCACCGAAGGCAAACTGCCCGGCGGCGATAGCTTCTTCGACAGCGCTCGCAGGTTTCGTTTTGCTGACTGCAAGCAAAGTAACTTCTTCTGGAGACCTGCCGCAAAGCTGTGCAGCGGCTGCGATTTTCTCGCGGACATTCTGTAAGTTCTGCTCAATAGCGTTTTGCTGACTCAGGCTCATAAGGACTCGGGAGGATTTCAACATGGATATTGATGGATTAGTGGGGCGTAGTGTAAAGCAAAATGCCTCTGATCTGCACCTTTGTACCGGCTATCCGCCAATGTTACGCATTGATGGCGAATTATGCCGCTGCGAGGATCTGCCGGTTGTTAAGGCGTCGGCGATGCAGGCACTCAGCCAGCAGTGGCTGGATACCGCGCAGCTTGACTGTCTGCATCAGGCCGGACAGGTGGATAAAGCGCTGACGCTCGGGGCGGGCGTGCGGATGCGGCTCAACATTTTTCAGCAATGGCACGGGCTTTCCGCGGCGCTGCGACCCATTCCGGCGCATTGTCCGGATTTGGCCACGCTTCACGCGCCTGACGTTTTGCAGCGGCTGATTATGCAGGAGGATGGCTTGATTCTGGTTACCGGCGCGACCGGTAGCGGGAAATCCACCACGCTGGCAGCGCTGATTAACCATCTCAACCGGCATACGGCGCGGCACATCATTACGCTTGAGGATCCCATTGAGCTGATTCATACCAGCCAGCGCTGCCTGATCCAGCAGCGTGAGCTGGGGCAGCATACGCGCTCTTTTTCTGAGGCCGTGCGCGGTGCCCTGCGTGAGGATCCGGATGTGTTGCTGCTGGGGGAACTGCGTGACACCGAAAGTATCCGGCTGGCGCTGACCGCGGCAGAAACCGGGCATCTGGTACTGGCAACCTTGCATACGCGTAATGCCACGCAGGCGATTGACCGGCTGGTCGATGTTTTTCCCGCAGAAGAAAAGGCGTTTGTCCGGGCACAGCTGGCAGGCAGTTTGCGGGCGGTGATTGCCCAAAAGCTGGCGGTAACGAAAGCGACGGAGGAACAGCAGGGCGGAAGGGTGGCATTGTTTGAAGTGCTGACATCAACGCCGGGTGTGTGCAATCTGATCCGCGAGGGGAAAACGCATCAGCTGGCCGATGTACTGCAAACCGGCGCACAGGCCGGAATGCAGACATTTGCGCAGAGCCGCCAGCAGCGGCAAAGCGCCGGGTTACTGGCTGCGGATCAGGACTGACTCCATTGTTTCTCGAACCAGCTTTCCAGAATGATGACCGCCGAAGCCGCGTCCACGCTGCCTTTGTCCAGCGCGCGAAAGCCGCCACGGTCAAACAAATCCGCGCGTGCTTCAACGGTGCTCAGACGTTCGTCATGCAGCTCCACCTGAACGCCAAAACGGCCATGCAGACGGTTGGCAAACTTGCGTGCACGTGCCGTCAGCGGCTGTTCTGTACCGTCCATGTTCAGCGGCAGACCAACCACGACCAGATCAGGAAGCCATTCTTTCAGCAGCTTTTCGATCTTCAGCCAGTCCGGCGTGCCGTCCTGCGCTTTAAACGACGTCAGCGGGCGCGCCGTGCCAGTGACTTCCTGGCCGATCGCAAGGCCGATGCTTTTGGTGCCGAAATCGAAGGCGAAGACTGTGCGGTTACCCATTATGCGTGCCCTGCGTGGGTGGCAAGCTGGCTGACATCCACGCCGATCATTTTCGCGGCTTCACGCCAGCGGTCTGCAATCGGTGTGTGGAAGAGAATGTCGCTGCTCGCTTCAATGGTCAGCCATGAATTTTCCAGCAATTCCTGCTCCAGCTGCCCCTGTTCCCAGGCCGCATACCCGAGCGCCACCAGCACATTTTTCGGCTGGTCAGGCGTGCCCAATGTTTCAAGAACGTCTTTGGACGTAGTGATCATGGTGCAGTCTGAAATCCGGATACTGGACCCAAAACCTTCACGCGGCGTATGCAAAATAAAACCACGATCGTCTGCCAGAGGGCCGCCGGAAAAGACCGGGCGGTCGAGGCGGATTGCCGGATCGCGTGGCTCAGGGCTGATATCGAGTTTATCGAGCACATTTTCGACGGTGAAATCTTCGACCAGTTTATTAATCACCAGACCCATTGCGCCGTCTTCATTATGTTCGCAGATATACACGACCGAACGTTTGAACTGGGGTTCGTCCAGTCCGGGCATCGCAATAAGAAAGTGATGTTGTAGATTCATGGTATGTAGGATGTTTAACCTCAAAATAGAAACAAAATCAGACAAGCCAGTTTATTACGGCAGCGTCATCAAAAAAAGCGGGCTATCCGGCAGTGCGGATAACCCGTTAATGACGATATTGCGTGATTAGCGTGCAGCCAGACGCTTTTCGATAGCGTCCATCAGCATACCGGTGATGGAAATCGGGAATGCGGCTTCGATTTCACGCGCACAGGTCGGGCTGGTAACGTTAATTTCGGTCAGGCGATCGCCGATGATATCCAGACCGACAAAAATCAGGCCTTTTTGCTTGAGGATTGGTGCAACGGTGCGGGCAATTGCCCAGTCGCTTTCGCTCAGCGGACGTGCTTCACCGCGGCCACCGGCAGCCAGATTGCCTCGGGTCTCGCCTTGTGCAGGAATACGCGCCAGGCAGTAAGGCACTGGTTCGCCGTCGACAACCAGAACGCGTTTGTCACCGTCTTTAATGGCAGGCAGATAGTTTTGCGCCATGCAGAAACGGCTGCCGTGCTCGGTCAGTGTTTCGATGACAACGGAAACGTTCGCGTCTTCCGGTTTCAGGCGGAAGATTGATGCGCCGCCCATACCGTCGAGCGGTTTGAGGATCACATCGGTATGTTCTTTATGGAACGCTTTCAGCTGCGCCGCGTTGCGTGTTACCAGCGTGTCCGGCGTCAGTTCCGGGAACCAGGCGGTGAAAAGCTTTTCGTTACAGTCGCGCAGGCTCTGCGGTTTGTTGACGATCAGCGTGCCTTTTTCTTCGGCGCGTTCAAGGATGTAAGTGGCATAAATAAATTCGGTATCAAACGGCGGATCTTTACGCATCAGGATCACATCGAGCTCCTGCAGGGCGATATCCTGTTCGGTGCCGAATTCATACCAGCCGTTGTAATCCTGCTTTACGCTAAGCTTTTTGGTGGTCGCACGGCCTTCGCCGCCGCGCAGATACAGGGAATTCATTTCCATGTAATGCAGCTCGTAGCCACGACTCTGCGCTTCGAGCAACATTGCGAAACTGGTGTCTTTTTTGATGTTGATGGAAGAAATCGGGTCCATCACGATGCCAAGCTTGATCATTTGGTCTCCTCTTAACCCAGATCGCCGAAACGAACCTGTAAGGCCGTTATCGCGGTGAGTGCTGTAGTTTCTGTACGCAGAACACGGGGTCCCAGCAGGATATCAGTAAATCCGTAACCGGAGGTCATTGCAATTTCGTCGGCGGATAAACCGCCTTCCGGGCCGATCAGCAGGCGAACATGATTCACCGGCAGCGGCAGGGTATTGATGCTGTGACTGGCGCGCGGATGCAGGTTCAGCTTCAGGCTGTCGTCCTGCTCGGCGCACCAGGCTTCAAGCTGCATGACCGGACGAATTTCCGGAATGCGGTTTCGGCCACACTGTTCACAGGCGGCAATGGCAATTTTCTGCCACTGCTGCAATTTCTTATCCAGACGCTCACCGTCCAGTTTCACGCCACAGCGTTCGGAAAACAGCGGCGTAATGGTATTCACGCCCAGCTCAATGGATTTCTGGATGGTGAATTCCATCTTCTCGCCGCGCGAAATCACCTGGCCGAGATGCAGATTCAGCGGGGATTCATTGTCTGACAGCACGCCTTCTTCCAGGCTGACGCGCACGTTCTTCTTATCCACCTGCGTAATGCTGGCGTCGAAGATCTGATTACTGCCGTCAAATAACTGAATGGCCTGACCAGGCTGCATGCGCAGAACGCGCCCGACGTGATTCGCGGCATCTTCACTGAGCGCAATTTCGCTGTGCGCGTTTAACGGTTCAGGGTGATAAATGCGAGGTATGCGCATGTGAGGCTGCTGTCCTTAAAGTCTTGAGAGGGGTTATTTTGGCGACATTAGTCCGCATTGTCGCGAACTAATGTGCTCTGATGATGAGTTTAATACTAAGTTAGCTTTTTCTTTGCGCGCAAGCCTGCTGAACGTACGGATTGTGATTTCCCTGCACATTCGCAATGCGGTTATCGCGTTCGCATTCCCAGGCGGTGACCGGATACTGGCGATCCCAGGCAGTAAACAGCTGAGTTTGCTGACGGGACAGGTTCAGTTTGTACTGGTCGCGCATGTAGAAATAGGTGCGTGCGATAGCACCACGGGCGCGGGCAGGTGGCTCGGCGGCCTTGGCCTTGAAGTCGACTTTCATTTCGCAGCGTCCATACTGGCCTTCCCCGCCGTTCCACTGGCTGTACATGAAGTTGTTGCGATCGCCGTTCACTTCGCCAATTGCGGGCTGAAGGTTGTGCAAATCCGTTTCTATCTGGCGATAATCCGCGTTTTTCGCACAATTTTTGCGACCGCCATCCTGCCAGCACTGCATCTGATGGCCGAACTGCCAGGCAGGAACCACATGCTCCCACTCAATCCGGCTGGCGCGCTGTTCACTTTTACGTACCTGATAGCCACAGGACTGCAGATTCGGCGTGCCTTTTTTCCCCTGCCAGCTGATGGTACAACCGCAATAAAATGTAGGCGCACCCTGGTTAATTTTCACTGCCGCCGCTTTGGCCTGAGTGAAATTATTAATGGCGTTGCCAGACTGGCTGAAAGCGCTCAGCGGTGCCAGAGCACCGATAAACAGAAAGGATAAAAGTGTTTTACGAAACATGTTTCCGAATAGCCCGAGTGTAAAAGGTCGCAAGGGTAACGGATGCGAAGCGGTGTGACAATCAGACAATATGGCTATTTAGTGATTGAAAAATCAGCAGTTAGCGGTGCCTTTAGCGTTAAAACGTAACAACTCACCGCAATGCCGGCAGCGATATTCTGACTCTTTACGCATCACTTTATTGTGGCGTCGGACAGTCAGCTGGTGATCACGGCAGGCGCATAAATATGGGTAGGTTTTGCTTTGCACCGAGGCGACTTCGAACTTGTGCGTCCGGCTGGCGGAAACACCCAGCACATGTTCCATCATCCAGCGCCACTCTTTGCCATGCGGCGCCGGTGCGCGTCCAAACCGCCGGTAAACCAGCAAATGCGCCAGCTCGTGCGGAACCACTTCATCAATAAAAGGCTGCTGGTTTTCCATCAGCAAGACAGGGTTAAGACGGATTTGCCAGTGCTGGAGGTACGCGCTGCCCGCGCTGGTACCGCGTTGCTGATATGTGATTTCCGGCTCCGCGTAATCGGTGCCAAAAAACTGATTTGCCATCTGGAGTTTTTCCCGCAGGCAGCGCATGACGGCTTGTTGCAGGGCGATGGGAAGGCGTGAGGTTTTCATCAGGCGAAGGATAAATCGGTGGGAAGCGAGATGCAATATTGAATTCCTCCCCTTTGCAGGGGAGGAATGGCGGGCTTACTTACCGATGTCGCGCAGCGCTTCACCTTTCATCAGGTTGCGTTCGATGTGTTCCAGAGAGACGTTTTTGGTCTCAGGGATTAACGCAATGGTGATGAAGATGAACACAACGTTCAGCGCCGCGTAAACCCAGAAGGTGTTGGCGTTGCCGAGGCTGTCGAGCATGGTCAGGAAGGTCGCGCCCACGATCATGTTGGCAATCCAGTTGGTCGCGGTTGAAACGGTGATACCGAAATCACGGCCTTTCAGCGGCTGAATTTCAGAACACAGAACCCAAATCAGCGGACCGGCACTCATCGCAAAACCTACGATGAACATCAGCAGCATCGCGATAGAGAAGTATTTCGCGGCATCTGATACAACGCCAATGTGCAGCATAGTCCCGAGCACGCCCATACCGACGGCCATAACCAGGAAGCCCAGTTTCAGGGTAGGTTTACGGCCCCAGCGGTCAACCAGACCGATGGCGATAAAGGTCGCCAGAACGTTAACCAGACCGACAATGACCGTTCCCCACATTTGTTGAGACGTGCTGGCAAAACCGGCAATGCCGAAGATTTTCGGTGCGTAATACATGATGACGTTCATGCCGGTGAACTGTTGCATGACCTGCAACAGGATGCCGAGGTAAACTGCACGACGGAAGTTTTTGTTGTTAGTGAACAGACCCCAGCCGCTTTGTTTTACTTTCAGGCTTTCACGGATTTCATCCAGCTCACGTTTCGCCTGTTCGCTGGAATCACGCAGTTTTTCCAGAACACGGCGGGCTTTGCCATCGTCACCGCGTGCGGCCAGCCAGCGCGGACTGTCCGGCAGGAAAAATACGCCAATCAGCAGCAACACGGCAGGGATGGTGATAACGCCCAGCATCCAGCGCCATGCGCCGGTGTAGCTGAATGCGGTATCAGACAGGTACGCCGCCAGAATACCGATGGTGATCATCAGCTGGTACATGGAAATCATGCTGCCGCGGATTTTTTCCGGTGCAATTTCTGACAGGTAGATTGGCGCAGTGTAAGACGCGACGCCGACCGCCAGACCCAGCAGGACGCGGGCAATAATCAGAATTTCTGTGTTTGGCGCGAAGGCTGAACACAGGGAACCGGCAACGAACAGGATCGCGCCAATCATCAGGCTGTACTTACGACCAATGCGGAAGTTCATCCAGCCACTGCCGACAGCACCGACGGCGGCACCAAACATCATGGAGCTGACCACCCATTCCTGCTGGTGGCTGGTGATTTGAAAATCATGGCTGATAAACGGAAGGGCACCAGCGATGACGCCGATATCTAAACCGAACAACAGTCCGGCCAGCGCAGCGAGAAAACACACAAAGAAAGTGACGCTTTTGTTCGAGCGTTTTCCTTTGGTCGAAGTTGAGTTGTTCATCCGGTCTCCAAAATAATGCAATCGTTTTGAGTTTGTAATAATGCTTAGGTTGTTATGTTATTTACCCTGTACACAGCTTAACGTGAACCCGGTCACAGTGTTGTAATCGTTTACACTTATAGGTGTCATCGGGAATGTTGTTCGGTAAGGGTTTCAATGAGATATGCAGCAGGGAAGGGGCTTTCATGCAGAGTAATAGCCCATAAATTGATTTATATCAATCAAAATTATGTGACACATTTTTAATCATCTAAATAATCTATTAATTTATAACAAGTTATTATATGTAACCGTTTTCACATGTCTTTAAAAATCAGATTTCATCCCTATTCATTCCGCGCTAATCCCCTAAAAACAGGCAATAAAAAACCCCGCCGCAAGGACAGGGTTTCAGTGCAGAACAGTCTGAAAAACTTATTTCAGGCCGGCAGCTTCGCGCAGCTGAGCCGCTTTGTCGGTTTTTTCCCATGGGAAATGTTCGCGACCAAAGTGACCGTATGCAGCGGTTTCTTTGTAGATCGGGTGCAGCAGATCCATCATCTGAATCAGGCCGTATGGACGCAGGTCGAAGAACTCGCGCACAAGCAGGGTCAGCTGTTCGTTAGAAACTTTACCCGTACCGAAGGTTTCCACCATGATGGAAGTCGGTTCAGCCACGCCAATGGCGTAAGACACCTGGATTTCACAACGATCAGCCAGACCGGCTGCCACGATGTTTTTCGCCACATAACGTGCAGCGTAAGCAGCAGAGCGGTCAACTTTCGACGGATCTTTACCTGAGAATGCACCGCCGCCGTGACGGGCCATGCCGCCGTAGGTATCAACGATGATTTTACGTCCGGTCAGACCGCAGTCGCCCATCGGGCCACCGATAACGAAACGGCCAGTCGGGTTGATGTGGTATTTGGTGCTGGCGTTCAGCCATTCTGCTGGCAGTACAGGTTTGATGATTTCTTCCATCACCGCTTCCTGCAAATCTTTCAGCGCAATGTCTTCAGCGTGCTGAGTGGACAGCACAACGGCATCGATACCAACGATTTTGCCTTCGTCATACTGGAAAGTGACCTGGCTTTTCGCATCAGGACGCAGCCATGGCAGGGTGCCTGATTTACGTACTTCAGCCTGACGCTGCACCAGACGGTGTGCGTAAGTGATCGGAGCTGGCATTAGAACGCTGGTTTCGTTGGTAGCATAACCAAACATCAGACCCTGGTCGCCCGCGCCTTGTTCCAGCGGGTCAGTGCGGTCAACGCCCTGATTGATGTCCGGAGATTGCTTACCAATAGCGCTCAGTACGGCACAAGAGTTGGCATCGAAACCCATGTCAGAATGGATATAGCCAATTTCGCGAACGGTCTGACGCGTGATTTCTTCAACGTCGACCCATGCGCTGGTGGTGATTTCACCGCCAACCAGGACCATGCCGGTTTTGACATAAGTTTCACATGCAACACGTGCTTTCGGGTCTTGCTCTAAAATTGCGTCCAGTACTGCGTCAGAAATCTGGTCTGCAATTTTATCTGGATGTCCTTCTGAAACAGATTCGGACGTGAAGAGGTGTTTAGCCATTATGTTCTTTACCTTACATACGACGGGTTAGATATCACTGCATAGCACCGGGGAGACGGGCAGATGAGGAGCACAGCTCGTCATTGTCACAATGCGTCCTGCATATCCCCATTAGGCAAAGCCTTAAAGCAGTTTGCGCATTAATCCCTAAAATTGCTACGGACGGATTAACATCTGGACGGCTATTTTAGGATAGCACCTGTGCTGAAAGCCAGTCATTTTTGTGGCGAACATGGCGTTATTGTGCGGGTTTGCAGTGATATTCACGCATAGAAACAATCCTGACGTCATTTTCATTTTGCAATTTCAGCAGGTTGCCGGTATAAACGGCGCGCGCTGTACACATTTATAGAGACTGTAGATCCCAGCGTATTCCAGTGATTACTGTTTTCTCAGCTCGAATGCCCGCGGGTGATGCGTGGCACGTGTGGAGGTGGTTAGGTTAATGACCCACTTTTTACCGGTTGTTACATTTCAACAGCATCCCCTGCAGCCTTTAATGCGCCTTGCAGCACTTCTTTCAGCGGACCTTCTTTCAGAGAAATGTCTGCCCTCTCTGCGATGTTACAGACAGCCTGACTACAGACAGGTCAGTCGCCGACATCTGTACGCTACTCAGTAAAACCGGGATCGTATTCCCGACATATAACTGATGTAGCCTGCGACCTCCGGGGTGATTTCCCCTGATTTCTTCCGACTCGTTACACGGAGTCTAAAAACGTGTTTTACAATGATATGAGTGAAAAACAGTCCCATGGCTGTGGCTCGCAGGGTTTTATCCTGTCTGAAAGCCAGCCTTGCGGGTTGTTCTCACCTGTTGTTACTGCGATAGTGGCTGGCCATGTTGTCAGTATAGAAAGAGGATTTACCTATGTCTGATGACATCCAGTCCCACCGTCCGTCACAACCGGGCGATACTGTTTCTTTGCGCTCCATGCAGGAGGTTGCCGTGAACGATCGTGATGCCAGCAAAATGCTGCGCACTTACAACGTTGCCTATTGGGGTAACAACTATTTTGACGTCAATGAACTGGGCCACATCAGTGTTTGCCCGGATCCTGACGAGCCTTCTGCCCGTGTCGATTTGGCGCAACTGGTGAAAGACATGCGCGAGCAGGACGGTCAGCGTCTGCCCGCTTTGTTCTGTTTCCCACAAATTCTGCAACACCGTCTGCGTTCGATTAACGGCGCCTTCAAGCGCGCGCGTGAATCGTTCGGTTATGAGGGTGATTACTTCCTGGTTTATCCGATCAAGGTTAACCAGCATCGCCGCGTCATTGAATCTCTGGTCGAGTCCGGCGAACCGCTGGGCCTGGAAGCAGGTTCAAAAGCGGAACTGATGGCGGTTCTGGCTCACGCCGGAATGACCCGTTCTGTTATCGTTTGTAACGGTTATAAAGACCGCGAATATATTCGTCTGGCGCTGATCGGCGAGAAACTCGGTCACAAGGTTTATCTGGTTATCGAGAAAATGACCGAGATTAAACTGGTGCTGGAAGAAGCTGAACGTCTGAACGTCATCCCGCGTCTGGGCGTGCGTGCGCGTCTGTCCTCACAAGGCTCCGGCAAATGGCAGTCCAGCGGTGGCGAAAAGTCCAAGTTTGGTCTGGCGGCGTCTCAGGTTCTGCAACTGGTGGAAATGCTGCGAGAAGCCGGACGTCTGGAAAGCCTGCAACTGCTGCACTTCCATCTGGGTTCACAACTGGCGAATATCCGCGATATCTCGACTGGTGTGCGTGAGTCGGCGCGCTTCTACGTTGAACTGCACAAGCTTGGCGTCAACATTCAGTGCTTCGACGTCGGCGGCGGTCTGGGTGTGGATTACGAAGGCACCCGTTCACAGTCTGACTGTTCGGTGAACTACGGCCTGAACGAATACGCCAACAACGTCATCTGGGGTATTGGCGACGCCTGTAATGAACATGGTTTGCCGCATCCGACGGTGATTACCGAGTCTGGCCGTGCTGTAACCGCGCACCACACAGTTCTGGTTTCCAACGTGATTGGCGTTGAGCGCAACGAGTTCAAAGAGCCGGTTGCGCCGGAAGATGATGCACCACGTGCGCTGGGCAGCATGTGGGATACCTGGAACGAAATGCACGATCCGGAAAACCGTCGCTCACTGCGCGAATGGTTGCACGACAGCCAGATGGACTTGCACGACGTCCATTCGGCCTATGCACACGGTATTCTGGATCTGACTCAGCGCGCCTGGGCGGAAGATATCTACCTGAATATCTGTAATAAAATTCAGGATCAGCTGGATCCAAGCAACCGCGCGCACCGTCCGATTATCGACGAATTGCAGGAACGTATGGCCGATAAGCTGTACGTGAACTTCTCGCTGTTCCAGTCCATGCCGGATGCGTGGGGTATCGATCAGCTGTTCCCGGTTCTGCCGCTCGAAGGGCTGGACAAACCGCCGGTTGGCCGTGCTGTGCTGCTGGATATTACCTGTGATTCCGACGGGACTATCGATCACTACATCGACGGTGACGGTGTGGCGACCACAATGCCGATGCCTCCGTATGATCCTGAGAATCCGCCGGTGCTTGGCTTCTTCATGGTAGGCGCGTATCAGGAAATTCTCGGCAACATGCACAACCTGTTCGGCGATACCGCGGCAGTGGACGTGTTTGTGTTCCCTGACGGCAGCATAGAAGTGCAGCAGTCTGACGAAGGCGACACTGTGGCCGATATGCTCGAATACGTGCAGCTTGACCCGAATGTGTTGCTGACCCGCTTCCGCGATCAGGTAAAAGAAACCGATCTGGATGCGGAACTGCAGGCGCAGTTTGTGGAAGAGTTTGAATCCGGTTTATACGGTTATACGTATCTGGAAGAAGACGAATAAGGGCGCCGGTTTTCGGCTCTGAATGAAAGATAAAATAAAGGCACCTTCGGGTGCCTTTATTATTTAGGTCATGAATATTCTATTTTTGAGGATATAAATAACGAATTTGTTCTCGCGGTTATTTATCTTCGGCGATACGCTTTTTAATATTATCTGCGCGCTCCTGAGAAGGCGGGTGAGAGCTGAATAAACTCTTCTCACTGCCACCGCTCATTTTTGCCAGTTTCTCAAAGGCAGTAACCAGCCCTTTGGTCGGCAGGCCGCGTTTTTTCAGCAAGTCGTAAGAATAATTATCGGCGTCAGATTCCTGTTTCTGAGAGAACTGCGCGTTAATCAGGTCTTCACCCAGATCGGCCAGCTGTGTGCTGGAAAGCTGTCCGGCAATGCCACCGGCTGCGCCCGCTGCACTGTGCGCGGCGGAAGTGCTGTATGCCACCTGCATGGCTTTTTTGCTGTGACCCAGTGCGACGTGACCTATTTCGTGGCCCAGTACGCCTTCGACTTCATCGTCGGTCATCATGTCCATCAGGCCGCTGTAAACGCGGATACAGCCGTTCGCCATCGCCCAGGCGTTGACGTCGCTGGTGAGATAGACTTTGTAGTTAGCCTGCCGGCCATTGATGTCGTTACCGAGGTTTTTGGCAATTTTATTCAGGCGTTTTGTGTATTTGCTTTTTGATGAAGCAATTTGAGATTCGGCATCCAGCGCTTTACAGGAACCTTCCGTCATATTGATGACATCCTGATCGGTCAGCGTGGCCGCTTTGTAAGCATCTGAACCCGATTTCATTAAGGCATCGGTATTGAGTGCGCCGTTCTGGCAACCACTTAATAATATGGTGATCCCGAACGCAATTGCAGTTATGCGAAAATTCATAATCCATCTTCCTTTGATAGTTAAATTAAATAAAAACGCAGGAAGAATAACGAAACGTTTTTACTTAGCGAGGAAAAGTCTTCATGGAGGGTTATTTTCAGATTTTGTGCGGTATTTATTTCTGAATAATGGATTTTTAATAAAATTAGGAAGCTTCACTTAAATCGATAATAAAAAGATGCGCCCCTTAGCGGGCGCATCTTAATGTATGAAGGAATTAATTACCGGCAGCTATGCGATCGCGGATATGTTTGGCACGCGCTTCGGATGACGGGTGATCGTCAAACCAGCCAATGCTGCTTCCCTGATCCAGTTTTGCCAGTTTTTCAAAACTGGTCGCCAGCCCGGTCGGATCTATCCCGCGTTTTTTCAGCAGATCAAACGAGTAATCATCGGCTTCGGATTCCTGTTTCTGAGAGAACTGCGCGTTAACATATTTCTCACCGAGATCGGCCAGCTGCGATTGCGAAAGCGTGGTGCTGACGCCGCCCAGTGACGCCACCGCCGTCCGTGCCGCCGTGGCGCTGTAGGCAACCTGCATCGCTTTACGGGTATGCCCCAGCGCGACGTGACCCATTTCGTGGCCGAGGACGCCTTCGACTTCGTTGTCGTTCATCATATCCATCAGGCCGCTGTACACGCGGATACAGCCGTTCGCCATCGCCCAGGCGTTGACGTCCTTGGTCAGGTACACCTTATAGTTGGCTGGCGTGCCGTTGATGTTGTCCCCCAGCGCCGCCGAGATTTTTTTCAGACGTTGTGCGTATTCGCTGCTTTCTGGTGCTATTTGCGCTTTTTTATCCATTTCTTCGCAAGACTGAACACTCAGGGTTTTTACATCGGCGTCGCTCAGTGTATAAGCCTGATAAGCCTGCGCGCCGGATTGCATTAAGGTATCGGTATTAAGGGTTGAACAACCGCTGACCAGTGCGGCCGCGCAAAGACTCAGCAAAACGGGGTGGAATTTCATCAGTTTGGGTTCCCGGAGAACGTTAATAATAAAGTCAGTACAGCCTCAAAAAGGCGCTGATTGTAAGAATAGCGTTAAGATAGGTTTTTGGGATCGCCCGATCTATAGTGTAAGTCTGAAAAAACGCACTGATTTAAAAGCGAATTCTGTGAACTTAGTCACGAGAGTGATTAAGGATTGCCGTTTTAATGCCGAGTCTGAGAAAATGACTTTCTTGACTGCTTTTTTAATCCGACCTGGAGTAGAACATGTCCTCTCGTAAAGAGCTTGCGAACGCTATCCGCGCACTTAGTATGGACGCCGTGCAGAAAGCGAATTCCGGCCACCCTGGCGCCCCTATGGGCATGGCAGACATTGCCGAAGTCTTGTGGCGTGATTACCTGAACCACAACCCGTCAAACCCGAACTGGGCTGACCGCGACCGCTTCGTGCTGTCCAATGGCCATGGTTCCATGCTGATTTATAGCCTGCTTCACCTCACCGGTTATGACCTGCCAATCAGCGAGCTGGCGAACTTCCGTCAGTTGCATTCTAAAACTCCGGGTCACCCGGAATACGGTTATACCCCTGGCGTAGAAACCACCACTGGCCCGCTGGGTCAGGGCATTGCGAATGCAGTGGGTATGGCGATTGCAGAACGTACGCTGGGTGCGCAGTTCAACAAACCAGGCCACGACATCGTCGATCACCAGACTTACGCGTTCCTGGGCGACGGCTGCATGATGGAAGGCATTTCTCACGAAGTGTGTTCTCTGGCCGGTACCATGAAACTCGGCAAACTGACCGCGTTTTATGATGACAACGGCATCTCCATCGACGGCCACGTAGAAGGCTGGTTCACCGATGATACCGCTAAACGTTTCGAAGCTTACGGCTGGCACGTTGTGCGTGGTGTTGATGGCCATAATCCTGACGCCATCAAAGCGGCTATCGAAGAAGCACATAAAGTGACTGATAAGCCATCGCTGCTGATGTGCAAAACCGTGATCGGTTTCGGTTCACCGAACAAAGCCGGGACTCACGATGTCCACGGTGCTGCACTGGGTGCTGCTGAAGTGGCGGCAACCCGTGAAGCGCTGGGCTGGAAATACGCTGCCTTCGAAATTCCGCAAGATATATATGCTCAGTGGGATGCTAAAGAAGCGGGCCAGGCGAAAGAAACGGCATGGAACGACAAGTTTGATGCTTACGCCAAGGCACACCCTGAGCTGGCAAAAGAGTTCAAACGTCGTGTGAACGGTGAGCTGCCAGCCAACTGGGAAGCAGAAGCACAGAAATTTATCGAAGAACTGCAGGCTAAACCTGCCAACATCGCCAGCCGTAAAGCATCACAAAACGCGCTGGAAGCTTTTGGTAAAGTGTTGCCGGAATTCCTGGGCGGCTCTGCCGACCTGGCGCCAAGCAACCTGACCATGTGGTCCGGTTCTAAGTCTATTGGCGACGATCAGGCGGGTAACTACATCCATTACGGTGTGCGTGAATTCGGCATGACCGCGATCACCAACGGTATCGCGCTGCACGGTGGTTTCCTGCCGTACTCTGCGACCTTCCTGATGTTCGTGGAATACGCACGTAACGCCGTGCGTATGGCTGCGCTGATGAAAATCCGCAACGTGTTCGTGTACACCCATGATTCTATCGGTCTGGGCGAAGACGGCCCGACGCACCAGCCGGTTGAGCAAATTGCCAGCCTGCGCGTGACGCCAAACATGAGCACCTGGCGTCCTGCGGATCAGGTTGAATCTGCTGTGGCATGGAAATACGCGATTGAGCGTAATGACGGCCCGGTGACTCTGATCTTCTCCCGCCAGAACCTGACTCAGCAACCACGTACCGCTGAGCAATTAGCCAACGTGTCGCGCGGTGGTTATGTGCTGAAAGATTGCGAAGGTACGCCGGAAGTAATCCTGATTGCGACCGGTTCTGAAGTCGGTATCACTGTAGAAGCGGCTGATAAACTGGCGGCTGCGGGCACTAAAGTGCGCGTGGTTTCCATGCCTTCAACTGACGCCTTTGACAAACAGGACGCGGCTTACCGTGAATCTGTGTTGCCGAAAGCCGTTTCTGCACGTGTTGCAGTTGAAGCAGGTATCGCGGATTACTGGTTCAAATACGTTGGCCTGAATGGCGCGATCGTTGGTATGCACAGCTTCGGCGAATCTGCTCCGGCAGACCTGCTGTTCAAAGAATTTGGTTTCACTGTAGATAACGTTGTTGCTCAGGCACAGGCGTTGCTGAAGTAATCCGGTTTTCTTAACGCTGCTTAAAAGCACCTTCGGGTGCTTTTTTTTCGTCGGCAATTTTATGCGCAGGTTCTCAGTTTCGCGCGAAATGACGCAGGTCAAACCCTTCGGGTGCCGACTCCGCTAAACTCCCTGCATTCTGATGCTGTTTCAAACCGTCGGTTTTTGAGAAAAATCACTGTTGAAAAGGTGATGAAAAAGTAAAATCACTGTGAATACACAGAATTGTCTGGCGTTTTTTTAAGCGTTCAGCGCGATTAATGCCTCAGTGTTTGACGAATTATTCCTTTTATTCATCGTTTGGTTTATTCTCAGCTGAACCGTTTCAGTCGGGCTATTTGAGCTTAACATCGTCACCAGGTTGTTATCGTGACTGAAACTGAGATTTTTCTGCCGTACGCATTGTGCTGACAGATGACGATGGTGATTCACCGTAAACGCACGCTGCATTACTATAGGTGTTACTGATATTGAGTAACAACCGTGTAACAGGGAGATGTATGCCAATACGTATTGCAATTAATGGCTTTGGTCGCATTGGCCGTAGCGTATTGCGCGCGTTATACGAATCCGGGCGTCGTGCGGAAATCTCCGTTATTGCCATCAATGAAATCGCCAGCCCTGAAGGCATGGCACATCTGCTCAAATACGACTCCAGCCACGGCCGCTTCGCCTGGGATGTCCGCCAGGAAGGGGAAAACCTTTACGTCGGCGATGACTCCATCCGTTTACTTCATCAGTCTGATGCCAGCCAGTTGCCATGGGGCGAACTGAGTATTGACGTCGTGCTCGATTGCACCGGCGTTTATGGCAGCCGTGAAGACGGTGAAGCTCAGCTCGCGGCCGGTGCCAAAAAAATTCTGTTCGCGCATCCCGGCGGTCATGATCTTGACGCTACGGTGGTTTACGGTGTGAACCACGATTTGCTCGAACGCCAGCACCGCATTGTGTCCAATGCGTCCTGCACCACCAACTGTATTATCCCTGTGATCAAGCTGCTCGACGATGCCTTTGGCATTGAGTCGGGCACAGTAACGACCATCCATTCTTCGATGAATGACCAGCCTGTCATTGATGCGTACCACGCAGATTTACGCCGTACGCGCGCGGCCAGTCAGTCCATTATTCCGGTCGATACCAAACTGGCCGCAGGGATCACGCGCATCATGCCCAAATTCTGCGATCGCTTTGAAGCTATCTCAGTGCGTGTGCCGACCATCAATGTCACAGCCATTGATTTGAGCGTATTTGTCGAGGGTTCCGTGACGGTAGACGAGGTGAACCAGCTGCTGCAAAAGGCCGCAACGGGCGCTTTTCGTGGTATAGTTGACTATACCGAACTACCATTAGTCTCGACAGATTTTAACCATGATCCCCACAGCGCCATCGTCGATGGAACGCAGACGCGGGTAAGTGGACAGCACCTGATAAAAACACTGGTCTGGTGCGATAACGAGTGGGGTTTTGCCAACCGAATGTTGGATACAACATTGGCAATGTCCGCTAGCGGTTTCTAGTACGGCTGTTCCGGCCTTCTGGCCGAAATTGCCTTCAAGCAACTTTAAAGAGAATCAACGAGAGGATTCACCATGTCTGTTATTAAGATGAGCGATCTGGATTTAGCGGGTAAACGCGTACTGATCCGTGCCGATCTGAACGTGCCAGTTAAAGATGGCAAAGTAACGTC
Source organism: Rahnella sp. BIGb0603 (assembly GCF_024808755.1). Classification (NCBI taxonomy): domain Bacteria; kingdom Pseudomonadati; phylum Pseudomonadota; class Gammaproteobacteria; order Enterobacterales; family Yersiniaceae; genus Rahnella; species Rahnella sp. BIGb0603. The sequence goes on along the minus strand of NZ_JANUEX010000004.1, from coordinate 73,795 downwards.
AGATGCACGTATCCGCGCTTCTTTGCCAACCATCGAAATTGCCCTGAAACAAGGCGCACGCGTGATGGTTACCTCGCATCTGGGTCGTCCGACTGAAGGCGAATATAACGAAGAGTTTTCTCTGCTGCCGGTTGTTAACTACCTGAAAGAACATCTGAAATCTCCAGTGCGTCTGGCGAAAGATTACCTTGATGGCGTTGAAGTTGCAGAAGGCGAGCTGGTTGTTCTGGAAAACGTTCGCTTCAACAAAGGCGAAAAGAAAGACGACGAAGCCCTGTCCAAAAAATATGCTGCCCTGTGTGACATCTATGTGATGGACGCCTTCGGTACTGCGCACCGCGCACAAGCTTCTACTCACGGTGTGGGTAAATTTGCGCCAATCGCCTGTGCCGGTCCGCTGCTGTCTGCAGAACTGGAAGCACTGGGTAAAGCGCTGGGTAACCCGGCTCGTCCGATGGTGGCTATCGTTGGCGGTTCTAAAGTTTCTACCAAACTGACCGTTCTGGATTCCCTGTCCAAAATCGCTGACCAGCTGATCGTTGGTGGCGGTATCGCGAATACCTTCGTCGCTGCTCAAGGCAACAACGTCGGTAAATCCCTGTACGAAGCAGATCTGGTCGGTACCGCAAGCAAATTGCTGGAAACCTGCGACATTCCTGTTCCTACCGATGTTCGCGTGGCGACTGAGTTCTCCGAAACGGCTACCGCGACGGTGAAGTCTGTAAAAGACATCAAAGATGACGAACAAATTCTCGACATGGGCGATGAGTCTGCATACCGCCTGGCTGAGATCATTAAAAACGCTAAAACCATTCTGTGGAATGGTCCTGTAGGCGTGTTCGAGTTCCCTAACTTCCGTAAAGGGACCGAAATTGTGGCGCAGGCTATTGCTGACAGCGATGCATTCTCTATCGCAGGCGGCGGCGACACTCTGGCGGCTATCGACCTGTTCGGTATCGCTGACAAAATTTCCTATATCTCCACTGGCGGTGGCGCATTCCTGGAATTCGTTGAAGGGAAAGCACTGCCAGCGGTTGTGATGCTGGAAGAGCGTGCTAAGAAGTAATGAACCCTGAGCGGGGAGCCAGCGGCTTCCTGTTCTTCTTTGCCGCGCGAGGGGCTGCACAGTGGAACTCGCGCGACATAGCAAACCGATTCAATCCATCTACGGCCGACGAATACAGGACAAAGAACTATGTCTAAAATTTTTGATTTCGTAAAACCAGGCGTTATCACTGGTGATGATGTACAGAAAGTTTTCGCTATTGCTAAAGAAAACAAATTTGCTCTGCCAGCGGTTAACTGCGTAGGCACCGACTCTATCAACGCCGTTCTCGAAGCTGCTGCGAAAGTCCGTTCACCGGTTATCGTTCAGTTCTCTAACGGTGGCGCTGCGTTCATCGCGGGTAAAGGCCTGAAAACTGACGTGCCACAAGGCGCGGCAATCCTGGGTGCAATCTCTGGCGCACATCACGTACACCAGATGGCAGAACATTACGGCGTGCCCGTTATCCTGCACACCGACCACTGTGCGAAAAAACTGCTGCCATGGATCGACGGTCTGCTGGACGCGGGTGAAGCTCACTACGCGAAAACCGGTAAGCCACTGTTCTCTTCCCATATGATCGACCTGTCTGAAGAGTCTCTGGAAGAAAACATCGAAATTTGCAGCAAGTACTTAGCTCGCATGGCAAAAATCGACATGACTCTGGAAATCGAACTGGGTTGCACCGGCGGTGAAGAAGATGGCGTGGACAACAGCCATATGGACGCATCTGCACTGTACACTCAGCCACAAGACGTTGATTACGCATACGAAAAACTGAACGCTATCAGCCCGCGTTTCACTATCGCTGCGTCATTCGGTAACGTACACGGTGTTTACAAACCAGGTAACGTTAAACTGACTCCAACGATCCTGCGTGATTCTCAGGAATACGTGTGCAAAAAACACAACCTGCCACACAACAGCCTGAACTTCGTATTCCACGGCGGTTCCGGTTCTACTGCAGCTGAAATCAAAGAATCTGTAGGCTACGGTGTTATCAAAATGAACATCGACACCGACACCCAGTGGGCTAACTGGGACGGTATCCTCCAGTTCTACAAGAAAAACGAAGCTTACCTGCAAGGTCAGTTGGGTAACCCGGAAGGCGCGGACAAACCTAACAAGAAATTCTATGACCCGCGCGTTTGGCTGCGTGCTGCACAGTCCTCCATGGTGACTCGCCTGGAACTGGCATTCAAAGAACTGAATGCAATCGACGTATTGTAATTCTTACCCTTCCGGTGCTTGACCACCGGAATGTGAGGATAATCGTCAAAGGGGCTTCGGCCCCTTTTTTATTGCCTGTTTTCCAGACACAATAGCCTGTTACGTATTTGCGGCCGCACCCCAAAGAGAGAGCCATGAAGCCAAAATCTGTCACCCTCGATGACGTCGCGCGTCAGGCGGGCGTTTCTTATCAGACTGTATCGCGTGTGCTGAATCAGGCGGCGCACGTCTCGGCAAAAACGCGGGATAAAGTTGAGCAGGCCATGGCGGCTTTAAACTACGTGCCGAATCGCGTTGCCCAGCAGCTGGCCGGGAAACAAAGTTATACGCTGGGGCTGGCGACTACCGAACTCGCCCTTGATGCGCCGTCCCAAATTGCTTCTGCAATGAAAACCCGCGCCAATCAGTTAGGTTTTAACGTTGTTATTTCGATGATTGATAACCTGAGCCTTTCTGCCTGCCGCACGGCGGTGAATGAGCTGATGTCTCAGCGCGTCGATGGCGTGCTGATTAACGTGCCGCTGTCAAACGATGATGCGGGCGTCATTGCACAGCTTTGCGGTGATTTACCGGTGCTGTTTCTGGATGTCGATCCGCAGGCTGACGTCTTTAAAATTCTGTTCGATCCGCATTGCGGGGCAGAGCAGGGCGTTGAACACCTTCTGGCGCTGGGGCATCAGAAAATTGCGGTGCTGACCGGCCCGCTGGAATCCATCTCTGCGCGGCTGCGTTACGAAGGCTGGCTGAGTACGCTGGCAAAGCACCAGATTACGCCCTGTGCCATACAGCACGGTGACTGGAGCGCGGCTTCCGGCTATCAGCAGGCATTATTACTGCTCAACCAGCCGGTGCGGCCTACGGCGATCCTGATTGCCAATGATCAGATGGCGCTCGGTGTGTTACGTGCGGTGCATGAATTTGGCCTGCGCGTACCGGAACAGATTTCGGTGATCGGCTATGACGATACCGAAGACAGCGCGTTTTTCTTCCCGCCGCTGACTACCATCAAGCAAGATTTCCGTCTGCTCGGCCACGAGAGCGTCAAGCGGCTGGTTGACCATCTGCATCATCATGGCGATAAGCAGCAATCGTCGCTGTTATTGCCGACCTCTCTGGTGGAACGCCACACAACGTCGAAACCCGGTGAATCTGCCGTTTCTCAGGAAGCACTGTCGCAGGAACTTCTCCGCATCGCCCGCCAGCTCAGCCCGCGCTGATTTACTTTTTTTGCTTCTCCGGCGCGGGATCTGTGATCCGCGTCCCTTTCCCGCACTCCCTTGCTTTACTTAATTGCTCCCTTTACGCATGTTTATATTATTGTGAGCGCATAACAATTTGCATGGGGATTATTATGACATTATCAGCGGATGAAAAACTGTCGTCACTGGCCACCGTTCTGGGGCGCCGTGACTGGGAAAAACCATCATCAACGCAATATAACCGTCTTGCGGCGCACCCGCCTTTTAACAGCTGGCGGGAAAGTGAAGAAGCCAGACGAAATCAAGGTTCCCCTAATATTGTTTCCCTGAGCGGGGAATGGAAATTCAGCTATTTTAACCGGCCAGAAGCCGTGCCCGAACAATGGCTGGAAGGTGACCTCGCGGATGCAGACAAGGTGCAGGTGCCATCTAACTGGCAGCTTGCAGGTTATGATGCGCCGATTTACACCAACGTTCAGTATCCCATCCCGGTTAATCCGCCGTTTGTGCCCGCAGAAAATCCTACAGGTTGTTACTCGCTCACAGTTTCTGTGGATAATGACTGGCTGAGCAGCGGACAGACCCGCATCGTGTTTAACGGCGTCAGTTCGGCGTTTTATCTGTGGTGCAACGGCCAGTGGATCGGTTACTCGCAGGACAGCCGTTTACCGGCGGAGTTCGATCTCAGTGATGTTCTACATGCCGGTGAAAACCGTCTGGCAGTGATGGTTCTGCGCTGGAGCGACGGCAGCTATCTGGAAGATCAGGATATGTGGCGCATGAGTGGCATCTTCCGCGATGTCACATTGCTGCATAAACCCCGGGAGCAGATCACGGATTACCAGGTGCGCACGCATCTGTTCCACGGTTTTACGCAGGCTGAACTGGAAGTGCAGGTCAGCGCGGCGGTACCTCAGGAAAGCGCGGCTGATTATCAGGTGCGCGTTCAGTTGTGGCAGGGCGATAAGCAGGTCGCAGAACATCAGCAGGCGCTTGGCAGTGAAATCATTGATGAACGCGGGGCGGCATATGATCGCACCACGCTGCGTCTGCCGGTCAGCCATCCTGCACTATGGAGTGCCGAACAGCCCGCTCTTTATCGCGCGGTGGTTTCCCTGATTTCTCCGCAGGGTGAGCTTATCGAAGCTGAAGCCTGCGACGTCGGTTTCCGTCAGGTGGAAATCAGCAACGGGCTGCTGAAAGTCAACGGACGGCCGGTTCTGATCCGCGGTACTAACCGTCACGAACATCATCCTGAAAATGGTCAGGTGATGGATGAAGTCACCATGCGCCGTGACATTGTGCTGATGAAACAGCACAACTTTAACGCCGTGCGCTGCTCGCATTATCCGAATCATCCGCTGTGGTACACACTTTGCGATGAATACGGCCTGTATGTGGTCGATGAAGCCAATATCGAAACCCACGGTATGCAGCCGATGAATCGTCTTTCAGACGATCCGGTGTGGTTCAACGCCTTCAGCGAGCGCGTCACCCGCATGGTTCAGCGTGACCGCAACCATCCCTGCATCATCATCTGGTCGCTGGGCAATGAATCCGGCCACGGTGCGAATCACGACGCGCTGTACCGCTGGATAAAATCTGTCGATCCGACGCGTCCGGTGCAGTATGAAGGCGGCGGTGCCAACAGCGCGGCGACCGACATCATTTGCCCGATGTATTCCCGCGTTGAGCAGGATCAGCCATTCCCGGCGGTACCCAAATGGTCGATTAAAAAGTGGATCAGTATGCCGGACGAAACGCGTCCGCTGATCCTCTGCGAATACGCCCATGCCATGGGCAACAGCTTCGGCGGTTTCGATAAATACTGGAAAGCCTTCCGCCAGTTCCCGCGTTTACAGGGCGGTTTCGTCTGGGACTGGGTCGATCAAAGTCTGCTGCGCACCGGCGCAGACGGCGAACGTTATATGGCCTACGGCGGTGATTTTGGCGATACGCCAAACGATCGTCAGTTCTGCATGAACGGACTGGTATTTGCCGACCGCACGCCGCATCCGTCGCTGTTTGAAGCGCAGCGTGCGCAGCAATTCTTCCAGTTCTCGCTCACCGGCACCTCACCGCTGACGATTGAAATTCAGAGCGAGTATCTGTTCCGCCAAAGTGATAACGAACAGCTGGTCTGGCGTATCGAGCGTGACGGCGAAGTCATTTCACAGGGCGAAACGGTACTGAACATCGCGCCTGACGGCAAACAAGTGTTGGATCTGGGTGATATCCCTCAGGCAGAAGGCGATTTGTGGCTGAACGTCGCGATACACCAGCCGCAGGCAACCGCGTGGTCCGAAGCGGGGCACCGCAGCGCCTGGGATCAATGGCAGCTGCCGCAACCGCTCAGCCTGCCGGTGCAGGAGAAAACCTCCACCAGCGCGCCGGTTCTGGATCGGCAGGGCGATATGATTTCTGTAGTCCACGGCGCGCAACGCTGGCAGTTCAGTCAGCAAACCGGACTACTGGAACAGTGGTTTGATGACAAAACGCCGCGCCTGCTCTCTGCACTGCGCGACCAGTTTGTCCGTGCGCCGGTGGATAACGATATAGGCGTCAGCGAAGTCACCAGAATCGATCCGAATGCGTGGGTGGAGCGCTGGAAAGCCGCCGGAATGTATCAGCTGGAATCGCGTCTGCTGAATATTTCCGCCGATCAGTTGCAGGATGGCGTGGTGATTACTACCACGCATGCATTTATGGCGGGTGAGGAAGTGCGTTTGCTGAGCCGCAAAATTTTCCGCATCGATAATCAGGGTGAGTTGCATATCAGCGCCGACGTCAGTGTGGCGGCGAACGTGCCGTCGCCGGGGCGCATCGGCCTGACCTGTCAGCTGGCAGATATCGCGGAAAACGTCCGCTGGCTGGGGCTGGGACCGCATGAAAACTATCCGGATCGTCGTCTGGCCGCGCAGCACGGGCGCTGGACATTGCCACTCGGCGATCTGTATACGCCGTACGTTTTCCCGACCGAAAACGGTTTGCGCGGTGGGACGCGTGAACTGGAATACGCCGGTTGGACGTTGCAGGGTAATTTCCACTTTGGCCTGAGCCGCTTCAGCCTGCAACAGCTGATGGAAACCAGTCATCGTCACCTTTTGCGTGAAGAAGAGGGCACCTGGCTGAACATCGACGGTTTCCATATGGGCGTCGGTGGTGATGATTCGTGGAGCCCGAGCGTCAGCCCTGATTTCCTGCTGACTGCCGGCCAGTATCATTATTCATTCACCTGGAAACGTGCCTGACAGCCTGTGCCGCCGGGTTCATCTCCGGCGGCGAAATATTCAGACGTAAGGAAACTGCGTATGTATTACCTGAAAAATACTAACTTTTGGATGTTCGGGCTGTTCTTCTTCTTCTATTTTTTCATCATGGGTGCATATTTCCCGTTCTTCCCGATCTGGCTGCACGACATCAATCAGATCAGTAAAAGTGACACCGGAATAATATTTGCCAGCATTTCGCTGTTCTCCCTGCTTTTTCAGCCGGTGTTTGGTTTACTGGCCGATAAACTGGGGCTGAAAAAGCATTTGCTCTGGGTGATCACCGGTATGCTGGTTCTCTTCGCACCATTCTTTATTTACGTGTTCGGCCCGCTGCTGAAAATTAATATCTATCTCGGTTCGGTGGTCGGCGGGATTTATCTCGGCCTGATTTACAACGCCGGTGCGCCTGCGATTGAAGCGTATATCGAAAAAGTCAGCCGCCGCAGCAGCTTTGAATTTGGCCGTGCGCGGATGTTCGGTTGTGTCGGCTGGGCGCTGTGTGCGTCGGTGGTCGGCATCATGTTCACCATCAACAACGAATTTGTTTTCTGGCTCGGTTCCGGCTGTGCGGTCATTCTGGCAATCCTCTTGCTGATCGCCAAACCTGAAGTTACGCCTACCGCGCGCGTAGTTAATGAACTGGGCGCGAACACCAAACCGTTCAACCTGAAGATTGCCCTTGAGCTGCTCAAAGACCGCAAACTCTGGTTCCTGGCGATTTACGTGATCGGCGTGTCCTGCACGTACGACGTCTTCGACCAGCAGTTCGCCAACTTCTTTACTTCGTTCTTTGATTCGTCGTCCGAAGGCACACGCGTTTTCGGCTATGTCACCACCATGGGCGAGTTGCTGAACGCCTGCATCATGTTCTTCGCACCGCTTATCGTGAACCGCATTGGCGGGAAAAATGCGCTGCTGCTGGCCGGAACGATTATGTCGATTCGCATCATCGGCTCGTCGTTTGCCTCATCGCCGCTGGAAGTCGTGGTGCTCAAAACGCTGCACATGTTTGAGGTGCCGTTCCTGATTGTCGGCTGCTTCAAATACATCACTTCAGTGTTTGAAGTGCGCTTCTCCGCGACGATTTATCTGGTGACGTTCTGCTTCTTCAAACAGGTGGCGATCATGTTTATGTCCGTCTTCGCCGGGAATATGTATGACCGTATCGGTTTCCACGGCACGTACCTGATCCTGGGATTAGTGGCGCTGACGTTCACCGTGATTTCGGCCTTCACGCTGAGCGGAAGAGGGCCGTTACAGGCTTTCAAAACGCCTGAAACGCTTAAGAACAGCCGCGTAAATTCCTAATCTGATAGCCTTTCTCAACGGGCGGTTGGCACTTCATCGCATTGTTAGTTAACCTTAAAGCACACTTGCTGCCCGCATCGTCGGGCAGCTTTGGTTTCTTGCAGCCCGACAGGGTGTAATTTTGGGGTACTTTAAATGGATGATTTGAACGTTGTAGGCAGCATTAATAATGCTGGCAACTGGTTGGTGAGAAACCAGGCCTTACTTCTGCATTATGCTGTGAACATTGTGGCGGCTATTTTCATTCTGATCGTCGGTCTGATAATCGCCCGCGTCGTTTCCGGCGGTGTCAGCCGTGTTCTGAAAGTTCGTGGTATTGATATCACGGTTTCTGATTTCCTTTCCGCTATGGTGCGTTACGCGATTATCGCCTTCACGCTGATTGCGGTTCTCGGACGCATCGGGGTGCAAACCACGTCGGTGATTGCGGTTATCGGTGCCGCCGGTCTGGCCGTCGGTCTGGCGTTACAGGGCTCGCTGTCTAACTTCGCGGCTGGCGTGTTGTTGGTTATTTTCCGTCCGTTCCGTGCCGGTGAATATGTGGATCTCGGCGGCGTAGCCGGTACGGTGACGCACGTACAGATTTTCTCAACCACTCTGCGTACGCCGGACAACAAAATCATCGTCGTACCAAACGGTAAAATTATTGCCGGTAACATCATCAACAATTCACGCGAACCGACAAGCCGTATCGATATGACCATCGGCGTGGGTTATGACTCTGACATTGATCTGGTCAAATCGATCCTCACCGAGATCATCACTGCCGATCAGCGTGTGTTACAGGATAAAGGCGTCACCGTACGTCTGAATGAAATGGCCGCTTCTACCCTGAATTTCATCGTGTACGCATGGACCAGCAACGGTGATGCGCAGAACGTGAAATGGGATCTGCTGGAATCGTTCAAACGTGCGCTGGATAAAAACAATATCAATATTGCGTATCCGCAAATGGACGTTCATTTGTATCCGGCGGCCCCTGTCGTTGTGGATAAAAACGTACAGCCTGCGGAATAAAGTCGCGGCTTCTCAAAGGGCGCCTGCGGGCGCCTTTTTTGTGTCTGAAAAATGGGCTCCTCACAAATAAGTCAGGCTAATGACCGATTAGAAATATCCATTTCCTCTAATGACACCAAAGCCCTTACACTGCGCGCAATCTCTGTTATTAACTCTTTAAGGATATTCACGTGCTGGCTATTTTCCTGCAAGGACTGGCGATGAGCGCCGCAATGATTTTACCCCTCGGACCGCAGAATGCGTTTGTGATGAATCAGGGCATTCGCCGCCAGTATCATCTGATGATTGCGTCTTTATGCGCGCTGAGCGATATCGTGCTGATTTGCGGCGGGATATTTGGCGGCAGCGCGCTGCTGAGCAAATCGCCGCTGTTATTAGCGCTGGTAAGTTGGGGCGGCGTGGCATTTCTGCTGTGGTATGGCTGGGGCGCGTTTCGCACGGCATTCAGCAAAAATCCTGAACTGGCACAGGCGGAAGTGGCGAAGCAAAGCCGCTGGAAGATTGTCGTCAGCATGCTGGCGGTGACCTGGCTCAACCCTCACGTTTATCTCGATACGTTCGTCGTATTGGGTAGTCTGGGCGGAAGCCTGAGCCACGACGAACGTTCGTGGTTTGCGCTCGGCGCGGTCAGTGCTTCTGTGCTGTGGTTCTTCGGGCTGGCCATTCTCGCGGCATTACTCGCGCCCTGGTTAAACACCGGGAAAGTGCAGCGCGTCATCAACTTTATTGTTGGCGTAATTATGTGGGGGATTGCCGTACAACTGGCGCGTCAGACCGGCGTATTTTGAGTTTTTACCCGAAAACAGGTTTTTGTCACTAATCTTAGTTTCAGTTGTAACGGTTTATGCTACGGTTTTGCGGATTGATTGAATTAACTATTGCCAGATCTTTGATGATTAATGGAGGCACTGTGAAACTGAAAGCATTGGCTGTAGCAGCGATGTTGGGATTAGGGACTTTACCTTTAGCGTTGCACGCGGCAGAAGTTCCTGCCGGCCCGCACGTGGTGACATCAGGTACGGCAAGCGTTGACGCCACACCGGATATCGCGACGCTGGCCATTGAAGTGAGCGTATCGGCAAAAGATTCCGCGAGCGCCAAGAAACAAGCCGACGATCGTGTGGCGGAATATTTTGGTTTCCTGCAGAAAAACGGAATTGAAAAGAAAGACATCAATGCCGCGAATCTCAGCACACAGCCGGAATATAATTACCTGAAAGACGGCAGTTCAGAGCTGAAAGGCTACCGTGCGGTGCGGCAGGTTCAGGTGACATTGCGTCAGCTGGATAAACTGAACGATTTGCTGGATGGTGCATTAAAATCCGGCCTGAATGAAATCCGTTCTATCGAACTGGGTGTGGCAAATCCTGATCGTTTCCGTGACGAAGCGCGCCAGAAAGCCATTGATAACGCCACACAGCAGGCGAAATCTTTGGCAGAGGGCTTCCACACCAAACTGGGGCCGGTTTACAGCATTCGTTATCACGTCGCCAACTACCAGCCAATGCCGGTTGCGCGCATGTTTAAAGCCGCCGCCGCACCCACGCAAAATGATGCCGCTGAAACCTACGAACAGCAAAGCATTCACTTTGATGATCAGGTCGATGTGGTGTTCGAACTGCAGCCGCAGGCACCCGCACCAGCTCAGTAAATATGACGCCGTAATAATGAAAAACCCGCTCCGGCGGGTTTTTTGTTTTCTGCGGCGCTAAATCAGTCCTGACGCAACACCTGGTGTCCGTGTGCCAGCAGGGCATCGGTGACTTTACGCATCATGCGGCTTTCCGGCGCAAAGCGGTGCCAGTACAGCATCCGGCGCTGGAACAGGCCGGGCGTCAGGTCGATAAGCTCGCCGCTTTCCAGCTCTTTCTCGATTTGCAGATGCGGGATCATACAACAGGTCGTGCCCTGACGTGCCAGCTGCACAAAGGCTTCCGACGAGTTAACGATATGACACGGCACGCTGCCCGGTGACAAATCGAAGTTCTGTTGAAGGAATGCCTGGTGCATATCGTCGAGATGATCAAACGCAACCGCCGGCGCTTTCAGCAGCGCGGAACGGGTGACGCCGTTCGGGAAATACCGATCGGCAAACGGCTTGGAAGCGACAAACAGGTAATCCAGCGCGCCAAGTTGATCGACCAGACAGCTCGGAAGCGGCTGCGGTTGAATACTCACCGCGCCGACCACTTCACCGCGGCGCAGACGTTCCTGCGTCCGGGTTTCATCTTCAACCTGCAAATTCAGGCGGATAGGTGAATCGACCAGCACGGATTTCAGCGCCGGTAACAGCCAGGTTGCCAGGCTGTCGGCGTTAACCGCCAGCGAAAGCAGCAGCGGCGTATCGTTACTGTCGCTGTTACTGTCACTGCCGAGCCACTCTTCTTCCAGCAGTTCCACCTGATGTAACAGGGCCAGTAATTTCTGCCCCTGTTCCGTCGGACGAGGCGGCACGGTACGCACCAGCAGAGGCTGGCCGAACAAATTTTCCAGTTGTTTAATGCGCTGAGAGACCGCCGATTGGGTGATGCAAAGCTTTTGTGCGGCGCGCTCAAAACCGCGCTCACGGATCACCGCGTCCAGTGCCTGTAGCGTTCTATAGTCCGGGCGTTTCATCGGAGTTCTGTCCCTTGGATTTAATTTTATCCGAACACTATGCCACAGATTGTCAGGTTTTGTGGTGAGGAAAATCGGGGCGCTTACAACCCAATTGCACTTAATAAGTGTGATCTGGTCACGCTCTTGTCTGCCCAATCTGCCGGCACATGCTTTATAATCACCGACACTTTTCCGTATTCACGCCACTTACGTTATCAGACAGAGAAGCCATTATGACGCAGGAAGAATTGAAAAAAGCAGTCGGCTGGGCCGCACTGGATTACGTGACTCCGGGCACCATCGTCGGTGTCGGAACCGGATCCACCGCCGCCCATTTCATCGATGCACTGGGTTCGATCAAAGGTCAGATCGAGGGCGCCGTTTCCAGCTCTGACGCTTCAACGGCAAAACTGAAAAGCTTAGGCATTCACGTTTTCGACAGCAACGAAGTGGACTCGCTGGACGTTTACGTTGACGGCGCGGATGAAATCAACGGCTTCATGCAGATGATCAAAGGCGGCGGCGCTGCGCTGACCCGCGAAAAAATCATTGCCGCGATCGCCAAAAAATTCGTCTGTATTGTGGACGCGTCTAAGCAAGTCGATGTGCTGGGTAAATTCCCGCTGCCGGTAGAAGTCATCCCGATGGCGCGTTCTTACGTTGCGCGTGAACTGGTGAAACTCGGTGGTCTGCCGGAATACCGCCAGAACGTTCTGACTGACAACGGCAATATCATTCTCGACGTCCATAATCTGAGCATTCTGGATGCCGTCGCGATGGAAAATAAGATCAACGGAATTGCGGGCGTGGTGACGGTAGGGCTGTTCGCCAACCGTGGCGCCGACGTTGCGCTGGTAGGCACTTCTGAAGGCGTAAAAACTGTCACGCTGAAGTAACCTATCAATAAGCAGAAGATCTGGCTGCTTTTGCTGAAAGCAGCCAGTCATCCCCCTGTCATAACACAATGTTATGAAGATGATAATTTTCTGAATGAATCATCTTTTCTTCAAAAGCCTTAATTTGGTGACTTATGTCACATTTCTCACTATCGCCTCCTGAACGTCTTGCTTTGTAAAATCTAACCAGCAGGAAATGCTGAAAACCAACAGGCGCGGTGAGCCTTCTGCTGTCTGGCAGGCAATCGTTTGTATTGATGATGGCGTATTTTTTGTTATGTTGACTGTGAGCAGTCACCTAGCAGTTCGAATTCAGCCAGAAAAAATATAGGGTCGGGAAATGGCAAAAGTATCACTTGAGAAAGACAAGATTAAATTTTTGTTAGTGGAAGGCGTCCACCAAAGTGCGGTTGATACACTCCGTGCCGCGGGTTACACCAATATTGAATTTCACAAAGGTGCTTTAGATACGGAATCGCTGAAAGAATCGATCCGTGATGCGCACTTTGTTGGACTCCGATCGCGTACTCAGCTGACCGAAGAAGTGTTCCAGGCAGCAGAAAAACTGGTGGCTGTAGGGTGTTTCTGTATCGGTACCAATCAGGTTGACCTGAAAGCGGCAACCCGTCGTGGTATTCCGGTCTTTAACGCACCGTTCTCTAATACCCGTTCCGTCGCCGAAATGGTGCTGGGCGAGATGTTGCTGATGATGCGCGGTATTCCTGAGGCCAACGCCAAAGCGCACCGCGGGATCTGGAACAAACTGGCCGTCGGCTCTTTTGAAGCGCGTGGTAAACGTCTGGGTATTGTCGGCTACGGCCACATCGGTACACAGTTAGGTATTCTGGCGGAAAGCCTGGGGATGCGCGTCTTCTATTACGACATCGAAAGCAAATTGCCGCTGGGTAATGCGCAGCCGATTGCGACTCTGGAAGAACTGCTCAGCACCAGCGACGTCGTGACCCTGCACGTTCCAGAAACGCCAGGCACCAAAAACATGATTTCCGAAGTGCAACTGGCACAAATCAAACAGGGCGCATTGCTGATCAACGCCTCACGCGGCACGGTGATCGACATTCCTGCCCTGTGCAATGCGCTGCGCAGCAAACATCTGTCCGGTGCAGCTATCGACGTCTTCCCGGAAGAACCGGCGACCAACAGCGATCCGTTCAATTCTCCGCTGTGTGAATTCGACAACGTGCTGCTGACGCCACACATCGGCGGTTCTACCATGGAAGCGCAGGAAGGCATAGGCCTGGAAGTGGCGGGCAAACTGGCGAAATACTCTGACAACGGTTCGACTTTGTCCGCGGTTAACTTCCCGGAAGCCTCTTTGCCAGCGCATACCGAGAAAGCCAGCCGTTTGCTGCATATCCACGAAAACCGTCCGGGTGTGCTGACCAGCATCAACCAGATTTTCGCGGAGCAGGGGATCAACATTGCAGCACAGTATCTGCAAACCAGCCCGGAAGTCGGTTATGTGGTTATCGATGCTGAAACGGATGTCACAACGTTGAACACCGCGCTGCAACTGATGAAAGCGATTCCGGGCACGATCCGTGCGCGCTTGCTTTATTGAGAGATCTGCGCAGTAACAGATTATAAACCGCCGAAAGGCGGTTTTTTTATGCTATTTCCCGCAGACGGGAAGATCTTACCGGATGAGTCGTTTGCCAGATTGCTCAAGGCGTTGAGCCGATGACGGGCGCCATCTCAGGGCACTTCACGAAAATGTCAGAAGTAAAAGAACAGGCTGACCAGACCACAGAGGATCAGTGAAGACAGGGTGATTTCGAACTGGAAGCGGCGCAGCATCATCCACAGTACCTCAGGATAAAAACTGGAGAAAAAAACACCCGGCGAACCGGGTGTAAATTTAGCATTTCTGGTAATTGCGAGTTAATACCTCACAAAGACTTCTTGGTAACTTCTTATGCTGCTGGGGTTGCTTTTGTAGCCGGAGCAGCTTTCTTAGCATGTTTCACGTGTTTTTTAGCAGCCTGCGCTTTCTGCGCTACCGGAGCAGCTTTCTTAGCATGTTTCACGTGTTTTTTAGCAGCCTGCGCTTTCTGCGCTACCGGAGTTGCTTTCTTAGCATGTTTCACGTGTTTCTTAGCAGCCTGCGCTTTCTGCGCTACCGGAGCAGCTTTCTTAGCGTGTTTCACGTGTTTTTTAGCAGCCTGGGCCTTCTGGGCTACCGGAGCAGCTTTCTTAGCGGCTTTTTTGTGTTTTTTAGCAGCCTGCGCTTTCTGAGCGACTTTCTTGTGAGTCTTGTGTTTAGTTACATGCTTGGCCGCAGGCGCAGCGGTCGTTGCAGCAGCAGGTGCCGGAGTAGCGGTTGTTTCAGCAGCGAAAGCGACAGAAGACAGACCCATTGCAGCGGCTACAACCAGAGCTAATACTTTTTTCATGTTTAATTCCTCAGAGATATCGGTTTATGTGTCTGCCCCACTGCGGGGCCGTTGAGAAGATAATAGACATGACGGAATTTATTGTCCGTGAGGGATTGGTTTCGGCGTGTAACGGTATGTATAAGGGAAATTTTCTGAGGGGAGTATTCTCTGAGAGGAGTATCAACAGTCAGCCTATCTTCACCACGTCCACACTTTGCCCGGCGTGATCACTTGCGGCAAAGGCACATCCCAGTGCTCCACCGGCAAGACGTCCACCTGCTGGCAATCATGCGCTAAGCCAATCGGATACGGCCCGCCATCCCGCCAGTGCTCCAGCGTGCGGTCGTAGAACCCTCCACCCATACCCAGACGTTGTCCGTGGCGGTCAAACGCGACCAGCGGCGTCAGGATGATATCCAACTGAGACAATGGCACAACCTGTGTGATATCAAGTTGTGGCTGGAGGATTTTAAGACGATTGCGTACCAGCGGTGTTTCAGGCGCATAGCGCAGGAACAACAGATGGTGAGGGGAAAACGGATGCAGCACCGGCAGACAGAGCTCTTTTCCTTCCTGCCACAGGCGCTGAATCAGCGGTGTGGTATCAAGCTCTCCGTCGAAGGACAGAAAAACTGAAATCGTGGTGGCAGACTGAATTTCAGGGTGCGCGGCAACGCGATCTGCGGCCTGAAGGGCAAACTCTGTTTGCTGACCGGCAGTCAGATTTTTTCTACGCTGGCGAATTTCAGTGCGAATATTTTGTCGGGCAGAAGTAAAAAGAGGAGTGTGCGACATAGATACAAACACCAGAAAGGGATGTACCGAAAAGAAAGGGGAATCTCCGAGATGCCGTCGCAGGCTGTAACCCTTGAACCCATGGTTCAAGGTGAACGTGCTGTCGCAATCTTTAGGCTTCTCGGACGGACCGAGCATGCGCACCGATTACGGATCATCACATTCTGTTGGTACTAATTATCGGCTCAGGGGACGGGCCCGCTGGCGAACATCTCAGAGAAATTTTTTACCGCTTCTGACTGGCCTGTGACGAGCCACATCAGCAACGTGTGTTATTCGAAAGGCGCCCCTTCACGTTCAGAGATCCGGCCTTGTTCGAGCAATGCCTGCTCGATGGTTTGTTGCAGCATCCGGATACGTTGTTCCATATTGGATGCGTAATCGCGCGTTTTCAACCTTTCCTGAGCAAGTTCGTGACATACGTTCAATGCCGCGATGAAAACCAGTTGCTCTGTATTGGTGACTCTAGTGCGAACTTTAAGATCTTGCAACCGCTGATTAAGATCTTCAGCTGCCAGATTCAGTGCTTCCTGTTGTTCTGGCGGACAATTCACCCGTAACGAGCGACCAAAAATTTGAATATCTACCGGTTGTGCAGACATGCCACCTTCCTGCTGATTTATTCGTCCGCCCCAACGTGACCACTACGACCTGGCGCAGGATGTTGGAAGCGGGCGCCACTATAACTATCTCAATACCAGGTTACAACCCCATGACCGGCTGACTGCTGCCCGATTGTTCAGGGCGTGCCATTCAGGCCAAACTGAGCCTGATTGCGGGCTGCTAATCTGGTACTACGACAGACCTTGGTGGTAGCATAACACGAACTTAACCTGCCAACGATGGCGAATGCGCATGTCTATTGAGAATACTTACCCTACTTACGATTCGTTGGATCAAAACCTGAAACAACAATCGGTTGCTTTGACCGCAGCAGAAATGCACGGTCTGATCAGTGGCTTACTGTGTGGCGGCAACCGCGACGGCAGCTGGCTGACGATGGTGCATGACCTGACCAATGAAGGCCTGGCCTTCCCGCATACGCTGGCGGATTTGCTGCAACAACTTCGTAAAGTTACGTCCGATACGCTGGAAGATGACAGCTTCGAATTTAAAATGATGATGCCCGATGACGACAAAAGTGTCTTCGAACGTGCCGACGCCCTCGCCGGTTGGGTCAACCATTTCCTGCTCGGCCTTGGCATGATGCAGCCTAAACTTGCGAAAGTGAAAGGCGAAGTCGGCGAAGCCATCGATGATTTGCGCAGCATCGCGCAACTTGGCTACGACGAAGATGAAGATCAGGAGCAACTGGCGCAATCTTTAGAGGAAGTGGTGGAGTACGTCCGCGTGGCAGCCATTTTATGCTTTGGCGAATTTGGCCACAGCCTGCCGTCTGCACCGGAAAATACCCGCACGTTGCACTGATAATTTGAGAACCCAGTTAATAACAACGAACTAAAACGATTTCAGGAGAAAGTGATGACTCAGCAAGAGATCGAGAACCGCCGCCAGGCGCTGTTAGCGAAAATGGTACCGGGAAGTGCTGCGATAATTTTTGCGGCCCCCGAAGCCCCGCGCAGCGCCGACAGTGAATACCCGTATCGTCAGAACAGTGACTTCTGGTATTTCACCGGTTTCAACGAACCGGAAGCTGTGCTGATTCTGGTTAAAAGTGATGAAAATCATAACCACAGCGTGCTGTTTAACCGCGTGCGTGATCTCACCGCTGAAATCTGGTTCGGGCGCCGTCTGGGGCAGGAAGCAGCACCGGCTAAGCTGGGCGTGACCAAAGCCTTGCCTTTCGGCGACATCAACGACCAGCTTCATTTACTGCTCAACGGCCTTGACGTGGTCTATCACGCGCAGGGCGAATATGCCTATGCCGATGAAATCGTTAACCGTGCGATGGAAAAACTGCGTAAAGGTTTTCGTCAGAACTTCGCCGCACCCGCGACCGTCACTGACTGGCGTCCGTGGGTTCACGATATGCGTCTGTTCAAGTCCGCCGAAGAAATCGCGGTTATGCGCCGTGCCGGGCAAATCACTGCGCTGGCACACACCCGCGCAATGGAAAAATGTCGTCCGGGAATGTTTGAATATCAGCTCGAGGGAGAAATTCATCACGAATTCAACCGCCACGGCGCGCGTTATCCTTCCTACAACACGATTGTTGGCGGTGGCGAAAACGGCTGCATCCTGCACTACACCGAAAACGAATGTGAGCTGCGTGACGGCGATTTAGTGCTGATTGACGCCGGTTGTGAATATCAGGGCTATGCCGGTGATATCACCCGCACCTTCCCGGTGAACGGGAAATTCAGCAAAGCACAGCGTGAGATCTACGACATCGTGCTGGCGTCAGAATACAAAGCACTGGAAGTCTTCGGACCGGGCAGCAGTATTCAGGCGGCGACCGAAGCGGCTGTCCGCGTCATGATCGAAGGACTGGTCAAACTGGGCGTAATGAAAGGTGATGTGGAAACTCTTTACGCTGAGCAGGCGCATCGCCAGTTCTTCATGCACGGTTTATCTCACTGGCTGGGGCTCGACGTTCATGACGTCGGTCATTATGGCTCGGTTGATCGCAGCCGTACGCTGGAACCGGGCATGGTACTGACCGTTGAACCGGGTTTGTATATTGCGCCGGACGCCGACGTACCGGAAGCGTATCGCGGTATCGGTATCCGCATCGAAGACGACATTCTGATCACCGCGACAGGCATCGAAATTCTGACCGGCGACGTGGTGAAAGAAGCCGATGATATCGAAGCCTTAATGGCGGCGGCACGTAAATAATATGAGCATTGTTTCTCTATGAGCATAGTGATTGTTGGTGGCGGAATGACCGGTGCCACGCTGGCGCTGGCGATTTCCTCGCTAACGCAGGGGCGTCTGCCGGTGCATCTGGTGGAGGCGACCGCGCCGCAAGAACACGAGCATCCGGGTTTTGATGCCCGTTCGATTGCGCTCGCGCAGGGAACCTGCCAGCAACTGGCGCGCGTCGGGATCTGGCCGGCACTGGCAAAAATCGCGACGCCTATCCGTGACATTCACGTCAGCGATCGCGGCCATGCGGCTTTTGTGAATCTCACTGCGGGGCATTATGGTGTCGAAGCGCTTGGTCACGTTGTTGAGCTGCATGAAGTCGGTAATCGTTTGTTTGCCATGCTCACCAAAGCTCCCGGCGTGACGGTGCATTGCCCGGCAAAAGTGGTTGATGTTCAAAGACAAACCGACAGCGCGAGTGTCACGCTCGACAGCGGTGAAACTCTGACCGCGCAGTTGCTGGTCGCTGCCGACGGTTCCCACTCTTCGCTGGCGAAAGCCTGCAATATCAGCTGGCAGCGCGAGGATTATGGGCAGATTGCCGTCATCGCCAACATCGCCACCAGCGAACCGCATAACGGCCGCGCGTTCGAACGCTTCACCCAAAACGGACCGCTGGCTTTATTGCCGATGTCCGACGGGCGCAGTTCGCTGGTCTGGTGCCACCCGCGCGAAGCCCGTGAAGAAATTGATCACTGGAGCGAGGCGAAGTTCCTCAGCGAACTGCAAAAGGCATTTGGCTGGCGGCTGGGTACCATGAAACAGGCCGGTAAACGCTTCAGTTATCCGCTGCAATTACAAAAAGCCAACAGCCATATCAGCCATCGTCTGGCGCTGGTGGGTAACGCGGCGCAAACGCTGCATCCGATTGCCGGTCAGGGTTTTAACCTCGGCCTGCGCGATGTGATGACGCTGGCGGAAACGCTGGCAAGCGCCGCAAAGCAGGGCAACGACGTCGGCAGTTATCGCGTACTTTGCGATTATCAGAACCGCCGTCAGCCCGATCAGCTGGCGACCGTCGGCGTGACCGACGGCCTGATCCACCTCTTTGCCAACCGTTATCTGCCGTTAATGGTTGGCCGCAATCTGGGTTTACTGGCGATGGAAGGCATCACGCCGTTGCGCGATGCGTTTACCCGACGGACGCTCGGCTGGGTTGACCGTTAATTCCGTTCCGGGCTTTACAGGAAAAATTATGCAATCTTTTGATGTGGTTATCGCCGGGGGCGGAATGGTCGGTCTGGCGCTGGCATGTGGTTTACAGGGCAGCGGTCTGCGCGTTGTGGTGCTGGAAAACCAGCTGCCGGATCTCGATTCGCCATTGCCGGAACAGCCGGGCCTGCGCGTTTCTGCCATCAACGCCGCCAGCGAGCGCCTGCTCAAATATATCGGCGTCTGGGACAACATCATCGCTCAGCGCGCCAATGCGTATCAGGGAATGGAAGTCTGGGATCGCGACAGCTTCGGTAAAATTGCATTTCGTGGCGAAGAATATGGGTTCAGTCATCTCGGGCACATTATTGAGAATCAGGTGATCCACCGCGCCCTGTGGCAGCGTGCGGAAAAATCTTCCGACATCACTTTGCTTGCGCCGGCCACACTGAAAAACGTGGCGTGGGGCGAGAATGAGGCGTTTATCACCCTTAATGACGATCGCCAGCTCAGCGCGCGGTTAGTGGTCGGAGCGGACGGTGCCCAGTCCTGGCTGCGTCAGCACGCCGACATTCCGCTGACATTCTGGGATTATCGCCATCATGCACTGGTGGCGACCATCCGCACCGAAGAGCCGCACCAGTCTGTTGCACGTCAGGTATTCCACGGCGAAGGCATTCTGGCGTTTCTGCCGCTGGCTGATGCGCATTTGTCTTCTATCGTCTGGTCAGTTTCGCCGGATGAAGCTCAGCGTCTGAGCGCGCTGGAGCCTGAGGAGTTCAATAAAATCCTCGCCAGCACCTTTGACCTGCGCCTGGGTATTTGTACCGTTGAAAGCGAGCGCCTGACCTTCCCGCTGACAGGCCGTTATGCCCGCAGCTTTGCCGGACAACGTCTGGCGCTGGCCGGTGATGCCGCGCACACCGTGCACCCGCTGGCCGGGCAGGGCGTCAATTTAGGTTTCATGGATGCCGCAGAACTGGCATCGGAAATCAGACGCCTGCAAAAAGAAGGCAAAGATTTCGGCCAGCATATGTACCTGCGTCGTTACGAGCGCCGCCGCAAACACAGCGCCGCGCTGATGCTGGCGGGTATGCAGGGCTTCCGCGAATTGTTTGCCGGTGACAATCCTGCCAAAAAACTGCTGCGCGATATTGGTCTTACGCTGGCGGATTCTCTGCCGGGCGTGAAACCAAAACTGGTGCGTCAGGCGATGGGGCTGAATGATTTACCGGAGTGGTTACAGGACGATTTACTTCGATTGAAATAATCTAATTTCAGCTCAGTTTTTCCATTACATTTTCTAATCCGGGGCCGGATTTCTCATTCTGCAAATGGTGAGAAATCTGGCCTTGTCGTTATATAACATCGATACTTTTGATGTTTATTTGTAGATTTTGCGCCACAAACCCCAGTTTACCAGTCAAAAACTCTGCACAATGCCCTTGTGAAATCACTGACATTTATCCCGCTCTGCATATTTTAACTTATGGTTAGTGAGCTTATTCAGTGGTAAGTTCGAGCAAAGGGTATCGTTTGCGCGGTGTGCTGTTTATGCACTTAATTAAATGAGGAATAAGATGGTTAAGCAGACTCAGCTTTATGAACAACATGTTGCGTGTGGCGCGCGTATGGTCGATTTCCACGGCTGGATGATGCCATTGCATTACGGCTCTCAGCTGGATGAACACCACATTGTGCGTCAGGATGCCGGTATGTTTGACGTCTCGCACATGACCATAGTTGATCTCCACGGTGCCCGTACCCGTGAATTCCTCCGTTACCTGCTGGCGAATGATGTCGCCAAACTCACCGTTCCCGGTAAAGCGCTTTATACCGGCATGCTCAATGCGTCCGGCGGCGTGATCGACGACCTGATCGTTTACTTCCTCAACGAAAACTATTTCCGTCTTGTGGTGAACTCCGCGACGCGCGAGAAAGATCTGGCATGGATTTCGCAGCATGCAGAACCGTATGGCATCGAACTGACCGTGCGTGATGACTTAGCGCTGGTAGCCGTGCAGGGCCCTCATGCAAAAGAGAAAGCAGAAACCCTTTTTACCTCTGAACAAAAACAAGCGGTCGCGGGGATGAAGCCGTTCTTCGGCGTTCAGGCGGGTGACCTGTTTATCGCCACCACCGGTTATACCGGCGAAGCAGGATATGAAATCGCACTCCCGCAAGAACAGGTTGCTGATTTCTGGCAGAAACTGCTGGCAGCAGGCGTGAAACCTGCCGGTCTGGGCGCGCGCGACACGCTGCGTCTGGAAGCGGGTATGAATCTTTACGGTCAGGAAATGGACGAAGGCGTTTCACCGCTGGCAGCCAACATGGGCTGGACCATCGCCTGGGCACCTGAAGACCGCAACTTTATTGGCCGTGACGCACTTGAAAGACAGCGCGAGCAGGGCACCGAACAGCTGGTCGGTTTAGTGATGACAGAGAAAGGCGTATTGCGTAACGAACTGCCGGTGCGATTCACCGACAGCGCGCGCAACACGCTGGAAGGCGTGATTACCAGCGGCTCATTTTCTCCGACGCTCGGCTACAGTATTGCTCTGGCACGCGTTCCGGCGGGCATTGGCGAGCACGCCATTGTGCAAATCCGTAACCGCGAAATGCCGGTGAAAGTCACCAAACCAGGTTTTGTCCGCAACGGCAAACCGCTGGCGCAGTAAAAATTCGAGATAAAATTATCCAGTTAACGCTGAATTAAGCACTTTTTTGGAGAAAATATAATGAGCAATGTTCCAGCAGATTTGAAATATGCCTCTTCCCACGAATGGGTACGTTCAGAAGGCAACGGCATTTACACCGTAGGCATCACTGAACACGCGCAGGAATTACTGGGCGACATGGTTTTCGTTGATTTGCCAGAAGTGGGCCGTGAAGTCGCCGCAGGTGAAGACTGCGCCGTGGCGGAATCGGTTAAAGCGGCTTCCGATATTTATTCTCCAGTCAGCGGCGAAATCGTTGCGGTTAATGGCGAACTGGAAGGTTCTCCGGAACTGGTCAACAGCGAGCCGTACGGCGCAGGTTTCCTGTTCCAGATTAAAGCGTCAGACGAAAGCGAACTGGCTAATCTGCTTGATGCAGAAGCCTATGCTGCTTCTGTAGACGAATAATCAGGACTGCAATGCCCGCCCCGCAACCCGTTTGCGGGGTGAATTCAAGACCCGTAGCTTTTGTCAGTATCCCAAGACACCTCCAGCAGATTTCAGGAATGCGTAGCAAATGACTCAGACTCTCAGCCAACTCGAAAACAACGAAGCCTTTATCGGCCGTCACATTGGTCCGTCTTCTCAGCAGCAGCAACAGATGCTGGAAACGGTCGGTGCAGACTCGTTAAACGCGCTGATCCAGCAGATCGTTCCGGTCGATATTCAGCTGCCGGGGCCACCGGCCGTCGGTGATGCCGTGACGGAACATCAGGCGCTGGCTGAGCTGAAAGCCATTGCCAACCAGAACCAGCGCTATAAATCCTACATCGGTATGGGTTACAGCGCGGTGCTGACACCGCCGGTTATCCTGCGCAATATGCTGGAAAATCCGGGCTGGTATACAGCGTATACCCCGTATCAGCCGGAAGTGTCGCAGGGCCGTCTTGAAGCGTTGCTGAATTTCCAACAACTGACATTAGATCTGACCGGTCTGGATCTGGCTTCTGCTTCTTTGCTCGATGAAGCAACCGCTGCGGCAGAAGCGATGGCGCTGGCAAAACGCGCCAGCAAACTGAAAGATGCTAACCGCTTCTTCGTGGCGGACGACGTGCATCCGCAAACGCTGGACGTAGTTCGCACCCGTGCGGAAACGTTCGGCTTTGACATCATCGTTGATAAAGCTGAAAAAGTGCTCGAACTGGAAGGCGTGTTTGGCGTGCTTTTACAGCAGGTCGGCACTACCGGCGAAGTGCACGATTACACTGCGCTGCTGGGCGAACTGAAATCCCGCAAAATTATCACCAGCGTTGCCGCTGATATTATGGCGCTGGTGCTGCTGGCCGCACCGGGCAGGCAGGGCGCAGACGTCGTCTTTGGTTCGGCGCAACGCTTTGGCGTGCCGATGGGTTACGGCGGTCCGCACGCGGCATTCTTTGCCTGCGTAGACGAATTCAAACGCTCCATGCCGGGCCGTATCATCGGCGTTTCCCGCGATGCTGCTGGCAAAACAGCCCTGCGCATGGCGATGCAAACTCGCGAGCAACATATCCGCCGCGAAAAAGCCAACTCCAACATTTGTACCTCGCAGGTTTTACTGGCCAATATTGCCAGCCTTTATGCGGTATTCCACGGCCCTGAAGGCCTGAAACGCATTGCGTCACGCATTCACCGTCTGACCGACATCCTGGCCGCTGGTCTGAAACAGGGCGGTCTGACACTGCGTCATAACACCTGGTTCGATACGCTGACTGTTGAAGTGAAAGACAAGGCTGCTGTGCTTGAACGTGCGCTGAGCTTCGGTCTCAATCTGCGTACAGACATTCACGGCGCGGTCGGTATCACGCTCGACGAAGCGACCTCCCGCGAAGACGTTCAGGTGCTTTTCGCTGCCCTGCTGGGTGACGATAACGGTCTGGATATCGACAAGCTGGACAATGCCGCATCGACCGACAGCAACTCGATTCCTGCGGCCATGCTGCGTGTGGATCCGATCCTCACCCATCCGGTATTCAACCAGTACCACAGTGAAACCGAGATGATGCGTTATATGCACCGTCTGGAGAAAAAGGATCTGGCGCTGAATCAGGCGATGATCCCGCTGGGTTCCTGCACCATGAAACTGAATGCTGCGGCAGAAATGATCCCGATAACCTGGCCGGAATTCGCCGAACTGCATCCGTTCTGCCCGACAGAACAGGCGGGCGGTTATCAGCAAATGATCGGTCAGCTGTCACAATGGCTGGTTCAGCTCACCGGTTACGACGCTGTCTGTATGCAGCCAAACTCCGGCGCGCAGGGTGAATATGCGGGTCTGCTGGCCATCCGTCGTTACCACGAAAGCCGTAACGAAAGTGGTCGTCACATCTGCCTGATCCCAAGTTCAGCACACGGCACCAACCCGGCATCTGCACAGATGGCGAGTATGACCGTCGTGGTGGTGGCTTGTGATAAGCAAGGCAACATTGACCTGAGCGACCTGCGTGAGAAAGCGGCGAAAGCGGGTGACGAACTGTCTTGTATCATGGTGACGTACCCGTCAACGCACGGCGTTTACGAAGAAACTATCCGTGAAGTTTGCCAGATTGTGCATCAGTACGGCGGTCAGGTTTACCTCGACGGCGCGAACATGAACGCACAGGTCGGCATCACCACGCCGGGTTACATCGGTGCTGACGTCTCGCACCTTAACCTGCACAAAACCTTCTGTATCCCGCACGGCGGCGGCGGTCCGGGCATGGGGCCGATTGGTGTGAAAGCGCATCTGGCACCGTTTGTTCCGGGTCACAGCGTGGTACAGATTGACGGCGTGCTGACGCAAAACGGTGCGGTTTCTGCGGCGCCGTTTGGCAGCGCGTCAATCCTGCCAATCA
Organism: Rahnella sp. BIGb0603; assembly: GCF_024808755.1. Lineage (NCBI taxonomy): Bacteria > Pseudomonadati > Pseudomonadota > Gammaproteobacteria > Enterobacterales > Yersiniaceae > Rahnella > Rahnella sp. BIGb0603. The sequence continues at coordinate 48,531 of NZ_JANUEX010000004.1, read as the reverse complement.
GCTGGATGTACATCCGTATGATGGGCGCGGAAGGCCTGAAACAAGCCAGCCAGGTCGCTATCCTCAACGCCAACTACATCGCTACCCGTCTGAAGGATGCGTATCCGGTGCTCTACACTGGCCGCGACGGTCGCGTGGCGCATGAATGTATTCTGGATATTCGTCCGCTGAAAGAAACCACCGGTATCAGCGAAATGGATATTGCCAAACGCCTGATCGACTACGGATTCCACGCCCCGACCATGTCCTTCCCGGTTGCCGGCACGCTGATGGTTGAGCCCACCGAATCAGAAAGCAAAGTGGAACTGGATCGCTTTATCGAGGCGCTGCTGGCAATCCGCAGTGAAATCGACCGCGTAGCGAAAGGCGAATGGCCGCTGGAAGACAACCCGCTGGTGAATGCACCGCACGTGCAGAATGAGCTGGTCAGCGACTGGAGCCATCCGTACACCCGCGAAGTGGCGGTATTCCCGGCCGGGTACGACAACAAATACTGGCCGACCGTGAAACGTCTGGATGACGTGTACGGGGACAGGAATTTATTCTGTTCATGTGTACCGATGTCAGATTACGAGTAAGACTGCGGTCTGCTCCCTCCCCTGCGAAGGGGAGGGTTGGGGTGGGGTATTAAAGCAAAATTAATAAGTTGAAGTTAGCATTGACAAGGTATTAGGCCTTAAAACCCCTTCCCGGCCTCCCCCTTCACAGGGGGAGGAACTAAAAACCGGATTGCTCCCTCCCCTGCGAAGGGGGAGGATAAAATTCAAATCATCATTGCTTCAGTTTCTCCTACTCTTTCCTCACTTTTCCCCACTGGAGTATTCAATGAAAATCGCTCTCGTCACCGGCGGTAGCCGCGGTATCGGCCGTGCAACCGCGATCCTCCTCGCGCAGCAGGGTTACGCCGTCGGCGTCAACTATCTGAATAACGAAACCGCTGCACAATCTGTCGTCGATGAAATTCAACAGGCCGGTGGCAAAGCCATTGCGCTTCAGGCTGATATTGCCGACGAAACGCAGGTGGTCGCGATGTTTAAACGCCTGGGCGAAGAACTCGGGACAATCACCGCGCTGGTGAATAATGCCGGGATTTTGTTCCAGCAGACCACCATTGAAAATCTCTCCGCTGAACGCATCAATAAAGTGCTGTCCACCAACGTGACGGGCTATTTCCTGTGCTGCCGCGAGGCGGTGAAAATCATGTCGCACCGGCACGGCGGAAAGGGCGGGACGATTGTGAATGTCTCTTCCGCGGCTGCCCGTCTGGGTGCGCCGGGCGAATATGTTGATTACGCCGCGTCAAAAGGGGCGGTGGATACCCTGACCACCGGTCTGGCGCTGGAAGTGGCGGCGTACGGTATTCGCGTTAACTGCGTGCGGCCCGGTCTGATTTATACCGAAATGCACGCCAGCGGCGGTGAGCCGGGACGCGTCGATCGCGTGAAGGCCAATCTGCCGATGCAGCGCGGCGGTCAGCCGGAAGAAGTGGCACAGGCGATTTACTGGCTGCTCTCCGATTCCTCCTCCTACGTCACCGGCAGCTTTCTCGATCTGGCGGGTGGGAGATAATACTTTCCTCGGATGCAGAAGCGCCTTAAGGCGCTTTTTTTATGTCCAAACGGTCAACTCCACACAAACGGTCATAACCGGTCATGAGAAACCACGAGGAATTGTGACCGTTTGCAAAACTGTTGCTGTCTTGTTGCAACGCAAATGACGATTTAATGCCGTTCCCGCCACAGATCCAAACTTTAACATTTCATCTTTTCTCAGCTTTTCGTGACAAATATCACATGACGGCGGTGGCAAAAAATGCACACAGCCGCGTTTGAGGCACTGCGCATTCCACAACCACCGGGCTGCGTATCCTGTTTGACATCGGGAAAGAGGAATCACCACATGCTGCCAGTAGAGCGACATCGTTTTATTACCGAAATTCTCACCCAGCGCGGACGCATTCTGGTGCAGGAAGTGGCGCAGTTATGCCGTATTTCGCTGGAAACGGCGCGGCGGGATCTGGCGCTGCTGGAAAAGCGCGGCGTGCTATTACGCAGCCACGGCGGCGCGGTCTTTACGGAACATTCGGCGGGCGAAAAAACCTATGTACCGTCGCAGATTGAACAGGGCGAATCGTTTCGTGACCGCAGTAATCAGTCGCCTGACAGCAAAACGCGCATCGCCAAACGCGCATTGCAGCTGATTAATCCGGGTGACTGTCTGCTGCTCGACAGCAGTTCGACAAGCTGGTATCTGGCGCGTCAGTTGCCCGACATTCAGCTGGTGGTGCTGACCAACTCAGTGCAGATCATCCAGACGCTGTCGGTGAAAGCCAATGTGCGCACCATCGGTTTAGGCGGTGAATATTCGGCGAAATATGAAGATTTTGTCGGCGTGCTGGCCGAACAAATGCTGAAAGAGTTCGTCATCAACAAACTGTTTTTCTCCTGTCACGGCATCAGCCACGAAGGCGGCATCCGTGAGAGTAACGAGCATCATGCGCGGCTGAAACAGCAAATGCTGCTTTCCTCCGAGCACAAAATTTTGCTGGCTGACTCCAGCAAATTCGGCCGCCGCTCTTTTGCGCGGATCTGCCACTACCGGGAAATCGACACACTGATAACAGACCATCTGGAGGATGAAGAATTCCGCCAGGAACTGGCCTGGAGCAACGTTAACGTGATTGAAGTTTCTCCGTCACCCCTACAGAAAAAAACTAAAAACAGCCGCAACGGTCCGTTAGCTGCGGCACATAACTGACCTCCCAGGAGAGTAAACATGATCAAGAAATCCGTTCTTGCCTGCCTGTTCGCGACAGCCATGTTGTCCCTGTCGGCACACGCCGCCGATAAAATTCGCATGGGCGTGGTGGTGAAAGTCGGCGGTAACGCCTGGTTCAACGCGATGGAAGCCGGGATCAAAAGTGAAGCGGCCAAACGCGGGATAGATGCGTGGCAGGTCGGGCCAACCAGCGCGGATCCGGCGTTGCAGGTGCGTGCGATTGAAGATCTGATTGCGCAAAAAGTAGATGTGATCGGCGTGGTGCCCAACGATGCCCGCGTGCTGGAGCCGGTGCTGAAACGCGCACACGACGCCGGGATCAAAGTCATTGTGCATGAATCGCCGGATCAGAAATATGCCGACTGGGATTTCGAAATGGTCGATGCCACGCAGCACGGCATTAACCACATGATCGCCCTCGCACAATGTATGAAAGAAAAAGGCGATTACGCGGTGTATGTCGGCAGCCTGACCGTGCCTTTGCATCAGAAATGGGCCGATGCGGCCATCAATTATCAAAAAGAACATTATCCGAACATGCACCTGGTCGGCGACAAATTCGGTGTCGGCGAATCGCTTGATGACAGCATCCGAACTACCAATGACCTGATGTCTAAAGACGCCAACCTGAAAGGCATTCTGGCGATCGGTTCACAAGGCCCGATCGGCGCAGGCCGTGCGGTGCTTAACCGCGGCAAAACCGATGATGTCTGCGTCTTCGGGCCATTCAGTCCGGGCCAGGGCGCAAGCCTGGTGAAAGCCGGTGCCATCAAAGGTGGCTTTATCTGGAACCCGATGGTGGCCGGTGAAGTCTTTGTGCGCATCGCCGAGAAGCTGGAAAAAGGCGAAAAAATCACTGACGGCATGACCATTGAAGGCATGGGCAAAGTGAAAGTCGACGAGGCAACGCACACCATTCTGGGCAACGAAACCGAAAGTCTGGATAAAGCCAACCTGCCGAAACTGGTCAAGATGGGGCTGTAATCATGGCAATCTCCGGGATCATTCAAACAGACAACACGCCGCTGATTGATGTACAGAATCTGTCGGTGACCTTTGGCGGACAGCGCGCGCTTAACGATATTTCCCTGCGGCTGATGCCGGGGGAAGTTCACTGCCTGGCGGGCACCAACGGCTGCGGTAAAAGTACGTTGATCAAAGTGATCTCGGGGGTTTATCAGCCGGATAACGGTTGCCGGATCACGCTGGGTTCTGCCACGCAGGGGCTTTCGACGTTCAGCAAACTCAGCCCGGATCAGGCGCGGCAGTTTGGCGTTCAGGTGATCTATCAGGATCTTTCGCTGTTTCCGAACCTGAGCGTGTTTGAAAACATCGCCTTCGACCACAACCTGCAAGGGCTGATGGGCTGGTATCGTCCGTCACGTCTGCGCGACACCGCGCAGCGCATTCTGACTGAACTCAATTACACCTTAGACCTCGACAGCAAAGTGTCAGCGCTGCCGATTGCCCAGCGCCAGCAGGTGGCAATTTGCCGCGCGCTGGTGGCTGATGCGCGGTTAGTGATTATGGATGAACCGACCGCCTCGCTGACCCGAACCGAAGTGAATCAGCTGCTGCGCACCGTGCATTACCTGAAAAACAAAGGCATCAGCGTGGTGTTCGTCAGCCATCGTCTCGATGAAGTGCTGGAGATTTCAGACAGCGTCACGGTCATTCGTGACGGTAAAAAAGTCGGCACCTTTCCGGCCTCTGAAGTCAGCAGCGAACGCCTGACCGAACTGATGACCGGCCTGAAACTCGATTACCGCCTGAAAGCCGCCAACATGAATGACCAGCGCATCATGCTGGAAACCGACAAACTCAGCCGAGAGGGTCAGTACCACGACGTCAGTTTTAAACTTCATGCAGGTGAAGTGCTCGGCCTGTGCGGCCTCCTTGGTTCCGGGCGCACTGAACTGGCGCTCAGCCTGTTTGGTATGACCAGGCCGGACAGCGGCAAAATTTACCTCGACAGCAAACCGGTACGTTTTCGCAGCCACGAAGACGCGATCAAATCCGGCATCGGCTATGTCTCGGAAGACAGGCTGACGCTGGGACTGATCCAGCAACAATCGGTCGGCGACAACACCGTGCTGGCGATCATGGATCAGCTGCGCAGCCGTTTTCATCTGATCGACGAATACCGCAAAAACAAAATCATCCAGCAGTGGATCGAAAAACTCGGCGTCAAAGTCGCTAATCCTGATCAGGCGATTTCCACGCTGTCCGGCGGGAATCAGCAAAAGATCGTGCTGGCAAAATGGGTACTGACGCAGCCCAAAATCCTGATCCTCGATTCGCCAACGGTCGGCGTGGACGTCGGCGCGAAAGCCAGTATTTACCAGCTGGTGCATCAGCTGGCGGAAGAGGGCATTTCTATCCTGCTGATTTCCGACGAAGTGCCGGAAGTGTATTTCAACTGCGACCGCGTGCTGCATTTCTCCGAAGGCACAGTGAAGGGCGAATATCTTCCGGGCGCGATTACTCAGCAACAGCTTGCGGAGGCGGTCAATGCTTAAGCTCAGCCGGTTACGCCCGTCCAGCAACGAAGGTTATTTAGCCTGGGTTTTGCTGGTGGTTATCGTCACGTTTTCCCTGCTCACCAATCAGTTTCTGACGCTTCAGAACCTGCTGGATCTGACCGAAAGCTACGCCGTCAGCGGCATCTTCGCCCTCGGCCTGTTTGTGGTGCTGGTCACCGGAGGCATTGATATTTCGTTCGCGGCGGTCGCTTCCGTCGTGCAGTACCTCATCGCCACGCTGGCCATTCATTACGGCCTGAGCAGTCCGGCCGGCAGCATTTTACTGGCGATCGCGATCGGCACCGTCCTCGGGATGATCAACGCCATCCTGATCTACTGCCTGCGCATTGTGTCGATCATCGTCACCATCAGTATGCAGTCGCTGCTGTTTGGGATGCTGATGTGGCTGACCAACGGCACCAGTCTGTACGACCTGCCGGACTGGCTGACCACGCCGATCCGTGTGCTGCCCTTCAGCGTCGGCGAGCAGCACTATCAGGTGGGTTTGCCGGTGGTAGTGATGCTGGCAGTCGCCGGACTGAGCTGGATCCTGCTCAACAAAACCCATCTGGGACGCCAGCTGTTTGCGGTCGGCGGTGATCAGGAATCCGCGCGTCGTATCGGGATCCGTGTCGGGTTATTGCATCTTTTTGCTTACGGTTATCTCGGTGCAATGGCGGCGATTGGCGGCCTGGTACAGGTGTATCGCGTCGGTGAAGTGGTGCCGAATGCGCTGGTCGGCGGCGAGCTGGATGTGCTGGCGGCGGCGGTGCTCGGCGGCGCCAGCCTTAACGGCGGCAAAGGCAGCGTGGTCGGCACACTGATGGGCGTGTTCCTGATTGGCGTGCTGAAAAACGGCCTCAACCTGATCGGTGTCTCAAGCTACTTCATGAATATCGTCATCGGCGTGGTGATTGTCGCGGCCATCACCGTCACCCATTACAAGAAACGCAAAGAAACCGAAGTCGGCTTCGCGTGAGGAAAACCGCTATGTTCGCGAAAAGCAGAAATGTGAATCTTAAAGCCCGGCCCCGGCTGAAAATGGCTTCCCTGAAAATAGACAACACTACCCTGGGATTATCGCTGTTGTTGCTGGTGGTCATTATCGGTTTCAGCCTGGCGATGCCGGGGCGTTTCTTCAGTGACGCCACCTTTATGAGTGTCGCCTTCCAGTTGCCGGAACTGGGTTTACTGACGCTGGCGATGTTTATCCCGATCCTCAGCGGCGGCCTGAACCTGTGCATTATCGCCACCGCTAACCTGACCAGTTTACTGATGGCGTGGGTGTTTCTCACCTGGCTGCCGCCCGATGCCAGCATGGCGATGCAGGCGGTCTGGCTGACGGTGGCACTGGTCGGCGCAATGATTCTGGCGCTGGTCATCGGCATGCTGACCGGTGCGCTGGTGGCCTACGTCGGGGCGCATCCGATTCTGGTCACGCTCGCCACCATGACGATGGTGAACGGCGTTGGCATCTATCTCTCACGCGGCGCGGCCATCAGCGGTATGCCCGACATCGTGCGCTTTATCGGCGCGGAAACGCTGCTCGGCGTGCCGGTTCCGCTGATTATCTTCCTGCTGACGGCGGTGTTCATCGCGGTATTCCTCGAACGCACGCGCCTGGGCAAATATATCTACATGAGCGGCAGCAACATCAACGCCACCCATTTCAGCGGCGTGAATACCCACCGCGTGCTGATCGCCATCTACGTAATTTCCAGCATGTTATGCGTGATTGCCGGGCTGATTATGATGGCGCGTTTCAACTCGGCGCGCATGGGCTACGGCGATTCTTACCTGCTGCTGACCGTACTGGCGATCATTTTAGGCGGCACGGATCCCAACGGCGGATTCGGCAAAGTGGCGGGCGTGGTGCTCTCGCTGATTGTCCTCCAGGTGATTTCAACCGGCCTGAATCTGTTGAACGTCAGCCCGCATTTCAGTCTGGCGATGTGGGGCGCGGTACTGATTGTGGTGCTGGCGCTGAAATTCTTCCGTGCCCGTTTCCTGCAAAAACGCGCAGGACGTATGAGCGCCGCCAAAGCGCGGGCTGCACAACCTTAATCCTTATTTTTAAAGCTTATTTTCATAGCCTCTGACCTTAGGAAAACATCATGGAATACAAAATTTCTCCGTCGCTGATGTGCATGAGCCTGATCGACATCAAACAGCAACTGGAGGTGCTGAACCGCCGCGCTGACATGCTGCACATCGACATCATGGACGGCCATTACGTCAAAAACATCACGCTGTCGCCGTTCTTCATCGAACAGATCCGCCCGCATACGCCGCTGGTTCTGGACGTGCATATGATGGTGGAAAATCCGTCCGACTTTATCGAACCGATAGCCAGAGCCGGTGCTGATTTTATTTGCCCGCACGCCGAAACCATCAACCGCGACGCGTTCCGCATCATTAACCAGATCCGTTCTCTGGGCAAAAAGGTCGGCGTGGTGCTCAATCCCGCAACGCCGGTGGAATACATCCAGCACTACATTCATCTGCTGGATAAAATTACCGTCATGACCGTCGATCCGGGCTATGCCGGGCAGCCGTTCATCCCGGAAATGCTGGGGAAAATTGCTCAGCTGCGCGATCTCAAACAGCAAAAAGGCTACCGCTATCTGATCGAAATCGACGGATCCTGCAACTTGCGGACGTATCAGGATCTGATGTCTGCGGGCGCGGAAGTGTTGATCGTCGGCAGTTCCGGCCTGTTCACGCTCGACAGCGATCTGGATATTGCCTGGGACAAAATGCTCGATCAGATGCGTCAGGCGCGTCACGCAGCCTGAGGGCAGGAGAGCCGTATGCCGCACTTTCTTGGAGTGGATGTCGGGGGCACCAATACCCGTTTAATGCTGATGGACAGCCAGCAAAATTTTCGCGGCTACCACAAAACCCCGACGCAAAGTTGGGCAGGGCAAAGTGATCCGCTGAGCGGGCTGGAAGCACTGATCCGCGGGTATCTGGATGCGCAGGATCCGCATCATCAGGTGGCACAGGTGATGCTCGGTTTGCCGGGGATCTTGTCCCGTGACCGGCAAACCGTGTTATCGCTGCCGTTTATTTCCGCGCTGGATAATCAGCCGGTCGCGGAGCAGCTTGCGCAGCGACTGCATCTGCCGGTGACGATGGATAAAGACGTTAACCATCTGATGTGGTGGGATTTACTTCAGCACGACACGCTGCCTGACGTCGCCGTCGGCCTGTATCTGGGCACCGGTCTGGGCAACAGTTTGTGGATTAACGGCGATTTTTATCACGGTGCGCACGGCGGTGCGGGCGAGCTCGGGCATATTCCGCTGGCAGGCAATCCGCTGCTGTGCCCTTGCGGAAAAACCGGCTGCGTCGAGACGCTGACGTCCGGCAACTGGCTCACCGGCTGGGCGCGGCAGCATGCGCCGCACACGCCGTTTGCTGACCTGTTTGTGTATCACGCCGGGCATGTGGATTTAACCGAATTTGTGGCACGACTGGCACGCACCGTCGCCAGTGAAATGAACATTCTGGATCCCGAATACTTAGTGCTGGGCGGCGGTGTGCTGGCGATGGAGAATTTCCCGCTGGCGCAGCTCGAACAGCAGTTGCGCAGCCATCTGCGTAGCCCGTATCCGGCGAACGGACTGAAGATCCACTTCAGCGCCGTCACCGATGAGACCGGTTGCCGCGGCGCCTGTCTGGCCGCACAACGCGTTTTTCAGTCGCAGTCACGACCGTTTTCTTTCAGGAGAGAGGCATGAAAAAAGGCAAGGTATGCGTATTTGGTTCTTTCAACCTCGACATTGTCGCTGGCATGGCGCGTTTCCCCAAGCCGGGAGAATCCCTGATTGCGCGTAACAGCATGATGGGTGCGGGTGGAAAGGGTGCGAATCAGGCAGTTGCCGCACTGCGCGCCGGTGCGCGGGTGCATTACATCGGGAAAGTCGGGCGTGATGATTTCGGCATGTTTGCCCGCCGCCACCTCGACAACGCCGGTTTCGATGCCGTCACGCTGTTTTCCACCAGCGAATGCCCGACCGGTAATGCGCTGATTTACGTCGCCGGTGCGGACGCGGAAAACATGATAGCGGTCGATCCGGGCGCGAACCTGACGGTCACCGACGAAGAGGTCGAACAATGCCGTCCGGCGGTAGCCGCTGCGGATATCCTGCTGACGCAGCTGGAAAATAATCTTCCGGCTATCGAAAAACTGATCAACATCGCCAGGGAAAACGGGACGTACATTATCCTCAACCCCGCACCGTTCCAGCCGGTTTCCGACCACCTGCTGGCGCAGGTCGATTTGCTCACGCCCAACGCCACTGAATGCACATTACTGACCGGCATTGAGGTTCACGATATTCCATCCGCTAAGTGCGCCGCCCACGCGCTGCACGCTAAAGGCATTCAGGCACTGATCGTCACGCTCGGCACGCAGGGCGCACTGCTTTCCGTGAATGGCGAAACGCAAATCATCGCCGCCTGCCCGGCCACACCGGTCGATACCACCGGCGCAGGCGATGCCTTTAACGGCGCATTAGCCTCGCAGCTCGCCGCCGGTTCCACGCTTTCCGAAGCCGCGCAATTTGCCTCCGCCTACGCATCCGTTTGTGTGGAAAGAGCAGGGGCTGCGGCATCGATGCCGACCTATGAAGAGGCACGGGAAAGGATGGGGGTTGTGGTGGTTTGACTGGGTTTTCTTCAGCAAAAAAGAGCGTGCGCGACGTATAAGTAATAATTATAAGTCATTGTAATAGATGCAATTAAATGGATTTTAATGAGGTTTTTTGCTTGTGATTAAACAAGGCTGGAGTAAGTTAGCCATAACTTTTATAAGGAGATAGGAAAATGGCTATTCCAGCTTACCTGTGGCTAAAAGATGATGGCGGCGCCCTGATCAAGGGCGCGGTGGACGTTAAAGACAGAGAATACAGTATTGAAGTTAAAGGGTTTCATCATAACGTGATGATCCCAACGGACAGTGCCACCGGAAAAGTAACGGGTACACGGATGCATTCATCTATGCTTGTCGTGAAAGATTTTGATTCATCGAGCCCGTATCTCTATAAGGCGGTTGCAACGGGCCAAAATCTCGAGTCCGCGGAAATTCGCTGGTACAAGATTAACGATGCCGGACAAGAAGTTGAATACTTCAATATGATGTTAGAAAAGGTTCGTATTGTTTCGATATCCCCAACGATGGGGGCTTCTGATAATCCAAATGATAATCACATGGAATCTGTTGAACTGCGGTATGAAAAAATTACGTGGAAACATAAAGACGGGAATATTATTTTCTCTGATGCATGGAACGACCGCCAGACGGCATAAATAAAAAAGGGGCCATTATGCCCCTTACTGATATAACCATTTCCCCGCTTTTGCTGATTCAATAATCATTCCCACCGTGAGCGGTTTATATTCTTTGCGCTGGAATTTTTTCCACAATAACCAAACAGGCCACTCTGGTTCGAAGTAATCATCGAGATTGAAGTTGTTGTGTCCGATGCCGTATCGAGTGAACAGGTCAACTAACATTTCTTCTAACTCTTCCTGAACAAAATTAAAGTGTTCCTGAAATGTCCATTCTTTACCGACGGGCTGTTTCCTGAAGCTATATTTCTCAGTTATGTAGTTTAGGATTTCGTTTTCATCGAACATCAGAAATAGGTCCATGGAATGCGGTCGTCAGGCCGTGCAATCAGATTATATTTATTCCGGGTTTCTTTTGCGACAATTGAAAAAACTATCATTGCCTGAACATATCCTACGTACGGAACATATCGCCCTACGGCTGTGCCGACCCTGATTGTCCATCGGGTTTTCCATATTCCTACGGGTGTTTCAACGGGCTCAATAAAATGCATATCCTTAAATATCCTGCGGGACATTTTAGACGCAACACTGGTACCCCATGATGACTTGCCTAATCCTTTCTTTTTAGGAATAAGCGGCCAGCCTGAAAGAATGGTGGCAGCGGTTTCAATCGCCAAACCTTCATGTTTTGAAAATTCTTCCAAAAATATTAACCAGAATAACTCCTGAGCCGATACATTTTCATGCCCATGATAAAAATACGTCCCGTTTAGCTCTTCTGTTGTATCCATTACCTATGTTCCCTGTTCGCATACGAGGTTCGCGATAGTAGCACTTAAAAATGGGCATTAAATTAGCAAGGCAGATAGGTTCAATTCTTCCTGACAGGGGGCGGGCAGGAGTCATTCCTGAGAGACGCCTTCCAATTATCAAAGTAACTTCCTGTAAATCCATACAGTCTGTTTCATTGGCAAAATCATCGGAATATAGTCACCTCGCTGCGGCAAAATCCGTAGCCGGACTTGGAACTCCGAATATCTGGAACTGAAAAAATTTGTTTTTTTTCAGCGGCTACGTGCACACTTCAATTCGTGGCTCAGGCAGGGCAATCTTTATGATTGGCCGGTCGCTAGATCCGGAGTTCCAAACCTGTCTGAGACACTCCTTTAATTTGGAACCTGAAGGCGTGATGAAACTTAAATCTGGTAATGGAATGATCATCATGACAACAACCGAAACCCAATACCCTGAAAACTCCATCACCGCTTTTCGCACTTTGATTTCCGATATGGATCTCAGCAACTTCACCGAACCCCAGCTTTATGATCTTGGCGCGGTCGCCTCTGAATCTGCCGAAGGCCTTTGCCATGGTTTGCTCTGTCTGAGCGAAGGTCTGGAAAGCGGGGAACTTTTGCCGCCGGAAGGTGTGGCGCAGGTGAGCGCGTACATCAAAGCTACGGCGCATGTTTTGCCTGCTTTGTTTGAGTTGTCGGAAAAAGCCGGGAACGCGCTGGCGAGGTCATGAGTTCAGGGGTAACGATTTTAAGGACGGCAATACGGCGGTCTTTTCATCCTATTTGTTCAGTAACATTCGCTCATTTTTCATTCAAATAACCATCACACTTCCGCCATGTAACTGACACATAGGCAGGACAGGATAGGCACCTTATTTCGCTGACCGGTATCCTGTAATGCGCCGCACGTTGTTTCCTTATCTTATTTTGCTGCCGACGCTGATTTTCCTGTTTCTGTTCACCTATTACCCTTTATTTCAGTCAGCGATGGACAGCCTGTTTGACAGCCGTCTGTCGTCGGACGCACCGCCGTTTGTCGGTCTGCAAAACTATCTGCGTCTGGTGCAGGATCCCGTTTTCTGGCGTGCGCTGCTCAATAATCTGGCTTACATCCTGATGACCGTCGTGCCCGGTATCGTGCTGGCGCTGCTGCTGGCCGTTGCGCTGTGGGAAAACACTTCGCTCAACCGCTGGCTGCGTACCGCGTTTTTCTTTCCGATGATTATCCCGCTGGTCAGCGCAGCAACCCTGTGGCTGTTCATTTTTATGCCCGGCATGGGGCTGCTGGATTACACCCTGGCGAAAATGTTCGGGCCGATGAATAACAACTATCTCGGCATGAGCAACAGCGCGCTGATTGCCCTGAGCGTTATCGGTGTATGGAAATTTGCCGGGTATTACATGCTGTTTTTCCTCGCCGGATTGCAGTCGATTCCTGCTTCGGCACGCGAAGCGGCGCTGATGGAAGGGGCGTCGCGCCCGCAGGTTTTCTTCTATGTCACGCTGCCGCTGCTGCGCCCGACCATCAGTTTTGTGGTCACTATTGCGCTGATTTATTCCATTACCCAGATCGACCACGTCGCGGTGATGACGCAGGGCGGGCCGAATAATGCCACTACCGTGCTGCTGTATTACATCCAGAGTCTCGCCAATGACACCCACGATTTAGGCAAGGCCTCGGCGGCGACTTTCCTCACGCTGGTGCTGTTGTTTGGTTTTTCGATGCTGAATCTGCGTGTGCTGGAAAAAGGAGCTCACTATGAGCGTTGAAACATCTGAAGCGCCGGTGATGACCGGTAAAAAATCGCAGGCGGGTGCGCGTTCGCCGTCGATGTTATTGCGCGGTGCGCGTCGTTCGACATTGCCGGTTTTACTGCTGTGCGCGGCGTTTTTATGGATGGCACCGTTCCTGTGGATGCTGTCGTCGGCGTTCAGCGAAAGCAGCTTTTCGCCGGATATGGCCTCGTTACTGCCGCGCTTTCCGCTGACACTGCAAAACTTCCGTGAGGCATGGGACAGCGCCGACTGGCTGAGGCTTTACGCCAATACGATCTTCTTCTCCTTCGGCACGTTTCTGGTTCAGCTGGTGACCATCACCACCGCCGGTTACGTCTTCGCGTATCACGAATTTCGCGGCAAACAGACGCTGTTCTACTTACTGCTCATCCAGCTGATGATCATGCCGGTCATTATGATGGTGCCGAACATGATGATCCTCAAACAGTTCGGGCTGCTCAACACCCTGACCGGCGTAATGATGCCGTACTTTGCCTCAGCGTTTGGCGTGTTCCTGATGCGTCAGGCGTTTCTCAGTATTCCCCGTGAAATCGAAGAAGCTGCTCTGATGGAAGGCTGCCGCTGGTGGCAGGTGGTGTTCCGCGTGCTGATCCCCATGTCATGGCCCGCCATTCTCGCCTTTGCGACCGTCAGCATTACCTATCACTGGAATGAATATTTATGGCCGCTGATGGTGCTGAACGATCCGGATAAACAGGTGCTGACCGTCGGGCTGGTGTCCTTTGCGATGGGCGCGGAATCGGGCGGCCAGTGGGGATTGATTACTGCCGGAACGCTGATGGTGTGCCTGCCACTGATGCTGGCATTCATTATTTTTCAGAAACAGTTCCTGAAAAGCTTTGGCTTCTCGGGCATTAAATAAAGGAGTCATCCATGTTTTTAGCTCAGATTTCTGACATGCACTTTCGCAGCCATGGTCGCAAATTGTATGACTTTATCGATGTGAACGGCTGTAATGCCGAAGTGGTCAGCCAGCTGAATGCGCTGGAAGAACAACCGGATGCGGTGGTGATCACCGGCGATATCGTCAACTGTGGCCTGCCGCAGGAATATGAAGTTGCGCGCCGCACGCTGGGCAATCTGCGCTATCCGCTGTTTATTATTCCGGGCAATCACGATGACAAGGCACAGTTCCTGGAAGCGCTGCATCCGCTGTGTCCGCAGCTAGGCACCGATCCGCAAAATATGCGTTATGCCATCGATGATTTCCCGATGCGTCTGCTGTTTGTGGATTCCAGCCTGGCCGGTGAATCAAAAGGGTTCCTGACGCTGGAAACGCTGGCGTGGCTGGAAGGTCAGCTGGAGCAGGGCGGCGGGAAACCGACGGCAGTGTTTATGCACCATCCGCCGGTGAAGGTCGGTTCGGCGCAAATGGACGCGATTTCCTGCGAAAACGGCGACCAGCTGCTGGCTCTGATTGACCGCTTCCCGTCGCTGGTTCGCGTGTTCTGCGGCCATACGCACCGCCTGATTTTCACCCAGTACAAACAGGCGATCATCACCACCATTCCCGGTACTGTGCATCAGGTGCCGTATTACCATCATAATCCCGCGCCGTTCTATAACCTCGAACCGGCGGCCTGCGTCATGCACCGTCTGGTGGATAACACCGGGCTGGTCAGTTATCTGCATCCGCTGTCGCAATATCCGGGGCCGTATCTTTACGATGCACAAATCAGTTGTCCGGTGGATGAGCAATGATGTCGGGTATTCGTCTGGAAAATATTACCAAACAGTTTGAAGGCAGCACGGCGGTGAATCATCTGTCGCTGGAGATTGCCGACGGCGAATTTCTGGTGCTGGTCGGGCCGTCGGGTTGTGGCAAAAGTACCCTGCTGCGTTTGCTGGCCGGTCTGGAAGAGGTCAGCGACGGGCGCATTATGCTCGACGGTAATGACATCTCCGGTTTGCCGCCCCGCGAACGAAATTTTTCGATGATATTTCAGAACTACGCGCTGTTCCCGCACATGACCGTTGAGCAGAACATCACGTTCGGTATGCGGATGCGCAACGAGCCGAAAGATCAGCACAAGGCGCGTGTCGATCGCGTGGCCGGATTATTGCAGCTGGAGCCGTTGCTCAAACGTAAACCGGGCAAATTGTCCGGCGGACAGCGTCAGCGCGTGGCGATGGCCCGCGCGATAGTGCGCGATCCGAAGCTTTTCCTGATGGATGAACCGCTGTCGAACCTCGATGCGCGCCTGCGTACCGAAGTCCGCGATGGGATTATGCAGCTGCATCAGCAGCTAAAAACCAGCACCGTTTACGTTACGCACGACCAGATGGAAGCCATGACCATGGCGGACAGGATCGCCGTGCTGGATAAGGGCCATCTGCAACAAATTGGCGCGCCGGAAGCGCTGTACGCGCATCCGGCTAACTTATTTGTCGCCGGATTTATCGGCACACCGTCGATGAATCTTTTTCTGCTGCCGTGCGCCGCAGGCGTGCTGACAGTCGAAAATCAGCCGGTGCATTTGCCGCAAACTGGTCACGCGCAGGCGCTTACTGAAGTGTATCTGGGCATCAGACCCGAACACCTCAGCGACCGCCCGGTGGATGGCGAAAGCCTGCAATTGCAGGCCACACTGACCTATCGCGAACTGCTCGGCGCGGAGTATCTCTGCCACGCCGACACTGCGCTGGGGAAAATTCGTTACGTTCGTAAAAACCAGCTGCGGGAAAACGTCGGGGAGATCCCACAACCCGGCGACCGCATCACCTTGTATTTCTCTTTGCACGACCTTCACCTTTTTTCAGGCCAAAACCAGCAGAACCTGCACCGGGAGAATCACCATCATGCGTAAAGTTCACGCACTGACGCTCGCCATTGGCTTAATTGCCACAGGCAGCGCCTTCGCCAAAGAAAATATCGATTTCATGTTCCCTGCGCCGGTTGACGGCAAGCTGACCATGGAAATGACCCGCGTTATCAAAGAGTTCAATCAGTCACAAAATGATGTCGAAGTGCGCGGCATTTTTACCGGCAGCTATGACACCACCAAAGTGAAAGCGGAAGCAGCGGCCAAATCCGGCCAGCCACCGGCGCTGGTGATTATGTCGGCGAACTTCACGGCAGATCTGGCGATCAAAAATGAAATTCTGCCGATGGACGAACTGTTCAAATTCGGCGATCAGAAAGCCACGCCATTCCTGACGCAAAACTTCTGGCCCGCCATGCGCCAGAATGCGCAGGTGAACGGCGTGACGTATGCCATTCCGTTCCATAACTCGACGCCAATTTTGTATTACAACAAAACGATGTTCGCCCGGGCGGGTATTACCGCGCCACCGAAAGACTGGGATGAATTGCTGGCAGATTCGAAAAAGCTGACAGATTCGGCGAAAGGCCAGTGGGGCATCATGTTGCCATCGACTAACGATGACTACGGCGGCTGGATTTTATCCGCGCTGGTGCGTGCCAACGGCGGGCAGTATTACAACGCCGATTACCCGGGCGAAGTGTATTACGACAAACCGTCCACGCTGGGCGCATTGCACTTCTGGCAGAACCTGGTTTATCGCGACAAAGTGATGCCTTCAGGCGTGCTGAATTCCAAACAAATCAGCGCAGCGTTCTTCTCTGGCAAACTGGGTATGGCGATGCTGAGCACCGGCGCGCTGGGCTTTATGCGTGAAAACACCAAAGATTTCGAGCTGGGGGTGGCGATGATGCCTTCCAAAGTGCGTAACGCAGTGACCATCGGCGGAGCGAGTCTGGTGAGCTTTAAAGGGATTTCCGACGATCAGAAAAAAGCGGCATACCAGTTCATGCAATATCTGGTCAGTCCGAAAGTGAACGGTGCCTGGAGCCGATTTACCGGTTATTTTTCACCGCGTATGGCGTCTTATGACACGCCTGAAATGAAAGATTATCTGGCAAAAGACCCGCGTGCGTCGATTGCACTGGAGCAGCTGAAATACGCTTATCCGTGGTATGCGACCTATGAAACCGTGGCGGTTCGACAGGCAATGGAAAACCAGCTGGCAGCGTTGGTAAACGACGAAAAAGTGACACCGGAAGCGGCGGCGGCGCAGGCACAGAAAGATGCAGACACCATCATGAAACCTTATGTGGAATCAACGGCGCTGACGGTACCGAAGTAAATTTTTTAAACGTCCTCCCCTGTGAAGGGGAGGACTATATTACTTCAGCCAGCCCTGCTGATGGGCGTTATCAAGATGGCCGCGGATATGTAGCCACAGTTCCGGGTGGATATCGGCGATAAAGGAATTACGCGCCAGAACCTGTTCCAGACGAATGTTATTTTCCACCCAGCTCTGACCCTGATTGTTCAGGTTCATGACCATCGGCATGACGCGGTCAATCACCAGCGCAAACCGCGCTTCCGGGGTTTCTCCGGCTTCGTACTCGTTCCACAGATCCAGAAATTGTGTGCTCAGCGGCGCAGGCAGTAATCCGAACAGGCGTTTGGCGGCGATCACTTCCTGATCGTGAACGGCGGCGCGGGCGGCGAGGTCATAAACGATGACGTCACCGGCGTCGATTTCGACGATGTCGTGGATTAGCGCGATGCGGATGACTTTATTGATATCCACGCCTTCCGGTGCGAAAGGTGCCAGTGACATGGCTGCCACGGCGAAATGCCAGCTGTGTTCCGCAGAGTTTTCCTGACGTTCGGTGCCCAGCACTTTTGTGCGGCGTTGCACGCTTTTCAGCTTGTCGATTTCCATCAGGAACTGAAAAACTTCGGTCATTGCGCCAAAATTCAGCGGGGAAGTTGCTACGGACATAGTCAAACCTTAGTCAAATTGACGGCATTATGGAGAGCATTATCAGAGATTTCCGGTACACCTTAATCGGTTGATGACAAAAAATCATGTTTTTGGGTGCGGAAAATGGCGCTGTCTTCAGAATGTCACACGGAGGAATTATAAACAAAGTGAATGAATTGAAGGGATTCCAGAAATAGGTAGACTGAAATGATGATCCCGCTAAGAGACTGTTACATCAGGAAATACTCAATTTAGGCTTACAGGTGTACACTGGAATCATTCTCAGTTAATCTGCCTGTCGACGTAATTTATAAACAGTGCCGGATTAACGTTATTTTATTGTTTTGCCTCGAGGGTTCTCATCGTATGGGTAAGTCATCACCACAGGGATATCCGTGGGCTGAAGAAATTGCCAACAGCCTGAGTCACGGCGTCGGGCTGGTGTTTGGGATTGTCGGCCTGGTCTTGTTACTGGGGCAGGCGATCAGCGTAAACGCCAGCGCAATGGCGATCACCAGTTATAGTTTGTACGGCGGCAGCATGATTTTGCTGTATCTGGCCTCCACGTTGTATCACGCCATTCCGCATCAGAAAGCCAAATACTGGCTGAAAAAACTCGATCACTGCGCGATTTATCTGCTGATTGCCGGAACTTACACGCCGTTCCTGTTGATCGGGCTGAATTCTCCCCTGGCGAAAGGGCTGATGGCGGTCATCTGGGGCCTGGCGCTGTTTGGCGTAATTTTCAAACTGGCGTTTGCGCACCGTTTTGAAGTGCTTTCGCTGATCACCTACCTGACCATGGGCTGGCTGTCGCTGATTGTGATTTATCAGCTGGCGACCAAATTGTCTCCTGGCGGTGTGGCGTTACTGGCTGTGGGCGGCGTGGTGTACACGCTGGGCGTCATTTTCTATGCATCAAAACGCTTCCGTTTCGGTCACGCCATCTGGCACGGTTTTGTGCTGGGCGGCAGCGCCTGCCACTTTATGGCGATCTACTTCTACGTGTAGATAAAACGGCGAGTCAAACAAAAATGAAAGCGGAGTCTTGTGCTCCGCTTTTTTGTGCCTGCTATTCGCCTGACCACCACTGCACCAGCGACGGCACCGGGCGCAGATCGTAATGCGGTTCGCCCAGCAGATGGTTCAGGATTTTGGCCGAGCGCCACGCAGTCAGCGTCAACTGGCCTTCGGCGCTGCCATGGCTGTGGATACCGGCATTCACCGCGTAAATCCGGTTCTGTTCCGGACCGTCCCAGCGCAGGTTGAAGTTGGGCAGCAACGGCAAATGTTGTTCGCGATCGTACGGAATTCTGTTGAGCATTGGCGCGAGATAATCCGGCAAACCGGGGCGATAACCCGTGGCGAGAATGACGATATCGCCGCTGAAATGTTCCTCGGATTTCTCCAGCCCGTGTTTCGCCTGCAAACTGAAATCCCCGGAAGCGTTGCGAACGATATGATCCAGCGCGCGGTGCGGCAGTAAACGCACGTTGCGCGGCTGATGCAACACGTCAAACCGGTGATAAAGCTGCTTATAAATGTCTTCCAGCGTGTGATAACTGATGCCATCGGAAGGCAGTTTCTGCGTTCTGATCTCCTGCTCACGCACGTCTTCGGGGAGCGTGTAGAAGTAATTCACATACTCGGGCGTGAAATATTCATTAGTGAAAATCGACTCATCCAGCGGCTGAAAATTCGGGCGTCGTGACAACCAGCTCAGTTCCGCGAATTCACCCCAGTGCCCGCCCAGGGCATTGAGAATAATGTCTGCGCCGCTCTGGCCACCGCCGACCACAATGACGCGTTTGCCGGTGAAATCTGGTTCGCGCAATTCAATTTCAGCCGCGTGGAAACAGTTTTCCCCCAGCGCCGCGCGTGCCGGTTTGGGGATCCACGGCGCATGGCCGGTGCCGAGGCAAATGTTGCGCGCGCGGTGCTCGCCTTTATCGCTCTGCACCACAAATTCCTGCTTTTTATCATCGAAATCAATACGCTCAATCGGCTCGGAAAAATGCAGACCGGGAATGCGGTCACACGCCCAGCGCAGATAATCTGAGAATTCATCGCGGCTGATGATCAGTTGTTCTGTCGCCAGAAAACGGTAAATCTTCTTCTGCTCAACCAGATAGTTGATAAAGGAGAATTCGCTGCGCGGTGCTACCGTCGTCACCAGATCCTGCAAAACGTAGGTCTGCATGGTGGCCGTTGGCAATAACATGCCGGGATGCCAGCTGAATTCCGGGTTGGCATCAAAAAAAGCCGTGTTAAGTTTCGCGGTATCCCTCGCCATGGCGGCCAGACTCAGATTAAACGGGCCGATGCCAATACCAATCAAATCCTTCGCGGGCATCTTTCTGTTCCTTATGTGTTTTAGAAAAGACAGTGAAGTGCTTTAAGCATAGGCCAGCCACCGCAAGCTGACATTTTTCTCGAAAATAGAAACAAAACTTCATAGACTCAGACACTTCGCCCGTTTCCAAAAGATGAACAAAAGGATCCGTTATGACCCGCCTGCGCCGTTTTAAACAAGTTGATGTGTTTACCGCTGAACCGCTGAAAGGCAATGCACTGGCCGTAATCCTCGATGCCGAAGGGCTGACCGACGCCGAAATGTTCGCCATGGCGCGCTGGACCAATCTTGCGGAAACCGCTTTTGTGCTTAAACCGGAATCGCCGGATGCCGATTACCGCGTCCGTATTTTTACCACCGACAAAGAGTTGCCGTTTGCCGGACATCCGACGCTGGGCACGGCGTACGCGCTGTTGCAAAGCGGCCTGAAGCCTAAAAATCCGGGGCATCTGATACAGGAATGCGGCGTCGGGTTGGTTCAGGTTAATCAGTTGTCCGAAGGCGGGCAGGCGTTTTCTGCACCGCCGGCGGTAATGAAACCGCTGGGGGCTGAACACAATGCGTTGCTGGAGACCGCGCTGCGCGGTGGCAAAATTCAGGCTGACGTCACGCCGGTGGCGGCTGACATGGGCATTATCTGGCTGGTGGTGCGCATGGAAAGCGCGCAGGATTGCCTGAATATCACGGCTGACGCAGCGGCCATCAGCGAGCTGCAAACGCGTCTCGGCGTGAACGGCATTGCGGTTTACGGTTTGCACGATAAAAACGGCCCGGCAGATTATGAAGTGCGGGCGCTGATCGACGAAGACGGCGTGCTGAAAGAAGATCCGGTCACGGGCAGCGCGAATGCCTGTCTGGCGCGGGTTTTGAAAGCCGGGGGATTCCCGGACGGTGCGCATATGGCCGAAAGTTACCGCGTCCGTCAGGGCACAAAACTTCAGCGAGATGGCCGTGTGACAGTCACTTTCGTGGACGGCGAACCGTGGATTGGCGGCGATACCTGCACGCTGATCGACGGCACGTTAGATCTCTGATCAGCGCGGCGTCAGCCCTTGTTGCGTCGTCTGTAACAGATGAATAAACGCCTGCCTATACGGCGTGGCATTGAGGTTATGGCGGTGCAGCAGCCAGGTGCGGTTCTTCACCGTCGTGCCATCGACGCTGACGGGCCGCCGGTAAAAATGCTCCGGCAGCGGTAAATATGTGGCGACAATCGCGTAGCCCAGCCCGTGCTCCACCATTGCCATACACACCTCGAGCTTATCGACTTCCATCGTGACGTTCGGCGCGTGCGAGAAATTGGCATTCCACCAGCGTTCAATCAGCTGCGTGACGTGCGCGCCGTGATGGATTTTTATCTGCGGCATGTGCGGAAGCAGCGCAAAATCAAAATCCTGACTGTTCACCAGCACATAGTCATCTTCTTCAATCAGGTGCTTACCTTCCTTCCAGTTAAAATCATCTTTCACCAGCGCCATATCAATCTCGCCGCGCAGCAGTTTCTGGATGATGTCCTCGCTGAATCCGCTCATCAGGCTGACGCGGATCCCCGGATGCGTCTGGCGAAACTGGCTCAGCAAAGGCGGCAGACGATATGCCGCGTAATTGCTGGAAACGCCGAGCGAGATTTCCCCTTGTTGCGCCTGATCCAGGCTGTGCAGATTGAGTTTCAGTTGTTGTAAATCGCTGAGTACGGTCACCGCGTGCTGCGCGAGATATTCCCCCTGCGCGCTGAAAACCAGCCCCTTTTGCCCTTCTTCAAATAAACGGATAGCCAGTTTGCGTTCGATCTGACGCAGGCGATAACTCAGGGCGGGCTGCGAGGTGTAAAGCTGCTCCGCCGCGCGGGTAATATTTTTATGCTGATATACGGCGCGCAAAATCAGCCAGTCTTTTTCGTTCATGGATTTCCCCGGAGTACTGCCCGCAAAGTCGAATACCATAAAATAATTTTTGCGTAAAAAGGGCAACAGATAAAAAGGCTCAATTTGACCAAAATCCCTAAAAGCCCTATTTCTGGAAGGCATAGAGGCAAAACAACGCAACGGCCAATTCACGCTGTCAGAAAATAATTTTTGGCTTTGCACCATCGCAGGGAATAAAACATGTCGGTTTGCACTACAGAAGAACAAAAGGCCCAGATTATCGCTGCCGTCGATTTACTGGCGGCTCAGGCGACGGAACTGGCGATGAACATTCATGCCAATCCGGAGCTCAGTTTTGAAGAAGTGAATTCTGCGGCGGCGCTAATTGCGCCCCTGCGTGCGGCAGGTTTTGAGATTGAAGAAGAACTGGGCGGCTTGCCGACGGCATTCCGCGCCACTTATGACAGTGGTAAACCGGGGCCGGTGATTGCGTTACTGGCCGAATATGACGCGCTGGTCAATCTGGGCCATGCCTGCGGACATAACCTGATCGGCACGGCTTCCGTGACGGCAGCGCTGGCGCTGAAACAGGTTTCGCAGTTTCTGACGGGCAGGCTGGAAGTGATCGGCACACCGGCGGAAGAGGAAGGCGGCGGCAAAATTATCCTCAGCGACAAAGGCATTTTTGACGATGCCGATGCGGTGATGATGTTCCATCCACGCGATAAAACCATGGTGGTGCGCGGCGGGCTGGCGTGTGTCGATGCCGTCTTTAAATTTCATGGTAAAGCGGCGCATGCGGCGTCCGCGCCGCAAAACGGTATCAGCGCGCTGGATGCGGTCATCCACACTTTCAACGGGATCAACGCGTTACGTCAGCTTTTCACCGACGATGTGCGCGTTCACGGCATCATCACCGACGGCGGCAGCGCCACCAATATCGTTCCGGCCTACAGCGAAGCAAAATTCCTGATGCGCGCCGACACCGTGAAAGGGCTGGCCGCCGTGAAGCAAAAAGTCTTCGATGCGGCACGCGGCGCAGCGCTGATGACCGGCGCGCGGCTGGAAATCGAAGAAGGGCTGACCTATGCCGAACGCAACAACAACCTCACGCTGGCCGGATTCTTCCAGCAAAATCTGGAAGCAATCGGCGTTGAGGTCGTCCCGCCTCCGCTGAAAGGCGGCATCGGTTCCTCCGATATCGGCAACGTCAGCCAGATAACGGCGGCAATCCACCCGTATATCCGTATCGGCGATGTCCTTCCTCACACGCCGGAATTCGCGGTTGCCGCCGGTTCAGAAGCCGGGTTGCAGGGCATGTTACAGGCCGCCAAAGCGCTGGCGATGACGGCTCTCGATTTATGTCAGGACGACACAAAGCTCCGCGCAGTCAGAGAAGAATTTTCAAACTGGCAGTCAAAACAATAACTTTGGGAAGAGAGGACAGAATAATGATGAAAAAAACACTGGCGGCTGCCGTTCTGGCACTGACCTTTGGCAGCGCGATGGCTCACGCTGACGGTGAAACCCTGCGCGTCGCCGCCGACATGAGCTATCCGCCATTCCAGTACCGTGACGCCAGCGGGACGCCGACCGGTTTTGAAATTGATATCACCAACGCCATCTGCGACGTGATGAAAGTGAAATGCGAGTTCGTGGTCAGCAGTTTTGACGCCGAAATTCCTTCCCTGCTTGCCAAAAAAGTCGATTTTATTTCGCCACAGGGTGCGACAGAAAAACGTCGTAAAGTGATCGACTTCAGTGATTTCGTGTATCACATTCCGACCAGGCTGGTGGTGGCAAAAGGCAGCCCGCTGATGCCGACGCCGGAATCGTTGCAGGGTAAACGCATTGCGGTTCAGCAGGGATCGATTCAGGAAATGTACGCCAATACCTTCTGGCAGCCGAAAGGCGTCGATGTGGTGGCTTATGCCGATCAGGATACGATCTATCAGGATTTGGTCGCCGGGCGTTTAGACGGCGCGCTCAGCCCGGCGGTCGCCGTGACCTTCGGTTTCCTCAATAAGCCGGAAGGTAAAAACTTCGAACTGACCGGCCCGGAAGTGCGTGACGACAAAATATTTAGCGTCGGCTCCTCCTACGGCGTGCGCAAAGACGACGCCAAAATCAAAGCGTTGCTCAACGACGGGCTGGCAAAAATTAAGGCTGACGGCACCTGGGAGAAGATCAAGGTGAAATATTTCGGCCAGCTGGACATGTCCGTTCATCAGCAAGGGAAAGCCCAATAATGCCTCTGCGTCCGCCGGTTCGTGAACATTTACTGCCGCTGATGGACGGCCTGTTGCACGAGTTTTCCTCGCTGCACAGGCTTTCCGGTTGTGATGATGCTGAACTGGCGGCGCATCGGATGGTGTCGTTATTGCAGGAACAGGGGCTGGATGCGCGCCTGATGCATTGCCCGTTGTATCTCAGCGATCCGCTGGCCGGCAACCTGGAATTGTCCGACAAACCCGGCTGGCGCTGTGAAGCGAAAACCCGTTCATTTTCTGCGCATTGCCCGCAGGGCGTGGAAGGGCTGGCTTTTTATGACGCAGAAGCCTGCGCGCCGCGTAGCGATCTACAGTGGAAAGCGTGGGCGCAGAACGTAAAAGGCAAAATCGTGATCGCCGGTCAGGGCTTTGAAGATTACGTGCAACGGCTGTGTGCCGCCGGTGCGCTCGGGCTGATCCATATCTGGGGTTCTGCGGAATCCGCACTGCATGAAGAAACTGTCGGGCCGGTTTGGGGCACGCCGGAGCCGGATGATTTTTTGCGTTATCCGCGCCTGCCGGTGATTTCAGTCAATCAGCAGGGCGGCCAGCGGCTGCTGGCAGAGCTTCAGAATAACCCGCGGATGACCGTGAAAATGGCCACACAGCTGAATTATCACGTCGCCGAATGCAGCATGCCGGTGGTGGATATTCCCGGCAGCAGCCCGGAGTTTGTATTGCTGTCTTCCCACTACGATTCCTGGCATGAGGGCGTGACAGATAACGCGACCGGCAATGCGTTGTGTCTGGCGATGGCGATCCATTTTTATCAGCAGCGCGAGACGTTGTTGCGCGGGCTGCGGATTATCTGGTGGCCCGGGCATTCCAATGCCCGTTATGGCGGCTCGACGTGGTACGCCGACCGTTACCGCCAGCAGCTGAAACAACATTGTGTGGCGCATATCAACGTGGATTCGCCGGGGTGTCTGGACGCCGTCAATGTGGTGCTGAATGCCAGCGGTTCTGAATCGCATGCGTTCTTAAACGCCGCCGTTGAAGCCGTGACCGGCGAACCGGCGCTGCGCATTACCGCGCTGGGAAAAGGCGGCGACCAGTCATTCTGGGGCTGCGGTTTACCGCTGCATTTTGCCTTCCGCGAAGTGCCTCAGGAAAAAACGACGCAGTCACCGGGCAGCGGTGGCGGCTGGTGGTGGCACACGGAAGCGGATACTTACGATAAGGTGGACCTGAATATTCTCTGGCGCGATACGCAAATTCACGCGCACTGGCTGGAAGTTTTACTGACGCAGCCCGTGCTGCCGCTGGATCCGCTGGCGTATCTTGACAGTTTGCAGCACTCCCTCACGGAGCTGATCGCGGTTATTTCACCGGAATTCGACCTCGCGCCGGTGGCTGAAAAACTCAGGGAATTGCAACCTGAACTGGAGAAACTGACGACACGCTGGATGGCGGATCCGCTCGTCTGGCAGGCGCAGTTAAAGCGTGTCATCGCGGATTTACATCGCCTGCGTTACAGCTCGGTTGATGATTTTCACTATGATCTGAGTTATCGCGGCGGCGCGTTTCCCGGCTTTCAGGAGCTGGCGTCAGCCCGCGAAAATACGTCGCCCGAGATGTGGCTGATGATGACCACGCGCTTCTGGCGCCAGCGGGATCGCGCACTGGCGCTGATTGAAAACGCAGACGCTATTTGTCGCTCATAACGAGCAGATAGCGACAAGGCTGCGAACCCGGATTAGTGAATATGATAGGCAAATCGACGCCAAACGTCAGGGCATCACCGGGGGCCATCGCGTAGTTTTCATCCCCGTAACGGATATCCAGCGTGCCTTCTACCATCCACAGGCGCTGCTTGTAAGCCTGCTGATGCCAGCCGGGATAGCTGACGCGCGCTCCGGCTGGAAGGGTAATTTCCACCAGTTCGGGCGCACCATTTTTTTCATGCGCGGTCACCTGACGGCGCAGATAACCAATATCCGGATCCTGCCAGACTTCCTGATTCGCCTGCGGGCGCAGCGGGGCGGGCTGCGGGTTTTCTTCTGAGAGCAACTGTGCCAGCGACACGCCGAGGCTGGCCGCCAGACGCCCCAGAAGGCTGGCGCTCGGGCTGCTGTCCCGCCGTTCAATTTTCGAAATCATCGCTTTACTGACCCCGGAATTGTTTGCCAACTGTTCGAGGCTCAGCCCCTGAGTTTTTCGTAATGATTGCAGACGTGTAGCGATCAACTGGTCGATTGACATATCAGGCGTTCCGTTGTTTACTTTTGTGGAATTTAATCCACTATAGTGGAAATTAAACCATAACGGAAGCGAAGGGGAACATCTGATGAAACTGATTGCCTGTAATGAACATCAGCACGCGGTGCCGATTTTGGATATTTTTAATGATGCCATTATCACTTCAACGGCTTTATATGATTATAAACCGCGCCATATCGACAGTATGACCCCATGGTTTGCCACTAAACTGATCAATAATTTCCCGGTTATCGGCCTCGAGGATGAAGAAGGGACGTTGCTGGGATTCGCCAGTTACGGCACGTTTCGCGCGTGGCCAGCGTATAAATATTCTGTCGAACACTCTATTTATATTCACAAAAGTCATCGTGGAAAAGGGCTGGGAAAAGTGTTGCTCAATGCACTCATTGACGCGGCACGCGAGCGCGATGTCCATACACTGATTGGTGCGATCGACGCGGCAAACGGTGGCAGCATTGCGTTGCATGAGAAGAACGGATTTACCCACACCGGAACGATTAAACAGGCTGCCTGGAAATTTGACCGCTGGCTGGATCTGGCCTTTTATCAGTTGATCCTTGATACGCCTTCAGCGCCCTTTGGAGGCTGAAAACGGCGGGTTGAATGAGAAAGCAAGCGCCGGAGGGCGCACGGTGATTTCAGAGCATAAGCTGTGAATCATCCAGTCGGGAAATGTGAGGCAGACCATGTCAGCTAAAGCGCAAGTTCGTCACGAAGCGTTATCGGGAAGTGCGGAAAGTCATCAGGCGCAGGATCCGCGCTGGCAGGCGGTTGTCAGTTGCGATGCGAAGGCCGACGGCCAGTTTGTGTATGCGGTAAAAACCACCGGTATTTACTGCGCGCCTTCCTGTCCATCACGCCAGCCAAATCCGCAAAATATTGAATTCTACGACAATGCCGAAGCTGCCGAACAGGCCGGTTTCCGCCCGTGCAAACGCTGCCGTCAGGGGCTTATTTCACTGGCGCAGTTTCACGCTCAGCGCGTGGCACAGGCATGCCGGCTGCTTGAACAGTCAACCGAAATGCTCACGCTGAACCAGCTGTCGGCAGAAGTCGGCATCAGCGCTTACCATTTTCATCGTATTTTCAAAGCCCAAACCGGTGTGACGCCAAAAGAATATCAGCAGGCGCAGCGCACGCGCCGCGTTCGTGAAAAGCTGGCCGATGCGGCGACAGTGACCGAAGCGGTTCACTCCGCCGGGTATTCATCCGATGGCCGGTTTTATGAAACGTCGGACACAGTGCTGGGCATGACGCCGCA
Source organism: Rahnella sp. BIGb0603 (assembly GCF_024808755.1). Lineage (NCBI taxonomy): Bacteria > Pseudomonadati > Pseudomonadota > Gammaproteobacteria > Enterobacterales > Yersiniaceae > Rahnella > Rahnella sp. BIGb0603. Next base: position 20,636 of record NZ_JANUEX010000004.1, on the reverse strand, counting down.
GTCATTCCGTACCGGTGGCCGTGATGTTCGCGTGTGGTTTGCCATCGGGCATTCTTCGCTGGGCGAGATTCTAGTGGCTGAAAGCCAGCGTGGAATTTGCGCCATTTTGCTGGGCGATGATCCGGAAAAGTTGATCGCTGAATTGCAAAACAGTTTTCCGCAGGCTGAACTAGTGGGAGGCGATCCTGATTTTGAGCAGCGTATTGCCGTGATCGTCGGCTTTGTCGAACAGCCGCAAATCGGGTTGGATTTGCCACTGGATATTCGCGGTACGGCTTTTCAGCAGCGCGTCTGGCAGGCATTGCGCGATATTCCAGCCGGAACGACTGCCAGCTACGCTGATATCGCCCGCAAAATTGGCTCGCCAAAATCCGTTCGCGCCGTTGCCGGTGCCTGTGCGGCGAACCTGCTGGCCGTTGCCATTCCCTGCCATCGCGTCGTGAAAACAGACGGGAATATTTCCGGCTACCGCTGGGGCGTGGAAAGAAAGCGTTCATTGTTAGCTCGGGAAGAAAAAGCCTGACTATACTCAGCTGACTTTTCTGCCACCGGATTTTTTGATGACGAGGGACGCCGTGCCTGCTTTTTCTTTGCGCGAAGCTGCGCCAGAAGATATTGATGAACTCGCCAGATTGCACGTCGCTATCTGGCGTGAAACCTACTGCAAACTGGCCCCGGCGGAGGCATTCGCTGCGCTGGATGTGCAACGTCGTAAAGCTTTCTGGCAGGATAAGTTTGATCATCCCGCTGTGGGGCAGGGTATTTTTCTGGCAGAAGTAAACGGAAAACTGGCCGGTTTTTGCCTTGCCTCGGCGTCATCTAACCCTGATTTTGGCGAGATGGCCGAAATCAAATTCCTGTATGTTTCCGGCGATTTTAAACGTCAGGGCCTCGGTAAACGGTTAATCAGTAAAGCGGCTCAGCATCTTATTACCGCGGGATATCGCAGCGTCGGGCTGGGCGTAGTGGAAGGCAACGAACCGGCAATCCGTTTTTACAGTGCGCTGGGTGGCCGCGAAGCGGGGCGGTATACCGACTCCGGGCCGATCTGGCGTTCGCGAAATATCATTTATGCGTGGCCAGACATTACGTTGCTGTCTGCCGTGTAAATTCGCTAAGCAAAGAAAGTGCCCGCGTCAGTGAATTCCGCGGGCTATGTTTTTATTTACGCAGTTCTTCCAGACGCTGCTTCTGCTGACCTTCAGCAGAGAAGTTATCGGCGCTCAGCCAGCGGTCAAATGCCGTTTTAGATTCTGGCCATTCGCTGTCGATGACTGAATACCAGCAGGTATCACGGTTGTGGCTTCGCAGGACGATAGCCTGACGGAATGTACCTTCGTACTGAAAACCAAAGCGTAATGCTGCCTGTTTAGACGGTTCATTCAGGCTGTGGCATTTCCATTCGCAGCGGCGGTATTTCAGCGTATCGAACAGATAACGTTGCAGCAGATAAATCGCTTCCGTGCCGAAACGCGTGCGTTTCATCAGCGGTGACCAGTTTACCCAACCAATTTCCGCAACACCGTTCACCGGGTCGATACGCATCAGCGATACGCTGCCAACGGCGCGGCCTGTAGCGTTATCCACAACGGCGAAAAACAACGGATCTTCACTTTTGACCTGCTGCGAAATAAACAGATCGCATTCAGCCTGCGTTGCCGGACGGTCAACAGAAAGATAGGTCCAGTCACTGCCGTTATCAATGCTGTGCCAGGCGTTAAACAGATCCTGACTGTGGAGTTCGCAACTCAGTGGCTCAAGGCGACACCAGGTGCCGTTAAGCTGAACGCGTGACGGACGTTCACGAGGCTGCCAGTCGGGAAGGGCGTCGCCCACGGGCTGGCCAAAGTGGTTGAGGGTTGTCATCATCTTTTCCATTTCACTATCAGAGAGCTTTCCATAAAATCAGAATGGTGATTGGGCTGCAACCGGTGAGATGCCAAAGAGTTGAAAAGCGGAGAAAAAACCTCCGCTTAAAATCCATTAAGGCGGTAAACCTCATGCTGGTTATAAACCTATTCCCCGTTATAAACGGCCAGCGCTGCCACAGACTTTTATCTTTTCCTCCACTACTTTTTGCATAGCCAGCTTTCCGGGAACGATATATTTGCGCGGATCGTTCGCGTCAGGATGCGCTGTAAAATAGTCTTTCACTGCATCGGCAAAGGCAATTTTCAACTCTGTCGCCACATTGACTTTGCAGATCCCCAGCGCAATCGCCTCATGGATCATGTCATCCGGGATCCCGGACGCGCCATGTAACACCAGGGGAATATCGACCCGTTGACGAATTTGCTCCAGACGGCGGAAATCCAGTTTGGGCGTGCCCAGATATAAGCCGTGTGCTGAACCAATGGCGACCGCCAGCGAATCGATACGGGTGGATTCCACAAAGTGCCTGGCGACAACCGGATCAGTAAAGAAGCTGTCGCCTTCCTCAACGACCAGATCGTCCTCCTGCCCGCCAAGCCGCCCGAGTTCGGCCTCTACGCTCGCGTCAAAGGCATGGCATAAACGCACCGCATCGCGCACCTTTTCAATGTTTTCTGCCAGCGGAAAATGTGAGGCGTCGATCATGACGGATCGGATCCCCGAGCGGACTTTCGTCCCGATGTCTTCCAGTTCCTCATGATGATCAAGATGCAGTGCCAGCGGAATACGGTTTTTCCGTGCCGCTTCCTGACATATCGAAATCAGGTACCGGGTTCCCGCATAACTGAATGTGCCGGGCGTTCCGGCGAGTATCACCGGAGAGCTCATCGCGGCCGCCGTTTCGGCCACAACCTGTACCGTTTCCATATTGTGGATATTGAATGCCGGAACCGCATAACCTTCGCGCTGCGCCGCCAGCAGCATTTCTCTGTTTGAGATCAGATACATGAATTTAGCTCCTTGTTAAATCCAGCAGGATTTTGCCCGCCATAGGTTTTCCTTTCAGGGCGGTAACTTCCTTGGCAAATTCCTCCGGGTCACCAAGACAGCCAATGAGTGGTGTCAGATTTATTTTCTGTTCCGCGAAAAGCTGCGTTGCCAGCTGCCATTCACTGCCGGGCCAGGGCGCGGAATAATTCATCCAGCTGCCGAGTAACGTCAGCTCTTTACGCAAGATATGGCTGAAGGTTGCCACATTCAGGGTCAGATCTTTATGCAGCGTACCGACCAGCGCGACCTGCGCTTTCGGGCCCGCAATGTCGAGAGCCAGCGCGACGGTTTGCGGCGTACCAGCGGTTTCGATAATCAGCTGATTAAAACGACGCTCCTGACTTTGCTGGCGGATTTCGTCAGCGTTCAGCATGGCGCTGTTGAAGCTATGGCTTGCACCGGTTTCCAGAGCAAGCGCCAGCCGCTGAGGGTTGATGTCTATGGCGGTCACGGAACGCGCACCCAGGGCGCTTGCGGCCTGAATGATCAACTGACCGATCGTCCCCGCACCAATCACGACGACTTCTTTGCCTTCACAACCACCGGCCAGTTTCAGTGCGTGTAAACCTACGGTGATCGGTTCCAGAAATGCGCCCTGCAACAGAGAAGCGTTTTCCGGCAGCCGGAAGAGATTTTTTCTCGGCGCGACCACATATTCCGCATGGCCGCCATCGCGGCGGGAGCCGATAAACTGGTAGTGCTTACATTGTGAGTAGGCTTCTTTCTTGCATTCTTCACACTGGAAGCAGGGGAGAAGAGGAACGCACGCCACAGCATCACCTTCCTGTAAATCATGAACTTCGCCACCTGTACTGACCACGTAACCACTGAATTCATGGCCGAGCGTGATCGGATAATAATGCGAAGAGTTGGCGAAAATACGCGGAATATCAGAGCCGCACAGGCCGGAATACGCAACGCGAACTAACACATCATCGGGCGCGCTTAATACAGGATTTGCTTTTTCCTCGACGGTAATTGTTCCGCCCTGATGTACAACTACAGATTGCATCATTGTTTCCTTAAGGCGGAGGTAACCCTCCGCCTGGATGAGGGTTAAGCGCTGGTCAGTGCAGCCGCTGCCAGTTTTTCAGCCCGGGTAAAATTACGGGCGCGTCGCCATGTGAGGAATACACCCACGGCGTAAATGATGCCGATGATGCTGAGCCCCGTGATGTTTTTCAGCGTACAAAGTTGGATCAGAAGATAGGTAATCGGAGAACCGCCCTGATCCATGGATGCCACCCGGCCACCGGCCGTGAGAGCACCGGCATTTGCCGCGAGCTGAGTGTGCAAGTCGATGGTCTGCGTCGCAATCCAGAGGGTGATGCTCATGATGATGCAGCCCGAAATCAGCGTGCGGAACAGGTTCCCCTGATGCACGGCAACCGCAATCGCCACAAAGAAACCGATAGTTGCCAGATCCCCAAACGGCAGAACCTGATTTCCCGGTACCAGCACCGCAATCAAAATCGTTAATGGAATAAAGATCAGGCTGGCGGATACGACGGCGGTATGGCCGAGCAGAAGCGCAGGATCCAGACCAATCAGGAATTCCTGTCCACCGAAACGGGCTTGCAGTCGTGTACGGGCATGGCGGGCAATAGGTGTTAACCCATCCATGATCGGTTTAATCACCCGCGGCATCAGCAGCATGACGGCAGCCGTTTTGACGGCCAGCTGCAATACGCCTTTGATGTCATATCCGGCGAGATAACCAATAATCAGACCCATGACAAAACCCACGGTGACGGGTTCTCCGAACGGGCCAAAGCGTTTCTGAACATCGTCGGCGCTGAAGTGGATTTTGTTCAGACCCGGGATTTTCTCAATAAGGGTATCGACCAGCACGGCAATCGGGCCAAGATAAGCCGAGGAGCCGTGCGGGATTGCGATGCCTTCAAGGTTGAAGAAATCGCGGGTATCTTTCGCAAACCAGTCGCCCAGTTTGTAGATGAACGCCGCGTGAACCACGACGCCCATGATCCCCAGCCAGTATGATCCGGTTGCCAGATGCAGCATGGCGCCGGTGAATGTCATGTGCCAGATGTTCCAGATATCGACGTTGACGACGCGTGTCATGCGGGTCAGCAGCATCACGATATTCACCCCGATAGCAATCGGAATGGCGACCAGCGCAATCTGGGAAGCCCAGGTCATCGGTGATGAACCCGGCCAGCCAATATCCACCACTTGCAGGTTGATTTCAAAATGCTCGGCCATCGCTTTTGCCGCAGGCCCGATGGAATCGAGCATAAGGCCAATGACCAGACCGATCCCGACGAAGCCGATGCCAATGTGAATGGCTGATTTAAATGAGTCCCCCAGTTTCATGCCCAATATCAGGGAGAAAATGATGATGACGCCGGGCAACATGACTGTCGGCCCGAGGTCGAGGATGTAGCGCATTATTTCGGTAAACATGGCTTACTCCTGCAACAGGGTCAGTATTTGCTCACGCAACGCATCCATGCCGACGCCAGAAATGAACGGCATCCCATGTACCAGCGGAATTGCGCCGAACTTGCGGTCAACTCTGGCCGTGGTGCAAATCAGATGCGCACCGTCCATGTAGGTTTCGATCTCAGTGACGCGGCACTGGACGAGATCCACTTCAATATTGTGTGCTGCGCATAACTCTTTGATTTCCTCTGCTGCCAGAGTGGAAGTGGCAACGGCTCCGCCACAGGCGACAATGATTTTTCGCTTCACAGTAAGGCTCCTTGATGCTTTGTTTTAATGTTTTTAAGTAAGGTGTAGAGGAGATGCTTCTGTTGGTAACGGCTTCAGATATAAACGGGAGAAATTTTCTCTTCAGCCGGTAAGAAAACCTGTTGCTCAAAGAGGGATGCCAGCTGATTTTCTGGCGCAGTAAGCAGTTTTTCTAAAAATTCCGGCTTCTGTAGTTGACTGAAAAGTTGACGTAACAAGCTCAGCTGTTCTGACGGATGTGTGACGATAAGCGCCACTATCAGAGACGCAGAAACGGTGCCTTCATCATCAGCCTGAAAGAATTCAACGGGAGCATTCGGGCGAATCAGGTAGATAGCCGGGCTCCGGGCATGGCTGGCTTCGCAGTGCGGAATAGCGACTGCATGCTCTTCAAGCTGAATGCCCGTCGGGAATTCAGCCTCGCGATTCAGAAGCGCCTGCGGGTAGGTGCTTTCAACCACACCGGCTTTGACCATGCTTTCTCCGATGTGGGCCAGCGCTTCGCGATGATCTGTAAAGGCAATATTTGTTTTGACGAAGATTTCGCAGTTAAGCATTGCAGCAGGCCTCCGCGCTGACGGGCTGGAGGGAACAGCCGTAATGGTAGGCGCGCAGAACGTCCTGAATTTTATCGATAATCAGTTCGTGAGGATCGCTGGTCAGTTTATTCGCCATCACCCGTTCAAATTGCGCAGGAAGATATTGGCTCAACAGGCCCAGCGGGATTTCTACTGATTTTAAATTGGCGACCAGCGCTTCCATAGCCCGGTTGATGCGGGCATTGGGCCAGTAATAACGAATGCGATCTGAAAGGCTGAAATGCAGGTCGATCAGCGAAAGGCTGAATGTCGGGTTGTAGTATTTTTTCCAGTAAACCGGTTCGTCCAGCATGACACCGTCGATCACGGTCAGTATCTGGCTGCGGGATTCGGGGGCGATCAGCACCTGTTCGATATTCGCCAGAGCAAAAACGGCTTCACGAAGGGCAAAGGTTAACGCAGGCCCGACTTTAAGAATGGCAAAGTGATCCTTAACCAGATGACGATAGGATTCTCGGGTTTGGTAATCGGTTGAATGTGCTTCATAAACCAGCGGAGTCGTTGTTATATAAGCCGATAATCCTTCAGCGAGTTTCGGCTGATAGTGGATCACACGGCTATGATCAAACTCTACACCTGGCTGCACAACAACGGCGATGATCCGCTCAATTGCCGCCTCAAGCCCCATTTCCCTGAAAGCCTGATGATGCATTTCGAGCGTAGCTTGCGCGTCTTTCGACTCGGTCACATGAACGTGCTGAATAGCAGAAGCTTCTCCGCCAGGGACCGGAACTTCGGTGCCAATGACGTAGGTCAACGAGCATTTTTGCAGGGGGGTTGCAACACGTTCGGCCACCTGACATAAACGCGCTGCACGCTGAGCGACAACGAAAGGATCAAGCGGAACCGGATCGTCTTTGCATGACATTGAGGCGTCCAGATGGATCTTGCTGAAACCTGCTTCAACATATTGCGCTATCAGCACCTCTGCCTTAGACATTGCACTTTCAGCATCCTCATTTTGCCAGCAGTTTGGCCCCAGGTGGTCCCCTCCCAGAATGAGTCGCTGCACCGGGAATCCGACTTTTTCCGCAATCGCGAGAACGAAATCGCGAAAATCGATCGGCAGCATTCCTGTATAGCCACCAAACTGGTTCACCTGATTAGAGGTGGCTTCGATCAACACTTTACGATCGGTGCGGAGATCTTCCCGCAAGGCGGCCTCGATCACCAATGGATGTGCAGAGCAGACAGAACAAATCCCGGTACTTTCGCCTTGCTTATGTTTTTCGATAATATCTTTCATTTTGGCCTCCGTTTGTTTTCGAAGATACTCATATCATTTCGAAAGACAAACAATAGCGTTTTACAGAATTCGTGACAGCGATCGAAATATTTCGTAAGATTGCTGCATTCGTTTTCTTTCGTCTTCCGGAGCGTGCCGTAATATGAAAGCAATCAAAGCCTGGCGGGCAAGGTGATATCACGTTTCACAATGTCGGTATTTTTTTCTCCTCTTAATGACGCCTTTTGTTTACACTGTCCGCAATACAGTCTTTCGGATCCTTAATCATGAATACTTATGATAGACGTAACAAAATCATTGATTTAGTGAATCAAAACGGCACCGTCATGGTCGCCGAGCTTTCGAGTTCTTTCGACGTTTCTGAAGTAACAATCCGTTCTGACTTGGGTCTACTGGAACAAAAGGGCGCTCTGACGCGTTTTCATGGCGGCGCGGCGAAACGCGACGCTTCGATGGCCGATCTGACGGGATTGCCGCAAGATGAAATGGTGCTTGAAGAACGTTATTTGCAGGCCAGTGATCCTAAAAAACGTATAGCTCAGGCTGCGGCAGGATTGGTAAAACCCGGAGATACCGTCATTCTCGACAGTGGCAGCACAACCATGTTGCTGGCGGAAGAGCTGGTAAAATCAGGCGACATCACCGTTATCACGAACAATCTGCCAGCTGCGTTTGTTTTATCTGAAAACCCCGATATCACGCTGGTGGTCTGTGGTGGAACGTTGCGGCATAAAACACGCTCTTTGCATGGAAACATTACGGAATATGCCTTGCAGGGAATTGTCGCCAATCTGATGTTTGTGGGCGCGGACGGTCTGGATGCCGCAACAGGCATCACCACATTTAATGAGGGCTACAGCATCAGCGGCATTATGGCTGCCGCTGCTCAGCGGGTTGTCGTTGTCACTGATTCGACTAAGTTTGGCCGTCGCGGATATAACCTGGTGTTGCCGATGGAAAAAATCGACACAATCATTACGGACACGGATATCCGTGATGAAGCTTTGCTGGCACTTAGGCAGACGTCGGCGGATCTCATGTTGGTGTAACCTTTTCGGATAACGTTTATCGCTGAGGCTGACTTTAGGCTGATAGCCGGATCAGTGAAACGGGAAGGTTTGGGGATTGCGGAGGTTCACGAAAACAATCTTCTGCATTGCAGTTTCTGGCAGGTGGTATTGGAATCCATCCCGCAATTATTGAGCCGCATGGTTAGCCACATGCGGCCTGATGAAAGGAATTACGGCTTTTTGGTATAGACCTCAAACGTGAAGTATTTCTTTTCCAACGTCTGGTAAGTCCCGTTTTTATGGATTTCTGCCAGCGCATTATTGATAAGTGTCAGGTGCGCCTGATCATCTTTACGCAGCCCGATAGCCGTTCCTTCGCCCAGATAACGGGTGTCGTTTAACGGTTCGCCAGCAAAGGCATAATCTTTGCCTTCAGGCGTTTTCAGAAAGCCGGTTTCGGCTGCCGCCGCGTTAGTCAACGTCACGTCGATACGGCCAGAGGCCAGGTCCTGATTCACGAAATCCTGATTCTGATAGGATACGACGTTCACGCCTTTCTTCTGCCATTCGCCTTGCGCATACGCTTCCTGCGTAGTTCCCTGAGCGACACCGACGATTTTGCCTTGCAGCGATTCCGCCGTCGGTTGCAGGCCACTACCTTTTTTCGCAATCAGCACACTGGGAACGTGATAAAGCATGTCGGAGAAAGTGACCTGTGTTTTGCGTTTTGGCGTCATAGACATGGCGGAAAGTACGGCATCAAATTTTTTAGCATTTAGGGCAGGAATTATTCCGTCATACGCGGTTTCAACCCACTCACATTTAACCTTAGCCTGCTGACAGATAGCGTTGCCCAGATCGATATCAAAACCGATCAGCTTACCGTCCGGTGATTTGGATTCAAAAGGGGGAAACGACGGATCTACGCCGAAACGCAATGTTGTTTCAGCCTGTGCAAAACCGCTGGTAGCCGCCAGCGCCAGAAGGGACAGCAGTATGTTTTTCTTCACAAGTAATCTCCTGATGGTGCCAAAAAAACAAACCCCCGCAGCTAAAGGCGAGGGTAAAAGTGATGCTTTCATATTTCGAATATGACGATTCAATAAGTCAGGGTCAAGCGCCAAACATCTGCGCAAAACGGGCACTAGTCGAAGATGGCCGCAATAAGATACCCGGCCGCTATGGAAAACGACTATCCGCATAAATGGATGAGATAAATGTCGTGTTATAGATGAAAAACAAAAGGATAGACTGCGATGACTCAACGGAGATGTTGCAATAAAAAAGCCGCAAACCCTTGCGGGGTGCGGCTTTCTTTGCGTATCTGGTAATAACCGAAACCTTTTGTGCACTTCTCGGGCATCAGCCAGTGAACGTGCAGAATAAGCGCCAAGGCAGATCAATGGTGCGTTTTGATGTGTTAGGAACCTGATAGAGGAAACGCCAAATTTTCTTGCCGTTGGTTTTGACCAGGAGAAAGAGTCCGTCACCGTCACGCAAGGATCTTCCCTAATTGGTATACGTTTATTGGTATATATCTTAGCGTATACCAATTCGTATACCAATAGACGCCGGTTTCAGGCGGATCTTCTCGGACTTCTATAGACACAAAAAAGCCCGCAAACCTAGAAGGGATGCGGGCTTTCAGGACTTCTCCGGACTTATCTGGTAATAACCGGATCATTATTTGGTGGGCTGGCGGAGTCTGAATTGGTTGTGTAATTCTTTGAATTAAATTTGGTAATGTCTAGTTCAACTTTTCTTTGGTGCCTATACAGGTGCCTAAAAGTTTTTACTCCATTTAATGAGAAAAAGAAGACGAGTTCTGGACTGTGCGTGGTGATATCAAGTTGAGTCGTCGCACTGACAAACAGAATTGACTTGCTCACCATTTAGTAACGCACCACAATTTAAGTTGCACCTTTATCTGTTGTGACAACGACTGTGATTTTCGCTCCTTTCTCAGAGAGGACCAGCCTACCCCAATTCTGGCCGCTGTGTTGTTAGTCCAACCGAAGGATGCAAGTCGCAGCAGCTCTGATGAAAAAATTGTAAGTACTAGATTCTATCTTGAGTTTGTTAAGCTTTTCTGTATCAGATGTCGTTCTTCAGCACGGCATAATGTTAAGATGGGCACTACTCAATTAAAGCGGTATATCATCTTGCAGGTTGAATTTTGAACATCTCGTTGCTATGTCGTAATTGATTGAATTAAAAGTTTATTTTAAGTTGCTTAGTCAGCCGAAAATTAGTGTTTAAAAAGTGTTCGACCCCAATGCTGCTTGGATGAGCTTGTCATGGAGATGTGAGAGATATGCAAAGTTCTGAGAAAGAAACTCGGATTGCTTTTATCGATAGCCAATTGTGCATTGCTGGGTGGGATGTACAAGATCCAACCAAGGTTGTGCAAGAATTCGATATCCTCACTAATCAATCAGAAGGTGTAGCTGAACCTCATCAGGAGTATGGTGGGCACCAGTACAGTGACTATGTGCTCTTAGGGAAAGATGGCAAACCACTTGCTGTAGTCGAAGCTAAGCGCACTAGTAAAGATGCAGCTCTGGGCCGTGAGCAAGCGAAGCAGTATTGCTACAACATCCAGAAGCAATTGGGTGGTGAGCTACCCTTCTGCTTTTACACCAATGGGCACGAACTTTATTTCTGGGATCTAGAAAACGCACCGCCACGTCAGGTCTTAGGTTTCCCCACGCGAGACGATTTGGAACGCTTTGCATACATCCGTCGCAATCGGAAGCCGTTGACGCAGGAATTCATTAACACCTCAATTGCTGGTCGTGACTACCAGATTCGTGCTATTCGTTCGGTGCTTGAAGGTATTGAACAAAAAAGGCGTGACTTTCTTCTGGTTATGGCCACTGGCACAGGAAAAACGCGCACTTGCATTGCCATGGTTGATGCTTTAATGCGTGGCGGACATGCTGAAAGGGTACTATTTCTCGTGGATCGCATCGCTTTGCGTGAGCAAGCATTGGCAGCTTTCAAAGAGCACTTGCCGAATGAACCGCGCTGGCCAAATGTGGGTGAAAAGCTGATTGCTACGGACCGCCGCATATACGTCGCGACCTACCCGACAATGCTCAATATCATCCGGGATGATGTGCAGCACCTGTCTCCGCACTTCTTCGATTTTATCGTCGTTGATGAGAGTCATCGCTCGATCTATAACACCTTTGGCGAAGTACTCAATTATTTCAAAGCCATCACATTAGGGCTTACTGCCACTCCAACTGATATTATCGACCACAATACCTTCCAACTATTTCACTGCGAAGACGGTATTCCCACGTTCGCTTATACCTATGAAGAGGCTGTAAACAACGTGCCGCCTTATCTCTGTAATTTTCAGGTTATGAAGATTCAGACCAAATTCCAAATGGAAGGCATCAGCAAACGCACTATTTCGTTGGAAGACCAGAAAAAGCTAATCCTGCAAGGCAAGGATGTCGAAGACATCAACTTTGAGGGGACCCAGCTTGAAAAGCAGGTGATCAACAAGGGTACCAATACTCTGATCGTCCGCGAGTTCATGGAAGAGGCAATAAAAGATGCCAACGGAGTACTGCCCGGTAAGACTATCTTTTTTTGCGCCACCAAGGCCCATGCCCGGCGTATGGAAGAAATCTTCGATAAACTCTATCCGCAATATCACGGAGAACTGGCTAAGGTGCTGGTATCGGAAGACCCACGAGTCTATGGGAAGGGGGGCCTTCTCGACCAGTTCACTAACAATGACATGCCGCGCATTGCCATCAGCGTGGATATGCTCGACACTGGTATTGATGTGCGTGAAATCGTCAACCTTGTGTTCGCTAAGCCAGTCTATTCTTACACCAAGTTTTGGCAGATGGTCGGGCGCGGCACGCGCCTGCTGGAAACCAGCAAACCCAAGCCTTGGTGCCTTGAAAAGGAGATGTTCCTGATCCTCGACTGCTGGGACAACTTCGAATACTTCAAGCTCAACCCAAAAGGCAAAGAACTCAAACCGCAATTGCCATTGCCTGTGCGTTTGGTCGGCCTGCGGCTTGACAAGATCGAGAAGGCTTATGACCGTGGTCATGCCGATATTGCCAGTCGTGAAATTGCCAAGCTTCGCGTGCAGATTGCAGCGTTGCCCAAAGAGTCGGTCGTAATCAAGGAGGCTGTCGTAGCTCTGGTGCGGCTGGAGGATGACAACTTCTGGATTAATCTCAGCCACGACCGACTGGAATTCTTACGTGCTGAAATCAAACCTCTGTTTCGTACTGTTTCTGAGGTCGATTTCAAGGCCATACGCTTTGAGCGCGACCTACTTGAATATTCTCTGGCTGTGCTCGATGAAAACAAGGAACAAGCCGAAATACTCAAAGAAGGCATCGTCGAGCAGATCAGTGAATTACCGCTGTCCGTCAGCTTTGTGCAACAAGAAGAAGCGCTGATCCGCACGGCACAAACTAACCACTATTGGGTCAAAGCCGATGAGGATGCATTCGATGTTATAGTCACCAAGCTCGGCCCTTTGATGAAGTTCCGTGAAAAATCCAGAGGCGAGGAGCAAACTCAACTTGATTTGGTCGATGAGATCTATAAGAAAGAATGGGTGGAATTCGGGCCGCAGCACGAAGCCGTCAGCATTACCCGTTACCGTGAAATGGTCGAAAACTTGATTGCCGAGCTGACCGAGCACAATTCGGTGCTACAGAAAATCAAGAACGGTGACGCGGTGAGTAGCCAGGAAGCCAATGAACTGGCCGAGCTGCTGCATGAAGAGCATCCGCACATTACCGAAGACCTGCTGCGTCAAGTTTATAAGAACCGTAAGGCACGTTTCGTTCAGTTCATCCGCCATATCCTCGGCATCGAAGTGCTTAAAAGCTTTCCTGATGAGGTCAGTGCAGCCTTTGACCAGTTCATCCGCTCCCACACGACGCTCAGCAGTCGGCAAATGGAATTCCTTAATCTGTTGAGGAATTTCATTGTCGAGCACGAAAGGATGGAGAAGAAAGACTTGATTAACGCCCCCTTCACGGTAATCCACCCTCAAGGTATTCGTGGCGTGTTCAGCCCATCTGAAATTAACGAGATTCTGCAACTGACCGAACGGTTGGTTGCCTAAAAACAGGCCATACCATGTTACAGAACAACCCCGAACTAAAATCTAAAATCGACCTGCTTTGGAACAAATTCTGGAGCGGTGGCATCAGCAATCCGCTTACTGCCATAGAGCAAATTACCTACCTGCTGTTTATGAAACGGCTTGATGAGTTGGATCAAAAGCGCCAGGCCGATGCTGAATGGACAAATGAAGAATACACCTCCAGGTTTGAAGGTACCTGGATTCCGCCTGAGGAGCGCAACTGGCCTGTGGCGGAACAGCGTCCCATTGACAAGCGTACGCTGCGTTGGAGCGAATTCAAGCGTATGCAGGCAGAGGAGATGCTGCAGCACGTACAGGGCAAGGTATTTCCCTTCCTGAAAGATCTGAACGGTGCGGAGTCCAATTTCACTCACCACATGAAAAACGCCGTGTTCATCATACCTAAACCGGCGCTGTTGGTAGAGGCAGTGAAAACCATCGACGACATCTTTGCGGTGATGGAAAAGGACTCGCAAGAACATGGGCAGGCCTTCCAGGACATCCAGGGCGATGTTTATGAAATGCTGCTTTCGGAAATCGCTACCGCAGGTAAGAACGGTCAGTTTCGCACCCCTCGTCACATCATCAAGCTGATGGCCGAGCTGGTGCAGCCACAACTGGGCCACCGTATTGCTGACCCGGCCTGCGGTACTGGCGGATTTCTGCTGGGGGCCTATCAGTACATCGTTACCCAACTGGCTATCAACGCCGGTACCAGGAACCTTGTACCCGATGAAGATGGTTTTATCCGCACCTCAGTTGCTGCAACATTTGATGAAAAGCGCCAATTCGTCCTGCAACAAAGTCTGTACGGCTACGATATTGACGCAACTATGGTGCGCTTGGGATTGATGAACCTGATGATGCACGGTATCGATGAGCCCAATATCGACTATCAGGACACTCTGAGCAAAAGCTACAACGAAGAATCCGCCTACGACATCGTGTTAGCCAACCCGCCTTTTACCGGCAGCATCGACAAAGGAGACATCAACGAAGCCTTACAACTGGGCACTACTAAGACTGAGTTGCTATTTGTCGAAAACATCTATCGCTTGCTAAAAAAAGGCGGTACTGCCTGTGTGATCGTGCCGCAGGGAGTGTTGTTCGGCTCCGGCAAAGCCTTCAGGGATTTGCGTCAAACCTTAGTGGAGCGTTGCGATCTCAAAGCCGTTATTACCCTGCCTAGCGGCGTGTTCAAACCCTACGCTGGAGTCAGCACCGCCATTTTACTGTTCACCAAGGTCTGGGGAACAAAAGACAAGATTACGAAACCAGCTACCGAAAACGTCTGGTTTTACGAAATGGCCGCTGATGGTTATTCGTTGGACGATAAGCGAACTAAGCAGGAAGATTATGGCGACCTGCAAGACATTATCACTAAGTTCCACACTCGCAATGTGGGGACCGACACAGACCGAACCGGCAGGTACTTCATGGTACCGCGCAGCGAGATTGTGGGTGAGAAAAACAACTTCGATCTCTCTATTTCGCGCTACAAGGAAGAGATATTTGAAGAGGTGAACTACGATGCGCCAAGTGTGATTTTAGGTCGGCTAATTCAGGCGGAAGTAGGTGATGTGGATGAGGCGGAACTGGCCAAAGTGCAAAACGGTATTGTGCGCGAGTTGCTAACGTTAAAGGGGATGGTGGGATGATATTTAAGCCACTGGCCTCAATAGCAAAAATAGTTGCAGGTCAATCACCGGAGTCATCCACCTACAACTCTACTGGTGAGGGATTGCCATTTTTTCAAGGTAAGGCTGATTTTCAAGACATGCACCCTACAGTTCGTATGTGGTGTACAAGTGAGAAGCGAAAAGAGGCCGAATCCGGCGATATCCTCATTTCGGTTCGTGCGCCCGTTGGCGCAGTCAATATCTGCAATCAGAAATCAATAATCGGCCGCGGTCTTGCGGCAATCCGTCCTTTATCTGAACTTGATGGAAAATTTCTCTATTATTGGCTCAAGGCTAACGAGAAGAAAATTGATGCTCTCGGAACGGGATCAACCTTCAAGGCGATTACACAGGACACACTAAAGAAAATAGAGGTTCCTATTCCTCCGCTTGATGACCAAATACGCATTGCCCATCTGCTCGGCAAAGTGGAAGAACTGATCGTCCTGCGCAGACAGCACCTGCGCCAACTCGACAATCTGCTCAAAAGCGTATTTCTGGAAATTTTCGGCGATCCAGTACGGAATGAGATGGGTTGGGATAAACCTGAACTGAAAACATTTGGGAAAATTTCTACGGGCAATACGCCACCCAGAAATGATCCTGCCAATTACGATGGCGATTTCATTGAGTGGATCAAAACGGACAACATCACGAGAGATGCTGTTTTCGTCACGTCGGCCACCGAGTATCTTTCTGAAGTTGGTGCGAGAAAAGCAAGAACGGTAACGAGCGGAGCCTTGCTTGTTGCTTGTATAGCGGGCAGCATAGAGTCAATCGGGCGTGCAGCACTAACAAATAGGAAAGTGTCATTCAATCAGCAGATCAATGCTATCCAACCCGGGAAGGATGTGAACCCGCTGTATTTGTATGCATTGTTTAAGTTGTCTCAGGCCTACATACAGAGTCACGCAGCTAAGGGGATGAAGAAGATTCTAACAAAGAGTGATTTTGAGAAGATCACGATGATCAAACCGCCTGTTGAAACTCAAAATGAATTCGCAGCAATCGCCGAAAAGATCGAAGTCCTCAAATCCCACTACCAGCAAAGTCTTGCCGACTTGGAAAGCCTTTATGGTGTCCTAAGCCAACAGGCTTTTAAAGGCAACCTAGACCTCTCTCGGGTTTGCATGCCTGACTCACCTGCTCAATATGCCGCCTCCGTTTCCCAAGGAGATAAATCCGCTGTGCCTGAACTAGTTTTGCAAACTTTACCAGCCATTCAACTGCCTGAAACCGACGATTCGCTGGCTGCCCTGGAAAATGCTGAGGCTCGCAAGACATTCATTACAGAATGGCTGGAAGCCTATCGTGCACAACTTGCTGAAACACCATTTTCGTTACAACAATTTATGGAACTGGCACAAAACCGACTGGCAGAGCTCCACCCGGACAACGACTTAGTGATGGGTGCTAGTGACTACGAATATATCAAGACATGGATGTTCGAGGCCCTGGCTGCTGGCACATTGACACAGGTGTTTGATGATGCTGGTAATTGCATCAAGCTCCAAGCCGCTATTGAGCAAAGTCCAGCATGAAACTTCTACGCCTGAAGATCACCGACCCTGCAGGCTTCCGCAGCTTGCCCTGCGGTTTTGAGCACCATTTTCGCACCGAATGGAACTTGCAGGATGAACTCGCAAAAGCTGACCACTTTGCCCCCTTCGTTTGCGCCGGACCGAATGGCAGCGGCAAATCCAACTTGCTTGAAGTTCTGGCTGCAATCTTCTTTCAGCTGGAAATTCTGCGTGTGCGCCGGAGTTTTCTTCCTGAAGCATTGCAAGATGAGACTCTGGATCTTTCACCCATTTCCTTTGAGCTAGATTATTTGATTCGAGTCCTTCCTGAATACCGTAGCTCTAGCAGTTCCGAATGGGCAAAAGTGCTTGTACGGAAAAATGCTGGTGAATCGGTGCGCTTTCTTTGGGAAAACCAAAGTGACTTTGGTACGGATATAAATGAAGCATTCACTAGTAGCCATATAGACATGCTGTTACCCCAGTACGTGCTTGGTTACTCTTCAGGCGAGAACGAAATCCTTAGTCTTCCTTTTTTTAAGATGCGTTTTGTACAATTTGACGAGTACTACAACGCACTTACCCAGCAACTTCCATATCCCGGTCACCCAGAAACCAGACTTGCATATCTTGATAACGGATTCAGCCAGGCTATCTTGCTGTGCAACCTGCTGTTTATCGATGAGGATAATTTGCGACCTTTCCGCGAGGATGTTGGAATTGAAGGGCTGCAGGAATTCCGCATTATCGTTCGTCGTAGTGTTGAATTGCGACCAGAACAACTTGCTGCTTTTGCTAGTGAAGATGAAAATCAATACCAATTACCTGAAGACATAGTCAATAGTAATCCCGCTCTACAGTTCCATATCGATGAACAGGGGGGACTCCATTATCGTCTAAATATTCTCCATTTATTGGAAGGCGACGAAAGATCCTCATTAATGATTAATGCCTTACAGCGATGCGCTACCTTGAGTTACGTCGATGATGGCACTGATACGCTAATCTTAGATTACCGGGTTAATGAGGCAACTAAGCAAGCCTTCCGTGAAAACTTCGACGGTTCACCATTGGCTCTATTCCAGGCATTTCAGGTGTTGTTAGCTCTTAACCTTTATGTTGTAAGTGATACGCTTAAGTCGGATTTATACACTTCAACCAGTCACTATGTTAGTGAAACAGTACCGACGCTAGCATCTGATGAGCGAATCATGCGCTTTAAACACTTCTATTTCAGGAAAATAGGGGTCGAGAAGCCGATGCTTCTCAAAGAGCTATCGGATGGCGAACACCAGTTATTGCATAGCCTTGGTTTGTGTATGCTATTCCGTGACACTAACTGCCTGCTTCTGCTCGATGAGCCTGAAACCCACCTTAACCCAAATTGGCGAGCCAGTTTTATCACCCGTCTGCGTCAGTGCTTACCAGATAAAAGGGATGTGGGGCAAGAAATGTTGATCACCACTCATACTCCGTTTCTGATTTCAGATAGTAAACCGGACAAAGTTTTAGTATTCAGCAAAGACGAAACAAGTGGAGTTGTCAGCATTAGCCATCCAGACTACAACACGCTTGGCGCCTCTATCAACAAAATCACTATGAACACCTTTGGGAAGCATGAAACTATTGGTGGTTATGCACAGTCCCTTCTAGAAGATTTACGACGACGCTTTGAGATAGGTGGGGAAGATAGGGAAGCTCTGATTACCGAAATTCACCAGCAATTAGGCGACTCGGTGGAAAAACTGTTGTTGATCAATGCGATTCTTGGACAGAATGCACAAGACAGTGAGGAGGGGCATAGCTAATGTTGTTTACTTACACTTATGTACCACATCAAATGGAGAGAATGCAGCGGTTTATCAATTTCATTTTCTATCAAGTGTGGTGTAGAGCGAGGAAATTAGGTCCATATGACTTGACTCTTTTTGATGCTAATCAGCCTCTCAAAGAGATAATGACATCTTTTGCCTATGGCGACACTCAGGCAGGAGATCGTTTTTCAAGTCAAGTTCAAGCTATTTATCAAAGTTTCGCCCAGCTCTCGCGAGATCAAATAGCTCAGTTTAAGCGGTGGTACCAAGGCAATAATAATCTAGAGAAAATATGTGCCAATGTGCCGAATACACGCCTAGCTCGTTACGCTGATATCGCGGTGAACCATAAAAAACTGTCAGAACAACTTGGTACGTTTTTCAAAGGATTATATACGCAGTCATTGCTGGATCTTGCTGCTCTACGCGCCAAGATTGG
Source organism: Rahnella sp. BIGb0603 (assembly GCF_024808755.1). NCBI lineage: Bacteria > Pseudomonadati > Pseudomonadota > Gammaproteobacteria > Enterobacterales > Yersiniaceae > Rahnella > Rahnella sp. BIGb0603. The sequence continues at coordinate 1,561 of NZ_JANUEX010000004.1, read as the reverse complement.
TGACATTAACGATCACTACAAGAACTTTGTGCAAATAAATAAAACTGGAAAATGCCCGTTTTGTGGTATCAGCGACTTACTTGGTGAATACCATACTAAACGCGAAGCTTACGACCACTACTTGCCTAAGGCACTATATCCTTTTAATTCAATAAACTTTCGTAATCTTGTGCCAGCCTGTCATTATTGCAATAGCAGCTATAAGACAACTAATGACCCCGCTTACACACCAAAAGACCCTGTAAGAGCCGTTCATCGTCGTGCTGCTTTCTATCCTTACAAACTTGAGGCTCATTCAATTGAGCTACAAGTAACATTGCAATCTTCAGATATAGCCAACCTGACACCTGCTGATATCACCCTGCAATTCGGACCTGCTGCTGTTACCGAAGAAATTGATACATGGAAGGATGTTTATGGCATTGAGGAACGTTACAAAGCTAAATTTTGCGATGAAAGTGCTGGCAAGTATTGGCTGACACAAGTACTCGACGAATGGAGAGAGGATGGGCGAAATCCTTATGATTTTCTGGCAACTTTGGCCCGGCAGACTCGGAGTCGACCATACGCCGATTGCAATTTTCTTAGAAAACCTTTCCTTGATGCATGTGAGGCTCGAGGTCTTTTACAGAATTTGTAGAGCCCGTGGCTGATTGAAAAATGGCTAGTTGATGAATCACTGGTGGTGAAAGCACGCTACGTTCATTGATCTTAACCGCGGCTCTCGTAGCCATTTTTCAAGAACTGACTTCTACTTTTCGCACAGAGTAACTAGTGAGATACTTCGCATTGTTGGTTTCGCATCAGTAGTTCACCCGTAAAGCTGTAGGGGAGAGAGGTAAGCCAATTAAGAATGTCGCATGCCCTGTCTGACGCGGAAATGACGTAATCGGGCAGCTTTGACAGCTTTTCTGCGATTCTATTGGTACTTCGATGCTTGGTTGTTCAAGCAATAACCCATTTGGCACCGAAGCTGCTGATTTAGTGATACCAACAATGAAAAAAACAGGTTTTGTATTTAACAGAAAGGGAATTCAATAACACATCACTAAAAGCCGCATTTGCGGCTTTAATTGAAAAACGTTAGTCAGTGAATGAAAATATTATCTGCCCCAGATGATGAGTTCACTGTTATTCCTTCAAAATTATCTTCAGGATATTCAGTTTCATTGAGCATTATCGTAATCGAATTGCCACATTCACCATTATCACATTGAGTTTCGATTTCTGTCCAATATTCGGTTTTCGTACCCATTCCTTCTTCAAATTTTTCTTCTTCGGTTTCGTAATCATTTGAATCGACTTCTCCAGGGGCCTTGCACTTGCTGCATGTATAAGTGATTTTGCTCATTTTTCTTACTTTATGCTGTTAAAAGGAAGTAAAAGTATACTTTGACTAATTGTACTCTTCCAGAGGTGTTGATCGTTGAATGAATTGGACATAGTGACTCCAAGGTCCAAATGATGATGTGAATCGCCACGGATAATCTAGACACTTCCGAGCCGTTGATAATACTGCTTTTCATATTCTGTCGGTGACATCTGATTGCTCGAACCATGC